>NZ_JACJSJ010000087.1 GCF_014698115.1 Nostoc sp. FACHB-973
TAAAACCCCTATTGGTATCCAGGTACTGTGGCGAGGCTGGTTAAAATTGCACGACCTCTGTGAGGGGTGGCAGCTTGCAAAAGAGACTTAACGGGAAAAGTCAGATATATTGATCTGGTGCGTTGCGCTGCGCGACAACGCACCCTACTTGCTACTTGCTGATTTTTGTTACACCTTGATAACAACTAGGGTGCATCAGCGAGAGGATATTGTTTTGGGGCTACAGCCATCTTATCTCCGTCAATATACCCAATATGGCGTAGCGTGAGAGAATAAGCGCGATCGCATCCCTAATTTAGGGTGTGCTGTGCAACAGCTTACTCGTAAATCAAGTTTTAGACTTCTAAATCAAGTTTTAGACTTCTAAATCAAGTTTTAGACTTCTAAATCAAGTTTTGGACTTCTAAATCAAGTTTTAGACTTCTAAATCAAGTTTTGAACTTCTAAATCAAGTTTTGAACTTCTAAATCAAGTTTTAAACTTCTATATCTGTTAATTTTAACAAATTTCAGCAAATATACCTGCATTTATGCTGTGTATGAATGTTCTATAAATTCTGTAGCTTTACTCAGGCTGGTGCATCCGCCTATTGCGTAATTTAGTGGTATATAAAGAACACAGTGGTAAAAGCCTCAGAGTTCTCTATAAATTAATCCAAAAAGGAAAACTTTATGCCGCAACGCAGACGAAACTCGCTTGCACTGACGAAAGCTGAACGACGGATTGAAGGAATGCAGGCGATTAAGCCTGACTTAGATTTTGGTAATGGGTTATCAATCACTAGTTACAATACTATGATTCATGACTTGCGAGAGAAGCTAGCTGCCCATAATCAAGCACGAACGATAATGGATAAAACTCAGAATGCATTAGAAGAAGCTGAACGTGTGTTGAATGATTATTCTGAACACATGCTGTTGAGTGTTGCGTCTCACTATGGCAAAAATAGTGATGAGTATGGGATGGCTGGTGGAACGCGTAAGTCAGAGCGAAAGAAAACACGCTCGGCAGCAAACCAAACGGTGAAGTCTGCGGAGTGATTTATATAAAAAGTCTGTTTGCGATTATTATCCACAAACAGACTTAACTTTTTCAGGCTTGTAATTAAGCTTGCTCCCAAAGCTGACGTATACGATCGGGGAGCCAGCTAGCAATTTCCTGAATCCGCTCTTGAGAAAGTTCGTCTTTGGTGGCAGAAAACACAGCTTGAACTGCTTGCTCTGCCTTAACGTTTGGTGGGAGCGCTCCTTCATTGGCAACTCGCGTCAGAAATAAATTGGAATCGATGCCAATGGGAGCCGGGCCTCTTAAAGGTTGGCGTATTCGACTTAGAAATCTGACAATTGGATTGGTATCTTTCCAAAGATCGGCAACTTCAAATTGGAGTGCTTTCTCATCTGTAGGCACAGCTTCTTTATGCAGTTCTCCCTCGACGCGATCGCTTGCTTCTGTCGTCATTAAGTCACGCATGACGCGAAACACAACTTCGCTAAAGTCTCTGGCATCATACAAATCTGCAAATCTGGCTTTAACCAAGACTTTTTCTAGGAAAGAACGATGTTCACGAGCGATCGCAGTTCGAGTATCTTCAATTTCGGTTGGATCGACTTCTGGAATGTTTTTTCTAAATGTTTGATCTGGCATAGTTTTTGTTGTGCTTCTTAAGATTGAGTCTTGATGTTTACCCCTGTAAGGTCGCACAAATAAAAAACCTTAGTATCATCCAGAAGTTCGAGATGCTATCTATTCAAAAGTTAGAAATCTAGTCTTGATTAATAAGGCACATTATACAACAGATTGTTGCTGCCTAAACGTAAAAAATTCGCTTGTCGTATATATCTTCTATTCGTGTCGAAAAACAGTCAAAATAGACAAGTTGGTATCAATTCACTGGAAAAAAGATGGTAGAAATCACAAACATCGAAATTAACACCGCAAAAGTCAAAATACCTAACAATGACTTAGAAATCGATGCTTACTTAGCTCAACCAGCACATCAGGGAACCTTTGCCGCCGTTATCGTTTTTCCAGAAATTTTTGGAATCAACACTAACATTCGAGACATTACCGAATTAATCGCTAAACAAGGTTATGTCGCAATAGCCCCCGCCATGTTTCAACGTATTGCTCCGGGTTTTGAGGCTGATTTTAGCGCCCAAGATGTTGGGTTTAGCCCAGAAAGCTATGGGCTAGGGTTGGAATACTATCAACAAGTAAAGTATCAAGATATCTTAAGTGATATTCAGGCGGCGATCGCCTACTTAAAAACTTTGCCCAATGTCAAACATGATGCCATCGGTGTCATTGGTTTCTGTTTTGGCGGTCATGTTGCTTACATCGCTGCAACTTTACCCGATATCAAAGCCACAGCTTCGTTTTACGGTGCTGGGATTACCACTTCTAGTTATGGTGAAGAGACTCCAACCATTAATCGCACCTCAGAAATTAAAGGTACTATTTATGCATTTTTTGGTACAAGAGATTCGTTAATTTCCCAGGAGGAAACCGAGCAAATTGAGGCAGAATTAAAGAAACATCAAATCAATCATCGCGTATTTCGATACGATGCTGGACACGGATTTTTCGCTGGATTCTTCAAAGACCAGTACCCATTTTTAGTACAACACCCAAGTTACAATGCTGAAGCTGCTCCTGATGCTTGGCAACATGTTTTAGAACTGTTTCAAAATCACTTGTCAAACTAAATGATGTAGATTGTGGTGTGTTGTCACCAAGTGCAATGCACCACGATTTACAGCTATTTTCAGGTAAATAAACCACGCGGTAAGGGCACAGCATTGCTGTGCCCCTACGACAGATGTGGTTCAAATACATGAAAACTGCTGTAAGATGCGATCGCCTGCTGCGGCTTGGGTGGGATGCACGATAGAATTTAGGCAAAGACTTTATCCTTTTGGTTAGCTGTCTACGATGTCTGCAAGAGATACGTTTCATCAACTGGTCAGGACTATCCTTGAGAATGAAGGGTGGGTAATTACTCACGATCCGTACCATATTGATTTAGGGTTTGTTGATTTTTACATCGATTTGGGTGCAGAACTGTTGCTAGCAGCGACAAAAGACGATCAAAAGATTGCAGTTGAAATCAAAACATTTTTGGCAGCCTCAACTATTTCTGAGTTTCATACTGCAATTGGACAATTTATTAACTACCGCATTGCCTTGGAAGACGACGATCCAGAACGGCGACTGTATTTGGCAGTTCCGCTGGATGTTTATAAGCGATTTTTCAGGTATCCATTTATTCAAACGGTCATTGGCCGTAACCAAATTCCGCTTTTGGTATACGACACAGAAAAACAGGAGATTGCAGAATGGATAGGCTAAATTTGTATCGTGAACTAATTCAGAGATTATTGACGGCGCGGGCAAAGTTGCGCTCTGGGAACGATCCCATAGAAAGTCAAACCATTTTTGATACAACACAAGACCACTATCAGCTTGTGCATGTGGGATGGAAGGATAGCAGTACCCGGATTTACGGCTGTGTGCTGCACGTAGATATTAAGGATGGGAAAATTTGGGTGCAGCATGACGGAACAGAGGATGCGATCGCGGATCAACTCGTGAGGGAAGGAGTGCCTAAGCAAGACATTGTAATCGCGTATCATGCACCGCATGTCAGGCAGTATACAGATTTTGCTGTAGGATGACTCAGAAGCACGCTAGAAGAGTTTTTACAAATTAGAGCGATCGCCTTTGTTCCCACTAGACAAAATTTTGAGTAATAACGGACATCCAGCGATCGCAAAACTAGAATTCACTCCAACAATCAGCCAAACAGGCGTTGCTTTTAAGCTTTGGAATTTTTCAGCAGTAATTGACAACCACATAAAAATGGGTTTGGACTTTCTATGCGATCGTCTGCCAGCACTTCAATTGTCAACTTACTGTTGTAAATCAATTCGTCATAATCCATCAATGCATTCCACTTAATTTTACCAGTGGGAAAGCCTAGCTGTGAAGCTCCATCACATATTAACTCTTGCCATTTCTCAATCTCTGGATCTCGTGATTTACAGTAATCGAGAATGGCAATCAATGCACCAGGCTTAGTAACTCGTAAAATCTCCTCCATCGCACGGACTGGATCGTTAACGACACACAGCGTAAATCCTGAGGCTGCTGCATCAAAGGTATTATCAGGAAAATCTAGATTGCAGATATCCGATACCTTAAAGCTGATGTCTGCGGATACGCTTTTTTTACGCGCTTCATCCAGCATTTTATGAGAAAGATCGACACCGACGACATGCACCCCTTGAGGATAAGCCCAAAGATTAAGACCTGTCCCTACCGCAGCATCAAGTACGGTTTGTCCTGGCTGAAGTTGTAAGGAAGCAATTAGGGGTTGGCGATCGATGTGCCAGTAACGCTGCATAATTGCGTCATAATCGACTGCTCCCTGATCGTAGGTTTCAATCACCTGATTTATCTGCATAGGTTTTTTAACAAATAGAACTACTGATTTTAACTATCTGTCCAACTGTATAATCTGTTAACACTCAAAATTAGTATATTACCAGCAAAATAATTTTATACTATATCAAATTCGGATAATAACTTATTATTAAAATCTCTGGCGTCCCTGCGTCAGTCATAATGATAAGTTTTCAACCGAAAATGATATTAGAGCCTCAGCCATAATTATTAAACCACTCCATGAACCTCTAGCCGCAGAGGAATTTGAATGATAAACTCGGTTCCTTTTCCACGAGTTGAGAAGCACTCCAGTTTGCCACCATGTTTTTCTGTGACGATTTGGTAGCTAATAGACATACCCATTCCGGTTCCTTTGCCAATGGGTTTGGTGGTGAAAAATGGATCGAATATTCGTTGCTGAAATTCTTGGGAAATACCAACTCCGTTATCAGCGATCGCTACTTTTACCCACGTTGAATTCACAACCGATGTGCGAATTATAATTCGACTGGGATTTTCCTGTATTTCCTGATAACTAAGTTTGGCATAACTTTCTTCTAAGGCATCAATGGCATTCACTAAAATATTCATAAACACCTGATTTAGTTGTCCGGCATAGCATTCTACTAGGGGTAGATTGCCGTAGTCTTTGATTACCTGAATTTCTGGTTGTTCTGGTTTAGCTTTGAGGCGGTGTTGCAGAATCATCAAAGTACTGTCGATGCCTTCATGAATGTCAACGCTTTTAAATTCCGCTTCGTCAATGCGGGAGAAGTTCCGCAGCGACAATACAATTTGGCGAATGCGATCGGTGCCGACTTTCATGGAAGACAACAATTTTGGTAAGTCTTGCTGCAAAAACTCCAAATCCATATCTTCGGCAGCAATTTGAATTTCTGGAGCAGGGTTAGGATTGTGTTGCTGATACAATTCTATAAATGCTAATAAATCCTGAGTATATTCTTGCACATGGGCGAGGTTGCCATGAATAAAGTTAACTGGATTATTAATTTCGTGTGCAACTCCAGCAACTAATTGTCCCAGACTAGACATTTTTTCACTCTGAATAACTTGAGATTGAGTGCGTTGCAATTCTTCTAATATATTTTTGAGTTCAGTGGTACGTTCTTCTACTCGGTCTTCTAGTTCTTCCTTGCTTTTTTCTAAAGCTGTAAACGATTCATGCAGTTGTTCTGCCATGTAATTAAAAGAGTTAGACAGGGTATTAAGTTCTTGAATGCCGCTAGTTTTTACTGTTTGATCTAAATTGCCAGATGCCATTGCCTTACTTGCTCGATTTAGGCGCAGAATTGGGCGTACAATCCAATGGGAAGTAAACACGCCCATCACCGAAGCAACGACTAATGCAGCAAAACAAAAGGCGATTGTGGTCTGAGTGTTGGCGTTAATTTGCGCCATGAATGCGTTTTCTGGCACACTCACCACCAGCAGCCAATCTAAACCATACTCGTCACGCCAAGGTACAACATCGACAAAATGCCGTTTTCCTTGTAGTTCAAGTTGAAAATCTGTGTCTTTGGTGATGGACTCCAACCCTTTAAAAGTTTGCAGGTGTTTAGCAACGTTCTGTATTATTGGGTCAGAGCTAGCGATCGCCTTCAATCTCTGAGCCTTTTGATTAACTAACGTAAAAGGCTTTTCTGTGCCGGAAGTGGCGATTAATGTGCCATCCCGTTCTAAAACGAACACTCGCCCAACTTGACTGATATTCAAACTGCGTAAAAAATCGCCCAATTTCAACAGATGGATATCGCAGGCAATCATTCCTAGTAAGCGATTTTGCGAATCATAGATTGGACGACTCGCAGAAGCGGCGATGTAGGGACCGGTAGGAAAGTTCTCAACCAGAATCTTTGTCCAAATAGGTTTACCAGCGGCTATGGGTTGGGTATACCAAAGTTGGCTAGAATTTTCCCAATCCCACCGAGCATTTACCTGAGTTCGATTGCCTCGATCGTCAGTAGCATAAGTGTAGACATTGTTAGGAAGCTTGCCAGTCCAATCATCAATGGTAATGGTTTTGCCATCATAACGAGCAGCACCCACCCCTTCACCCGTCGTTAATCCAATACCAATATAAGTCAGGTCAGAGGTGTGCATTTGATCCCAGAAATACTTGCCAAGGGTTTGGCGATTCTGCACATCTAATATTCCCCTGCGGATAGCATCTGCGTTGATTTGATTCAGGGTTTGCGGAATGGAAAGATAAGACTTGAGGTGTTCATCCACTACCTCACTGGTACGATCTATCAACTGTTCTGCCAGATCATTCACTGCTCTTTGTCCATTTTTAAAGGACAAATAACCCACTAAACTGACCGCTGCAAAAATTTGGATCACGAAGGGAACAACAAGAACAATTTGTAATGGTAACGCCTTAGCTTTGCTAAAATGGTGAGTCTTCATTGCTGGAAACTGCAAGTTAATACTAATTTGGTTTACCTCTATAGTTCCCAAGATGCCCAAATTCTCACCTTTGTTTAACTTTACAAAGGACAGAAAATTAATGACTTACTCTATAGGAATCCAGTTTGATTTTTGAATAAAATTCAGTAATACCATTTCACTAAAACCCTGATACATATAGATTTCGCGTAGGGAACATTGCCGTGCCCCTACCAACGTATTTGTATCATAATTAAAGTCAAACGGTATAACGCACCATTCTTAAGGATTTAGTGCCGTACTCTCGCTGATAACGCACCCTACGTATGAATGGCATTTACTTTAAGCTTTGTTGCTGCCCAGATCCCCGACTTACTGAAGAAGTCGGGAATCTAAATCCAACTTAAGTAAGTGCTATTCCAGCCTACGTATCTTTTCAAAAATCAAATAGTAATCCTATATATTTTGGAATACGTTGAAAAATTTTTGGAAAAAGTCACCGGATTACTATTGATTTTTCAGAATAATAGCTCATCTAGATAATTTTTAGATTTCCCTGAACTGTATTGAGCTATAAAGGAAAATTTTATGACAACCCAAGTTTTTCGCGGCATTACCTACACTCCACAAGTCATTCAAGATAGTAATCAAAGAGTTCGCGGTACCGCAAATCCAGACTGGTTGGTTGTTGAAGGAAACAACAATATTGTAAATACACAAAATGGCAATGATGTTGTCTTATTAGGAAGAAGTGTAGACCTAATCTTTAATTTTGATACTAGCATTTTTAGCGGCGAAGTCTTGCAAACTAGCTCATTGCCGTGCAATCCTAATGAATTTCAAGCAACCGTTTATACTGGAGCCGGAGATGATTATGTTAGTTTAGGAGCTGGCAATCACACAATTCGTTTGGGCAGTGGAAACAACTTTTTAGATGATTATGGTGGAAACTATCTCTTCGATGCTGATGATAATATTATTGGCTTAGACGCCATTCCCAAATTAGTTGCGTCAGCAGGAGCAGGAGACGATATTTTCTATTTAGGTGGATTTGCCAACCGAACCATTAATGCCGGCAAAGGTAATAACTTAATTTTTTTAGGAGCCGGAGATGCCAACATTAGAACAGGCTCAGGAAATGACGTTATCACCAGTGAACTTTCATTACTGACTTATCTTGATAGTGGTTTGCCATCTTATAACCAAAGCATCACAGCTGGAGATGGTGACAATCAAATTGCTGTAATTTCCTATGGTGAAACTACAATTAAAACCGGCTGCGGTGAGGATTTTATTCTGGCTTTTGGAATCCCTGGCTCAAGTTCTGCCAAAATTTATGGAGGTGATGGCAACGATACAATTATTACAAGTGATACTAACAGCGTTATTCAGTCTGGTTCAGGTAATGATTTAATTTTTGCCGGTTCAGGTGATGATATTATCCGGGTGGGAAATGGCAATAATGTCATAAATCTGCGGGGAACGACGGTTTGTCTACCTGAACCTTTAAGCAAAGATACAAACCTGTTTGGTTCATCTGTGGAGATAACAGGTGGGGGGAATGATAAAGTCTACTTGGGTGAAGGAACAGATACAGTGATTCTAGGAAGTAGTGGTTTTGCTACTATCTACGGCTTTGGTTGCGGCGATCGCTTAAATGTCAACGGCTTAAACGCCAGCTTCAGCCGCATAGGAAAGGATACGGTAATTAATTCATGTGGTGGTTCTTTGGGAATTCTCAAAGGATATACAGGTTCGGTAGATTTGGTGTAAGAGTTGCTCCTGGCGTAGACATCGCACTTAATTAAAACGTTTGAAAAACCCAGTTTTTCCGCCGCTGATTTTGCTGTTCTGTAGGGTGCGTTGTCGCAAAGCGCAACGCACCATAATATCATTCAAATATCTCAGAGCGATCGCCCTGAGATATTTGGGCTTGATCAAATTTTGAGTAATAGCCGACATCCTAACTTGTTGCTGCTGCTTTTTTTCCATTCTTGCCCTCTACACTGGCAACAAACTCAGGTTGCTCAACAGTGGAAGTTGGCGATTCGCCTCGCAGTCCCTTACGACGCTTGTTCTTAGGAACTCCTCCCGCCATACCGTACTCTACACTGCTTTTGCCATATCGAGTCCCAACTGCCATCAGCATGTGTTCTGTCATATCTCCCAACTCGTCTTCTGTTTCCAGCATTTCACGGTACAATTTATCCAAGCTGGACAAGGCACTGTTGTAGGCCTTTTCTCTAGTTTGCATCTTCTCGATCAAAGTTGAGAAGGCAGGTAACGTGAGTCCATTGCCTAAATCTAAATTTGGAGCAATTGAGTTTATGCCAGCTGCACGACGCACTGCTTTTTCTAAGACTACGGAAGTTCTTTTTCTACGAGCCATAATCTACACCTTGCAATTAAGTACGATTAATATTCTTTACCTTAAAAAATTTCCGTATAGATCAGCCTGAGAGAATTCCGGCAAATCTGCAATAGCTTTTGCTACAAGCGCAATATTTGTCATAAATGCGCGAACTACTGAAATTAGAAAGCAAACTGGGGTTTGAGAAAGTAAAGGTTGATTTTACTTGCTAAAAACACCAAAAGGAGTAAACAAACTGGGGTTTGAGAAAGTAAAGGTTAATTTTACTTGCTAAAAACACCAAAAGGAGTAAGCAAACTGGGGTTTGAGAAAGTAAAGGTTAATTTTACTTGCTAAAAACACCAAAAGGAGTAAGTCAAAAGGCATTTTGAGAAAGTCAAATGCCATTTTGCTAACTAAATTCGACTTTATCTATATTCTTGCGCTGTAATGACCATAATTAATGTGATGTTGTTATGCTGGTAGAAGCGTTTGCTTTTTCAGCAAAAAGAGTACGATTGTCAGAAACCCCCCGCCTAAAGGCGGGGGCTTGAAAAAGTCCTAATCTGACCAGACTAAGTACTTTAAGTACTACGTTTAAGGCAAGCGTTAAAGACCTACCAAGGGATGCGTAGCTAGTCCCTTGCTCTAGAAATTGAGGATTAAACAGGCTTAAAAGGGTTAAACCAGTGTTCTCAATATAGTACCGACCTTAAACATTGTCGAAGCTAACTTTACCCGCAAGGAGGGACTATATGTCCAAAATATTCGTTTTAGACGCAGATAAAAGACCACTTGATCGAATCTATCCAGCACAAGCAAGACAATTACTAAGAAACGGAAAAGCAGCAGTTTTTAGAAGATTTCCGTTTACAATCATCCTGAAAGAATCACGCCCAGATTCATCAGTAACGCCATTGAGACTAAAGCTTGACCCCGGTGCGAAATTGACAGGGATTGCATTAGTCAATGATGGTACAGGGGAAGTTGTATTTGCTGCTGAGTTGAAGCATAGAGGTTTTGCAATCAGAGAGTCATTGACTTCGAGAAGACAACTTCGCAGAAGTAGAAGAAATCGTCAAACTAGATATCGCAAACCAAGGTTTTTAAATAGAACCCGTCCAGAAGGATGGTTAGCACCGAGCTTACAAAGTCGTGTTGATAATATCAAAACTTGGGTTGAAAGATTACGCAAACTTGCACAAATTGCAGCTATCAGTCAGGAATTAGTACGCTTTGATATGCAGTTGATGCGGAATCCAGAAATTCGAGGAAAAGAATATCAACAAGGTACTTTGGCTGGCTATGAAACCAGAGAATATCTATTAGAAAAATGGGGGAGACAATGCGCTTACTGTGGTGTCAAAGATGTGCCACTACAGATAGAACACATTCACCCTAGAGCCAAAGGAGGTAGTAACTCAATTACAAATCTTACTCTAAGTTGCGAAAAGTGCAATACAAAAAAAGGGACTAAGGATATTAAAGAGTTTCTAAAACAAGACCCTAATAAGTTGCAGAAAATCCTGGCTCAAGCTAAGAAGCCATTGGCTGATGCCGCAGCAGTTAATACTACTAGATATGTATTGCTAGAAGTTTTAAAAGCAACGGGTTTAACTGTTGAATGTGGTTCAGGAGGTTTGACAAAGTTGAATCGCAATAATCAAAACCTAGAGAAAACTCATTGGTTAGATGCAGCTTGTGTTGGCGAATCAACACCAATTCTTAATATCAAAGGTATTAAACCATTGTTGATTACAGCTAATGGTCATGGTACTAGACAGATGGCTGGTACTGATAAATTCGGTTTCCCTACTCGTCATCGTTCAAATAAACAGATTCATTATGGTTTTAGCACTGGAGATACTGTTAAAGCTGTGGTCACTAATGGTAAAAAAGTTGGCGAGTATTTAGGGCGTGTTTTGTGTCGTGCCACAGGTAGTTTTGATATTGCTACATCATCGGGAAGAGTATCAGGTATTAGCTATAAATATTGTTCAGCGATTCACAGAAAGGATGGCTATAGTTATGCTTTTTGAAATTATTCTGACGGCGATTAAAATCGCCTGCCCCTTACCCCCATGCATAAATGCAGGGGCTTCCACGGGGCGAGGACTTTGGTGAGTGTAGAAATATCTAATTTTATCTGTGTCAGCAAAGGACATCTTTCACAAAGCAGTTAAGCAAGCTCTACAAAAAGAGCAATGGTTTACGACCCAGTGAATGAGGTGATTGTGCAATGGATAAAATAGCTAAGTATCGAGAGTATATTCAGACCTTACTCACTCGTTATGCCAGTTTGGAGCCGTGTTTGGTTGGGTTGGTGGTCACTCATTCCTGTTACCATCGCTGTTCTTTGGATGTGGTTGAACCCACGCATCTTTCCCAAGCCACAATCAACCTACCATTGGATTTCCAAAGGTGTTCTTGGGGAACGAGTCTGGTTAAATCGCGATCAAATTCCTGTTCCCCAGCACCATCATCATGTCCCTAATATTCTCAGCGGTATCTCTGCCTTGGGTGGAATTTTACTCATTTGGGGCTTAATCGAACTCAACAGCTGGATTACTCTGTTGGGTTTTACCCTGGTTACACTAGGTAAGCTTTGGTTCATCGATCGCATGGTGTGGCTTTACAGCGACATGAAAGACGTAAATCAAGAGTATCAAAGCTGGCTGTATTAATGCGGGATAACAAACAAGTGCAGGAGATTGTCGAAAGGGCGCAACGCAGCTTACTATTACTGGGAATTTGATAATATTAACGAAAAGGGCGTAGGCGGGCTTATCGGAATCGCCTACTATTTAACTTAGGCGATCGCAAAACCAGCAAAAACACAAAAACACTATGGCAAAGCGTAAAAAAAGCAATCTCCAGTGGATTAAAGAAACGCTTGAACTAAAGCCTGACCATCGCTGGGAATCTCCATCAGGCTACAAAATATTTGTCGCCAATCGCGGGGCTGTTCGCTTCAATGTCCCCCAAGATTGGGTTTTTGAACCACAAGAAAAATCTTTCAAGTTCGTCGATAAAAAACCGCCCAACGATGATTGCTGTCTGGAAGTATCTTTCAATCAGTTACCCCCCCGTGATTGGAGCGAGTTTCCGCTCAAATCTACCTTAAGGAAAGTCGTAGAAGACGACAGTCGCAACCCCATTGAAAAGGGAGAAATTGTTACCGTCAAGCGCCAAACCGCCAAAATAGTCTGGACAGAGATTAAGTTTATTGACACTCAAGAAGAACCACGGGAAGCTTTTTCCCGGATTTGTATCGGTTTGGGGTCGAATGTTCAGTGCTTGATTACATTCGATTATTGGGCAGATCAAGCAGAACAACTAATACCCGTTTGGGATGAAGCAATTCGTAGTCTCACACTAGGGTTATATATTCGTGACCCCATGACTGGTCTAGCTTTCCCAGACTGAGCCATAAGAATTAATCGTGAGAAGGGTAGTATTAATAATACTCCTGCTTTCAATATCGGGAATGAATCTAAATCCACTCACACAGCTAATTTTAGAACGAGGTTTTGACCGATTTCAATCAGGATTAAGATCGCGTTTCGCTGCTTATCGGCTGAAATATACACTGACCTACTGTGAACCCAGTGATAATTCAGCTATGCGTCTTGACTTTGAGAGTTCATTACATCTTGGTAGAGTAACAGTTTCGGAGTCAGGAGCTTGTGAGATGGATATTTTAGAAATATCTACTGGTAACAATGTCTTTTATGAAAGTCACCAGTTCAATAACGAAAAAGAATTTTATCGAACCTATCCAAGACTGGTAATTTTTATGCGTGATATGTTGCGACTTAAGTCAGACGATATTTAGTTAAAAACCATTATAAATAAGTGCTAGCATTTTCGTTTTTCTTAGTGCAGCAATCCTATTTGATTTGCTCTCCACAGACAGACTCAGATCCCCAGGGGAAACGCATCTAATTTGTTTTGACAAAATGTAACTTACTTGAAGTTGACAGCGACAACATCTACATTCTTTGTGAGAGGAGCTATGCTAACAACAACTCGACAGCAACGGTTTGATGCAATTGTGATTGGCTCTGGAATTGGTGGGTTGACAGTTGCCGCGCTCCTATCTAAGCTTGATCGCAAAAGCGTTTTAGTGTTAGAACAGCATTTCACCCCTGGGGGATTCACCCATACCTTTGAGCGCAAGGGAAAATTTCTTTGGGATGTGGGGCTGCACTATGTTGGAAATATGGGAGATGGAGGCACTGGCAAAGCTGTGTTTGACTATCTCACCAATGGCAATTTGAATTGGCACAAGATGCCCGATCCGTTTGAAAAATTTGTCTACCCAAACTTCACCTTTGAGGTTTATTCTGACCCCAATCGCTTTCAGTCCGATCTAATCCAGCGCTTTCCTCGTGAGCAGACAGCCATTCGGCAGTACTTTAAGGATGTCCAGAAAGCGGCTTTTTGGTTTGGGGCGCATTCAATGTTGGAGCTATTTCCGGTATTGCTGCATCCTCTACTCAGGCGGTTTGTTCGTCATTTTGGGGCCATTGCTAGACAAACCA
Organism: Nostoc sp. FACHB-973; assembly: GCF_014698115.1. Lineage (GTDB taxonomy): Bacteria > Cyanobacteriota > Cyanobacteriia > Cyanobacteriales > Nostocaceae > Nostoc > Nostoc muscorum. The sequence goes on from NZ_JACJSJ010000087.1 coordinate 13,744, forward strand.
CCCAGCATTATTTGAACAGACATTTTCAAGATGCCCAACTCAAAGCATTACTGGCTTCACAGTGGGGAAATTATGGCTTACCGCCATCCCAAAGTTGCTTTGGCATTCATGGTGCGATTGTTACCCATTATTTTAAGGGCGGCTGGTATCCTGTGGGTGGGGCAAAGGCGATCGCGCAAGCCATTATTCCCGTGATTGAACAGGGGGGTGGTGTCGTCATCACCCAACGCCGAGTCACAGAAATCTTGTTGGAATCCGGGGTGGCAGTGGGAGTGAAAGCCCAAGATACAGCACATGCCAAGGCAGACTTGGAAACGTACTTTGCACCCATTGTGGTGTCTGATGCCGGAGCCTTCAATACTTATGTGAAGCTGATTCCACCCAACTACGCGCTGGCAGAGCGCCAGAAAATTCAAGCGTTTCCAAAAAGTAACAGTATGGTGACGGTATATTTAGGGTTAAAAGAGAGTCCACAGCAACTAGGGTTTCAGGGTGAGAACCATTGGATTTACACGACCTATAACCACGATGCAATTACCCAAGATCCACCCATCTCTGCTGATAATTTACCTAAATTCTGCTATCTCTCATTTCCATCGCTGAAAGATCCATTAGCTGAGGGGCATACGGCAGAAATCATTGCCTACGTTGACTATGATTTCTTTTCGCAGTGGCAAGAACAATCCTGGCGACGGCGAGGCACGGATTACACTGAACTGAAAGCCCAAATTACCCAATCCCTGATTCAGTTAGTAGAGCGCCACTATCCTGGCTTTCAGGATTTGATTGAGTATGCCGAACTCTCGACTCCACTGACGGTGGAACACTTTGATGCTAGCGATCGCGGTGCTATCTTCGGCATTCCCTGTATTCCTGAACGCCTGGATCAATCCTGGATCGGGGCTAGAACACCAATTAAAAATCTATACCTGACCGGAGTCGATACACTTTCACTCGGCATTATGGGAGCGATGATGGGTGGAGTGAAAACAGCAGGTATTTTAAATGGAGCATTTGGCTTTTTTAAGATTATGACAACCATCATGAGAAAGTGACAGAGAAAGCTTTACGAGTATATAAAATTGATAAACCCAGACGTGAGATATTACTTAACGCCTGAAACCTTAAGCAAATTGAAGAAGAATTCAGAATTCAGAATTCAGGAGCGGAGCCGGAGACGCTCCGCCGACCGTCAGAATCAAGACGCTCGTGACGCTCGTTCGCCCTGGCTTTCATTTGACACGCACAAGCATTGCTTGTGCCCCTACCACAGATAGTTTTTCCTGTGCTAAATTTGAACTGGGATAGTCAAAAAGTTACAAAGCTATAGCTTAGGTTCTATATGCCTAACTGGTGCGCCAACCTTAGTATGAGCGTATACCGCCGAATACTTTAAACTATATCGCTTGATTAGCTCAGTTGGCAGAGCGATCGACTCATAATCGATGCGTCACAGGTTCGAGTCCTGTATCAAACCCCAAAGGAAGTTAGCTCAATTGGTTAGAGCGATCGACTCATAATCGATGTGTTGTAGGTTCAATTCCTATACTTTCACCCAACCCTGTCCGGGTCAAAAGACATTACCCTTTTAAGGTAACCAATGTGGCACGGGAGAAATCCCAAAACGGTTCGATTCCGTCATTTTCCAAACTCTGCGGTGCAAGTGTTCTGCTGTTGCTCATTACTCCCAAGGTAATGTTTGATAGCTACAGTCAAGGAGCCAGCGCAACTGTATATCTCCTTCACTTGAGTATGTCCCTTCGTTTTCCACAGTCGATTTCTCTACGGAGATTCTCGATTGCTAACCGAACGGCATATTTGAACGCAGTTATCTTTCTCCAGACTCGTGGGGAAAGTAACAGCAATCCTTAATCCAGTTCTGGAGAAACTTTTGCCCGCACCTCAACTGTAAACACTTGTATTAGCAGAGTAAAAAAATATTTTGTATTATAATACTACAAGTAGCTAAAATAAATCCTTTAGCTTGCTGTCACCTGTGAAACTACGATTTAAATCACAGGTGGTATTTAGTTTCAAGCAAGGTTATAAATGTCTTGATTATATCTTCTTAGCTGGTTGCGATGGCTACGCCCAATCCAGGCATCGCGCAACTTACCTAAGGTATCGCTCAAATTATCTATGCAAATTACTATGTGGAAAACATTTTATATCAAACCTAATGAAATCGGCATCTTATATCACCGCAGTGACTTCAAGAAAATTTTACAGCCTGGTACACACACTTATTTTGGTGGCCATTGGCAAGTCAAAATCTACGACCTCAATCAGCCACAAGCTCAGATTGAAAACCTAGAACTGTTGTTACGCAACCATCAGCCTGAACTGCAACAACATTTATTGATTATCAGAACTGCATACAATCAAGCTGCGTTAGTACGCTGTGGTCAGAATTGGCTAAGCGTTGCACCAAATCAATTGATGGCTTTTTGGCGTGGTTTTATTGAGGTAGAATCTCATCTCTTCAACTTAGAAGAAAGTTTAGAATTGCCTGCTTCTTTTGTGCAGCAACTACGTAAATTCGCCTTGAGTGGACTGAAAAAGTTTCAAATTTCCGAGTATGAAATTGGTTTACTATACGTGCAAAATGATTTTGTGCGACCTCTAGAACCTGGAGAGTATGCTTTTTGGTCAGTAGATCGGGATGTTTCAGTGCGGACTCTCAGTCGAATTGTGCCTAACCCAGACTTTCCCCTGGAAGATGTTCTAATTGAAAAACATCCTGATTTTGTTGCCGCCTACTGTCAAACAGTGCAATTACTGAATTGGCAAGTTGCAATTGTGCGGTATCGAGGTAAAGTGATTTCTATTTTGCCACCTACAAGCCGCAAGTTGTTTTGGCAAGGTGTTGAGGTGGAAATTATCGACATCAGCGCCGATGCTCAGTTAGAGTCTCGTTTAGTGGCTGAGTTGGTTGAGGGTTCAGCAGAAGTGAAATTGCTCAGTCGCAACTGTTTGCATATTTGCCAAGTACCCGCACAACACATCGCACTACTATACATTAATCAAGAGTTTCAAGGACAGCGATCGCCAGGGGTACACGCTTGGTGGTTATTTGGACGCTCTTTTCAAACTGAAACCATCGACTTAAGACTACAAAATATGGAAGTATCAGGTCAAGATATCCTTTCTAAGGATAAAGTACCTCTGCGGTTAAATTTGACAGCTGGCTTCCGTATCCAAGATCCATTGAGAGCAAAAAGCGGCTTATCAGATATTTCCGGCTTCTTATACAAAGAATTGCAATTTGCTTTGCGTGGTGCGATCGGCGAACGCAATTTAGACGCCTTATTAGAAGATAAAGGTGCAATTGACAGAAGTATATCTGAATACATTCGCCAGAAAACCGCAGACTATGGAATCGAAGTGGATTCTGTAGGCGTCAAAGACATTATTTTACCTGGCGAGATTAAGACGATCTTGAGCAAAGTAGTCGAAGCAGAAAAAGCCGCTCAAGCAAACGTAGTCAGACGCAGAGAAGAAACCGCTGCTACTCGCAGTATGTTAAACACTGCCAAAGTGATGGAGGATAATCCAGTGGCTTTGCGTCTGAAGGAACTTGAAGTATTAGAACGCATTGCAGAGAAGATCGATCGCATTCAAGTTAACGGTAGTTTGGATAGTATCCTAACAGACTTGATTCGGATGAATCCGTAGTGATGACATCAATTATGTAGTGACTGTCTTAAAAGTCAAGCGATCGCACCATATACTACTTAGGTATCTATTGAGATTAGAGGATTTATTTCAATGAATAACGTTCAAAAGCAGCACTTCGTACCTCAATTCTATTTAAAAAACTTTGCTAATGAAGACACATTATTTGTGTTGGATAAGATAGAAAAATCCATTTATCCATCTCATGTAAAAAATGTTGCACAACAGAGATATTTTAATGATTTTCCTGATTCGTTTTTACCTGATGAATTAAGGGATAAAACAAAATCTCAATTCATTGAACATGATCTCGCTAAAGTCGAATCCAGATTTAGAGATTTTCTCAAACTGATCATAGATTGTCTTGAAGAAATCGAAAAAAAGAACTTATTTGATTCTCTTGGAGTTCTGGACGAAGAGGCAAAGAAAAATTTATCTGCCTTGTTAGCACTTCAGTTTGTCAGGACAACTATGCTTAGAGCGAAAATTAAAGAAATATTTCAATCTTTAGATGATCTTAAGAAAAGAATGGATCAGGCACTATTCAAGAATAATATAAACATTCAAGAAGTTAGCCTTCCTTCTCCAAAAACTTCAAGTAATTCAATTTATTTTCATGATTTATTAAAGGTAGGTATCGAAGAAGACTCAATAGCACAGCATTTATTTTATATCTCTAATATTCTCGATCAAGGTTCTGATTCAGAGATATCAAAAATATTATCAAGTCATATCTGGTTATTTGGTGTGAACTCAACTTCCATTCCACTATGGACTTCAGATAATCCAATAGCAATCAAACAACATGAGCATTTTGGAACTGGTCTGGCTTCACATGGTGTCCAAGTAGTTTATCCAATTAGTTCTAAACATCTTCTAATTATGTTTGAATCCAACTTTTGGAATAAGCTCAAGAGTTATGACGGAAAGAGCATTCCCCTGTCAGAAGACGATGTAAAATCGTATAACAAGCTACAAGCAAATCAATGTTATAGACAAACTTACTCCAGCAAGAAAAATTTTGAGCTTTTGGTAACCTGAATTATAGCGATCGCTCCATAATCTCAAACATCCCAAAATTTTAGGTATTTATCAACCGCTTTGAAGCATCCAAACTAAAAATCCTAGAATTTGTTCTACAGGTGGAAGGGGATAATCCATCAAGTCAATAGTGACAGTATTATCCTCCAGTTTCAGGAATCGCCATTGGGTACCACTGCTAATCGAACCATATATTACCGGAACTAAACGATTTTTTGCAGCGTTGAATCTTTGTGCTGCAACCATTTCGGCAATACATTGTCCAAAGCCTGTTCTTAAATCAGCTTTTTTTGCTTCCACAATCACAATTGCAGGTGCTTCAATTTCTAAAACTTCAGGCGATCGACTCAAAAGGAAATCACACATTCCATTAAGTCCAACTGCCTCATCAACTGTAAAATCTTCCCCAGAGAATAAGCTAATTTGCCGATTTAATATCCGTCTAACTTCCAATAAGATTGGGTAAATAATTCCTTCTGAACGTGCTTTTTCACTTGCTGAAGAAACAAGTGGTAGACTTTCTTCAAGATATGCAGTTAGTGTAGCAGATGCTTCAATGGGTTTGGTGACAGGAAGAAATCGTCCACCCTCCTGTGTTTTTAACCCGAAAGCTTCTTTGACTTTACTGATATTTGTAAACTGACTATAAGGCATAATTTCTAATTCCTTTACAAGTCCACATTCAGTCTAGCGAGTTAGGGCAATGTCTACGACTGCTTCTTATATATCGCTACAATTATCCTCCCAGAGCATCTGTGTATATTTACACTCATTTCGTATTAAAATATATACTTGATAGATAAACTATAATTATGCCGACTCAATGGCATGGGGTAACAGCAATGTCAATTGATGAAGTTGAAAACCAGCAAAATAATGATCTAGTTCAAACCGCTACAAACTTAGTAGAAAACCTGATAAAGGCAAAAGACAAGAAAAAATCTAAAAAATCAAAAAGGATTTTTGATGGTAGCACAGAAGCTTTTGCCAAGAAAATTCCCAAAAAGACTTTTGAAACTGAACTAGAGCAACTCCAGATTGAGCTAGTCAAAATGCAATACTGGATTAAGCACACTGGCTATCGGGTTGTCGTCATATTTGAAGGACGCGATGCAGCCGGCAAAGGAGGAGTAATTAAACGTATTGCCGATCCACTCAATCCTCGTGGCTGTCGTGTAGTTGCTCTCGGAACTCCCTCCGATCGCGAGAAAACTCAGTGGTATTTTCAGCGTTATGTGCAACATCTTCCGACAGCAGGCGAAATTGTCCTTTTCGATCGCAGTTGGTACAACCGAGCCGGAGTTGAACGGGTGATGGGTTTTTGTACCGAAGCAGAATATCAAGAATTCATGCAATCTTGCCCAGAATTTGAACGAATGCTGGTGCGATCGGGCATTGTTTTAATCAAGTACTGGTTCTCCGTCAGCGATGAAGAACAAGAAAAACGCTTTCTTTCTCGCAGTCACGATCCAGCAAGGCGCTGGAAACTTAGTCCAATGGATTTGGAATCACGCGATCGCTGGGTAGAATACTCCAAAGCAAAAGATACCATGTTTGCTTACACAAATATTCCCGAAGCCCCTTGGTTTACGATTGAAGCAGATGATAAAAAACGTGCGCGGCTCAACTGCATTCATCATTTGTTGAGCAAAGTTCCTTACGAAGATATGACACCTCCTCCCTTAGAACTTCCGTCTAGACCTGTGGCTGAGGATTATGTTCGCGCCCCTCGCAATGAGCAGTTTTTTGTTCCTCAAGTGTATTGAGCAACATTCCTGAGGCAAAACTATGGCGTACAGCGACTTTACTCTAGAAAAAGTTTCGGCTGTTTTGGGAATCACTACCCAAGAAGCCGATCTATTTCCCAAGCTTGTACCTCTTTCTATTCCTTCGTGGTTAAATGAAACTTTAGGAAAGCGAACCCAATTAGCTCTGATTAGTGAAAAGGCTCGGAGCGAATTTATTATTGTACCGATTTTATTAACTTGTCGCGATCTCAGCCAAGATACCTTGGCTATTTTCTCTGGACAAAGACTTGACGTTGATCCTACACAGGGTTTGATTGGGGAATGTGATTTTATTTTAGCAATGGCTCCACCTCTACCACCCTTGCGAAGCCCAATCCTGACTGTTGTGGAAGCCAAGAAAAATGATGTAGAAGCTGGGTTAGGACAGTGCATCGCGCAAATGGTGGCGGCGGATTTATTCAATCGTTCATCTGGACAATCAGAAATACCCGTGTATGGATGTGTGACAACAGGAGAAGTATGGCAGTTTCTTCAACTTTCGCAAAAAGTGGCTTTGCTTGATAAGCAAAGATATTATTTGGATAATGTAGGAGCTATTTTGGCAATTGTACAAACAATTGTTCAGCAATTCAGTAATATTTAAATATCTAGGCAACAGCATAAGCATAGTCAGTTTTAGACATTGCTAACAAAGATTCAAAAATTGGATATATCTACGTTACAATCTGTATCCTGGTCATTGGTTTTGCCATTTATAGCGTTATACTCACATCTTTAAACACACAGTGCAAAGCCAAATACTTTTCCGTCTATATAAAATCAAGCTGATGCTTCTGCTAAAGCTGCCAAGTTTAATTTATTTAAAATACTAGACTTGATTGGGCGCTTTTCGTCCCAAAAAATTAGAGAATAATAAAAGTCTTTTGCTATTGAAGAAGTCAAAAGTTCAAAAGTTTTATATGCAACTTTCTCATCATCAAAGCTAAGAAAGTAAACTGTATCATCAAAAACCACGGGTTTGTCTGCTATCTTACCTATCAATCTAAAGTCCAATTTCTTATAAAGTCCAGAAATTGCAATTTTCCAAGGTGCAAAAGTATACAAACCAACACCAAAAATCGAAAATCGAGGATTATCTTGATAAATTTTGCTTTTTCTTTTGTCATAGGACTCCTATTTGATTTGTGAAAAAACTAAGTATATTTGTAGGATAGCGATCGCCATTTAGCAGCGATCACCAGCTGGTTGTCGAGCAAAGGCGATCGCAGTTAAACTGCCTGTACGAAACTAAGCATGATTTTAGTGCCATCACACTATCCCGTAAATTAATTTTGTTAACTCGCAATCATAGAGATTTCAGCAAAGTACCAGGATTGCTAATTGAGGGAGTAACAGTTTAATGCGTAGGCGCAGCCCGTCGTAGACATCGCGTAATTTGTTGTTGAGTGAAGGCGTAGGCGTAGCCCATCGTAGACATCGCTACAACGGTTTACTTCTTGTCCATCTCAGAGACCATCTCTAAATGTTGTCGAGTTGGAGCGATCGCAGTTATAAAATCCCTAAACATGCGGTGTTTTTTTATGGTGTCAGAGTGATATGGGACTCATATCTCATTTTTGAACAAGATTTCAGATAAAACCCTGATAAAACGGGCTTTTCAGTCTCAGTATGTTTTCAGAAATCAAATCGGAGTCCTATAGGAGTTAAACTTAATAGTAAGATTTAAGGTATTTGCTTGAGGGTTATCAGCAATGACGGCGAAAGAGCAACTTCTTCGAGAAATTGAGCAAGCACCAGAGGAATTGATAGAAGCAATTTTGAACCTTTTGCAGTCTGTAAAGGCGCAACCTAGTTTCCAAGGTTCTAATCAAGATAGTATTCAAGAAGCAGATAGCACTCAAGTAATTACTTCTCCTGTTCCAGTAGATAACTCTCTGCTAAATCTCTTCAATGAGTTCGAGCAATTTGCTCAGAGTATTCCTCCTGAAGAACTGGTTAACTTGCACACAGATAGCGCAGAGCAGCACGACCAGTATCTTTACGGAACTCCTCAAACATCAACATGAATCCTGTTTTCGTAGACACGTTTTACTGGATAGCGCTTGCTAATCCACGAGATGCATGGCACGTCCGCACTCAAGAGATACACAAATCGCTGATGCAAACAAAACTGATTACAACCGATGAGGTGCTAACTGAGTTTGTGAATTATTTCTCAACTGCTGGTAGATACACCCGAAGCGGAATATTTCAACTAACACAAAGCATTCTGCGAAATGATCAGGTTCAAGTTATTCCCCAAACACGCGAATCCTTTTTAGGTGGTCTAGCTCTGTATTCTCAACGCTTTGATAAAGGCTATAGCTTGACAGATTGCATTTCTATGCACACTATGCGCCAACTGGAGATCATAGAGGTATTGACACACGATAAACACTTCACCCAAGAAGGCTTTGCGATCTTGTTGTCTGATTGAGTGTTGCAAGTAAGTAAAACGTTATTTAAGTCGCGATCGCTCTATCTCGTAAATTAGTTTTATTAACACGCAATCATCAGTATTTGGGCAAAGTACCGGATTGTTAATAGAGGATTGGACAGTTTAATGCGTAGGCGCAGCCCGTCGTAGACATCGCCTAGTTTATTGTCGTCGAGTTAGGGCCATCGCAACAACAGCCTAGTTCTTATCCATCTCACACACAATCTCTAAATATAAAGTCGCGTTTTGTCGAATTGGGGCGATCGCAGTGGTGAATAACCAACAATGTCAAAAGATCAGAGGTAGAAGTTTGCTGATTTACTTAGGCTTTGTTTGATCGAATTTTATTCACGAAATTTACGAATACTCTAAGTAAGGATTCTTATACGGAAAATATGTATAATATGTAGTTAACCAACTTCCTTTATGAGTGAGGTCAATGGTTAGAGGTTATGTGTTAATGTTCAGCACCTAGTTGCGATGAAGTTAACGGTTAGTATAGTTTCGACATTGGGAGTAAAGCAATTGGCACTTTGTATCTTAGGTAATTTAGAATGACTAACTCATCAAATCCTCAAACTAATGAGGATACCGAAGTGTCTGAAGCGCAGTTTGAAAAAAATGAACCAGTCAAATGGTTTGATAACGATTCTCAGCCTGATGAGACATATTCAATCAATGAGTATGAAATAACTACATCGCCTAATGATTTTAATATTAAGACGATGTATGACTTTATAAAATCTGGTGCTATTAATATTCCAGGCTTCCAACGTAATTATGTCTGGGATATTAAAAGAGCTTCAAAACTAATTGAATCTATCATAGTTGGTTTACCTATTCCACAGATATTTCTTTATCAGGAATCAAGAAACAAGTTTTTGGTAATAGATGGGCAACAACGCTTAATGTCTCTCTACTATTTCATTGAGCAACGCTTTCCAAAAGACGAAAAGAGAACTATTTTGAGGCGAATTTTTGAAGAGAATGGCAAGATTCCAGATGAAATTCTGGGAGATGATGCCTATTTTACTAAATTCAATTTGCAATTGCCCTCAAATTTACCAAATCATCCCAATAAGCTAAATAAAATCAACTACTCAACCCTAGATGAATATAAGATTGCATTTGATTTGCGAACTATAAGAAATATCATAATCAAGCAGAACTTTCCAGAAGAAGATGATTCTTGTATATATGAAATTTTTAATCGCCTAAACTCTGGCGGTATAAATTTAAAACCTCAAGAGATTAGGACAAGCCTATATTACTCTGATTTCTACAATATGTTGTATCGCCTCAATACTCTACCTGCCTGGCGACGAATAATTGGAGTTAACGAACCGGATCTGAATATGAAAGACATTGAAATTCTCTTAAGAGGATTTGCAATGTTAGTTGAGCGCCAAGAATATCAGTCGTCTATGGTGAAGTTTCTCAATAGCTTTTCTAAGAACTGTAAAAAATTGAGAAATGAACAGATAGATTACCTTGAAAAGCTATTCCACTCTTTTTTAGACGCTTGCTCAGAATTGCCAGAAAAAGCATTTTATCGAAAGACAACTAATAAGTTTAATATTTCTATTTTTGAAGCGGTATTTGTCGCTCAATGTGGACATTTTTTTGAAACACGTCAGCTTGTTGAAGGAAAGATAGATACTGAAAAGCTCGAAGAACTAAAAAGCGATACAGAGTTTGTAGAAGCCATACAATCTCAAACTACTAGTAAGGAAAATGTCAACAAAAGATTACAAAAAGCGGCAATTATTCTTCGTAAAGAATTGTGATTTATGATAAGACAAAGTATTGTTGACCGAATTTATCAAGATAATCTAGACCTTCTCAAATTCCTAGAGGACAAAAATGAGCCATCTTTTATGGTTCAATTTAATACTGTTTTTACCAAAACTTTACTACTCTCAGCAGCAAGCTACTTTGAACATGAGATTTGTAGAATGGTTCAAACATTTATTGAGTATAAAACTCAGAATGATGAGTGCATTGTTTCAATAGTTAAACAGAAGGCGATCGAAAGACAATATCACACATATTTCGATTGGGAAGGAAGAAATGCTAACAAATTTTTTTCTTTATTCGGTAAGACATTTAAAGAAAATAGATTAAAAGATGTAAAAGAAGATACTAATTTAGATTCTGCAATTAAGTCATTTCTAGAGCTAGGCAATGAGCGCAATAAGTTAGTACATCAAAATTTTGCAGATTGCACTATCGAAAAGACAGCGGAAGAAGTTTATAAGCTTTATCAGCAAGCAACATTATTTATAGATTTTCTAGATCGGCAATTTAACAGTTTATAATTTAAAGTTGCCAATTCAAGGAGCGTTATAAGAGTCAGCGGATGAGATTTGTTCTCTGCTGCTCAATTTAGGCGTAACGCACCATTTAATCTAAAAAATCGTCGTTAAAAACAGTCTTTTATTTTACAGTTTTTCTTTGATAAAAATGCTTTTCAAATCTAAAAACCAGACTCCATAAGAGTTATACTATCTCAAGCACCAAAAAAGATTATTAGTGAATAACCCTGTAACTCGCGTTTAGGCTAGAAATAGGCTCTTTTTTCTCCCGCCGCTAAAAAAGCTTGATTTAATTGACTTGTAAGAGCGATCGCTCTTAACCCTATTCCTACAAATCCTCTGGCATAATCACAGAAATTAGTTGATTACGATTCTTCCGATAAATTATAAAATCGCTATCAAATGTTAGTAACTCACTATCAGGATACAGTTGTGTCATTCTGACCAAACATGCATCTGCTAATGACATTGGAACTGACTGATATTGTCGTAGTAATTCTTTAATTACTGCCGCTTCTTCACTTAAGCACATCGAAATTAATATCTTTCCCTCGTCCAGTAAAGACATCACCGTCACCGTATCTTGACCACCGTAGATATTTCACAACAAAAAACAAGTCTCTACAATCACAGGCTCACAAGTGAGTAAAGGCTGCTCAATTGTAGCTAAGGTGTTAATTACCCATGTATGAAGATGCTCTCTGCGATTAATAAAAGCTACTAATAGACCTGTATCGATGATAACTCGTTGCTTCATTCAGTTCCTAAACCTTCAAGATATTGTTTGTTCGTCGCCAAATCACCGGGGCCACCATCAACACAACCAGCAAATTGTTGAACTGCTGCCAAAAATGAAATAGGCTCAATTTGTTCAATGTTTGTATTTTTTTGTGCTAGCTGACTTTGCAGAAACTCAATAAAATCTAAGACCTCTTGTTGCTTCTCTGGCGGGAGCGATCGCATTTTTTCAGTAGCAGTTTGTATAATACTCAAGAGAACCTCCAGACATTATTTATCCGCCTTTTGTGCGTCCAATTCACTTCAGTCTAGCAGCTTAACACTTTATGGAGCAAACTGACAAAATATCCTTGTGTGGATGCAAATGTTATCTGCTGCTCAATTTAGCTACTCCGCTATATTTAATCTAAAAAATGGTCATTTAAAATAGTCTTTTATTTTACAGTTTTTCTGTGGTCAAAATGCTTTTCAAATCTAAAAACCAGACTCCATAAGAGTTATACTATCTGAAGCATCAAAACAGATTGTTAGTGAATAACCCTGTAACTTGCATTTAGGCTAGAAATAGGCTCTTTTTTCTCCGACGGCTAAAAAAGATTGATTTAATTGACTTGTAAGAGCGATCGCTAGGTTCGGAGTAATCCCAAGAGTGCATTTGACGGAAGGGTAGACCCATCTTTTGGAAGACGTACTTCTCTTTCACACCAGAAGCAATTAAGTCTGGCTTAAGTGCCTTCACAAATTCCTCGAATTCGTAAGCGGTAACGTCATCGTAAACGATAGTGCCGTTTTCGATGTAGTGGGTGGTACGTTTGTAGTCATCGTTATGAGCGAACTCATAACCTGTACCAATCATCTTCATGCCCAAGTCTTGGAAAGCTGGGACAACGTGGCGAGGACGTAGACCACCAACCATGATGGCAACGGTCTTACCTTCCAAGCGGGGGCGATACTTAGAAACGATCGCATCCATTGTTGGCTGATACTTGGCAATTACCTTCTCAGCGTTTGCTTGGATTGTTTCGTCAAACTTAGAAGCGATTTCCCGTAAGGATTCAGCAATCTTGGTGGGGCCGAAGAAATTGTACTCAAGCCAGGGTATACCGTAAGCTTCTTCCATGTGACGGCTGATGTAGTTCATCGAACGGTAGCAGTGAATCAAGTTCATCTTCACGTTCGGTGTCATCAACATTTCGTTGATGGTACCATCACCAGACCACTGAGCAACTACGCGCAAGCCCAGTTCTTCTAACAGAATCCGGCTAGCCCAAGCATCACCACCGATGTTGTAGTCACCGATAATTGCTACGTCGTAGGGGGTAGACTCGAATTGTAACTTGCCTTCTTTCTTCTCTTTGTCGGCTCTGGTGAACACCCAGTCACGCACCATGTCGTTAGCGATGTGGTGACCTAAGGACTGAGAAACACCCCGGAAGCCTTCGCAACGAACGGGAACAACTGGCTTGCCAATTTCTTTGGATGTGTTCCGAGCTACTGCTTCGATGTCATCCCCAATTAGACCAATGGGACATTCAGATTGAATGGAAACACCACGGTTAAGGGGGAAGAGAACTTCCAATTCTTGGATCAGCTTGGTGAGTTTCTTATCACCACCGAAAACGATATCGCGTTCTTGGAAGTCAGAGGTGAAGTGCATGGTACCAAAGGTATCAATACCTGTAGTACCAATATAGTAGTTACGACGACCAGACCAAGACCAGTAACCGCAACCTACAGGTCCGTGACTGATGTGGATCATGTCCTTAATAGGACCCCAAACCACACCCTTAGAACCAGCGTAAGCACAACCACGAGCGGTCATTACACCAGGAAGAGATTTGATGTTAGACTTAACGCCGCAATCGCTCTTACCTTCTTCGTATACATTTAGATGCTTTTCCCGTTTTTTAGCTGCTTTTTCGGGATAAGCACTTAAGACTTCCTTAATTAGTTCTTTTCTTTCTTCGATGATGTTCTGATTTTCTGGAGGAGTCATGTTTGCCTCTATTGCTCCTAAGGGACGGGGATAGGGAAGGGGAGCATTGTCCCCTGTAGGGTTGGGGACTCGCAGTCCCCTTGGGGGATACAGTTGATCGGTAGAAACAAGGTAAAAGGTAAATTATGCAATTGTTTCCTTTTCCTTTTCCTACATCAGTGCTTACTTAACAGGTGCTTCAGCAGCAGTTTTACCAATGATTTCTGCGTGCTTGGTATCGTCATCAAGGATACCGAATTCAACCAACAACGCTTCTAGCTCATCCATTTCGATTGGTGTGGGGATTGTGAGCTTGTCGTTGTTGATGATCTTCTTAGCTAGTGCGCGGTATTCGTTACCTTGATCGCTATCAGGTGCGTACTCGTTGACAGTCATCCGGCGCAATTCTGCGTGTTGCACGATGTTGTCGCGGGGTACGAAGTGAATCATTTGGGTGTTCAAGCGTTCAGCCAAAGTTTCGATCAATTCGATTTCCCGGTCAACTTTACGGCTGTTACAAATCAAACCACCCAAACGCACACCACCGGAGTGAGCGTACTTGAGAATACCACGAGCGATGTTGTTAGCAGCATACATCGCCATCATTTCACCTGATGTAACGATGTAGATTTCTTGTGCCTTACCTTCACGGATAGGCATAGCGAAACCACCACACACAACGTCACCCAATACGTCGTAAGATACGAAGTCTAAGTCTTGGTAAGCACCAGCTTCTTCTAAGAAGTTGATAGCGGTGATGATACCACGACCGGCGCAACCTACACCAGGTTCTGGACCACCAGATTCTACGCACTTAACACCCCGGAAACCGGTGAGCATCACTTCTTCGAGTTCTAAATCTTCTACTGCACCACGTTCAGCAGCGAGGTGAAGAACTGTGGTTTGAGCTTTACTGTGGAGCATCAAACGGGTAGAGTCAGCTTTGGGGTCGCAACCTACAATCATGATGCGCTGACCCATTTCTGCCATAGCTGCCAGGGTGTTTTGAGAGGTGGTAGATTTACCGATACCACCTTTACCGTAGAAAGCTATCTGTCTAATATTTTCGTCAGTCATTGTTCTTGTTTTCCTGCAATTGGTTGGTTGGTGGGTCTTTTTTGTTTGAGGATCTCACGCCTGTAAGAGCTATGGCTGTGAGGGTTTGTAGAACATCGCTGGTGGCGATCGCTCCACAGTCAAAACATAAGCTAGTAAGTACATATATTTCCTGGTTAAATTTGTTTTCTTTTTGTCATTTGTAATTTGTTATTTGTCCTTTGTTCTTTGTCATTTGTTCTGACAAAGAACAAAGAAGATTACGCAATTTACAAATACGTCATAATGTGTTTCAGCTTGCAAGACTTAGTAGGAATTGACTTATCTATTCGTCAACAATCAATGCCTAAGTCCAATTACTTGTTCAAAATTGCGCCCTTTAAATTTGAGACGCGATCTAGTGCAGCCTTTGTATCATCTGCTGATACCCCAGCTACAGACATTGATTCACTCAGGTGTTTGGCGATCGCATCGAAGTGTGATTGCTGTAGTCCCATACCTGTGTGGGTTTTGTCCATTGCGCGGCCGCTGTATTCTTTTGGGCCTTCAAATATCTGAGAGAAGAAAGCAATCTGATGATTACGTTGCTTCACCATATCTGTACTAGCGAAAAAAGGCTTCAGGGTGTTATCTGCAACAATGCGTTTGTGAAGCTCATCTACTACTTTCTCAATAGTAGGTTTTCCGCCAATTTTGTCGTACAGTGTACTCATATTTGTCTCCTTTGAAGCGAGTTGAATGACGGAATTTGCAATTAGGCGCTTAATACTTTCGCCTATATGCTGTCTGTTGTTAGTAGGACTGATACCAATTCGTAATTCGTAATTCGTAATTTGTAATTCGTAATTAAGAAAGTCAGATTTGATTTAGATTTGGTGATTTCAATCTGGAACTTTCTGTTGACGAATTGGTATGAAACATTGAGTGGAGACAATTATTCAATTCAAATCCTACTTTCTGTTCTTAGCTGATGCTTATTAGGGCGTATTTGTAGAGTACGTAAGTTCTACAGCAATTCCTAAACTGCTTCGACTACAAGGTTTTTGCTGACACGATCTTGTAATCTGGCTTCGATCGCAATTTTCAGAGTTGCTGTACTACTAGAACAAGAACCACAAGCACCTTGCAGAACAACTTTCACGCGATCGCCTTCTACATCATACAGTTCTACATCTCCCCCGTCTGCAATCAGAACGGGTCTAACTTCTTCATCGAGAACTTTTTGAATTAGGGCAATCTTCTGCACGTTGGTTAGCGATCGCTGTTTAGAGGTAACAATTTCTGTGGCAACTTTTACGCCATAGTTGTTGAGATCGGATGCGGCGGATTCCTGTTGCACTGATTTGATAATATCATCAATGTTCGCCAGACAGGAACCGCATCCGCCACCAGCTTTCACATAATTTGTTACTTGTTCGGCATCAGTGAGATGATTTTCTAGAATCACGCGGCGAATTTTGGACTCGCTAATCCCAAAGCAACTGCAAACTAATGCGCCTTCATCATCGTCATCGTGGCTAGCTAAGGGAATGCCACGATAATTGTAGATAGCGGCTTCTAGGGCTTCTTGTCCCATAACAGAGCAGTGCATCTTGGCTTCTGGCAATCCACCCAGGTAGTCTGCAATGTCTTTGTTGGAGACTTTCAGGGCTTCATCTAAAGTTAAACCTTTGACCATTTCGGTTAATGCACTGGAAGAAGCGATCGCACTTGTGCAGCCAAAGGTTTGAAAGCGAGCATCTAGAATCTTATCAGATTCTACCTCAACTTTTAAGTGCAATCTCAGAGCATCACCGCAAGCAATGCTACCGACTTCGCCCGTTGCAACCTTAACTCCAGGTTCGCTGACTTCTGCAATTTCTCCCTGATTTTGGGGATTGTAAAACAGTTCTAATACTTTATCTGTGTAGTCCCACATATTGAGTGCTGAGTGCTGAGTGCTGAGTGATGAGTGATGAGTGGGGAGTGGGGAGTGGGGAGTGGGGAGTGGGGAGTAGTAAATTCTTTATTCCCTACTCCCTATTCCCTACTCCCCATTCCCTATTCCCTAACGATGCGCTAGTGCTTGCTCTTGTCCTTGCAACCAACTTGCGTCATCATTTTTGAAGGGTGAGAGGGCACGTAAACGTTCTACAATACCTGGCATGACTTCTATAACTCGATCGATTTCAGCTTCTGTGGTGTAGCGAGAAAGGCTGAAGCGAATGGAACCATGCAAGGTGGTGTAGGGTAAGCCCATTGCCCGCAAAACGTGAGAAGGTTCCAGTGAACCAGAGGTACAGGCAGAACCAGATGAGGCACAAATACCGTATTTATTCAACAACAGTAGAATTGCTTCACCTTCGATGTACTTGAAGCCAATATTGGTGGTGTTGGGCAATCTCTGCGTAGGGTCACCGTTAACTACACAATCGGGAATGGTGGCGAGTAAGGTTTTTTCTAGGCGATCGCGCAGCCTTGTTTCTCTTTTTGTCGCCTCTTCCAAGTGTAACATTTCCAGTTCAGCTGCTTTGCCCAAGGCAATAATTCCTGGAACATTCTCTGTTCCCGCCCTACGTCCGCGTTCTTGGTGTCCACCAAGCAGCAAAGGACGGAATCTTACCCCACGTCGCACATACAAAGCACCAATTCCTTTGGGTGCGTGCAGTTTGTGACCAGACAGGGTTAACATATCCACGGTGCTAGTCTTCATATTCAAGGGTATTTTACCCACTGCTTGCACCGCATCGACGTGGAAGAGAGCGCCATGCTCTTTTACTCTTAACCCAATCTGCTCAATGGGGAAAACCGTACCCGTTTCGTTGTTGGCGTACATAATTGTTACCAACGCGGTGTTACCTGTCAAGGAGGCTTCTAATTCATTTAGATCCAATTGCCCTTGATGATTTACTGAAAGGTAGGTAACACTGTAACCTTGGGTTTCTAATTGTTTGCAGACATTCAGAACTGCTGGATGTTCAACTTGGGTGGTGATGATGTGTCGTTTTTCTGGTTGCGCCAACAGTGCAGCCCGAATCGCGGCGTTATCTCCCTCAGTTCCGCAACTGGTGTAGACAATTTCTGATTCATCGGCTCCCAACAAAGCTGCAAGTTGTTCTCTGGCTATTTTCACACCTTTACCAAGTTGTCCGCCAAAGGTATGCATACTAGAGGGATTGCCGTAAAAGTCCGTTAGGTAAGGCAGCATTGCCTGTACAACTTCCGGGTCGATTTTGGTCGTGGCATTATTATCGAGATAGATGCAGTTCTTTTCCATTGTTTGTAATTTGATTTCACAAGAATTAGTTAGGAGTTAGGAGTTAGGAGTTAGGAGTAGAGACGCGATTAACCTTTGTCTGTAAAAAATTCCTTTGCTCCGTTGCCCTTTAACTTTTAAGCTTCAGCAATTCGTAATTTTTTAACCTTCAACAATTCGTAAATTTTAAATTTAATTTTCCATTACGAATTACGTTAGCGGAGCGGGGCGTTAGCCCATTACGAATTACGAATTATTTTATTAGGCTTCTACTCCCATTGTTTGGGGTTGACGCTTTTGTAATTGTTCAGAATATTTCTGGGAATAACATTTAAACCAACGCTCCCAGTAATCTTGTTTATTAGTTAATTTTGCAACTACGCGGTTGTAATTGGCAAACCAGCCTTCCCAATAATCATTAGGCTGTTTCACGCAACCATCGCAGGTGGGACAACCAGCTTTACACTGAGGTACTGTATGAATGCTACCAACACAGTTTGTGCAGAGTTCAGGGTCAATCCAGTGCTGTCCATCAACTACTTTAACTGCATTGGTGGGACACACAGATAGACAGAGATTGCAGGAAATACATTGGCTAGTAACTTGGTAAGCCATGATTATTCTCCTTTTGGGGATGGGGAGTGGGGTGTGGGGTGTGGGGTGTGGGGAGTGGGGAGTGGTGAGTGGGGAGTGGTGAATATTGAAATTCCCTATTCCCTACTCCCTACTCCCTATTCCTTAATCCATTGTTCGTAAAACTCCAAAGCAACCTTCTCAATTACGTCGTAAGCTTCAACAGTCTGTATACCAGCTTCTTGCAATTTTTCTTTGGGACAGTTACCAATTTTGGAAACTAAAACTGCCTTGCAATCTGCGATCGCTTTCATAATATACTCAAAAGAAGCTTCTTCGCCGTATCCACCTTGGCAATATTGGTCTATTTTGCGATGACTGATAAAGCGAACTTCATTACCATCCACTTCGTAAATTTGGAATTCTTTAGCATGACCGAAGTGCTGGTTAACTAATCCGCCGCCTTTGGTTGCTACTGCAACTAAGACTTTAGGACTGTTGGCAAATTTCTTGCCGGCTAGCGCTTTGTCTTTGGCTGCTTTAATTTCTTCTTTAAACTTCTCGATGCCTTCGTGAACGGTGGCGCGTTGTTCTACGTCATATTCTGGAGTCATTTCCAAGAATTTATCTTTGGAAAATTCCTGGCTGCGGTCTTCTCCCAATAATCCGACTGCATCGGCACGGCACTGGCGACAGTGACGCATCATTTTCATGTTACCGGAGCAGTTGTCTTGGACTTCTTTGAGTTCTTTGGGTGTGGGACCACGTTGACCGGTTAAACCAAAGTGTGTGCCATGTTCTGGTGCAGAAATCAATGGCATGATGTTGTGCAGGAATGCACCTTTTTCACGAATGACTCGATTCACTTCAACTAGGTGATGGTCGTTGATTCCGGGAATCATCACGGAGTTGACTTTGCACAGGATGTCAGCTTCTTTGAGGGCTTGCAATCCTTCCATCTGTCTTTCGTGGAGAATTCTTGCGCCTTCAATGCCTCTATAACGCCTGCGTTTGTAGTGAACCCAGGGATAAATCTTAGCACCGATCTCTGGATCTACCATGTTAATGGTGATCGTAACGTGATCTATATTTAATTGTTTAATGCGATCGATGTAGTCAGGGAGCATTAAACCATTGGTAGATAAGCACAGCTTGATGTCTGGTGCTTGCTGGGCAATCAACTCAAATGTGCGGAATGTCTTGTCTGGGTTCGCTAGTGGGTCGCCAGGACCTGCTATTCCCACAACTGTCATTTGAGGAATCTTGCCTCCAATCACCAAAGCTTTATGTGCTGCTTCTTCTGGTGTGAGCAACTCGCTAACTACTCCGGGACGGCTTTCGTTAGCGCAATCATATTTGCGGTTGCAATAGTTGCATTGAATGTTACAGGCGGGAGCAACTGCAACGTGCATCCGGGCGTAGTGGTGATGGGCGTCTTCGCTGTAGCAGGGATGTTTGGCAATGCGTTCTTGGAGCTTTTCGTCCATTTCCACGGTGGTACTGCTGTCGCAGCCGCAACCACCGGATTTTGCTTGGGTTGGCGATTCCGTAGCGTTGGAGGTGAGGAGTCGTGTAGACGGTGATGTCATTGAATTTCGCAAAAGGTCGGTGGACTTGGCTGCCACTGTGGGAGATGCTGTGGCTACTCTCTATGCCCATGAATTAAAGTCGCGGCTTCCACACTGCCTGCAAACCCTTGGGTTTGGGCGACTTGTTTTCAAGTAAGGCAGGCGATAGATATCTGATTTTGGGCTGGTGTGTGTCAAGGTTCGGTTCTTGGGTAGAATTTGTGGTTACAGCCGCGACTTCTCTTCACTTCAGGCATGGTGCTATGTCATCCCTCCACTCACTCTTCGCTTCGTTTTGTGTAGGAGCGTTAAGTGATTGGCGATATAAGATTTATATCAGCCGTCTTTGACCGAGGCGGTGCGTCTATCTAGGATAGAATTTATTGGATTTATTAAGCTTGTACTCAAATAAGAAAAACCCTAATTCTCCAAGCATTACAAGAATTAGAAATTTTTTTTTCGGGTAGGGGTTCTAGTATTTTTTGGTTGGGGTTCTAGTGTTTAGATATGGGGGTTCAGGATTTCTTTGTACTCAGCCAAAACCCAATCCCAGCAAGGATTTTAATCTACTTTCAACTGGGTTTGGGTTATTTGAATGTGTACTCAGATTGCCCTCAAATCCTGTCAAAAGCAATGAATGAAAGGGGTTTGAGGGTGAAAAACTGGAGTAGTTTATATCGTTCTACTCCAGAAACGTGCGAAATTCAATTCTGTATCTAACATATCATTTTTTTCAGGGCAAAAATGCAATTCATATTTTTTTAATTTTTGCTTTGACAATGATATTCAATTGTGGTTATAAGTCTTATCTGGTAATTCATACAGCTTCAGGTGAATAGAGGTGTTGATGCACATATTTTTCAAAAAATTTAACTTTTAACTCCTTTTTTTTCATGCCCACAGTGAGGAGATGGGTAGGAAACTCTGGGGTTTTGTGTTTTTAGGAAACAATCAACTTAAATCTAACATGACTTAGCGATCGCAATGAATTTTCTTTATTGTTCATTACGAACTTTGGCATCACTTCTGAAGCAGCTGCATACCTGGTATGATTGAAGGTGGTAAAATTTGTGCAG
>NZ_JACJSJ010000088.1 GCF_014698115.1 Nostoc sp. FACHB-973
AACCCCACCCCGCCTTTGACTTACGTAAAAGTCTCCCCTCCCCGCAGGCGGGGAGGGGCTGGGGGTGGGGTATTAGGGGACTTTTGCAAGAGGTCTATTCACTTAGCGTTACTTACCGCGTCACCCCACCCTAACCCTCCCCTTGCCAAGGGGAGGGAATAGTTATTGAGAAAAATGCAAGATATTAAGATGAATAAAATTAAGATGCTAATACTTGCCGGGATTTTAGTAATGATTATTTGGGGTGGGTTATTCCCAAATACTGCTTCATCCCAGCAAATCGAGTCCCGCGTGAACAACTTGGAAGCGGATTTTAATCGTGTTGAGTCGCGGTTAAACCAGATAGAATCTCAACTAAATAAAACCCGCCAGTTTCCATCATCAAGAACAACACTTACTCCACGACAGTCAACAGGTTCCAGACAGAATTTATCACAGCAAGATCCTATGTTTGATCGGCTTGCAACTTTAGTGATTGAATTGAAACAACAAGTCAATAAACTAGAGGAACGAGTTTCTAAAATAGAATCACGCTGAATATTTCAATTGGGTAAAATAGAAGTCAACTCCAGCCTTAGCGAATGTAATTCGCTAAAGGTTAGGAAGATTTTTTGCCATCGGAAACCATTTGCGAGAGAATATACGCTGTAAAATCTAGCAACTGATCCAGCACAAGGCCAATAATACCAATGTAGAGTATTGCCTCGATTATGGAATCGATGTTACCAGCTTTATAACTATCCCAGAGAAAAAAGCCGAGTCCTTTTGGGCCTATCAACATTTCTGTGGCAATAACTGTAAACCAAGCTACCCAAATCCCAACTTTCAGAGCATGAAATATATGAAATATAGCTACTCGAAAGTTCTTATTTTGTCTATGAAAATGTCGCATACCTATTGCCGTATTAATGATTATTGTCCAAAGAGTTCCAAAAAATATTACGACAATAGCAGCGGCTTCACTTTCTCTAAACACTATTAAACTAATAGGTAGCAAAGCTATAGGAGGGATACTATGTGGTATCTGGAATATCCGCCTGAATAGCTGATAAATCATGCTATTTATGCCGATGAAATATCCGATAAAACTACCCAATACTGCGGCTGGAATGTAACCAACAAATAATCGTTGCAGGCTAGCTAAAAATTCTAAAAACATGTTATTTTTCATGCCTCAGTTCTCATTGAGAACATGTAGGAAATACTGGGGCAACAGCACAAAGCAGCATGTCTGGCGAATCATTTACGACTGTTATAGAAAAGTGATTTTAATTGCACTTCCTCTTTTCCCACTACAAGATTTCCTATATCTTCTCCTCCTTGGCAGTTGCTCAAACAAGTTTACGTATTCTGACGATGAGATAGGAGTAGTACAAAGAAAAGGTAAAACTTGGCTTTCCTAGAATTTATCATCAAAATAAATCCTGATTAGTAAATTCAATACAATTTCTCTAATTAACTTGCTCCTTAACAACCAGAACCCCGACTTCTCTAAGAAGTGGGGGTTATAAGGCTTGCAATTTTTATAAATTAAATAAGATTACTATAGTTAAACTTGTAATTAGCAATACAGATAATCAATAAAATAAGAAATATGAAGGATGAAATGATAATGTTTAACTTTCATCCTGAATGCTGTATACTTTAGGATTATTTTCCCATATTTCGCTTCATTTGTTCTAATTCGTCTTGGGTTTCCCAACGGCGGAACTTTTCTTCTAAGTCGTCAAAACCAGTAGAATAAGTGCTAGTTTGATTCGACCAACCATTGGTTTCCAAGCGCTCCTGGGTTTGGGCTTTAGCACGGGCTGTCTGTGCTTCGGCGGCTTTGGCTTGTACCTCCTGTCGTCGCTGCTGAATTTTCCGCAGGAGTTCCTGAGATTGGTTAATGCGTTCTTTCAGCCCTTGCATGTGTCCCCAGCGCTGATTTCCTTCTCGCAACAAAGCTGCTTCTCGTTCACTCGCCGCAGTCACCAAATCTTGTCTACCAGCGTCTTTTGCTTTTTGAACACGGATGTGCCAACGCTGGATTTCTTGAGCGGTAGACAGAATATCGTCTTGCGATCGCTTCTCTTGTAATTGTAAATCTGCAATCAGCTTTAATGTATCTTCCTCTTGCTCACGCAGCTGTTCTAGCAGCGCTTCTAACTCCAAATGTGGATTGTTACGCAAGAATTCTTCTAAACGGTTTTCTAGAAACCGACTCAAATCATCAAATAAACCCACTGCCAGAACTCCAGAGGTCGGGTATGTAACTATTTTATTGTAATAATTATTATCCCAGGCGGAATGTAAATTTTAATATTGACTAAGGATGCAGAATTTCGTTACGTAGAAGTGGGATAATTATGCCCAAACTGGCAGGGATTAATCACCTACGAGCTATCAACGCCTTTGAAAAAGCAGGTTTTTCAGTTGTACGACAAGGTAAGCATATTACGATGACCAATGGCGAAAGGATTATCACCATTCCAAGAGCTAATCCGATTAATGCCTACACAATGGCTGGAATTATAAAATATGCTGGTTTAACAATTGAATAATTTCAGGATTTTTTATAGAAACTGAATCAGGCGATGATGAAAAGTACTTCGTATTACATACAGAGTGCCCCTCAATTTTATGTTTAAATATGGTAGAACTAAGTTAAGATTTAGCAGTTACGACAATTTCTTTCAAGCTACTGCTAGAGTCAGTTATAGTTTTCAAGCTCTTATTTGATGAGCCATGAGAACTCGTAGTTATTTCTCTCAAAATAAGTTTATTGTTGTCGATAGATAGATAAATATCTGTTCCTTCAATAACTTTTTTCAAAAATGTTGTCAATTTGGCACCATGCTTTTCTCTTTTTTGGTCAAAATCTGGGATGTCGTTTCTCAATATTTTGTGAATTTGAGAGATATGAATACCACCTTGTCTCAGCTGACTTACTTGCTCAATATTTTGCTTCAATCTCTGCAAAACTTTGTTAGTTATCATAAAAATATCATTTGATGGATTATCGCTAGTCACTTCATTAAGTTGAATTTCCTCTATTTTGGTTTGACGAGCAGGTATAGATATAAAGCGATCGCAAACAGATTTGAGGATACGATTTACTTGTGCTTCATAAGCACATCCAATTACAGATTTTCCATATTCATGGAGCTTTTTAGCTAAAGCAGCAAATGCACCATCACCTGATACAATAACGAAAACTTGCAATGTAGGACGACTCTGAGCTAATTCCATGACATCAATTGCCAGTTGCATGTCTGCTGCATTCCGTTTATGACTGTAATCAAAAATTTGAACTGCTTCAATTCCGAGTTCTTGAATTTCATTCTTAAGTAGCCTTAATCGAGTATCACTCCAGTCAGCATAAGCACATTGGATAGCAATTTTATTAACTAGGGTAGTTTTTTCTATATTTGTTTGAATTTGTTTCAAAGAAAAATTTAAATTTGGGTTGCTTCTACCCATTGTCAAATTTTCAATATCATAAAAAATAGCTGTATTAAACTGCTCAGTATTAGATGAAAAATTCGCCGTAGTAGTCAACTGTTCTAAGCGAATCTGGCGCTGTTTAAACTCTTGAAACTCAGTTATTAAAGATGTTGAATTGGAAGTACTTGCTTGCTGTTTTAAGTGTGCAATTACTGTACTTAAGTCACTGAATTGTAGCTTTGCGTACTGTAATTCCTGCTGTAATTGCTCAGTTACTGTCTTAATTTGAGTCTGAGTTTGGACAGTCTGCTGCTGGAGTTCGCCAAGGGTTTTGGAGAGGATATGTTGGCGTTGCTGATAAGCTGTTACCAAAGCTTGCTGGACAATATTCGATTCTTTGGGAAAAGCTTCACGGGTGTAAACCTGTAAAACTGCTTCATAACCAGCGATGTCTACGACGGGCTACGCCTACGCAATTTCCAAATTACTCCCAGGATTACCTTGCTCAAAGCCTTGAATAATCGTACTTAGTTTGAGAATGACTCCGGCTATATTAATAGCGTTGGCAGGTTCTTTAGCAAAGCGATCGCTTACCCATTTTCGCAACATTAAAGCCAAATTATCATTTAGTTTGCTTAAGTTATGTTGCAGAATTGGATATATTTCTTGGTTTTGATACGTTGCTCTTAATAAATCGATCAGCAAGCTTTGCTCCTGGTTAGCAGCTTCATTTGGCATAACTAAATCTCTCAGAATGCACCTTTTGGGTTAGTATTCCCAATTTTGTATAGTATCTAACAGAAGAATTCAGAATTCAGAAGTCAGAATTCAAAATCTTCTAAGTCAAGATTAAGAAGATTTTAGTACCTGAATGATTACTCTAAACTCATAACTCTTAATTCCAAATTCCTAACTTTTACTTAAAGTGGCGTCACCCAATAATTAATACCCCGAACAAGTTTATTTTTCAAACCAAACAAAACTAATTTATCCTCAGATAAACCTATATATGTCCAATGTGGAACATCATTTTCTACAGTTTGAAACCAACCATTTTCATTGAGTGCTTTTCTCTGTTTTTGGGTGGATACGCGTAAATCAATCGCTAATCCCCAGAGATGTTGTGAAGTTCCAGGAGGTGCAACTATACCGAGAATTTTTGTTTCTTTACCCTGTTGAACTCTTGCCAAAGTTTGATTATTCGCGTATTTGTGCCAAAATTTTAAATTCGTGTCGAAAGTGCGAGTACAATCTCCAGAACCATAACCAGATTTCAGTTGAATTTTTTCTAGATTACGCGCTTTATTTAAAGCGTCTGCTGCTGATTTTTGTAAGTAACAGTCTCTAGTTCCATCAACATGACCCATTGTTAGAGTAGCTTGAAAATCTTTGGTTTCTTGTTCATTAGCAAAGATTTCTTTTGGCGGTAATTTAATTCCTACGTCTGGATTGGCGAAAACTGCACCATAACTCCGTAATAAAATATATTCATAAGTATTCGGCTGAGGAATTACCGATAATTTTCTGGCGATCGCAGATAAAAAACGCTGTTGGTCATTTAATGTTTGATCGGGAATAAATGGTTGTGATGTTAACTCTTTTGAGACATCTGTACAGGGTAATGAATCAGTATTCAAACATTCTTTTAATGGTTGGGCAGTTATAGCTAATTTGTGGTGACTAATTTCATTACTAGCTACTAATGTAAAAATCATGAAGATAACAATACCAATAAATTTTATTTTTTTGAAAAGTTTTCTCATAAATAGATTAACTAATTAATTTAGGTTTGATTATATTGCAAAAATTTATAAAGCTTTGGAAACTAGGTAAGTGTTCGTTTTGATATTGAATCCTTATCAATAATTGTTCTAGGTAATATGGCTTGAGTACCTCACCAGGATTTTTTTTAGAATAATTAATGTTTTTTGCTCGAAATATTTCTTTTAAATAAGCTTCATGAAATTGAGCATGGGTGTTGAATTTATCATACTTACCCATTAGCTCTGGGCAATTAACTGAAATATCATAATAACGGGTATAATCTAATAATGGTTTGCTTTGTGGTTGCCTTGAGTAAATGTTTCTGTTTCCTAAAAACCAAGTTTCAAGACAACGATTTTGTATGATTAAAACAAGTTGTGTACTTCCCATCTGAATTTTTTCAGCAGTTAAAAAATCATAAATTTCCTCTTGTACACAGCTAACTGTATTTTCTTCTGCATCTAGGCAGACTACAAAGTAGTCATACTTACCAATTGCATGGATGTCTGCTATGGCATTAGGAAGATGATCGTAAATAATTGAAGGATAACCTTCTCCGCTAAATAGATAGTAGTTGTTTTTATTGACTTCATCGTAATTCTGAACTTGTTGTAGTTCTGGTAACAAATGTTTTAGCCAAGCTGGATAAACTTTTCTTTCAGTTCTTTTTCCTTCTACAAGAAAGTATAGATTCATCAAACTGCAATTCCTTCCTTGTAAGCATCAAGATTAATCAGTTGCATAAAGGCTTGATGCCTAGATTTACCAAGATTATAATCTTTGGCATCTCTAACTTTTACTACACCACCTCTACGAGTGACAATTTTCCAATGTTCCATTCCAATTTTATTGATAATATATGGATGATGACTAGTAATTATCAATTGTAAATTTCTTTCTTCCAGCAATAGATCACTTAGAATATCAATACAGTTAACTCCTAAACTATTTTCAAATTCATCAATCAAAATCACAGTTCCTTCGGCAGATAAATAAAGTTCACTAATATGCATTAATGTTCTAAACATCCCAGAAGATATACGTTTTTGGGTAATCCAATTATTAACACCTTTTTCTTTTATATGAATGAAAGGATAGTCTGCAATCACTTTAGGTAAATCTTCATCTTTATCCGGTTCCATTTTGATATCTTCTATCTGGTCAAATATATCTATAAAACGCTGTTTAATCTCCTGAAAAATTTCTGGATGCTTATTATAAACTAATGCTAATTTGATTTGAATGGGTAAGTTAGTTTCCTGAATTTGTTCTAGCGATGAATATTTTTCTTCTGATGATTTATTGCTAATAATTGAAGAAAATATCATATCATCTACCGATACGGAAACATGATTTTGTCCTCTTGATTGGTCGCTATAAATAACTTTGTTAAATCCATATTTAACGGGTGCAATATCTTCTTCTTGACTTAATATTTCAACAGCACTTTGAAAAGGTGAGAGTTTTGGCAATTTATTACCCTTAAATATTATTTCATTATTGCTTCTTTCTATCAAAGTTGTTCCATTTACAGATAAGTGTTCTTTCTTGATTTTAAATTTATCCTTTTCAGACTCTTCATCATCAATGATGAATGCATTAATTTCTTTTGTTTCAAATTCACCACTCCATTTATATTCATAATTATTTAAAGAAAAATTTATATCCCATTCAACACCATTCAATGAGCCACCTCTAGCTATTTTTCTCAACCTCATAATAGATTGAAGTATTTGGGTTTTACCAACACCTGATATACCAACTAAAAGATTTAGTTCAGAAAAATGTATTGGTTCAAACTGCCACTCTAGCTCATGGTCATAATAAGTTATCTTGTTGATTTTCATATTTATACCTACACAAGATGAATGATATAAACTTAATTATAACTTACTTGAAAGTTATACTATTTAAACTCATGATTTCTTAGTACTTAGCAAATATACAAATATACTTTTTACCTCAATATATATCAAGTCAAAAAATAAAAATATATTATTGTTTGATTGCTAGTTAATTTGATAACTTACTTATCAGAAATATACATCCCTGAAACCACTGGAAAGGTTAAAATTGAAAAGAACTCTCAATTTGCCTTTCCTGTAAGTATGACCATGCACAATTCCGTTGAATTCCAAGACGCTTTTGATGTGATTGTCGTCGGTGCAGGTCACTCCGGTTGCGAAGCAGCTCTCGCCTCTGCCCGCCTCGGTTGTCGTACCTTGCTATTGACACTCAATTTGGATAAAATCGCTTGGCAACCTTGTAACCCCGCAGTGGGTGGCCCAGCAAAATCCCAGTTGACTCATGAGGTAGATGCACTCGGCGGGGAAATTGGCAAAATGGCAGACCGCACCTACTTACAAAAGCGTATCCTCAACTCTTCACGAGGACCTGCTGTTTGGGCTTTACGCGCCCAAACTGACAAGCGCGAATATGCAGCGGTGATGAAAAATATTGTCGAAAACCAAGAAAACCTGACCATTCGTGAAAGTATGGCAGTAGATTTGGTGTTGGGCGCTAACGATGAAGTCATTGGCGTGGAAACTTATTTTGGTGTGGCGTTCCAATGCAAAGCCGTCATTTTGACAACTGGCACCTTTTTGGGTGGGAAAATTTGGGTAGGTAATAAATCGATGGCGGCGGGACGAGCTGGGGAATTTGCCGCTGAGGGATTGACACAAACTCTGAATCGCTTGGGATTTGAAACTGGTAGGCTCAAAACTGGAACCCCAGCTAGGGTAGACAAGCGATCGGTGGATTACAGTAAAATGCAAATCCAGCCAGGGGATGAAGATGTCCGCTGGTTTAGCTTTGACCCAGATGTGTGGGTGGAACGGGAACAAATGCCTTGCTATATTACCCGTACAACCACTGAGACTCATCGCTTGATTCAGGAAAATTTACACCTATCGCCGGTTTATGGTGGTTGGGTGGAAGCCAAAGGACCGCGTTATTGTCCGAGTATTGAAGATAAGATTGTGCGTTTTGCTGATAAAGAAAGCCATCAAATCTTTATTGAGCCGGAAGGACGAGATATACCAGAACTTTATATTCAAGGGTTTTCCACAGGGTTGCCAGAAAATTTGCAACTACAAATGTTGCGATCGCTCCCCGGTTTGGAAAAATGTGTGATGCTGCGTCCGGCTTATGCTGTGGAATATGATTATTTACCTGCAACTCAGTGTTACCCCACACTGATGACCAAGAAGATTGCGGGGCTGTTTTGCGCTGGGCAGATTAACGGCACCACAGGCTATGAAGAAGCCGCAGCGCAAGGGATTGTGGCGGGAATTAATGCAGCTCGGTTTGTTCGATCGCAGGAGATGATTGTTTTCCCCCGCGAGCAAAGTTACATTGGGACACTAATGGATGACTTGTGTACCAAAGACCTGCGGGAACCTTACCGAATGCTTACTAGTAGGTCAGAGTATCGGTTGATTTTGCGTTCTGACAATGCCGACCAACGCCTGACACCCTTGGGGCGGGAAATTGGTTTAATTGACGATCGCCGTTGGAATTTATTTACCGAAAAACAAACCCAGATTACCACAGAAAAAGCACGGCTACATAACACGCGCATCAAAGAACATGATGAAATTGGTATAGCGATCGCATCTCATACCCAACAAGCAATCAAAGGTTCAATTACCTTAAATGACTTACTGCGGCGTCCGGGATTCCATTACGTTGACCTCGACAGATTCGGACTGGGAAACCCCAACCTCAACCGCGCCGAGAAAGAAGGCGCAGAAATTGACATCAAGTATTCTGGATATCTCGCTAGACAACAAAATCAAATTGACCAAATCGCCCGCCAAGCCCACCGCCAGTTACCTGGGGATTTGGATTACACAAAAATTGATACTCTTTCCAAAGAAGCGCGGGAAAAACTAACTCACGTAAAACCACTCACACTCGGTCAAGCGGCGCGTATAGGTGGTGTAAACCCAGCCGACATTAACGCTTTATTATTATATCTGGAATTGCGTAAAACCAAGAGCCAGCCAGAGTTTCCAGCGTTAATTTAACAAAAACTTCATAAAGGGCGAGTATAGTAGTAAAGAGGGAGATGGGTATGATAGATGACATAAGTCTTAGTACTGCCATCATTAACAATCCCCAGATTGAAGTTCATTTTAATACCACCCCTCAAGAACTCGTCATCATCAGACGGGGGATTGAACATTTGATCGACAATCCTGATTAAAAGGCAGTAGGAGCGGCGTTTCCCTGTCCTAGCAACAACCCAAAACGTCTATGTTACAACAAGCCACCACCCGTCTCATAGTTCCGGAACCATCAGAAGACTTAATCGCCAACGAACCTTGGTCGATAGAAATCTATGCTGATGGCCTAATGGATGAACTCTTTGCGGATATCGACTACATCCTCGATGCTAGCGGTAATCTGGCTTCTCAAACCTTTAGGCAAAGTAGTCAGAAAAGATCCAGCCAGTCCGTTGACGGGGTTTCTCCAGTTGTAGCAACTGGCATAGGGAACCCACTACACACAGTCGCCATACCGCAGATTATCTTACCAAACACAGCCAATAATCCGGCACAGTCAGTTGCTCAAGCTAACCACAAGCAATTGAGTACTGTTGTGTTTGACACGGCCACCGTAAAACCAATTAGTAGAAAGCGTCAGAAAAACAGTTCTGCTTTGGGCAAACTGCTGATTGTGGGAACAACATTAGGCGTGGCGATCGCTAGTATGGTCTACTTGGTACAGTCTGGCGTTATCCATCTTTTAAATACCAAATTGCCCGAATCTGCTCTTGTATTGCCCCAGCCCCAATCACAATTGGCGACAAAACCAGAAATTGAGGCAGAATTAGTTGACTACATGCTCAGTGCCCTGATAGTTATAGATAAGCAAGGCGTAAAAAATCATCAAAACTACGTCAGACCTGGATTTTCCACTCAGGCAAATACTAACCAGATAAGCGTTGCCAACCAGCTACCAACTAATAATTTACCACCACTGCCACCTTTAGCAGCTAACAATACAACACCAATTCCTAATCGTTCAGGAAACGTTGTTGAACGCATTTACGTGCCTGTACCATCGCCGATGCGCTACGCCCTCCCAGCGATTCCTGGCACTCCCACACTATTACCACAAGTTGCCACTGCATTGCATGGTTCTCAACCTAATGTTGTGAAAACTGCCTTAAATACTGTGCGACAAGCTGCTAAACCCGCCACTGTCAACATGTTAGCTGCCGCTGTACGCCCAGACATCAAAGCTGTGGCTACGAAAACTGCACCCATTACCGTGCAACAAACACCCAAGCCTCTACCTGCATTACCAGTTGTGCCATTACGTGCTGCACTCGCGCCAGAACCAGAACCAACCATCACCCAGCATCAAGTGTATATGCCAACTGCGATCGCCGAGACTCCCAGTAGTACCTTAGAAGGACTGCTAGAGTTAGGCAACAAATCTGCCGCTTTGTTTAAAATCGATGGCGTGACTCGCCGCATCAATATGGGTGAAACCATTGGTTCTAGTGGTTGGACACTTGTAGATGTCAGTAATGGCGAAGCAGTCATTCGCCGTAACGGCGAAGTGCGATCGATTTACGCAGGACAGAAATTGTAATAACTTCTAAAAAATAAAGGAGTACAATCTGTTGGAGATTGAGATTCCAAGTGATTGTAATATTCTTCTTCAACTATAGTGCAGCCAACTCATACCAATTGGAAAAAGCACTGTACAAATTAATCATGGTATGAATTTACGAAAATAAATAAGTCGTTTCACACTTTTATTAATCATTGTTTGATGATAGGGAAAGGATAAAGCAAGAGACGCGATTTATCGCGTCTGCTGCTGAAAATCAATACGGTTCAGTTAAGCATTTCTTCCTTCTCTTTGCGTCCTTCTCTGACGAGACGCTACGCGAATGCGTCCTTTGCGGTTCGTTAAAAAAATTGACTTTGACAAAGACTTTTAGCCTTAACTGAACCGTATTGTGCTGAAAATCCAAAATAGTATCACCTAGAATCAGCCTCTTAGTGGTGGGTTGATTTCAAAATGAATATGATGATCATGACCAACTAAATAGGTACATAGAAGTCGGGTTTCTAAGTCTTCAACCAAATCCGCGAGCATTCTGAATTCAGTTAATCTTTTTCTATAACTTTGGCATGTCCCGCAAAAACAAAATGTTCATCTCGGTTTCCTTTAGTTTTATCAGGCCACTTAACCCAATAATGATTTTCCTCAAAACGGACATCTAAAACTGGATAATTTCCTGGTTCAATATCGAATATAGATTCTTTTGGTAGTTCTGCTCCCTGCTCTGTAGAAGGCTTGAGAATAGTTTTTGTTGTAATTTCCAAAACGTATTTCTTATCAGATATAGGCTGAATGTCATCTGACTCACCAATTAATCCATGTTTAATCGCTTCTGCCATTTTTTCGGCATCAAAGCGATCCATATCTACTTTGGCGTCACAAAAGCAGCACTCAATTAAAATAGCTGGCATTTGTGTATTCTTCAGAACAAAAAAACCTGTATTTTTAACTCCTCTATTATAAAAACCAAGTTTAACAATTTCTTTGAGAACAGATTGAGCAATGCCTTGTGATACATTACTGATGGCAAAAATTTCTGTGCCATTGGCTTTAGTGTTGAATTTATTAAAGTGAATCGAAACAAAGACATTAACGTTGTTCGCATTTGCCTTATTAGCTCGTTGTCTGAGAGAATCCGTGACATCGCTAGCGTTAGTAGGAGTGCAATCAATAGCAGTATGACCTGCTGCTTTGAGTTTTTGGATTAAATGTGTACCAACAGCTTTAGTTAAAGTATCTTCTTGTTTGATGCCTGTGGCTCCTGTATCGTGAGGAGGGCAATTGTGTCCGATATCAATACCAAATTTCATAGAGTTAATCTCCTTATAGATTTCGAGCTACGAATTATCTCACTACAGTGTATTAATTATTCAGCGAAATGCCATCGCTCTGTCAGTGAGAAAAAGTGAGTAATTACTGTAAAAATTTGTAACGTTCAACATCATCATGTTCTGGAAAACAGAAAAAGGCACTCATCAAGAATAATTTGAAACTCTTATTCCTCTGCGTCCTCTGTGGTTAGATTTTCCGCTACCTCTGGGTCAGTTCTGTAGACATTACTTGAAAATGGGACAATGACTGTAAACGTAGTTCCTACATCGATCGCACTTTTGACAGTAATCTCGCCGCCGTGCAAATCTACAGCTTTTTTGACGATGGACAACCCTAATCCTAGCCCTGGAATATTGCCGGTATTACTAGCACGATGGAAAAGTTCAAAAATGTGTTCCATGTCAGCAGCGGGAATACCAATACCAAAATCTTGAATTTGGAATATGGCTCCATCGCTGGTAGTACTAACAGAAAACTTAACTGTGCTGCCAATAGGAGAGTATTTTAGAGAATTAGAAAATAAATTATTTAAGATTTGTCGCAGCAGATGAGCATCGAACTTAGCTTTAGTGGATTGGGACTCCCAGCTAAAAGCGATCGCATGTTGGGAACTATCGCCCTCTTCTAATTCTTTTAACAGGTACTGGCAAAATTCTTCTAAATTCAAGGGTCTTGGATTAAAGCCTAACTTACTGATTTCATCCTGACTTAGCACCAATACATCATTTAATAACTGAGTCATATGCATCACAGATTTTTGAATGCGACGGAGGTGGGTATTTTGTCGCTCATCACTCCATCGATGGCGATAATGTTCCAGTAATTCCGCAGAAGAATGAATAGCAGCCAAAGGCGTGCGAAATTCATGGGAAGTGGTGGTAAGCAAACGGGATTTGAGTTCACTGAGTTGTTTTTCTCTGGTGAGAGCTTGTCGCATCGCCTCTTCTGCCCATTGCAGCTTTGCTTGGGTTCGTTTACTTTCGCTAATGTCCCGCAATAGCCAGCGTAGACCGACTAACTCACCTTGTTGATTACGCATAGCAGCCACCTTAACCGCAACGATAATCGGCGTTTTCTCATATGGTCGCAGATTTATTTCCCACTCTTGGGTTTTCCACTCTGGAATTTCGGGGCGATCGCGCAGATGAGTTAGTTTAAGATGAAAAGGAATCAACTCTTTCTCAACTACAAAAAACTCCAAAAGATCGCCCATCAGAAAACTTTGGGAAATGTTCAACAGGTCACTAGCAGCCAAATTAGCTTCCTGAATTACTCCTTTTGTATCAGTTACCAAATAAGCATCTGGTACCTCCTCAAAAAGTTCCTGGTAGCGTTGACGTTGTGCTACCAAGGCTTGTTGAGCATTGGATAATTCTTCATTCTGTTGCTGTAGGTCTTCATTAGCTGTTTGCAATTCTTCCAAAGCTAAGTAGACTTCGTTGAATATTGCAGCGACGAGTTCAGTATCTTCTTCTGCTTTTTGCTGTTGACTTTCGTTTTGTAAAATGGCCACGCGCTTACGCATATTCTGTATTTGTGGGGCTAAATCGTCCAAATTCACGCTTTTGCTCCTATTGGATATCTAAAGTTGGGTTTCCTTTCAGATTCCTTACTGGGACGATTTTAGCTTTTGAAATTTATATAGTTATTAATTACAGCAGATTTCAAGAAGTGTGAAGTACACTATTTATGTCTCAAAGCTAGGCATAGAGTCTATTCTAAGTTAAAATTACCACTCCTTAATTCTCAATTCTATTTAACCTCAGTTCGGGATCAGCTGAGACATTGATTATATCGTTGGCTGAAACCTCCATTCCTGTGTAGAAATAGCACAGAAAATCGGTTTAACCCGAACTGACGTTCATTTACCTGAAATACGCTGTATATGTTTTTTATAGCGTTTCCCCACAAGCGTGAAGTACACCTGTAGGGGCACGGCAGTGCCCATAAGTGTCAACTTAACGTGAAATGGGCGGTTAGAAACCTTGGCTACACGAGGCTTTACCCACCGACCTGGGTTTCAAATCCTTAATTTGACCTTAGTCCGCACCAGGCAACTTCTCTGCGAGACGCTACGCGAACGCCTGTGTAGCCGCGAATTCTATTCGCCAAGGCTTAAGTTGACACCAATGGGCACTGCCATGCCCCTACACCTTGCCATTATGATGTTGTACTGCATCTACATGGGAACCGCCATAGCTTATTAGGAACTATCACCAAAATCGGAGTGTAGGAAAACTTAAAAAGTAGAGGTAGCCGCTAAACTATTACCCATTTCAGCACCTTCGGATCTTTATCATAGCGATAGGTAAAGCCGTCTCTAGTAGTAATAGATTCCCCTTTACTTGCCTTGCTTCTAATAGTAGTAATGGAATAGGATGTTAATGCATTCATTTCCTTGTGAGAAAATCCTTCGACTGTGCTTATTTCTGCTTGAATTAAGGATTTATCTTGAGACGAATCATCTATTTTTATTTGAGGATTTATGGGAGGAATAGTGACAATTGCTTTTCGAGTCCGATAATCCTGCACTGTCACAAGTTGCCAACTCGAATCTTGTGAAAGTTCCAAAACCCATTGATGATAATCAAACAGGCTTTCCCGATGCCCGACACTGATAAATGTTGTTTTCGTCTCTTGTAACTGTTGATATAAACTTCCTTCATTTTTCAAATCCAAAGCACTCGTTGCTTCGTCTAATATAGTGAAGCTAGGATGAGTAACTATTAGTCGTGCAAAAGCAAGGCGTTGTTGTTCTCCCAATGATAATATGTTTTCCCAAGGAACTTCTGTATCGAAGCCATCGACTCGACTTAGCAAGTTTTGCAGATTAACTTGTTGTAGAACCTCTTTGAGTTCCGCATCGGTAATCTGACGATTAGTATTAGGGTAAAGTAACTGTTCACGCAAAGTTCCCAAAATGATATAAGGACGTTGGGGTAGGAATAAGACTTCTTCTAAAGAAGGTCGCACTAAACGACCAGTCCCCGCGTTCCACAAACCTGCGATCGCTCTCAATAGAGAACTTTTACCTCGACCACTCGGCCCAACAATCAATAAACCTTCTCCCGGTTGAACAGACAGTGACAAGTCTTCAACGATTACCTGCTCATAGTTGGGCGTTTGTAAGGTAACATGCTCAAAAGCAAAATGATTTTCTTCTATTATTTTAATGGTACTAACATTCTCTGGTTGTTTGGTGACTTCTTCTAAGGCATCTGAAAACTCAGCTAAACGCTCAACGTAACTCGAAAAATTTCCAGAAGTGCCAAATGCAGTTATTAGTTCTCCCAAAGCAGTAGCAAACATAAAGCTAGCGACACTAGCTTGTCCAACTTGTCCGAAATCAATTTTACCTTGAATATATAAAGGCGCAAGTATGAATAACATAAAAAGTTCGATAGCAACCTGATATGCTCTGTTAAAAATATCTCTATTTCTCTCCCAATCAATCTTGCGTTTATTATTTTTTATCAGCTTATTAAATCGGCGCTCAATTATATTTAATTCCTGTTTTTCTCCCCGAAAAAAAGCTATCGATTCAGCATGATTGCGAACATGAGTTAGGCAGTAATTATAGTCAGCTTTAGATTCAATTTCCGCTTGATTAATACTATTTAATTCTTGATTTAAGTAGACAGCAATGAAATTGCCCATAATCGTATAAATAATCAGAGCAATAGCAATCTGTTGGGAAATTGACCAGATAATTATTGCAAAAGTTATCATTTCCAGTACTTTTTCTAGGAAAGTAGCTGAAAAATTGAGGGCATTACTGGTAATTGGTTCAATTTCTTGGGATAAACGTTGATCTGGGTTATCAACATCAGTTCTAAAATTAATTTTATAATAAGCACGATTGCTTAAATATTTATCTAAAATTTGATTATTAAGCCATTGATACCAATCAAGAGCAATTTGTTTTCTAACAAATTTAGAAAATCCTAACAAAAGCGTTACCAAGACAAGTCCAGCAGCATAAAATGATATGCTATTAATAAACTTAGAATAATCTTTTTCTTGAAGTATGATATCGACGAGGTAGCGATTAAGAAAACTATTAAAAGCAGTGACACCTACAAATCCAATTATTAGTAATATTAGGAGAATCAGCATTCCCCATGCACGAATTACATCTGAGAATGCTCTTTCTCCTGGCTTTGTTGGATACCAGTAAGGGCCAGCGATCGCTTTGACATTTTCCCAGAATTGGGTAAAATCTGAAAAAACATTTCTTGAGGGTTGAGCTTGAACAACTTGGGTTGGCATCTTTGAGAAATAAATTAAAATCTTTTATCAACTTTAATACTTATTAGTGCTGAATAATCACTAATAAGTACCGAATGAGTAACCCCACTCAGCGCTAATTTTTTAACTCATATTACCTAATTGTTGAGTGCGGCTCAAAGCAGCAAGCACTGCATTAGAGATCACAGTTCGCATACCACCTTTTTCTAACTCGTAAAGACCAGCAGCAGTCACTCCCCCAGGACTAGTTACCTTGTTTCGTAACACTGCTGGATGTTCATGAGTCTGCAACATCAGTTCTACACTACCACCAATCGTATGCAATGTTAGTTCTTCGGCTTGTGTCCGAGTTAAACCCATATGAACCCCAGCATCAATCATCGCTTCGATGTACAGAAACACAAATCCGGTTCCCGCGCTACTCAACGCCGTTGCCATATCAAGGTAATGTTCATTTTGAGTAGTAAATTCCTTGCCTAATGCTTGTAAAATGACTTGAGTGTGCGATCGCTGTATTTCTGTCACACTTGACGATGCACTCCACACCGTAGTCCCATGACCAACTTGTACTGCAATATTCGGCATTGTACGAACAACAGCAGAATGATTCAACCCTTCGCACAGAGATGTAATACTCGCTCCACTCACAATACTAATTACTAAAGCATCAGGTGAAATTTTACCCTTAAGCATAGCCAGAACCTCTGCCAAAACCTGCGGTTTCACCGCCAATATCACAATAGACGCGCCTTGCACCGCTTCTATATTGCAGGTTGTAGTACGTACTCCATATTCCCTTTCTAAATGCAAGCATCGCGCAGAAACTGGATCGCTGACTATAATTAGATCGGGTTTTGGAACAATTTTTGTTGATAACAATCTAGTAACGATCATTTCGCCCATCGTACCACCGCCGATAAAGGCAATTTGTAAATCTGTGAGCATATTTTCTCCCTGTTAAGTAGAACAGCGTAAATAATTCAATGTTTGTAGTAAGGACTTTAGTCCTGAAAAAAGGGCTAAAGCCCTTACTACGAGCTAAATTTTTCTAACTTTGTTTGATTTATTCTCACCGACTTACTTAATCTAAGTCATTTGATATATCGTTGGCATCAAGATAAATTGGGCTGAATCACAGCTTTTAATACAGAGCCTTGCTCTACATCTGCCAGCGCTTGATTAATTTCTTGTAGTGTGTATGAACGGCTAATTATGCTTGACCAAGCAATATTTTTACTGGGATCGCTATGACGTTTTAGTAATTCAATCATTCTGTAAAAATGGCTGAAATCAATTCCCCAAGTTCCGCGAATATCAATATGTTTTAAATTAATTTCTAGGTGGGGATTAATGAGAATCTCACCCGTGTTTGTGTAATGCCCGACAATAACATAGCGGCCACCATTTCTGGTCATATTCAAGCCCTCTTTGACAGCAATGGGAATGCCTGTGGCTTCAATAGTGACATCAGCACCGTGTCCGTTTGTCAATTCCAAAACTCGCTCAATATGTTGTCGTGGATCATCAGCCTTAATTACTAAGGTTTCATCGACACCGAAGGATTTGGCAACTACTAATCGGCTTTCAAATTTATCAATGACAATCACTTTACCCGCACCTGAGAGCAAAGCTAGAATTGCCACACTCAAACCCACAGGCCCAGAACCCTGAACCACGACAACATCACCGATTTGAATCTGCGCTCGGTCGATAGCGTGTAATGCAGTTGGTAAAGCACATCCGCCAGCAATGAATTGCTTTGGTGAGACTTCTTCAGGTAAAGTGAGAACTTTCACCCCTGGTTTGAGGTAAATCAGTTGAGACCAACCACCTAGTAACCCATCTTTGGCTGAGTAGGTGACACCATAAACTTTGCGTTTTGGACAGCGAGTGGATGCTTTGGCTACTAGACAATACCAGCAGTTGTAACAGGTTTCGTGGACATCTAAAAAAGTAGCGATCGCTCCAGGCTGAATTAATTTACCATTGACATCACTAACCGATCCACCTGTTTCCACCACACGACCAACTGAGAAGTGTCCAGGGATGATGGGATACGGTACTCCCTCTAAACGCCCATGTAGTAAATGTACATCAGTTCCACAAACCTCAGAATATAAGGTTTCAAGAATAATTCCACCCTTTTCCAGAATCGGGTCTGGTAATTCTTGGACTTCAACTGGTTGATTAGGTGCAGTCATCACAGCTGCTAAGGGCATGAATTACTTCCTCACTATATTTACCAAATTGCTTCCTGCTTCTTAGTTATCTATCACATTCAAGACCACAAAATAATTTCACCGTTAGGAAGTAATCCCATCGCAGAGGTGAAAGTTACACGTTGTCCATCCATCGGTTCAACAGTGTGAAAATTGCGTGTATTGAAAATGAACACATCTCCTACGTAAGGTTGGAAGGCGATCATGTCTGCATCTGCAATTACTGTATCACCATAGCCGTAGGAATCGAGTTTATATTGGTCATCTCCTGGTTGCCACTGGCGATCGTAAATACGTGTTTTGCCATGATTGTTGGGAGAACATTTCAAGTACAAATTCCAGGAAAGTTGATAAATAACTGTACCAATTTCCCATTCCGATTGTTCTAACGGGGCATAATCAATATGAAGTTGAGTACCCTGCTCTATTTTTCTGATCAGTCCTGCATAATAACCACCATAGAATGGTTCCGAAGCAATTCGCACAGTCGCGCCTGTACACTCTCGGATTTTCACCATTAAGCGTTCTAATGGATTGAAAGAGGCTGCCATAATGCAGTCTCTTAATTTAGTTGTGCGTTCTACTGCTTGAAAATAAGCTGCTTTACTAATGCGATTATATTCAAACACTGTGATACCAATTCTCTCAATCTTCGGATTCACATCTTGATAGCAGTCAAAGTTGAACAATTGAGCTTGATCAACTAACATTTCACACTCTTGGGGTGTAGCAAATTCTTTTAGCCGAATTAAAGGAATTTGGTTTTCCAAGAGCATTTTTAAAGACTCTGTAGTTAAAGGATACTCTTGCTTTTTGTCCCAAACCTTGGATTTAATCTGTTTAGAAGTAGCAGTCATAATACATTTCCTTACATTTAAATTTCAACTCAAATGAACTCACTTAATATCTACAGAATGCGGGTTAGATAAGAACTTGAGAGGGCGAATGTGATTATCAAATTCAGAGGATGTCTGAGAAGTATCAAATATTTGTTGATCCCCCCTACACCCTTTTAAAGGGGGAAATAAGATTCTTAAGTCCCCCTTTAAAAGGGGAATTTAGGGGGATCTCGAAGGGTTAGGTGTATACAAAAAAAACTTTTCAGACATCCTCTCAGGTTCATATCCATCGCCTGTAACTTCTTGTGCTTTCTCAATGCAAGCTTCCAACTTTTCCGCTAAGACCTGAACGTGGGGCAGATTCATCATCGTCACATGATTACCTGGGACAAAATGAATATCCACTGGTTCGGCAGAAAATTTGCTCCAGCCCCAATGCAAATTCTGCGAAATCTCAGAAGGTACTTCACTATTAGATTCATCAATATTGACGACATTCTCCTTGGCGCGTAAGAGAGTAATTTTGTTTGGATAAACCTCTTGTGGTACATAATTCACTACAGCGTTAGCTTTGAGCAGTTGCACCATATTATTAAGCTGCATAATTTCATCGTCAGGAGGTAAGATATCAGCAGTTTTTAACCTTTCTAAAACATATTTCAGTTGATCTTCCCAAACCATAGATTGAAGAGTATCAACAGAACAATCCATCTTTTTGCCGTAAACAACTTCGATTGTGTTTGCTAATTCAGCCAACCATTTAGTATTATCCAAATCAAAAGCTGATGGATTTTTTTGATGAAACGGTGCTGTAGTATCAAGAATGGCAACTAAAGCAACCTTGTGACCTTTACGAAGTAACTGCTGCGCCATTTCAAAGGCTAATTTACCGCCAAAAGAATGCCCTGCCAAAAAATACGGCCCCTGCGGTTGAACAACTAAGAGTGATTGAATATAACGGGCGGCTATATCCTCAACTTGGGTAATCAGTTCTCCTCCTTCACCAGGAGCAATTGCTTGGAAACTGTAAAATGGTTGGTCTGAACCCAGACAACGGGCTAAATCATACAAATAAAAGGGATAGCCCGCAGCCCCTGGAAGACAAAACAAAGGTGGCTTAGAACCGTGCGGCTGAAGTGCTACTAAGGGAGATCCACTCTTAGAATCTGAATCGAATGGTACAATTGTTGCCAATTGTTCAATAGTTGGATTTTGGTAAAGGCTGGCGATCGCAATATTTTTACCAAACTGCTGTTTAATTTGAGCCATTAAGTAAGGAGTTAAAAGAGAGTGACCACCGAGGTCAAAGAAATTATCTTTTACTCCCACCTTGTCAACTTTCAAAATTCTTGACCAGATTTGCGTTAGTTCCAGTTCTACTTGGTTGCGTGGAGCAACATATTTATCTGAATTACTGCTGTGTAAATCCGGTGCAGGCAATACACGGCGGTCTACTTTGCCGCTAGGAGTTAGTGGCATTGACTCCAACATCACAAAAGCGCTTGGCACCATGTAGTCTGGTAGCTTTGCTTTCAGGAATTGCCGGAGTTCATTGATTGTGGGTGTACAGTGCTGATGTGCTACCACATAGGCAACTAGGCGTTTATCACCCGGCGTATCTTCGCGGGCGATGATACAACATCCCTCCACATCTCCATGCTGGCTCAGTACTGCTTCAACTTCTCCCAATTCAATGCGGAAGCCTCGCACCTTAACTTGATTGTCAATGCGTCCCAGGTATTCAATGTTGCCATCCGGTAAATAGCGGGCTAAATCCCCTGTTTTGTAGAGGCGTGAATCAGGGTCAGTGCTAAAGGGATTGGGGATAAATCTCTGTTGTGTTAACTCTGGTCGATTGAGATAGCCTCGCGCCAAAGAGACACCACCAATGTGCAATTCTCCTGCTACACCCACAGGTACAGGCTGTAGATACTTATCTAAAATGTAAATTTGCGTGTTAGCAATGGGACGACCAATGGGAGGCAGTAGCGGCCAAATCTCTACTGAGTTATTCAGAGTAAAAGTGATGATTACATGGCTCTCCGATGGCCCATAATGATTGTGCAAAGTACAATCATTTAATTTGCTTAACCATTGAGAAATCGCCGGAGTAATCTGCAATTGTTCCCCAGCAGTAATGATTTCCCTCAGATGACTATTAACTAATTCACTCCCAACAGCGATTTCAGCTAGTTGCTGTAAAGCAACAAAGGGAACAAATAGTCTCTCAACAGCTTTTTGTTGGAGAAAAACTAACAAAGCTGATGTATCTCGCCGCAATTCCTCCCCAATTAAGAATAATGTGCCTCCAGAACACCAGGTAGTGAAGATTTCTTGGAAGGAGACATCAAAACTAATAGGAGCAAATTGCAGCGTTTTTGCTCCAGTAGAAATTGTATTATTTTGCAGTTGCCACAGAATCAGATTGCAAAGAGCAAGCTGATTCATGGCTACACCTTTAGGTTGACCTGTAGAACCAGAGGTATAAATTACATAAGCTAAGTTATTAGCTTGTACACCAGAGATAAGATTGTCTTGACTCGACTGGAAAATTAGTTGAGTGTCAGTATCCAAACAAACAAGTTTTGCTTGATGCTGGGGCAGTCTGTCGAGGAGTGACTGCTGGGTTAGCAACACTGAAACTTGAGCATCTTCTAACATGAAAGCCAAACGCTCTTGAGGGTAGTTTGGATCAAGTGGCACATAAGCCCCACCTGCCTTGAGAATGCCCAACAATCCCACCACCATTTCTATTGAGCGTTCTAGACAAATACCCACCAGCACATCTGCGGACACTCCCAAAGACTTCAGGTAGTGCGCCAACTGGTTAGCACGGCAGTTTAACTGCTGGTAAGTGAGTTGTTGATCTTGAAACACAACAGCTACAGCATTAGGTGTACTTAAACACTGCTGCTCAAATAACTGATGGATGCACAAATCAAGTGGATAATCCGCCTGAGTGTCGTTCCATTCAAGTAGTAACTTTTGTTGCTCTGTCTGTGACAGCAGTGGTAATTGAGAAATTCGCTGCTCTGGGTTAGCAACAATTCCAGAGAGCAATGTCACAAAATGTCCAGTCATCCGTTCAATTGTGCTGGCATCAAATAAGTCAGTGTTATATTCCCATACACCCACCAGTCCATTAACAGTGTTCTGTATTGATAAAAACAAATTAAACTTGGCAGTTGCGCTTTCTACTGGTAAAGAACTGATAGTTAAGTCAGCAAGCTCTATCTCAGACATAGGCACATTCTGGAGGGCAAACATGACTTGGAAAAGTGGTGTATGACTGAGATCCCGTTCTGGCTGCAATACTTCTACCAGCATTTCAAAAGGTAAATCCTGATGAGCATAAGCATCCATTGCCATCAATCGAACGCGACCCAGTAATTCGTTAAAACTGCGATCGCCTGATAAGTCAGTACGTAACACTAAAGTATTGACAAAAAAGCCAATTAACCCTTCAATTTCACTACAATTACGGTTTGCAATTGGCGAACCCACCAAAATATCTTCTGTACCTGTGTAGCGGTAAAGTAGCGTATCAAACGCTGCCAACAACGTCATGAACAAAGTAACCCCTTGCTCCTGGCTCAGTTTTGTCAGCCTATTGCTTAACTCAACTGAGAGTGCAAACTCTTGATGTCCACCAGCGAAAGTCTGCACAGATCCTC
The DNA here is from genome assembly GCF_014698115.1 of Nostoc sp. FACHB-973. Taxonomy (GTDB): domain Bacteria; phylum Cyanobacteriota; class Cyanobacteriia; order Cyanobacteriales; family Nostocaceae; genus Nostoc; species Nostoc muscorum. Next base: position 23,089 of record NZ_JACJSJ010000088.1, read on the forward strand.
TGGGTCGATCTGTGGGTAGTGACAACAAAGCTGGTGCAGCTTTTAGTTGTTGTTGCCAGTACGAGATTTGATTTTGCAGTACCTCTCCTTGCAACCAATTTCTTTGCCAGATGCCAAAATCCGCGTACTGAATCGGCAGTGGTGTTAAAGGTGTTCGCGTAGCGTCTCGTAGAGACGGTTCCCCTTGAGAATAAGCGTTGTATAGTGCTGCTAATTCTTGGATAAACACACCCATTGACCAAGCATCAGAGACAATATGGTGCATACATACACTCAAGACGTGTTCTGTCTCAGACAGCACAATTAATGTTGCCCTAACTAATGCTTGATTTGCTAAGTCAAATGGTTGATTAGCTTGTTGTTGCGCTAATTGCTGTGTAGCAATTTCCTGTTCAGTTGTTGATAAATGCTTCAAGTCAACAACTGAAACTGTCCAATTCGTTTGTGTTTGAATAAGTTGAGAAGGTTTTCCATCAACTATCACAAAGTTGGTGCGTAAGGCTTCGTGGCGATTAATGATTTCATACAAGCTTTGTTCTAAGGCAACTTGATTAAGTGTTCCGACTAGACGCAAAGCCATAGGAATGTTGTATAAGGCACTGTTCGGCTCGAACTGGTCTAAAAACCAAAGACGCTGTTGAGCATAAGACAGTGGTAATTCTGCATTCTCTGCCCTTGGTAAGATGGGTCGGGAAACCAGTTCTAAGTTTTGTTGCTGTAATTGCCCAATCACTTGCGCCAATTCAGCAACTGTTTTTCTGGCAAAAAACTCACGCAATGGTAGTTCCACTTTGAACCAGGTGCGGATACGTGAAACTAGTTGCGTTGCTAATAGTGAGTGTCCCCCAAGTTCAAAGAAGTTATCATATATACCCACTTGGTCTACTTTCAGCGCTTGTGTCCAAATTTGCGTCAGTATTTCTTCAATTGGGCTACGCGGGGCGACAAAACTTATTTCCAGTCCCTCACGAGAGTCTGGTGCTTTCAATGCGCGACGGTCTACCTTGCCGTTGGGAGTCAGAGGTAAAGACTCTAGCATCACAAAAGCATGAGGTATCATGTATTGTGGCAGTTGACTAGAGAGGAAGGATCTTAACTGGTTAATTGTAGGTGGATGTTGTTTATGTGCTACCACGTAGGCAACTAAGCGTTTATCACCGGGATTATCTTCGCGGGCAATAACAGAAACTGCCTGCACATCGCTATGTTGGTTCAGTAATTCTTCAATTTCTCCCAACTCCATGCGGAAGCCCCGAATTTTTACCTGATTGTCGATGCGTCCCAGGTATTCAATGTTGCCATCTGGTAAATAACGTGCTAAATCTCCGGTTTTATAAAGTCGGGGACTGGGGAACTCGGGGCCCCCTCTGGGGATTAGGGGCAATGGGGATTGGGAATTAGGAAGAATTTCTGCTCCTCTGCTCGCCTGCTCCCATGCTCCCCTGCTTCGACCGAAGGGATTGGGTATGAATTTCTCTTGTGTCAACTCTGGACGATTAAGGTAGCCTCGTGCCAACCCCAAACCACCAATGTGCAATTCACCTGGTACACCAATCGGTACTGGTTGCAGATATTCATCTAAAATATAAACCTGGGCGTTAGCGATCGCCTTACCAATAGATATTTTATCGTCGTCATCAGTGCATTTTGCGATTGTGGCACAGACACTAGCTTCTGTTGGCCCGTAGGCATTGAAGAAGTTTCTGCCAGCAGACCATTGTCTGATTAATTCAGATGAACAAGCTTCTCCCGCTACAATTATTGTTTGCAGTGCCGGCAGTTCCGACCCAGGCATAACTGCTAACGCCGATGGTGGTAGGGTGATATGAGTAATGCAATGACTTTGTAATTGCTCAATTAATGGCTTCCCAGGCAGTAGAGAGTCTTTTGTTCCCACATACAGCGTTGCACCTGAACCCAAAGCCATCAAAATTTCTGAGATGGAAGCATCAAAACTGAAGGAGGCAAACTGAAGAACGCGGCTATCCGAAGTCAAGCCAAAAGTTTGAATCTGAGCTTGGGCTAGGTTGCATAATCCCTTATGCTCAACCATGACACCTTTAGGTTTACCTGTAGATCCTGAAGTGTAAATTACATTAGCTAGATGAAAAGCTTTGACTCCACTGGTTAGATTATCTTGATTGTTTTGGGCAATTTGTCCCCAAGCTTCATCTAAACAGATAAGTTTGGCTTGATGCTCAGGAAGTCTGTCAATAAGTCGCTGTTGAGTCAACAGTATAGAAACTTGAGCATCTTCTAACATGAAAGCCAAACGCTCAGTAGGATACTCTGGATCAAGTGGTACATAAGCTCCGCCTGCCTTGAGAATCCCCAACAGTCCCACCACCATTTCTATTGAGCGTTCCACACAAATACCCACCAGCGTATCTGGTTTTATACCCAGAGACTGTAAATAATGAGCTAAATAATTAGCGCGACAATTCAATTGGTGGTAAGTCAGTTGTTGATTTTCAAATACTACAGCTATAGCATCCGGGGTACTCAAAGATTGCTCCTCAAACAACTGATGAATACACTTATCAACAGGATAATCTGCTTGAGTATTGTTCCATTCAACTAATAACTGCTGTTGCTCTTTCTCTGACAGCAAAGGCAATTGCGAAATCCGCTCAATAGGGTTAGCAACAATACCTGAGAGCAATGTCACAAAATGCCCACTCATACGCTCAATTGTGCTGGCATCAAATAAGTCAGTGTTATATTCCCATATCCCCACTAGTCCAGCACTTGAGTTGTGCATTGATAAAGTTAAATCAAACTTAGCAATTGTGCTTTGGGCGCTCAATGAACTGATAGTTAAGCCAGCAAGTTCTACTCCAGACATGGGCGCATTCTGGAGGACAAACATGACCTGGAATAGTGGTGGATGGCTGAGATCCCGTTCTGGTTGTAATGCCTCAACTAGCATTTCAAATGGCAACTCTTGATGAGCATAAGCTCCTAGAGCTATTTGCCGAACGCGAGAGAGTAATTCACTAAAACTGGGATTGCCTGATAAGTCAGTACGCAACACTAAAGTATTGACAAAAAAGCCAATTAACCCTTCAATTTCACTGTGTTCGCGGTTTGCGATCGCAGACCCTACCAAAATGTCTAATTGTCCTGTGTAGCGGTAAAGTAGGGTATCAAAGGCTGCCAAAAGTGTCATGAACAAAGTCACCCCTTGTTTCTGGCTCAGTTGTGTCAGCTGATTGCTTAATTCAACCGAGAGGGCAAACTCTTGAATTGCGCCAGCGAAAGTCTGCACAGCAGGTCTTGGTCGGTCTGTGGGTAGGGACAACAAGGCTGGTGCATCTTTTAGTTGTTGTTGCCAGTACGAGATTTGATTTTGCAGTACCTCTCCTTGCAACCACTCTCTTTGCCAGATACCAAAATCTGCGTACTGAATCGGCAGTGGTGTTAAAGGTGACGGTTCCCCTTGAGAATAAGCGTTGTACAGTGTTGCTAGTTCTTGGACAAATACACCCAATGACCAGGCATCAGAGACAATATGGTGCATACACAGTAACAATATGTGTTCTGCCTTAGACAGCACAATTAATGTCGCTCTGATTAATGCTCCCTCTGCCAAGTCAAAAGGCTGAATCGCTTGTTGTTGCGCCAATTGCTGTGTAGCGATTTCTTGTTCGCTTGGTGGCAGATGTTCGCACTCAACAACTGAAACTGTCCAATTAATTTGTGTTTGAATGATTTGAGAAGGTTTTCCATCAATCGTAATGAAATTAGTGCGTAACGCTTCATGGCGATCGATAATCTCTTGAAAGCTTTGTTCTAAAGCAGCCCGATTGAGATTTCCCACTAGACGCAAAGCTAAGGGGATGTTGTATATAGCACTGTTCGGCTCTAACTGGTCTAAAAACCACAAACGCTGTTGAGCATAAGATAGGGGTAATTCTTCAGTCATCATCTTTTGCTCCTTGGTAGAATGCGTGGAACAGTTAGGTCTGAGTTTTGTTGCTGTAACTTGCCGATTGATGGCGCTAATTCAGCTATAGTCGGGGTGTTGAACAATTCGTGTAAAGGAAGTTGGACTTTAAAGCGATCGCGGATACGTGAAACTAGTTGCGTTGCTAGTAGCGAGTGTCCCCCAAGTTCAAAGAAGTTATCGTGTATGCCTACTTGCTCTACTTTCAGCACTTGTGACCAAATTTGTGCCAGCGTCTCTTCTATAGGGGTGCGCGGGGCTACATATTTTTCCGTGCCTTCACTGTGTAAATCTGGTGCGGGTAAAGCGCGACGGTCTACTTTACCGTTGGGAGTGAGTGGCATTGACTCCAACATCACAAAAGCGTTTGGCACCATGTAGTCTGGTAGCTTTGCTTTCAGGAATTGCCGCAGTTCATTGATTGTGGGTGTATGCTGATGCGGCACGACGTAGGCAACTAAGCGTTTATCACCTGGGGTATCTTCGCGGACGGTGACTACAGATGCCTGCACATCGTCATGTTGGTTGAGTAATGCCTCAATTTCTCCCAGCTCTATGCGGAAGCCACGAATTTTTATTTGGTTGTCAATACGTCCCAGGTATTCAAGATTCCCATCAGGCAACCATCTTGCTAAATCTCCAGTTTTGTAGATTCGTTCTTGTTTACCAAATAAGTCGAGTTCGATGAATTTTTCAGCTGTGAGTTCGGGACGGTTGAGATAGCCACGGGCTAAACCAGCCCCGGCAATACAAAGTTCTCCAGGAATACCGGGAGGCAGGAGTTGGTTTTGGTTGTCTAAAATGTAAATACGTACATTGGCAATTGGCCGTCCGATTAATAAATCGCCAACTAAATCCATTTTTCCAGTTGCTTCGTAAACACAACACCCGACAACCGCTTCTGTCGGCCCATATTCGTTAATCAGGCGGGTATCAGGAGCATGAGTCAACCAGGGAATTATTTGGTTAGCATGTAATGCCTCACCGCCTAAAACAAAGGCATTGACCCGATTCGGCATGGTCTCAGGCTCAATTTGCTGATTGAGTATTTCCAGATGCGAAGGTGTGATTTTGACCAGGGATAGATGATTATTTTGTTTAACAATGTCTGCTAGAAGCTGCAATTCTTGTTTTTCTCTTACCAAGATGGTGGTACGCCCACAAATTAGCGGCAGGTACAGGGAAGTAATAGTTGCATCAAAGCTCAGAGAAGACTGCACAGGTGTACCTCGTCCTTGTGCTACTGCGTAGTAGTCTTTAGCCCAGTGTAAATAATTACTTAAACCCCGATGCAGTAGTTGTACCCCTTTGGGTTGCCCTGTAGAGCCTGATGTGTAGATTACATAAGCTAAATCATCGGGTTGACTGTGCCTACTGGGGTTCTCTGTAGGTTGGTTGGCAAAGTTATCGCCATCTAAACACAGTATCAAAGGGGATTGGGCAAGAGTTTCTTTATTCCCAGTCCCCAATTTGAGTTGACTATGGGTGAGCAAAACCTTTGCCCCACAATCTTGCAGCATGAAACGAATTCGCTCTTGTGGGTAGTTCGGGTCAATTGGCACATAAGCCCCACCCGCCTTGAGAATGCCCAACAATCCGACAATCATTTCTATTGAGCGTTCTACACAAATACCCACCAGTACATCTGTGGACACTCCCAAAGACTTCAGGTAGTGCGCCAACTGGTTAGCGCGACTATTCAACTGCTGGTAAGTGAGTTGTTGATTTTCAAACTCCACTGCTACTGCATCGGGTGTTCGCTCTACTTGCTCCTCAAACAACTGATGGAGAAACTTATCTAGTGGATAATCCGTCTGAGTATCGTTCCATTCCACTAATAATTGATGCTGTTCGACTTCTGTCAGCAGAGGCAATTGTGAGATTTGCTGTTCTGGATTAGCAACAATTCCCTCAAGCAATATTTGGAAATGTCCTAACAAGCGAGTAATTGTTGCATCATCAAAGCGGCTAATATCGTAGTTAATCTTCACCAACAATTGCTTACCAACAGCAGCAATTACAGTCAGAGGATAATTAGTTTGTTCAATGGCGTGAATCTTGTCTATAGAGAAACTGTAATTGTGTTCTTGCACTGCCTCATCAACTGGATAATTCTCGAAGACAACAATGCTCTCGAACAAAGGCGTTCCTCTCTTGATTTCACTCTTACCCTGAATCTCTACCAATGAGCTATATGAATATTGCTCAGATTCAACTTGTTGTGCCTGTAAATCCTTCAACAAAGCCAACACTTGGGTATCTGCACCAACTTGAACTCGCATCGGCAAGGTGTTGATAAATAGCCCCACCATCGACTCGATGCCGACAAGAGATGGCGGACGACCAGATACAGTAGCACCAAAAACTACATCAGTTTCTTGGCTGTAGCGACACAGCAGTAATGCCCAAGTCGCTTGCACCAGATTATTCATCGTCAGTTGATGCTTCCGTACAAAACTCTGGACTGCGGCTGTCGCTTGCACTGTAAGTTGAATTTGTTGTTCGCTATAGCTAGAATCTAACTTTTTGCGGTTTGATGATTGTTTTTTATCAACACTTAAAGGAGTGGGTGCGGTAAAACCTTGGAGTTTTTCTCTCCAAAATTGTTCAGCTTGGGCTAAATCTTGTTTCTGTAGCCAAGCAATGTAGTCGCGGTAGCTTTGAGTTGCTTGAACTGTCTTAGTTTCACCCTGAGAAATTGCTTGATAAAAGTACAATAAGTCTTTGAAAACCAAAGGCATCGACCAGCCATCAAGTAATAAGTGATGAGAACTCCAAATAAATTGATAAGTATCTGCACTCAATTGAATGAGGCTCAGGTGCATCAGTGGTGCTTGAGACAGTTGGAAACCTTGTTTTCGCTGTGAGTGCAACAAAAGCTCTAATTGCTGTTGTTGGTCTTGTGTAGATAGATGTTGCCAATCATGGCTGTTGAGGTTAACATCCACCTGCCGATACACTACTTGAAGTGGCTGTGCTAATTGCTCCCAAACAAAAGCAGTCCGCAAGATAGAATGCTGTGCTACCACTTGCTGCCAAGCTTGCTCAAAAGCTGCCACGTTCAACTTACCTGTCAAAGTGCAACTTAACTGCTGAAAATATACTCCTGAATCTGGAGCGTACAAACTCTCAAACAGCATACCCTGTTGTGTTGGCGAGAGCGGGTAAATATCTTCAAGATTTCTGGAGTTAGTTTTGCCTGATTGATTTTTGAATACTAAACTTGCTAACAGTTGGTCTATTTCTGGCTGATTGAGCTTGACTAGCGAGAAATCTGAAGGTGTATAACCTCCACTCTCTGGTGATGAACAATGAGCAATTAGTCCAAGTAATGTCTTGACAAATTCTTGCGCCAGACTCTCGATTGTGGCGTGCTGGTGGATATTTTTGCTGTAAGCCCAATTTATTTGCAACCGTTCTTCAGTAATAACGCTGTTGATATCTAACAGATGAGCGCGGTTGTTTTGCAAACTGTGGCTGTGTCCCGCAGATTCACTAGCTGGCTGCATCCAAGAAGATGTATTGATAAGTTGATCAAATTGACCCAAATAATTAAAACTGATTTCTGCTTGTGGTAATGCCTGTAGTTGGGCAGCGATTTCTGCATCCTGACTCAGATAACGCAACAAGCCGTAGCCAATTCCTTTATTGGGAATAGCCCGCAGTTGTTCTTTGACAGATTTTAAGGCATCGGCTGGATTTGTTGTTGCTCCCAGTTCCAAAAGTACAGGGAAGATGGTTGTAAACCAACCGATACTGCGTGACAAATCTACACCATCAATAATATCTTCTCGCCCGTGACCTTCTAAGTTAAACAGCACAGAGCTTGAGTTAGTCCATCTGCTCAAAACCAGCGCCAAAGCAGTCAGTAGCACATCGTTAATCTGAGTGTTGTAAGCTTTTGGCACATCTTGTAACAAAGCACGAGTTTGTGCTTCATTTAACGACACTGTTACTGTGCTAGCTGCTTCAACAGTGTTTGCCCCTTTATAGTCCACTGGGATAGAAGGAACTGCGGCGCGAGATTCATTCAACCAATAAGCCACTTCAGATTTGAGAGTTTCTGACTGTGCATATTCGGTTAATTTCTTAGACCAATCTTTGAAAGAAGTTGTCTTGGCAGGAAATGTAATGGCTTTACTTTGAGCAAGTTGCTGATAAGCTGTCTGCAAATCCTCTAACAAAATTCGCCAAGAAACGCCGTCAACTACCAAGTGATGGATAACGATAAGTAATCGCGCCCTTTTGTCAATACCCAGATGGAAAAAGGCAACTTGCACTAGATTCTCTGACAGATTCAAACTCGCCTGTAAGCAAGTTGCGCTAGCTTCAATGGCTGCTTGTTGCTCACTCTGTGGGAGTGCCGATAAGTCTACGTTAGAGAAAGCAACGCTATCAGTCACAGCAGAGTGAATTTGCTGCCAAGTAGAGTCAGACTGTGTAAAACGTAGGCGCAGAGCATCATGATGTACTAGCAATTGCTGCAATACTTCCTTTAATAGCTCTGGTTTGAGGTCAGATGGTACTGAGAGCAGAAATGATTGATTAAAGTGATGCGGCTGTTGTAAATTTTGCTCAAAAAACCAGTGTTGAATCGGCGTTAGAGGTAATCTCCCTGTCACCAAACCTTGTTCTATTTGGATAACACTGGCTATGTTTGCTACTGTGGCTAATTCTGCAATTGTTTGATGTGCAAATAATTGCTTGAGAGTCAGTTGCAATCCTGCAAGCTTTGCTCTACTGATGATTTGAATACTGAGAATAGAATCTCCGCCAAGTTCAAAGAAGTTATCGTGAATGCCTACTTGCTCTACTCTCAGAACTTCTGCCCAAATTTGCGCGAGTATTTCTTCGATTTGATTGCGTTGGGCTACAAAACTGACTTCCAGTTCTCCACGAGAGTCTGGTGCTTTTAATGCGCGGCGGTCTACCTTGCCGTTGGGAGTAAGAGGCAGGGACTCTAGCATCACAAAAGCATGAGGTATCATGTATTGTGGCAGTTGACTAGAGAGGAACTGACGCAACTGGGTGATTGTAGGTGAATGCTGTTGATGTCCTACTATGTAGGCGACTAGGCGCTTATCACCTGGATTGTCTTCGCGGGCAATAACACAAGATGCCTGCACATCGTCATGTTGGTTGAGTAATGCCTCAATTTCTCCCAATTCAATGCGGAAACCACGTATTTTTACTTGGTTGTCAATTCGTCCCAGGTATTCAATTGTGCCATCAGGTAAATAACGTGCTAAGTCCCCGGTTTTATAAAGTCGAGAATATGGTTCATCACTAAAAGGGTTAAGGATGAATTTTTCTTTTGTCAACTCTGGACGGTTAAGGTAGCCTCTTGCTAACCCTGCACCACCAATATGCAATTCTCCGGCTACACCTACAGGAACTGGTTGCAGATGCTCGTCTAAAATGTATATTTGTGTGTTGGCTATAGGCTGCCCAATTGGTACTGTCCTGAGATTACCATCCGGAAAGCACTGCCAGTAGGTGACATCAATTGCCGCTTCTGTTGGTCCATAAAGATTGTGCAATTCACACTCTAACCGAGCAAAAAAGCGTTCCTGAAGTTCTACAGGTAAAGCTTCACCACTACAAATCACTCGTTTCAAACTACGGCAATTTTCCAGACTTGGTTCTTCTAAGAAAACCTGGAGCATAGAAGGAACAAAATGCACTATTGTCACCTGCTGCTCTAAAATCAGGTTGACCAAGTAAGCACTATCTTGATGTCCACCTGGTTTAGCCACAACTAAACGCGCTCCAGTGATTAATGGCCATAAAAACTCCCAAACTGAAACGTCGAAGCTAAAAGGAGTTTTCTGTAAAATACAATCTAGTGCTGTTAATTGATAAGCTTGTTGCATCCACAGCAGGCGATTGCAAATCCCCAAGTGGGTGTTCATTGCTCCTTTGGGCTTGCCAGTGGAACCGGATGTGTAAATCACATAAGCCAAGTTACTATCTTGCACTGTAGTAATTGGATTATCCTGACTAGATTGAGAAATAAATTGCCAGTCAGTATCTAAACATACAACCTGCCCTTGATGCTGAGGTAACTTTTCTTTGAGTTGCTGTTGTGTCAGTAGCACTCTCAATTGAGCATCTTCGAGCATGAAGCTCAAGCGATCGCTTGGATAGTCTGGGTCAAGTGGTACATAAGCTCCGCCTGCCTTGAGGATGCCAAGTAGCCCTACTACCATCAACAGCGATCGCTCCACACAAATACCCACCAGCACATCTGCTTCGACTCCCAAAGACTGCAAGTAATGTGCTAACTCATTTGCGCGACTATTCAACTGCTGGTAAGTCAATTGTTGGTTTTCATAAACCACAGCTACAGCATCGGGTGTACGCGCTGCTTGCTCCTCAAACAACTGATGGATGCACAAATCTTGAGGATAATCAGCTTGAGTATTGTTCCACTCAACCAATAACTGCTGCTGCTCAATTTGTGTCAGCAGGGGCAATTGTGAGATTTGCTGTTCTGGGTTAGCAACAATACTTTCAAGCAATGTCACAAAATGCCCACTCATGCGCTCAATTGTGCTGCCATCAAACAAGTCAGTGCTATACTCCCATACACCCACCAGTCCATCAGCAGTGTTCTCCATTAGTAAGGTAAGGTCAAATTTGGCAGTTGTACCTTCTATCAACCTTGAACTGACACTTAACTGATTTAACTCCACGGTCGATATGGGCGCATTCTGAAGTGTAAACATCACCTGGAATAGCGGTGTATGGCTAAGATCCCGTTCTGGCTGCAATGCTTCAACTAGCATTTCAAATGGCAAATCTTGATGAGCGTAGGCATCCATTGCCATTTCTCGAACGCGAGTCAGTAATTCATTAAAGCTGCGATCGCCTGACAAGTCAGTACGCATAACTAAAGTATTGACAAAAAAGCCAATTAACCCTTCTATCTCACTGCGATTACGGTTAGCAATTGGCGAACCCACCAAAATGTCTGATTGTCCTGTGTAACGGTAAAGTAAGGTATCAAACGCTGCTAACAGTGTCATGAACAAGGTAACTCCTTGTTGCTGGCTCAGTTGTATCAACCTACCAGTGAGTTCAACAGAGAGTGCAAACTTTTGATATGCACCAGCAAAAGTCTGCACAGCAGGTCTGGGTCGATCTGTGGGCAGCGACAATAGAGCTGGTGCGTTTGCCAGTTGTTTTTGCCAGTAAGTTAGTTGGTTTTGCAGTACATATCCTTGCAACCACTCTCTTTGCCAGATAGCAAAATCTGCATACTGAATCGGCAGTGGTGCTAAAGGTGTTCGCGTAGCGTCTCGTAGAGACGGCTGACCTTGAGCATAAGCATCATACAGCGCTGCTAGTTCTTGGACAAACACACCCATTGACCAGCCATCACTGACAACATGATGCATACACACCAGCAATATGTGTTCTGTCTCCGATAGCACTAGTAATGTCGCCCTGATTAATGCTCCCTTTGCCAGGTCAAAAGGCTGAATAGCTTCTTGTCGCTCTAATTGCTGGCTATTAATTTCTTGCTCGGTTGTGGATAAATATTTTAAGTCAACTACTGTTACTGTCCAATTCGTTTGTGTTTGAATAATTTGAGAAGGTTTGCCATCAACTGTAATAAAGTTGGTGCGTAAGGCTTCGTGGCGATGAATAATCTCTTGTAAGCTTTGTTCTAGGGCTGGTTGATTCAAATTTCCCACTAGACGCAAAGCCATAGGAATGTTGTAAAAGGCGCTGTTTGGCTCTAACTGATCTAAAAACCATAGACGCTGCTGAGCATAAGACAGTGGTAATTCTGCATCCCTCATCTTTGGTAAGATAGGTGGTTCAGAGAGTTCTAAGTCCTGTTGCTGTAACTGCCTAATTGATTGTGCTAATTCGGCTACTGTCGCTCTTGCAAACAACTCACGTAATGCTAGTTCTACTTTGAAAACGTTGCGGATACGTGAAACTAATTGTGTTGCTAGTAGCGAGTGTCCGCCAAGTTCAAAGAAGTTGTCATGAATGCCTAAAAGCTCTACTCTCAGCACTTGTGCCCAAAGGAGTGCCAGCATTTCTTCTATTGGGTTACGAGGTGCAACAAATTTATCTTGTAGTTCGTTGTGTAAATCCGGTGTGGGTAACGCACGGCGGTCT
>NZ_JACJSJ010000089.1 GCF_014698115.1 Nostoc sp. FACHB-973
TCAGCCTACTCATTTTTTAGCATTTGAGTCTCATCCAAACCCGGTTTCTACTTTTATTTTCTGACCAAAGAGACTGAATACTCGCACCCTTGTAAAAAACCTACACCTGTCAGCAGCCCCTCCCCGCCTGCGGGGAGGGGAGCGTTTGCTTTACTCAAATGCGGGGTGGGGTTCTTTCTTTTTGATTTATGCAAGAGGTCTATTATATCGAAAGGTGTAGGGGCACTGCCGTGCCCCTACAGGTATAAGCTGTCGCGCCTACAAGTTGCATTATCATCTTTTAGGTAAAACCTGCAAACCTCTCCTCTGCCCCTCTGCCCCTCTGCTGCCTCAAAGTGCAAATTAAAAGCACAACAGCTTACCTCACTTTCTAATGCCCTCTGCAAGAACTGCCCAAACAAGGACATCTCACTTTTTCGGATCGCCTGTTTACGAATTGGTTCTTATTTGTTGCATTTTTATTGACTTATAAGTTTTCATAATGATATTAAAAAAAGAAGAACGAGTTGTTGAAAAAAGTAATGTGTATTCAATTTTTTGAATAAAAAAGATTATGCAGAACACAATTTTAACGGCAGCATTTTTCCTGTTTTCATTCATGTTTACACTCAAGGCAAGTGCTGCTGATTTTGAGCAGATTTATGTGTTTGGTGACAGTTTTTCTGATGATGGTAATTTTTACGATATTACAAAAGATGAATTGGCTGTAGGTATTCCTCCTTACCCTTACAAAGATGGACGCTTTTCTAATGGGCTAGTGTGGGTGGAATATCTTGCACAAGATATGGGCTTAAACCCGTCTCTGGGCACTAACTTTGCTGTTGGTGGTGCTAAGTCTGGGTTGTATAACATTAATATACCTCCTGTACATGGTTTATATTTAACGGGAGTCTTGTCTCAAATTAATAAGTTTACAGCAGTCAATAAGTCTGTTAACCCACATGCACTTTATATCGTGTGGGGCGGTACGAATGATTTTCTTGATTCTAAAAGTCCTGGAAATCCCAGTGAGTCAGTTACAAATATATCAATAGCAGTGCGTTCTCTTGCCACTGTTGGAGCTAAAAATATCCTAGTGGCTAATTTATTCAATTTGGGGAACTTACCGGGTACAAGAAATAGTCCAACTTCCAAACAACTCAACGATTTGGTCGCTGAATATAATGTCGAGTTAATTAAAAGCATCAATTCTTTAAGCCAAGAACTAAATCATGTAAATATCATTTTTTTAGATGTTAATTTGTTATTTCAACAGATTTTAGCTAATCCTGGGCAATATGGTTTTACAAATGCGATGGATTCTTGCTTAGGAAACTCAGTTTTAATCACCATACCTGCTTCTTATCCATCATTGGACTGTAAGACCAACCCAAACAATTTTTTGTTTTGGGACAGCATCCATCCTACAACTGCTGGTCATAAGGTCATAGCGGAATATGCAGCTTCAGTATTAAAAACTCAACCTATCTTGAAGTCTTTTAAAAAGCAAGAATTCAGGAGTAAGAATGGGCTGCGCCCCGCTGCACTAACAGAATTCAGAATGTAGGTTGGGTTGAACGAAAGATATTCTAAAAATATTGTGAGGAAGAATTTACATGAAATTTCACTCAATTTCTTTAAGTATTGGTTTAAGCGTTCTTAGTAACTTATTTTCAGCCAGTTTGCCTTCACAGTTTGGGTTCAATTCTCCACGAGTTCTTGCTCAAACAGCTGACTGCCCTCTACCTGCTGATGTAGCTGTTACTTTCCTTAACTCTAAATGTAAAGAAGTCATACTAACTTACCCACAGACTTTTTATCGCTACTATAGTGACGATACTCAAAAGATAGGTAGATTTGTGACAACTGACAAATATGAAACAAATTTACAAGCAATCAGAAATCTAGCTCTTAATCAAGTATGGGGTAATAAAGCTACTCTTATAGAAAGAGTAACTTTGCCAGCAGGAACCACTGTTTATCTAGGTAAAGCTGCTCCTCAAAACCCTCCAAGCTGCTATCCTGGGGGTGGTCAACAGACATGGTTTGATTTTTTAAAAGTTCCAGATAGCAAGTGGTCTGTAGGACGAAAGCTCTACATAGAAGATTTCAGTTGTCCGTAAAATTTTCTTTGATTTCTTCTTTGTTATCGCTTCCCATGTTTCAATTCCTAAGAGGTTGTTTGAAAAGTCCTCTTCTCGGTAACAAAACGTTTTAGATCCCCCTAAATCCCCCTTAAAAAGGGGGACTTTAATTCCGGTTCCCCCCCTTTTTAAGGGGGGTTAGGGGGGATCAACAGGTGCCTAAAATCACAGCTAACTACTTTTCAAACAACCTCTAATAGGGAGTAAATGAAATTTCAATCTCAAGATTTTGTGAGGTGGTGTCAAGACCGCGTTTCAATCCCTAATAGGGAGTAAATGAAATTTCAATTAAATCTCTGAAAGAAAACAGTGTAGCCAACTCTCGTTTCAATCCCTAATAGGGAGTAAATGAAATTTCAATAACACGGAAAAAGGATCGCTATCTGCGGTGATTACGTTTCAATCCCTAATAGGGAGTAAATGAAATTTCAATTCCCATTTTTTCAAGGCACTCAGGGCGGGAATGCTGTTTCAATCCCTAATAGGGAGTAAATGAAATTTCAATAGATGGCAGTGTTTGAATTGGAGTATAAAAACTATGGTTTCAATCCCTAATAGGGAGTAAATGAAATTTCAATAATTGATACTGCCCAAGCCACCGTTGAAGCTCTTGTTTCAATCCCTAATAGGGAGTAAATGAAATTTCAATCTAAATAATATAGAGTACTGCGGATCTGATTTTGAGTTTCAATCCCTAATAGGGAGTAAATGAAATTTCAATGAAAAACGGCAACGATTAATCCTTTGAGAACAAACGGTTTCAATCCCTAATAGGGAGTAAATGAAATTTCAATTGCTAGGAAAGACTAGTAACTTATCAATTTTCACGTTTCAATCCCTAATAGGGAGTAAATGAAATTTCAATCATATAAAGCTATTCATAATCATGTACCCGAATGGGATGAAGTTTCAATCCCTAATAGGGAGTAAATGAAATTTCAATCGGAAAAAATAAACCGCTTCGCAATTCAATCTTGACGTTTCAATCCCTAATAGGGAGTAAATGAAATTTCAATTTTCCCTGGTTCTGTGTTTGATGCTAGTGATATAAATGTTTCAATCCCTAATAGGGAGTAAATGAAATTTCAATAATCCATTCAAGACAGAATGGAGTCTAACTATAACGTTTCAATCCCTAATAGGGAGTAAATGAAATTTCAATTTCTGTGGTTTCTTGGGCTGTTTTGTATAAAACCGTTTCAATCCCTAATAGGGAGTAAATGAAATTTCAATTTAACATTGCGTATCACTGAGGCAGAATGGGAAGTTTCAATCCCTAATAGGGAGTAAATGAAATTTCAATCAATGCACAACCGCTGATGTCATCAAAGATTTTATTGCCAGTTTCAATCCCTAATAGGGAGTAAATGAAATTTCAATAATAAAAAGCAGTATGTGGAAGCGAATGTATCTGTTTCAATCCCTAATAGGGAGTAAATGAAATTTCAATCACTTCACCATCGAACGGGAAGCACTGCACATCAACACGTTCGTTTCAATCCCTAATAGGGAGTAAATGAAATTTCAATAGCTGATTGCAAACATCCTGCCATACTTGCAGTAGTTTCAATCCCTAATAGGGAGTAAATGAAATTTCAATTTCAGCTTATCTAAGGCTATCTCAGCATCGATTATGTTTCAATCCCTAATAGGGAGTAAATGAAATTTCAATGCCGTCTTGCAGCGTTACCTACTCCAGATTGTGCGTTTCAATCCCTAATAGGGAGTAAATGAAATTTCAATACAGTTTCACCCCATGCCATCACCCGAAATCCAAGTTTCAATCCCTAATAGGGAGTAAATGAAATTTCAATGTACAAGCAGTTCAGGGACATTGCTAGTGTCGTTGTTTCAATCCCTAATAGGGAGTAAATGAAATTTCAATCGCGGTAGCCGCAAACACAGTCTGTATTTGGTTTTCAAGGTTCTGTAGCGCGGATGGTCTAATCATAACATGAAAAATTGAGATTAGGAATTAATAAAATAGCCAAAACCCAGTCTGTGTAAGGTGCGCGGGTACTTTCACAACTATTTATCGCAAAACTCTTGCTACAGCCTACTTTGAAGCTTGTTTCCCCAAATCTTATTTTTAACACCTACCCATCCGCGCATTTGGCAAAGAAAATAGACAGGACTAGCCTTTTCAAGGTGGTGAAATTTGGAACGAAGATTGGTTATTTCAATCTTCAAAAAGCCCAAAATGTGAGCGGATGATTCAAGATGCTAGCACCAAAACAACGTATGTTCGTTGGTCACCTTGAAAAAGCTAGTCCTAATAGAGTCGTAGCGCACTGGTTCACCACTCATAAATTCTACTTTACCAAAATAGCAGGCGCACAAAAAATACAGCAGAATTGAGAATTCAGGAGTCAGAATGGGCTACGCCCCGCTGCGCTAACAGAATGAGAATAGGCTTTCGGCCTAGCTTTGAGATTTAGATGGTGTACTTCACGCTTCTTGAAATCTGCTGTGAAACCGAATATTGTCAGCGTCAGGTTTAATTAGTTTGTACAAGCGCGATCGCAGTTTTGCATATGATGGCAAACTTGATTTTAACTTGATGGTGTCGGATTGATTATTGTATGGGGGCGATCGCTTTTCTAATTTGAGTGATATCATATCAAGTTAAATAGCCTTAGTAATATAACTAACCCTACCCTTTCTCAGGGGTGGGGTTTTTTACGTCTGTAGGGAGTTTCTAAAATTTAAAGTGATGCAAACACAACTTTGAGAGTATTGGCATTAGCTTATAGGAGAAATGCAGGTAAAATTGCCTAAATTGTCCAGAAAAACTTGATTTAGAAATTGCAAAAGCTGCTTTACCTAACTGAAAATTGTAATTTGCATAATTCTGGAAACTAGTATGGTTTGTTACCATAGATGTCTGAATGCAGAGTTTGATAAAGTTAATTATCTTTTTGAGTTTACTGAAAAATAAGTAAATATTAGTACTTATCATACTGAATATCGATTATAAAACGAATTGACGATTGTGAAACTGGAAAATGAAACGTTCAAATCGCCTTGCTTGGATGGGAGCGATCGCACTTGCAGCGATCGTTTTACTGAGTTTGATCGCAGCGCCTAATAATACTAAAGTTAATGTTGGCTCTACTTATAACCGCGCCCCTGATGGCTATGGTGCTTGGTACGCTTTCATGCAAGAGCAAGGAATTTCTATCAAACGCTGGCAAAAGCCTTTTAGTGAAATTCAGCCAGAGAACAGCCCAGTTACTTTTCTTGTGGTTAGCAGCTATCCCAGAGATACAACCCTCGATAGTCAAGAACGTGAATGGGTAGAAAAAGGAAATACTTTGGTAATTTTAGGTGCTGGGGCGCGAGTTACAGAAGCAAACTTTAGCACTCTGCAAAAATCCTCCCAAGGCGATATTAAAATTGAGACGCGCAGACGAAATAAAAAAGTTAACCAAAAGCAAATTGATTTAGGCGATCGCTTTGGTGCTATCGTCTGGCAAGAAAAATACAAGCAAGGCAACGTAATTTTTTCTACTACTCCTTATTTAGCCGCCAATGCCTACCAAGATAATTTCAGTAATTTTAGGTATTTAGCCGATTTGGTCAAGAAAAACGGTAACACAGTATTTGTCGATGAATACATTCACGGCTATAAAGATACCGATGTCAGGCAGAAAGAAAACGAAGGAAATTTATCTAGTTTTTTTGCTAAAACTCCTTTATTTCCAATATTTATCCAAGTAGGTATTTTACTATTGGCGCTGATTTGGGCGCAGAATCGCCGTTTTGGCAAACCAGTAACTTTAGATACACCAGTCGCAGATAACAGCGAGGCATACATCCAAGCCTTAGCCTTAGTCTTGCAGAAAGCTGATACTGCCGACTTTGTAATTGAGATGGTGGGTAAACAAGAACAATTGCAACTGCAAAAAGCCTTAGGATTAGGGCAAATACCGCTAGAACACCAAGCCTTGCTTAGTGTCTGGGTAGAAAAAACAGGTGCAAGTGCCGCAGAACTAGATGCAGTTTTAAAGCTACAATCACGCAAACAGCCCATGAGTGAACAAGAGCTGTTAAGCTGGTTGGGAAAATGGCGAACCATTAGATTAATTCGTAATTCGTAATTCGTAATTCGTAATTAATAGGAATTGAGAAATGGCAAACGACAAACGACAAATGAAAAATTAATATTATGAACGAAATTCATTCTATTTTAATTCGCCTTGGTGAAAGTCTTAAGCAAGTAATTGTCGGGCAATCCAGCCTCATACAACAACTTTTAGTAGCGCTGTTAGCTGGTGGACACATAATTTTAGAAGGAGTGCCGGGTACTGGTAAAACCCTCTTAGTAAAAGTATTAGCACAGTTAATTCAAGGGGAATTTCGCCGAATTCAATTAACACCAGATGTCTTACCGTCAGATATTACTGGTACAAATATTTTTGACTTGAATAGCCGGAATTTCACTTTAAAAAAAGGGCCAATATTTACCGAAGTACTCCTAGCAGATGAAATTAACCGTACTCCCCCTAAAACACAAGCGGCGCTGCTAGAAGCAATGGAAGAAATGCAGGTAACGCTAGATGGTGAAAGTTTACCCTTGCCGGATTTATTTTGGGTAATTGCAACCCAAAATCCCCTAGAATTTGAGGGAACTTATCCTTTACCAGAAGCGCAGTTAGACAGGTTTTTATTTAAACTGGTGGTAGATTATCCCGATCAAGCTGCTGAAAAGCAAATGTTACTCAATCGTCAGGCGGGTTTTGCAGCAAGGCGCTTGGATATTAGCCGTTTGAAACCAGTAGCCACAGTAGCCGATATTTTGCAAGCACGGCAAGCAGTCAAAGAAGTTAAAGTGTCAGAAGCGATCGTTGATTATTTATTAGCGTTGGTGAGAACATCGCGTCAATATCCTGATTTAACTTTGGGTGCATCGCCCCGCGCCGCTGGTGCTTGGTTGCAGACATCTCAAGCCCTAGCGTGGTTAACAGGAAGGGATTTTGTGACACCAGATGATGTCAAAGCAGTTGCATCGCCGTTGCTACGTCATCGACTGATTTTGAAACCAGAAGCCATGCTGGATGGTTTACAAATTGACGCGGTAATTGCGTCGGTAATTAATCAAGTCCCGGTTCCAAGGTGATCCGATTTTGGATTGGGAATTTTCTTTCAGTAAACTTCCAGCGATCGCCAAAATCATTGCCCAGACGAAAATTAAATCAGCACATCGTGAATTTCTTGCTTTTTGAGCCAGGTTAGTAGAAAATGGCGATGTGTTGCAAAAATCAAGCAAAAGTCTGGTAAAAGTGCCGTTGGCAGATTATTTACTAGCCAGAGTTACCCCATTGATAAACACCAAGCAAGCATTCAAAACGATTAGTTAAAACCCAGACTGGTATTTACAGCAGAATTCAGAACTCAGGAGTCAGAAATAAAACAGGCTTTATACCTGACTACCAGACGAATCGTTGTGTACTTCACCAACTTGAAATTCGCTGTTAGTCATTTGATACAGATGTTAGCGTCGTCAAACCTCTGTCAACAGCTTGTGCATATATTATCTAGATGCAAAAGCGATCGCATAACTACTCTAAATTAGGGAATCATTTCCATGAAATCTAAAATTGACACTTTTGTTCGCACAAACACCAGAAAAGTTCAAAAGTGGAGACAAAATTTTCAGCAGAGAAAAAAATCCTTAAAATTTTTCCGTCAAACAATCATCATGTTGTGCGTTGGCATAATTCTTGCCATGACTATGGTAAAAACTCCAGCAATGGATGTCACCCTAGTCAGAAAAAACGTTGTTGATCTAACTCCACAAGAAAAAGCAGACTTTGTTAACGCCATCAAAACATTAAAAAGAACAATCCCTAAAGGCAGCAACATCAGTCTTTATGACCAAATTGTGGCCATACATGTGGGAGCGATGGGATTTTCATCAATGCACATGGGTGGCATGAATGCAAATTATTCCAATACAATCCTACATCCCACTGGGCCAGCAGCCGGAACAGATGCGGCTCACGCAAATGCAGGCTTTCTGCCTTGGCATCGTGAATATTTAAGAAGATTTGAAAAAGCTTTACAGTCAGTTAACCCCAAGATAACTATTCCATATTGGGATTGGAAAGATCCTAGAGCGATCGATATTATCTTTAAACCAGACTTTTTAGGAGCAAATGGCACAGGAACAACAATCAACGTTCCAGGTGCAGGTAGTTATTTGGGTGGTTCTGTTCAGTTTGGTAATTTTTCTTTAGCTGATGGCTGGGTTCTGAACAACAACTTACATATTGACCAAATAACAAATCAAACTCTGGGAACCTCACTCATTCGCTTTCTCAAAATACCTCCTGCCAATAACTACCCCCTACCCCAAACAGAAATCAATAATTTGCTCAATATCAATGACTATCTTCAATTTCGCGCTGCCATAGAAGGAGATATTAGCGTAGATCAAAATGGCAATGAAACTCCTGGAGTATTCACTCATAACTATCTTCATGGATTGGTCGGCGGGGTTCTTGTCGATTTAACTCAGTTTCCGCCCCCTTTGCTGCAAAGATTAGGCACCATGAGCAACGTTCCTGGTTCTCCCAATGATCCAATTTTTTGGCTGCATCATGCCAACGTTGATCGCCTTTGGGCGCAATGGCAAGAAAACCATCGCCGAAAAAAGGCTTCTTATCCAAAAGCTAATCAGCCTTACGGACACAATCTCAATGATCCCATGTGGCCTTGGGACGGGGGACAGTCCACACCAGGAAAAATAGGCCCTGGGGATATACGATCTCTGCTACCAAATTTTGCACGCAATGATATTGTTACGCCCAAAGACACTCTCAATCTCAGAAACTACGGTTACACCTACGACACTCTTAAACACGTCCCAGAAGTGCCAATATGGTCATTAGACTGGGTTCACTGGTTAATCGAGAATAAATTCTGAGATGAATCCAGATGTAGAGACTAGCAATTGCAACGTCTCTACAAGGATTTTGATATCATGCACAATGATTTTTATACATAAAATCAGCAACGCCCCCTCCGCCCCCCATCTCCCCACAATATTTATATAAAAAATTCTTGAATCTTGAAGTTTTTTAAAGAATTTGTGCATAATACAACTAAAGGACTTGAGTCCTTTTCAATGTTGATATACTCCACACGGAGACTTTTGGTTTCTATGTATTAGGACTTAGGCACACTGTACGAACTGTTGGCCTCCTTAGAGGATGTTTGAAAAGTCATGATTGATGTCTCAAATATTTTTCACCCCACCCTAACCCTGCCCTTATAAAGGGGAGCCACTGCGTTGGGGAGGCAGTGCGGTCTTGGGGGTTTCCGCCATGAGCAACTGCCGTCGGGCAATGCCCGACTTGTTCGCGCAGCGGCGACCACAGGAGAAGCATGTGGCGTGAGGGAACTAGATTTCTTGTTTCCCCCCAATATATCGGGGAGCCACTGCGTTGCGGAGGTTCCCTCCGTTGTAGCAAGTGGCGTGGGATTAAGGAGTAATAATTCGATTGAAATCACTACATATCACTTTTCAAACATCCTCTTAGCACCTTGGCGGTTCGATAAATTAAATTTTTTGGCAATTTTTGCGTAAATGCTGTGTATATTGCTGTTTCTTAATTAAGACTTTATTAACAACTTCCGTTCTAATTTAGAAAAAACTTAAGGGCTAAAAAATCAAGGATAAATTCAAACCTTTACTCTTTTATCTCTTATTCTTAACCAAAAGTAATTGGTTTATCCTACATGATGACAACCCAGCGTTGCAACAGAACCTTAAATTCACTTGGAGTTACAAATCTCAAGATCGCTAGATTGATAGTGAGTCATATATCAGTAATTACCAATTACTTATTTTACATTCATCAGGTTAGTAGTTATGACCCAGGTTCCAAAGCAAAAACGCAAGCGTGGTCTGATTCTTACACTTGAAGGATTGCAAAAGCTGCAATCCGGTAAAATTACCCTGGAAGATAAAGAGAATTACGGAAATAGATACACCCTTGAAGATTTAAGTGAACGAGTTAAAGTAAATACTGTAACAATTTCTAAGGTATTATCTCGTGAGGAAGGAGTTGATAAAAAAACACTTGAGCTTTTTTTTCAGGCTTTAAATTTAGATTTAGATAAAACTGACTATACAAATTCTGACAAATCTCGACATTTAGATTGGGGAGAAGCAATTGGGGCATCAGTTTTTTATGGACGCACATCAGAAACAGCCACATTAGAGCAATGGATTTTAAAAGACCGCTGTCAGATAGTGGCGATTTTAGGTATGGGGGGGATTGGCAAAACTTCCGTTACTGTCAAGCTTGTAGAACAAATTAAAGAGAATTTTGAGTACGTTATTTGGCGATCGCTGCAAGATGCTCCTCCAGTCAACACGCTCTTAGCTAGTTTAATTCAATTTCTTTCTGATGACCGGGAAACAGAAGCAATTTTACCAGAAGGCACAGCTCAAAGACTCACGCGACTGCTACATTATCTACGACAGCATCGCTGTTTATTAATACTAGATAATATGGAGTCAATTTTACGTGCTGGTAGTCGGGTAGGACGTTATCGAGAGGGATACGAAGGATATAGTGAACTGCTAAAACGATTAGGAGAAACAGAACAACAAAGCTGCTTAATATTAACAAGCAGAGAAAAACCTAAAGAAGTAGCATCAATGGAAGGAGCGGGTTTGTGCGTTCGCTCATTCATGCTCAAAGGTCTTTTGCCAAATGATGGTCAAGAAATTTTAAAAATCAAAGGCATATTAGGTTCAGAGAAAGAACTGAGGAGATTAGTTGAAAGCTATGGAGGGAATGCTTTAGCTTTAAAAGTAGTTGCCACAACTATTCAAGATTTATTTAGTGGTAATGTTTCCCAATTTTTAAGCCAAGATACTGTTGTTTTTGGTGATATTTGGGATATTTTAGAACAGCAGTTTGAACGTTTATCAGATTTAGAAAAAGAAATTATATATTGGCTGGCAATTAATCATGAGGCAGTTTCCCTTGCCGAATTACAAAAAGATATTATATCAGCATTATCATTGCAAAAATTACTGGAAGTTTTGGAATCTTTGGTGAGGCGCTCTCTAGTTGAAAAAACCGAAGCAATGTTCACTCTCCAACCTGTAGTCATGGAGTATGCGATTAATCGATTGGTAGAGCAAATTTGTCAAGAAATTATCACTAACAATCTCGAATTTTTCCGAAGCCATGCTTTGATGAAAGCGACTGCAAAAGACTATGTAAGGGAAACTCAAATTCACCTCATTCTTCAACCCATAATCGAAGGATTATTGGCTATCTTTAGAAGCCAAAAAACTCTAGAAAATCACCTCACCCAAATTATCGGAACCCTCAGAGAAACATCTCCCCTAGAACAAAGTTATACATCTGGAAATATTGTTAATTTCCTTTGTCATTTGGGAACTGACCTTGTTGGTAGTGATTTTTCCGATTTAACTATTTGGCAAGCAGACCTCAGGAATGTAAATTTGCAAAATGCCAATTTTGCAAATGCTAATCTCGCTAAATGCGTTTTTGCAGAAACCATTGGCGGTATTCATGGAGTAGCATTGAGCTACGATGGCAAACTCTTGGCAACAGGAGATACCAATGGTGAGGTTCGCGTTTACCAAGTTGCAGATGGCAAGCAACTGCTCACCTGCAAGGGACACGCAGGTTTTATCTGGCCTGTGACTTTTAGTCCTGATGGTACAATGCTTGCTAGTGGCAGCGATGACCAAACAGTAAAACTATGGGATACTAGCACTGGGCAATGCCTCGCCACCTTCGAGGGTCATAGCGCTGGCATCTGGTCAGTTTCCTTCAGTCCCGATGGTCAGACACTAGCAAGTAGTAGTGAAGACACGACGGTGAGGTTGTGGGATGTTGTCACCGGGGAATGCGTTCAAATTCTCCAAGGACACGGTAGCCGGGTGTGGGCAGTGGTCTTTAGTCCTGATGGTACAATGCTTGCTAGTGGAAATGACGACTGCTCTATCAGGCTGTGGGATATTAATACTAATCAATGTGTCAAGACGTTGCTGGGACACACCCATAGAGTACAGTCCGTTGCTTTTAGTCCAGATGGTCATAGACTAGTTAGTGGTTGTCATGATAAAACAGTTAGGCTGTGGAATCTCAGTACAGGTGAATGTCTTGATACTTTGCAAGGTCATACTGGCTTGGTAAATTCAGTTGCCTTTAGTTTGGATGGCGATCGCCTAGCAAGCGGCAGTGATGACCAAACAGTGAAACTATGGGATGTCAGCACGGGTCAATGCCTGAAAACTCTCAAAGGTCATGGCAGTCGCGTATGGTCAGTTGCCTTTAGTCCTGATGGTACGACCCTAGCAAGTGGCAGCGATGACCAAACAGTTAAGCTGTGGAATTTTAGTACAGGTGGATGCCTCAAGACCTTACAGGGTTATTGTAATGGTATCTGGTCGGTTACCTTCAGTTCTCAAGGTAATATCCTTGCAAGTGGCAATAATGACAAAACAGTGAAACTCTGGGATACGAACACTGGTCTTTGCCTGAAAACGTTGCGGGGGCATAGTAATCGGGTGACATCAGTTTCCCTGAACCCAGACGGTAACATTCTTGCCAGTGGTAGTGAAGATCAAACCGTGAAACTATGGAATGTCAAAACTGGTCAGTGTCTCAAAACTTTGAGCGGACATAGCAATCGGATCATCTCAGTTGCCTTTAGTCCTGATGGTAAGATACTAGCAAGTGGCAGTGATGACCAAACTATCAATCTGTGGGATGTCACCACAGGTAAATGTCTCCAAATCTTGCAGGGTCACACTCAGCGAGTTTGGTCAGTTGCCTTCAGCCCCGATGGTCATACCCTAGCCAGTGGTTGCCATGACCAAACCATCAGGCTGTGGGATGTCCGCATCGGTAGTTGCATTCAAACTTTGGAAGGTCACACTGACTGGATTTGGTCAGTTGCTTTTAGTCCTGATGGTACGAACCTGGTAAGTACCAGCGGCGATCAGACAGTGAAACTGTGGGATGTTAGTACCGGTAAGTGTCTGAGAACCTTGCAGGGGCATACGAATTGCGTGTACTCAGCCGCCATTAGTATAGATGGTCATATCCTAGCCAGTGGTAGCGGAGATCAAACAATCAAGCTGTGGGATCTGTCCACCAGCAAAGAAATAAAAACTTTGTCAGGACATAGCAAGTGGGTTTGGTCAGTTGCTTTTAATCCTCAAGGTAAAATTTTGGCTAGTGGCAGCGAAGATGAGACGATTAAGCTTTGGGATGTGGAAACAGGTAAATGCCTGAAAACTCTCAGATGCGAAAGACCTTATGAAGGGATGAACATTACTGGTGTGAGTGATTTAACTGAGGCGACTATTGCGACTTTAAAAGTTTTAGGGGCGTTTAGTTCTTAGTATTGATAGATTACAGCAATTTTGAAGTAATTAAACGATTTTGAATTTAGAATTGATGGATAGTCAAGGTAGCTGCTCAACGGGAACGTTATACTCACGCCAAACTTGGGAAACTGCCTCATCAAATAAAGGCTATGTCACAATTAACGTATTCATCTTTAGCAAATCAGCATGGCTTGGGCTTGGACAAGTTGTAGGCAATGAGTATACTATCGATCGCAAACTGGGCGAGGGTGGTTTTGGCATTACCTACCGCGCCCTCAAGCAGAATGGTCATCTTTTGTAACACTAACAACTCTAAAAAATATGATCAAACCGCAAATTTTAGAAGCAATCAAGCAAATGCCGAATGTGGAGCGGCTAGAGGTTATTGAATTTGCCTTGCGGTTGGTGCGCGAAGATATGGAGAAACCAGAAAAACTTAGCTTAACGGCTGCTGCTGAAATCATGCATCCTTACTATGTAGAAGGCAGTGATCTGACTGAGCTTGTTGATACTTGTAATGAAGATTTTTACGAATATCACGACTATGCGTAGAAGTCAGATCTGGCTCTATAGTGCCGACCCTACCGTTGGTGATGAAATTGGTAAAACTCGCCCTTGTGTAATTGTTAGCAACGATGAGATAGGCATTCTCCGTTTGAAAATAGTTGTGCCGATTACAGGATGGAATGATGCATTTGCCCAAGTTCCGTGGATGGTAAGGGTTGAGCCTACACCAGAAAATGCGTTGAGCAAGTTGTCGGTAGCAGATGCGTTTCAGGTACGTTCTGTTTCCCAACAAAGACTGATTAGGCAAGTGGAAACTCTTGATGATGAAACAATGCAAGGAATCAGCCAAGCTTTAGCCGTTGTTTTGAACATTAACAGCTAATTCTTGCCAGAGAATTAGAGATTCTGAAAGCCTAGCCCGCTTCTGAGTTGGGGCAGTTTATTGTGTGGTATATCCTCCATCAACCATCATATTGTGCCCTGTGATGAAAGAAGCTGCATCCGAACATAACCACACGACAGTATCGGCCACCTCTTCCGGCTTGCCAGTGCGTCCTATGGGATGCATTGCTCTTAGTTGAGCCAGTACATCTGCCGGTAAGGTCGCTAGCATATCAGTTGCGATCGCACCAGGACTGATAACATTGATGCGGATACCTGCCAAGGCATACTCCATTGCTGCGGCTTTACTTAAAGCGGTGATCCCACCTTTAGTGGCAGAGTAGCCAGCAAGACCAGGAATACCGACTACACCAGCGATGGAAGCGATGTTGACGATCGCCCCACTTCCTTGTTTCAGCATTGCCCTAATTTGGTACTTCAAACAAAGCCAGGTTCCTTTCAAATTTATGTCAATCAGTCGATCCCAGTCTTCTTCAGACATATCTGTAATTGGGATAGCTCCCCCCCCAAATCCAGCATTGTTGCAAGCGCAGTCCAGACGACCATAAATATCCACGGTTTTCTGAATCAACGCCTCCACATCATCAGCCTTTGACACATCGGTTTTGATGAAAATCGCCTCTCCTCCGATTTCTTGGATCTGGTGCGCCGTTGCTTCTCCCTCAGGAATGCGACGGCTAGCAGCGACAACCTTGGCTCCAGCGCGGGCAAATGCGATCGCACTGGCTCGACCAATACCTGATGAAGCCCCGGTCACCAGGGCGACTTTTCCATCTAGTTGGCCGCTCATCCACGTACCCCTTGCTTTTTGATTGCTTTGTTTCGGTAAATACCATATAAAGCACCAACTGTCAATACTCCTAATACTGTAGAAGATTCAGGGACAGAAGCTGGCTTCAAGGCTGAAAATGCTAATTCTCCAATTAGCTGATGAGTTGCAGTTGTGGGATGGACTTCATCCCAGAATAAAAACTTGTTTGGGTCACATATAACTGGCTTCACCGGAACTTCGATGGGCACCACCGATAATTCTCCAACACAAGAATCGGTGACATTTGTAAAACCGAA
Organism: Nostoc sp. FACHB-973; assembly: GCF_014698115.1. Taxonomy (GTDB): domain Bacteria; phylum Cyanobacteriota; class Cyanobacteriia; order Cyanobacteriales; family Nostocaceae; genus Nostoc; species Nostoc muscorum. The sequence continues at coordinate 15,490 of NZ_JACJSJ010000089.1, forward strand.
TTCTGCTGGATCTCCAATGATGCGATTATATAAAGAATTAACATCGAGAGGAATAATGTTAGTTTCAGGACTTAGTTGCTGATTCAACAAGTTAATAGTTGCGAATAAATCGGAGTTATGTTCATTGGTGAAACTGCTTAGTATGCTTGCTGTTTGACTATTGCCACCTGTAACTGGAAACTTTCCCAAATCTGGTAAGTTAACCACCATAATATTTTCAGCCCCCACAGCAGCTAGTGAAGTTATTGCTGCGGATAAATTGTCTACAGATTCTGTTGGGTTAGGAGTGATATCAAAAAAGTACTTCATGTAATCATTAGTCCCAGCCCAAATGATATAAAGGGCGTTGGGATTGGCAGACTGATTTCCTGTTGTGAAGTTATTAATTTGTTGTTGTAATCCTGGTAAAAAACTTAGTCCTATGTTATCGAATCCTGTAGTTGCACCACCGAAGGCATAGTTGGTGTTGGGATTGAAAGTTAACCCTAAATCAGAGGCGAGATATTCCACCCAAGCTGGGCCATTGGAAAACCGTCCATTGAAGTAAGTCGGACTTGGGGGAATAATTCCATTTGTGAAATTAAATACATTACCTGTATCCGATAAGCTATCGCCAAAGACATAAATCTCGTCATAATTTTGGGCTGAAACTTTGAGGGGAAACATCAAAGATAACAGAAAAAAACCTGCCGCCAGAAATTGTTTTTGCATAATCGATTACTAAATTTGTTTTGAACAACAGGAGTAGTACGTTGCTTTGAAAGAAGTACAAATTCTAATGATTTTAATCAAATTTTATTATCAACTTATTGGCCTCTTTATCCAATGCACTAAATTTAGAGTAAACGCACTATAGCGCTTCCTGACCTAATAAGGTACACCTGTAGGGGCACGGCAGTGCCGTGCCCCTACACCTCGTGATATCATGTTGTACCCCATCTGAATGGGAACCGCTATATGTAGATATCAAGATTGATTCCTACATCTGTGTAGGGGTTTAGCAATGCTAAACCCCTACTCCCTATTTTCGAGCTAGCAAAAAGCCAAGCTAGGATCTAAGGAACTTGTGAGTATTATCTCAGGTTCGTGGAGATTTGGAACAGTACTTAATGCCACATCACCCCAACGCATCACACTTGCAGAGGCGGCACCTGCTGCACCTAAACCATAAATCAGAACCAAGTCATTTTCGTGAATCTTACCCAGCTGCACAGCATAGTACAAATTGGCGATCGTGATTACTGGGCCAATGTTTGCATACTCAGAGTAAAGGTTGATTGTCCGTTCTGGGTCAATGCCTAGTACGCGAGTGCAGAAGTTTGCTGACCAAGCAGTGGATGTATTAAAAATAAAAAAGTCAATTTCCTCAAGTGTGACACCGGCGGCAGCTAGGGCACCTTCACAACAAGTACGTAGTTGTCCCACAGCGGTTTCGCGGATGGCTTTATTTGCGCCTTTGCCCATCCGCATATGTATTTGTGGATTGCCTTGCTCGTCTTCAGTGAGTTTAGCAAAGAAGCTATCACATAAAGCAGCAGTATGAATGGTCTTTGTACCCAGGATGCCTTGGTTGGGTGCGAGTGAACTAACTACAAAAGCTCCAGCCCCGTCACTCATAAACCATGAGAGTGTATCGTCTTCATCGAAAAAGCGAGAGTATGCACAGGAAATCACCACTAGGACGTTGCGGTATTCTCCTGTTCGTACTAAAGCAGAGGCAGTTTGAAAGGCAACTGGAGTGACTCCACAGGCTGCATCAAGATTCCAAGCAGCACCTTCCAAGCTCAGTTGACGAGCTAGAAAAGCAGCATCGCCAAATCCTATTTGTTCGGGCCAAACGGAGGCAACGAGCATGAGATCAACTTCTTTGGGAGTCAGTTCTGCTGCATCAAGGGCTGCACGAGCCGCACGTTCTTGCAACATTAATGAAGATTCTTCTGGTGCCAGTACCCATCGGTGGACAGTACCTCGAAAAGGGTCTTTAAGATAGGGCAACATCTCTGAGTCAAACTCGTTGTTAGGTGTGGAACCCGCAAGGGAAAACAATCTTGCTAAACTTTTTTGTTCGGACTCGGCAATTACTTCGGGATATTTTTCTCTGTAGTAATTGTTTGTACGCTTGATACTTGGCAAGCTTAATGCTATGGAGCGAATGCCTACTGGGTGATTTAACATCACAATCTCCTCTAATTTTTAGCGCCTTGTGAAATCAAACTAGAAATACGAGTTCCAATGGGTGCCTGTCTTGTGTGGTCGATAAGTATGTCCACAACGAATGGACGAGTAGAAGCCATTGCCATTTCTAACGCTGCTTGAATGTCAGACTCTTTTTCCACACGGATACCGTCGGCTCCCATGCTGCGGGCAAGCATCACAAAATCTGCCTGTGGTATTTCTACATCCATACCCTCGTAACCCTGTATCTTGGAGCCTTGCTGACACATGTTGTAGCGTGCATCATTGAGGACAATCCAAACGGCAGGAATCTGATATCTTACGGCTGTGCTGACTTCATTGTTCATCAACATCGCACCATCCCCAACGATCGCTATAGCTTTACTGTGATGTGTTAACGCTGCACCCACGACGCTGGTGACGAAATGACCCATAGCCCCAAATCCAGTGCTGACCCGGAAACGTCCTGGTTTACCAAATCGCAATCGGTTAATTGCCCAAGCAAATGAATTACCTCCTTCAGCCATCACGATGGCATCACTACCCTCAACGATGACTCGTTGCATAAGATTCATCAGTACTTCTGGTCGGACTGGGCTATCTGCGCTGGCATTGATGACACTACGCTCAGGCCTGGGTAAAGACTGTTTTTTGGCACGATTTTGTCGCTTGGGAAAGCGCTTGAGTAGGGACTTGACAAACATTCTGACATCAGACTGAATGGCGATGGTTTCGGTAGATGGGTAAGCAGTTCCTGGTACTTCTGGATTGATGTCAACATGTAAAAAGCCCCGTGAAGGAATCATGGCAGGGTTCCAAAATGAGGTAAATTCACCAAGACGGGTTCCGAGTACTAGTGTTCGTAGAGGACGGTGTTCTTGCATATATCTCAGAACCGATTCATGTCCAGCAAAGCCTGTGATCCCCACAAATTGAGGATGATCCTCTGGAAAAATACCTTTACCGCGTGGTGAACACATTACCCCCGCACCTGTTCTCTCAGCCAGTTGGCGAATTTCAGCAGCGGCAAGGCGGGCACCAAAGCCAACCCAGATCGCAAATGGTCCTTCTGCAAGTAACTGTCCACATTCGGCGATCGCTTCTTCGCTGGCTGTCGGTGGCGCACAAGAGAGTGTTACCAGTGGCAAAGATTTCTCAACTGGATTGGTTTGGATATTAGTCGGGATACTCAAGTGGGCGACAAAGCCATCCGGTCGGGCTAAGCCTTTGGCTAGTCGTCGATAGACTTCTGGAAGTTCTTCACTACATTCGAGAGTAGTTGCGTAATGAAAGAGTGATTCTGAGGTAAAAAGTCCGGCACTAGGCATGGTGTAAGTGCTGGTTTCTTGGAGTGCCCAACGTCCACGCTGTGGTGCAGAGGTAGAAGCCGACAGAAAAATTACTTTGGCATCTTCCCAGCGTGCAGCGAACAACCCAGTCAAGGCATTAGTGATCCCCGGACCTGATGTGGTAAATACTACAACAGGGCGGCCACTAGCAAAATACGCCTCGGTGGCTGCAAAAGCAGCTCCTGCTTCGTGACGAAAGTGTAGTAACTTAATTGAGCTATGTTGCAATTTGTACCAGACTGGAGCGATCGCACCTCCGGAAACACCAAAGGCATACTGCACTCCCAAATCTTCTAACATTTTCACAATTGCAGAGGCGACTGAAATCGACTCTGAGTCTTGATTATTGAAAGGAAAAGTATCTAAGGCTGGACTTGATTGGATGTCTGCAATCAATGAGTTATTTTCAGGGAAGGAAACGAAAGCGTTGGATGGATACTTGAATTGTGTAGTCGCCTCTGGTGCTACCAACATATTCTTATTTTGCTCCAAATATTCATGGGTGCGAGGATTAATCGGGTAATGTGTTGAACTCATAGTGCTTGGTTATAATTTAGTAACCTATTTTACTTAGACATACATCTCAAAGTTGATTGAAGTTAGTTGTAGTATCTTCAGATAGACTTGGGTATACAACTTCTAACTGCTAATTTAGCTGGTATTATGCATTTTGTAATACAAGTTTTTACTTGTCTCAAAGGTTTATTTGTAACTTTTTCAGATGAATCGACTCATTCTGACTGAGGAAAAAGTACTCAAGTCCTTTTCTAGGCAAAATTAAAAAGTGCTTAGGTCTTTTTTTATTGAACATCTATCCAGAAACCTTAATTAGTTCGTCACAGCTTGAGATTGCAACTTCAAAATTCCAGTTATATGACATTTTGAAGTCACCAATACTCGGTTAGACAATTCGGCTAGCAACAAGTCTTAATGTAGAAACTTCAAACTCCAAAAATAACAATTTTGTAGAGGTGAAAGCTTTGGTTTATCAGAAGCTGAGTGTTTTCTGATGAAAGACTATGTAAATCTCCATCACATTAGTTAAAATATATACAAACAATTAGGATAAAAAGTTTCTGGCTTCATTATAATCCACTAATCATGTATTTGACCTAACTCAAGTGATTTTTACAGAAATCTTTTGTCCTAAAGTTAAGAAATAGGTGCGTTAATCTTAAGGTAGAAGTTAAAAATCGCACATTCTCAAAATAGCACAGTTTTGATGCAATATATGTGACATTTCTCTATAGAAACTATATGAAAGACAGCAAATATTACTTAATTTAAGGATTGTTAACATAAAGCACCTTTCTTTAAGAATTGTATGAGATTTCAAAGTAAAAGGCTTTAAAGCAGTAAAAGTTTATGAGTATTTTTACTCATTATTCAGAACTTAGCACTGAGTAGAACTTGCGTTTTGCTAAAATTCAGTTTCGCCACTTCAGGCAATTTTGTCGATTCAAAATCACTAACTTAAGCAACAACTTAAGATAATGCTGGAAGAAACTGGGGAGTGGGGAGTGGGCATTGGGCATTGGGAAGTGGGCATTGGGCATTGGGAAAGAGGCTCCAGGGGCTCCAGGTGCAGAGGGGAAAGAGTTCAGCAACTTCTCCTCTGCTCCACTCCCCACTCAACTTAAATTGCTGGTTAACTTTGAGATATTAACTGGTTAAAATCTTTGAAAATTGGCAAGCTAACGAATAATCAGGTTTGAGTAAAGCTTAGCAGAACAAGAGCGATCGCAGACTTGATAGCCATATACTCTTCTCACCTTCCCTGCGGTAACCGGAACTGCTCAGGGATGATTTGAACTCAGGAATTTTAGGGAACTCACTATGAATGCAAACAAATTGTACATGCTACAAATATTACAAAAAAAGCTAGATACTATCGAAATCCGTAATGCTGAACTGGCGCAATTATTATGCCGAATTATCCCATCTACTTGTCCATTTGAACGGGACATCAACCTATTTGGTCATTTCATTATCTACATTCCACCTTTATGTAAGTTCAACCCCCTATATAATCAGTTGACTGAGTTGCGTTTTCGTGCCCAATGTTACCTTGTCCAGCATCAGGACAATGCATCTAAATTGTAAATACCTTTCCCAATGACGAATCTTGCACTTAATTTTACATTCGTGGAAAACTCAGGCATGTAACTTTGCTTAATACCTAGATGTGTCTTTCGGATTTTTCAACAGTGCAGACAGTCTAATGCTTCTGTACAATTTACTGCTGATAATGACTGATGAAAATGCGGATATCGTCTTAAGTTGATTCTTATCTTCAAGATATTCGGTTGTTAATATTTTACGATGTTCTAACATAACGAGGTAAGTTAATTTTTTCCGCACAAGATGACTGATTTATTTGCCGTACCTCTTCAAGACTTACTCTGTAAGATGCATAGATATTTATCTAAATATTATTGGTCTAGCAAAGAAGCAGCAAAAGCAATTATTTCAAGAAAAAAATATTTAAAATTTTTAAATGAGACATTAAGAAATTATACATATACATGAATATTATATTAGACTATAAAATTTTAGAATTCAATCTTATTCTTTGAGACACAACAATTGAATTTAGATAAGAAACGTGTATGATGGAACTTAAAGATAAAATCGAAGAATTTACAGTGGTTAAAGGCAATATACCAAAATCACTAAAAATTCAGTTTAAAGTTTTCTGCGTACAGAAAAACGCAGAAATGAGTGAAATATTAGAAATTTTAATTCGGCAATGGATACAAGCAGGTGCGCCTGTTCCTCAATTACATAGTAATTTGCTGAAGGAAGAATTAGAAGAGATTAAAGGATACATTCCCAAAAATCTCAAGTATCAGTTCAAAATTATCTGTAAGCATAAAAAAGTAACGATGCGCTCGGTTTTATATGGACTGATAACACAGTGGGTCGAGATGGGCGGTTCTATAGAATCTTGATAATAGGGAGTGGGGAGTTGGGAGTAGGGAAAAGAAATTTTCATTGCTACTTGTGAGTGCAACTGATGGAGTCTCTTCGATAAATCACAAATAATAACTCCTAACATCTTTTAAAAGTTAAGCCATTTGCTTGGATACTTAAGGCGATACCCTTGGTGAAAAAGAATAGCTACAACATAGGGGCGCATAGCTATGCGCCCCTAGAAATTTTTGTACCTCATGTGATTGGGAACCGCTATAGGTTAGTTAAAGTGCAAAAATTATTCAAGATAAGAATTTAATCAGCTTGAACTCCTAGAAAAACGGTTATTTGTTAAATTGATGCTTAAATTTTAGATATTGACTGGTGAAAATCCTCTAGATTTGGGAATCTATAAATAACAAGGTTTGCGAATGAATGTGGTTCCTGTAGTAGATAAGCTTTTACTAGCTTCGTCATCCCTCTTTTGAAAAAACATTGAGAGATGTTAGATGTATTTACTTTGCTTACAACTAATTGTAAATCGTTAACAGGAGAAATCATGCAAAATATCTTAGTCATTGAAGATGAGACACAAACCCGGAACCTTTTTGTCAATTCCCTGAAATCTAAAGGTTTTTATACTATTGCTGCTGAGAATGGCACGGTTGGTATTCAACGAGCAGAGGAATACTCACCGGATTTAGTACTTTGCGATATTCAAATGCCAGAACTTGATGGTTATGGTGTTCTGAATAAACTACGCCAAAATCCGATGACAGCGATTATTCCTTTTATTTTTCTCACTGTCAAACTTACCAAAGCTGAACTGCGTAAAGGGATGAATTTAGGAGCAGATGATTATCTCACTAAACCTTGTTCGGTGGAAGAATTAGTAGGAGCGATCGCTGCTCGATTGGAGAAACAAAAAACTCTCAAACAGTGGTATCTTAACCAACAAAACTTAGCTAAAGAATCACAATCTACCGAGACTACAAATTTTTATCCCACTAGCTCTAGACTGAGTAAAGTTTTCCAGTTTATTGAAGATAATTACCATCAACAAATCAGTCTTTCTGATGTTGCTCAAGCAGCAGGATACTCTAACGCTTACTTAACACATTTAGTGAAACGTCAAACTAAGCGAACAGTACACGACTGGATTGTTGAACGTCGGATGACACAAGCTCGTTCTTTGTTGCTCAATACTGATGAATCCGTCAATCAAATTGCAACTAAAGTGGGATATCTGGATGCAGGTTATTTCATCCGCTCATTTCGCCAGATCCATAAACTACCTCCAAAAGAATGGAGAAATGCATCTTCTTTATAGTTAATTTTTGACAATTATGGTGCTAATTACAAATATGTCTAACTAAGTAGATAGTAGCTTTTTTCCAGAAAAACATCATGGTGAGTGTAGCGTTTTTCTGATTATAACGTATGAAGGTTACAAGGAGATTATGTCAATTATGAAAGGAATAGAAACACACATGACATCTACAAGTAATGCTTTCATGAATACTGGATTAGTGCAGTTTTTGACAGAAAATCAAAACGCACTCCTTGAATGGATGCAAAATTTTGGCAACACGAAGAGCAACGCAACATTTTCATATAAGAAGAATTATCCAATGCAACTCAAAGCAGCTTCTCGTCAAACATTGCCTTCTCCAAAACTATTTCAGACAGAGGAAGTTATTCAAGGCTGGTTGGTTTTTTATCTTTCTAAATTGCTGTTAGTAAATCATAGTGAAATTAACATTCATCTACCTTTTGAATATTACGGTATAACTTCTCTAGAAGCGTTACGTTTGACACATGCCATAGAAGTTTGGCTTGATCGTCGCCTTTCTATAGAATTGGTTTATGAGTATCCTACAGTTCAGACATTAGCCCAACATTTAGCCCAGGAAGTTGAGTGTATCCGCTAAACTATACCAGAATTCAGAATTCAGAAGTCAGAAGCAAAATAAGCTTTATACTTGGCTTTGAGACTGAGGTTGTGTACTTCACTGTCTTTAAAATTCGAGGTCAGAAGTCAGAATCCAGAATAATTATAAAATCAAGTGTGTTAAAGCTTGTTGATTTTATTGCTGATTATTAACCTGAGATATCAAACTATTCTGAATTCTGAATTCTGAATTCTAAATCCTTACATACATTCCTATAGAACCACCAGGGCTACTTTTTATGATTGCTGTTGATTCTCTTTGGCGTCCTCCACCAACAAACTGGTCAGTATTAGGCGAAGATGTTCATGTTTGGTGTACTTTCCTTAACCAATCGACATCTCGTGTTCAGACCTTAGCACAATTACTTTCACAAGACGAACTTACCCGATCTGAGCGTTTTTATTTAGAGAGAGATAAAAAACGTTATATTGTTGGACGTGGGTTACTGCGGACAATTTTAGGCTCTTACTTAGGCACTAATGCTAGTCAATTGGAGTTTTGTTATGGTTCGCATGGTAAACCAGTTTTGGCAGAAGCATCTGGTGGGAATACATTGAGTTTTAATTTATCTCACTCCCATGAACTTGTTTTGTATGCCGTGACGCGTCAACGTGAAATAGGTGTTGATATTGAATATATGCGCCCTATTTCGGACTTTGAACAAGTTGCTGAACGATGTTTTTCAGATAGAGAGAAAGAAGTCTTTCGTCAACTACCACAGGATGAGAAATTAGGAGCATTTTTTAATTGTTGGACTCGGAAAGAAGCTTATCTAAAAGCTACTGGACAAGGACTAGTTTTTCCGATGGATCAATTAGATGTTTCATTATCTCCTAGTGAACCAGTTCAACTTTATAGTATTAATGGCGATCGCTCCACGGTCATTCGTTGGTCTCTGCAAGCATTTATACCTGCTTTTAGCTATGTAGGGGCTTTAGCTGTAGAAGGACGTGATTGGCATCTGAAATGCTGGCAATGGGAATAAACAAACCCAGGAAGGAGGAGAGGCGGGGACGCGAGGAATAGGACAAGTAACTCTTAACTATTAACTCCTAACTCTCAACTCCCAAGTTATAACGGACTTCCAAATAAAAAAATACTCAACTACTTCTTGTGGGATGGGCATCCAGCCGTAGCTAAAGGTGGGCGCCCACCCCACAATATTGGATAATTTATTTCTTGGTAATCCCTAAAACCTGATATATGTCCCTGATTAGCGAAATATTTTGCCTTGTATTTACATGTGATATACCCTAAATTTTATTCAAGATTTAGAAATAAAAACCAAGTCAGCAACCTATTCAAAGCCATAATTCAGAATTAATTTTGTATGACTGGCCGATAGAGCAGCGATTTGCCGTGCCCGCGTTAGCGAGTATTTGAGCGTCGCGTCTGAATCAAGGGTTTAAGACCCCCAATAAATCTTCCCTTTCAGAGACGTGCAAGGGATGATTTAGTGGTCTTTAATGAGCGCAAAATCTGAGCCAGGTAAACCTCGGATGAGAACTTTCTAAGAGAGTGACGGATTCAAACCCGCCACTAATTGATTTTGAATTTGTAATTCTGAATTTTGTATTCTTGTTCAATTAACCGCTAACAACTACATCATGACAACAGCTTCAAAATTTATGTCTACATCAACTGCAAGTCCAATTAAGTCTGTATCTACTCAAATAGGAACTCCTGAAATTAAGAAGGGCTTCAATCTTCTTGGATTAAATGTATCCGAGTTCGAGTTGAATGAGCTTCAGCATGGTAATACTATTTCACTAGCAAGTAGACGTTTAAGTGAAATTGGCTCAGTTCTGATACTTGCAGAAGCTATTTCATCATTGCATTCAGTCAAAAACATTACGTTACAAGATTTGCCAAAAATTATGACAGAATCTTTAGACTGTTCTGGTATTCCAGTCCATCGTTGGAATGATGATACATTTGGTAATTGTTATCTTCTTCTAACTTTAGAAGATGGTAAACCCGCATTTAAGATATCATCACAAAAGTAGCATCAATCACAATAATTTCAGATATCTTTTTTGGGTAAATCAACAACAAAGCAATTATATTGTTCATCAATCTTTTTTCAGCTTTACCCTGCTTTTATCCGGAAGATATTGAAGTTATAAAATCGATGAATTGTGTGGATATACTGTTCATTCCATCTATGATTTTTTCAATAAGTCAAAAATGAACAGTAAACAGTTATCAAGGTTTGGGTTAGGGATTTAAACCCTAACTCCAGCTAACCACTTCAATCAGTCAATATTCACCAATTTTCAGTCAAAACAACTCGTGACTGATAACGACAGAGAGGCAAAGTTTGACTACCTCAGCAGTAGCACACAATTTTTTGAGTCAAATTTCAAACTTGGAGTAACAGGATTATGGAAATTAGCAAATTACTTAATACTAATATCGAATCTTCAACGGTTTTAATAACACCAATAGAGATAAAGGAGAAATTGCCTATAAATAATCTGGCTGCGAAAACCGTATTGCAAGGTAGGCAAGCTATAAAAGATATTCTTGATGGAAAAAACTCTCGGAAGTTGATTATTGTCGGTCCCTGTTCCATTCATGATTTCAATGCTGCTTTGGAATATGCAGAAAAATTGAAACGTCTCGCGGACGCAGTTCAAGATAAATTTTTGATTGTCATGAGGGTTTACTTTGAAAAACCTAGAACTACTGTAGGTTGGAAAGGATTGATTAATGATCCAGACTTGAATGATTCGTTTAATATTGAGAAAGGATTATTCATGGCACGGAATTTGCTACTCAAAATTGCTGAATTAGGATTACCGGCTGCCACAGAAACCTTAGATCCTGTAACACCTCAATATTTTTCTGATTTGATTTCTTGGGCTGCAATTGGCGCTCGCACTATTGAATCTCAAACTCATCGTGAAATGGCAAGTGGCTTATCTATGCCAGTTGGTTTTAAAAATGGTACTGATGGAAATATCCAAGTTGCTATTGACGCTATTCAATCAGCTAATAAACTCCATCATTTTTTAGGAATTGATCAAAGGGGTCAAATCTCTACTTTTCAAGCCAAGGGAAATCTGTATGGTCATATAATTTTACGTGGAGGTGGTGGTAAATCAAATTTTGATACAGCTACTGTGGCTTGGTTAGAGAAGAAGCTAGAGGAACTCAAATTACTGCAAAGAATTGTCATTGACTGTAGTCATGGAAATTGTTATAAGGATCACAAGCTCCAGGCTACAGTTTTTAACAATATTATTCAGCAAATTGTAGATGGTAATAGATCAATTATTGGTATGATGATTGAGTCAAATCTGTATGAGGGAAATCAGAAAATTCCTATAGATTTGAATGAATTGAAGTATGGTGTTTCTGTCACAGACAAATGTATTGGTTGGGAAGAAACAGAAGAAATTATTCTATCTGCTCATCAAAAATTAAGCACAGATAGAAATATCACACTATCCAGTTGTGGAATGTTTGTATCTGGAGTTCCTGTCCGAAACGTATTGACAACTGTAGGATAGCTGTTGACCACATATTGGCAATCCTAAATCATTGGTGAAAAATCTTCAGTAATGTATGGTGGGCAATAATGCTAAACGCTTCCTTCCAATGTCATAACTCATAAAAGGCACTGCCCACTTTACGTAATACTGTTAAGTTAACAGATTTCTCTTTCAAAGACCCTCCCCCCCCTTTATTAGGGGGGCTTTTTTAATGAAGTAAATTTCTACTATTTCTCACAGAAAAACTCATGATTTGTAAATTATATAAAATGTATTTTTATCGGCTCATTATTACATCAATACACCGAATAATTTTCCTTTATTTTCAAACAAAAATCCATTGAAACTATATTTGATTAGACTTACATTATAAATGTTGTGATTCAAGAAAATCTTGAATATTTTTTTAAAGTAACAAACACAATAGGTTATTTATGACCCAACAAGATATCTTTAATCAAGTCCAATTTATCGTCGCAGCAGAACTGGCAAATGAACAACAAAAAATCACACCAGAGGTTAATCTTACTCAAGATTTAGGAGCAGATTACTTAGACTTGATAGCAATGTTCCAAAAACTAGAGGATACTTTCAATACAAGAATTCCTTATCGGGAAGCAAAGCAACTTGTAACAATAGAACAAATTGTTAATTACATAGATCAAAAAATTTTTATTTGAATTTTACTTATGATTAGCAAACATATACGGCGAGCCAAACTTTTGAGCTTCTATGGAAATTCCCTAGCCGATGGCTTTCCTATCCACCCTGAGCAATTTAATCAAATATCAATAGCCAAGGCTATATTTCAGCAAATATGACACGCCCTTCCTTTATCGACATAACTAAACAACGATTCTTTGACTCTTTGTGTGAGACTAATTCATGCTTTACAATCAGCAACGCCAAAAATTTTTTTAATTACAAACTACGAATTAATACATTGAGGAGGTTTAAGAATGAATATCGCACAAAATCTTGAGCTTGCTTGCTACCTTTTCCCCAACAAACCAGCCCTAATCTTTGAAGAACAATGTTTGACTTATAAAGACCTTGATGAGATGGTAAACCGTGTTGCTAACGGTTTACGCAGTTTGGGTATTAGGCGTAGAGATCGTGTAGTTTTGTTTTTGCCAAATATTCCAGAATTTGTAATTTCTTATCTTGGCATTTTGAAAATTGGCGCGGTTGTGGTTTCAATCAACGTCATGCTCAAAACTGATGAAGTCAGATATATTCTCAATGATTGTGCTGCTAAAGCAATTATTACAACAGAGCCACAAACTGAGTATATTCAAGAGGCAGATTTACCTGAGTTACAACACATTTTAATTGCAGAAGGTAGAGCCAACAATAATATTAGTTTAACACAATTGATGGCAAAGTTCTCTCCTGAAGCACGGGCAGTTGAGATGACTCACGATGCTCCTGCAAGTATCCTTTATACATCAGGGACTACAGGCTTTCCTAAAGGTGCTACACTTTCTCATGGCAATGTTATTTTTAATAGCTACGGTGCTAATTGTTGTTACCGCATTCAAAAGAGCGATCGCTTATTACTTTTCCTACCTTTATCCCATTGTTTTGGACAAAATGCGATTATGAATGCTGGCATTTCTGCTTGTTCAACTATCATTTTACAACGTCGTTTTGACCCAGAACAAGTCCTAAAAACTATCACTACACATCAAGTAACAATGTTATTTGGAGTGCCGACAGTATTCATCAAACTGCTGAATATGGATACTTCTAACTACAACTTAAAAAATATCCGCTATTATTTTTCAGCAGCAGCACCCATGCCATTACAAGTAGCAGAGAATTGGTACACAAAATATGGACTCGTGATTCACGAAGGGTATGGTCTAACTGAAACATCACCATTTGCCACTTATAACCATAACTTGAAATATAAGCTAGGTAGTGTTGGCACACCCATTGCCAATGTGGAAATGAAGATTGTCGATGGTGATGATAATCAGGTAAAAATAGGCGAGTTGGGTGAGATAGTTATCAAGGGTTCCAACGTTATGCTTGGTTATTGGAATCGCCCTTTTGAAACTGCCGAAGTTCTGAAAAATGGCTGGTTACATACTGGTGACATTGGTCGGATGGATGAAGACGGTTTTTTCTACATTGTTGACCGTTTAAAAGACATGATCGTTGTTTCTGGATTTAAGGTATATCCGACAGAAATTGAAAATGTCATTTATCAACATCCAGGAGTAGCCGAAGTAGCTGTCTATGGCGTTCCCGATCCTCTTAAAAACGAGACTGTCAAAGCAAATATTATCCCAAAAACTGGTCACACAATCACAGAACAACAAATCATTGATTTTTGTTATGAGAAAATGGCAGCTTATAAAGTTCCACGTGTGATTAATTTTGTGAATTCAATTCCGAAAAACTCGACTGGTAAAGTACTAAAGCGAGTTTTATCTCAGGAATCCATATCTAATTTTGCTGAAAAAAGGCAAGAATTAGGAGTTAGGAGTTAGGAGTTTATTTTATCTACATCATCTTTTTTTGTAAAATTAGAGCAGGCGATCGTGAACATAGAAACTATTACCAAAACCTTAAATTCATTGGATAAGTCGCAGATAAATACTGCTATCCAACCTAATATATTCTCAATTGAACAGACAAGTAATTTAACTGTTGCAGCAGCTTTGGTGAAGACGCTGGAAAATTTGGGAGTCCGCTATGCTTTTGGGCTGTTCGGAGGCGGAATCACACCTTTTATAGCTAGCCTAGAGCAAAGCTCAATCGAGGTGCTGCAATTTCGTCATGAAACTGGAGCAGTATTTGCAGCTATTGAGTCGTACTTTGCTAGCGGACATCCTGTCGTAGTATTTAGCACAACTGGGCCAGGTATTACTAACGCTCTGACTGGGCTGTTTGCTGCTCGTTGGGAAGGAGCAAAAATTATTTTCGTATCTCCTTCGACTTCTGCAAACCAACGCGGACGTTGGGCTTTTCAAGAAACCAGTCAGTACACAATGTCTAATACAGGCATTTTTACTTCGGGCACATTATTCCATTATGCGACCACCGTTGAATCCAGTTCGGAATTTCCAGAAATTGCTCGCAGGCTGGCACTAGGTGTAGGAAAATTAGGTGGCTTTGTCGCTCATGTTAGTATTCCGAGAACGATCCAGACAAGTTTGCTCACAACACCATTACCCCATGTGAATTTCTCGCCAACTTTGGTAACTGTTGGGGAAGATGCTATTAGCAAATGTTTACAACTGCTGTGTGAAGCACCGTTTGCCATTTGGGTCGGTTTCGGTGCTAGAGATGCAGCTTTAGAAATTTTCCAACTTGCCGAGAGAACAGGAGCGGCGGTGATGTCATCGCCCCGTGGTAAGGGTATATTTCCTGAGGATCATCCTCAGTTTGTTGGTGTGACTGGCTTCGGCGGACAAAGCTCTGTTTTAAGGTATATGCAAGAACAGCGCCCTTTACGGGTACTGGTTTTAGGAACTAAATTAGGTGAATTTACTTCATTTTGGAACCCAGTCATGGTTCCTTCAGGTGGGTTTGTCCATGTGGATATTGACCCAGAAGTACCGGGGACTGCTTATCCATGTGCCGAGACATTCTCCGTTCAGTCTGATATCGGAGCTTTTGTCAGGTCGATACTTAAGTATTTTCCAGAAATCTCTCGTCCGTCAACAATGTTAGCCCTACCTCATGCTGAACGTCAGGTAATCAAGCCCCATGTGGAGGATCAGGTGCGCCCTGAATTTTTGATGGATGCTATTCAAAGAGTAATTGTTGAGAACAGCGACGCAATAATTATCACCGAGGCTGGTAACTCCTTTGCTTGGGGAACAAATATGCTGCGATTTGCTGCGCCAGGACGTTACCGTGTAAGTACTGGGTTTGGTTCAATGGGACATGCTGGTACGGGCATCTTGGGTGCCGCACTGGTACGAAATCGTAAGGCTGTAGCCATTCTCGGCGATGGTGCCATGTTAATGAACAACGAAATCAGTACTGCTGTCAAACACAAAATTCCTGTTGTCTGGGTTGTACTCAATGATGGACGTTACAACATGTGCGACCAAGGTATGAACATGGAAGGATTCCACGGTATAGATGCAGAGATTCCCAGCCCAGATTTTGTGATGATTGCCCGTGCTATGGGAGGCGATGGTATTCGTGTAAACAAAGAGTCTGATGTGGAAGCGGCTTTAGAAAAAGCACTAACTTTGAGTATTCCATTTGTTGTTGATGTGATTATCGATCCGACTCGTCCAGCACCGATAGGTAGTAGGATTGACAGTCTTATTTTTCAGTAATATTTGTCATTTGTCATTTGTTATTCTCTCTGTCTTTGCGTCCCCGCTTCCCCACTCCCCATTCCCTTTTTCAGGAGATTTATGATGATTTATCCACCAGTAGGAATTCGTTCAATTGCAGTTAACTTTCCTAGTGTGATTCGTACTAATGATTATTGGCGAAAGAATTACCCTGATTTAGTTGCAAAAGCTGAGCAAAAAAGTCTATCAAAGGTATTTTCGCCTGCTGATTCCACCCCCAGCAATCAGTTTGAACTGGAAATGTCACCGTATCTCAAAGACCCTTTCCGTGGTACTGTTGAGCGCAGAATATTGGGTCCACAAGAGTCATCACTGACGCTTGAGTATGGTGCAGCAAGGGAGGCTTTAGCAGCGGCAAATCTGTATCCTGAAGAGGTGGATTTGATGATTGTTGCTTCACTTTGGCCGGAAAATCTTCTACCTGGCAATGCGGCTTTCCTTGCTGCTAAACTTGGTGTGCGCGGTGCGGCTTGGAATCTTGATTCTACCTGTTCTAATGCTATGGTTGCCTTGCAAAATGCCACTGCGCTGGTGCGAACTGGAGAGTATCGCAATGTATTGGTGGTAGTTTCTTGCACTTACTCTCGCTTTACTGACGAAAATGATACTCTCTCATGGTTTTTCGGTGATGGTGCTGGAGCCTTTGTGGTTGGGGCGCTTAAACAAAATCAGGGAATTATTAGCACCAAAATTGTGAACACATGTGCAACTTGTGATACCTTTTATAATGAATTAACCACGGATGCTGAGGGCAAACCAAGGATGTTAATTCGGGCAGCTAAGCACACGAACAAAGTACTGAGTGAGACTGCTGTGGATTATTTGCGTGAGTGCTGCTTGGGTGCGATCGCTACCGCTGATGTTACCCTAGATGAAATTCAATTTTTTGCTTTTAATACACCCACTGCTTGGTATTCCCGCCTCTGCATCGAAGCACTGGGCATCCACCCAGAAAGGACAATTGACCTTTATCCCCAATATGCCAATATCGGACCAATGCTACCCATCGCTAATCTTTACCACGGCGCACAATTAGGCAAGATTCAGGAAAATGATTTGGTTCTTGTATACTCCATTGGTTCAGTATCTAATGCTGCTGCAACTGTAATGCGTTGGGGCAATGTTGCTCTAAGTCCGGCAGGTAGGTCTAGAACCAGAGATAATCTAATTGAAGAGGCTTGTTTGGTGAGTTAGAGGATGTTTTACAACTATTTTTAGCATTTCAGGTAGGGGCAATTCATGAATTGCCCCTACAACTTTAGGAATAGCTACAATTAAGCCAAATGTTTAGGCGTAGTCCGTCGTAGACATTGCTCAAGCGCGTTAGAATACAGAATCAATTGTTACTCATTAAACGGTAATTTACTTATGAGTCAAGTAGAAAACATTCAAGCTGAGTACGAAAAGTTTCCTGAGCAATTTGAAAGTATAATCATTAGCACTGTTAGCGCAGAGGGAATACCTAATGCTAGTTATGCTCCCTTTGTGATGGATGATGCCAAGAATATCTACATTTATGTCAGTGGTCTTGCAACTCATACCACAAATCTTTATGCCAATCCTCATGTTAGTGTTTTGTTTATTGAGGATGAAGCCAAGAGTAACCAAATTTTTGGTCGTAGCCGTTTGAGTTTTGATTGTACGGCAACTTTGATAGAGCGGGAAACTGACAAATGGAATCAAATTGTTGACCAATTTCAAGGGCGATTTGGTCAAATTATAGAAGTTTTACGCGGCTTGTCTGATTTTCGGATTTTCCAGCTAACTCCCCGTGAAGGTCGTTTTGTAGTCGGTTTTGGGGCAATTTATAATATTAGTGGTGATAACCTTTATCAACTTGTTCAAGTCACACCAGATAGTAACCAAAACCAAGGATGAATTAGAAGTTATGAATCAATACGCTTGGGTTAAGTAAATTTATCTGTTAAGGCAGGCAGGGGAAGCAGGGGGAGAGAAAAAAGCTTAACTGAACTGTATTGAGTTATGAATTAGGAATTATGAACGATTCAATTAAACTAAATTTTTTAATTTTATGCTTAAGTTTCAACCTCCTGGCTTTGGACATAAAGTAATCCATACATCCTTGGGGGCAATGGTTTACTATACCCAAACGAATGCACCTTGGGCAATTTCTGACATTGAAAATTTACGCCCACTTCTGTTTTTGCATAACTTTGGTGGTGGCGCATCTGCCTATGAATGGTCTAAAGTTTACCCAGCTTTTGCCTCAAATTACCAAATTTTAGCGCCTGATTTAATCGGTTGGGGAGAATCGGCTCATCCAGTCAGAGATTACCAAATTAGGGATTATCTGGGTGCGATCGCCGAGTTTATCATCCAAACCTGCCACCAGCCAGTCACAGTAGTCGCTTCGTCCCTTACAGCCGCTTTTGCTATCCGCCTAGCTATTACCCAACCCAATTTATTCCAAAGATTATTTTTGGTGTGTCCTTCTGGATTTGATGACTTTGGACAGGGTGCCGGGCGCAGACTTCCGCTTTCGGTAATTAATACACCTCTGCTAGACGATTTTATTTATATTCTTGGTGCAGAAAATGAAATTGCAGTCCGAAACTTTTTAGAAAGTTTTCTCTTTGCCAAATCACAACGAGTATCCCAAGAAATGGTAGAAGCTTATTTAACTTCTGCACAACAACCTAATGCCAAATTTGCCGCTTTGGCATTTTTGCGCGGTGACCTTTATTTTGATTTGAGTTTATATATTCAACAATTAACACTTCCCACGGTAATGTTTTGGGGAGAAAAAGCACAATTTACTAACATCAAATTAGGACGACGATTGGCAAATTTAAATACAAATGCAATTCAAAAGTTTTATACGATCGCAGATGCCGGAGTCTTACCTCATTTAGAAGTACCAGAAGTTGTCATTGGTTTGTTGCAGCGATATCTTGGGTAGCTGGGATT
>NZ_JACJSJ010000009.1 GCF_014698115.1 Nostoc sp. FACHB-973
CAACTAGCGTAGGCGTAGCCCGCCGCAGGCATCGCCCTCTGCCTGTTGCGTCACTTCTATAGTACAAAAGCACTATATTTTAGCGATCGCCTGTGCCAGTTGCGTAAGTCCTGTTTAATACAAGAGGAAGTTATAGAAGATGCGATCGCAGATGCGAGTGAGGAAGTTATGAATGGAGCATATACTCAATTTCAACTAGCACAAATGGTAGACAGAAACCAGATAATTCAGACTGCTTTGAAATTTTTGCTACTAACTTATTCTTATTCAGCTAAAGAGTTACCGACAGTTGTGGCTGAAAATTTAACTGGGTTAGTCGGTGGAGAAGATTGGAAAACAGGTGGGCGGTGAAAAATGACACAGGAACTAATAGATCTAAAAAAGAGCATTTTGGAAGGGCGTTATGCAGATGCCTTAGCAATTGTTGATGAATTAGAGGGAATGAGTAAAAAGGCAGTTCTATGGCAAATAAAATCCTTTGTCATAATTCTACTAATTCATCTAATTAAGAATCAACTAGAGGAGAGATTAACAAATTATTGGGCAGCTTCTGTTCGGAATGCAATCCGCGAAATTAAAGAAGTAAATGTCAAAGAAAATAAAACATCTTACTATATCAATTTAGATGAATGGGAGAATTTGATAGAAGAGGAAGTCATGGAAGATGCGATCGCTGTTTATTTGCAGAATGCAGGGAATATTCCAGTATGCTGATTGCGAAAGCGTAGTAATTATTTTATAGTACTGTACGGATAACAAACCACAAAGTTTTCGCCAATTCAAGGTAGAGATGATGAAAGAAATAACTCGCCGCAAATTTATCGCCACAGCCACCTTGGCGACGGGTTTTGCTTTGGCAGTGCAGCCGATTTCTGCCGGAGTCATCACCACTGATACCAAGGAGTTGGTAGCTGGTGCAGTGAAAATTCCCGTTAAAGATGGCGAAATTCCTGCCTACAGAGCAGTACCCGCCACTGGTGAAAATTTTCCAATTGTTTTAGTAATTCAAGAAATCTTTGGCGTACACGAGCATATTCAGGATATCACTCGCCGCTTTGCCAAGTTGGGGTATTTGGCGATCGCTCCGGAAATGTTTGTCCGTCAAGGCGATGTCTCAAAATTAAGCAGTATCGACGAAATTCGCCCAATTGTCGCCAAAGTACCAGATGCCCAAGTGCTATCCGACCTTGACGCCACCGTAAACTGGGCTGTGAAATCAGCCAAGGGTAATGCCAATAAATTGGCGATTACAGGCTTTTGTTGGGGCGGCCGCATCACCTGGCTATACGCAGCACACAATCCCCAAGTAAAGGCGGGTGTGGCGTGGTACGGGCGACTCGTAGGTGATGCTACTGAACTTCAACCAAAGTATCCCGTTGATATTGCATCAAAACTCACAGTACCAGTTCTCGGACTCTATGGTGGTCAGGATACGGGTATTCCCCTAGATACAGTAGAGCAGATGCGCCATCGCCTCAAGGAAAGCAGCAGCAAATCAGAAATCATCGTCTACCCCGATGCACCCCACGCATTTTTTGCCGATTATCGTCCCTCCTACCGCCAGAAAGATGCTCAGGACGGTTGGAAACGCCTTTTGGCGTGGTTTAAGGAAAATGGCGTGTAACAGCAGTCAGATAGCCAATTGATGGCGATCGCCTTTAATGTCTGCAATCAAACAGGCGATTGATCGCGTACTAGGTAGAGACGATTTGATGGTAGATAGACCCGCGCTGTAGGGGCACTGGTGTCAACTTCAGCTCAAACCTTTGTCCCACAATCGTTTTACCCCACCCCTCAATCCCCTCCCCGATCTTCGGGGAGGGGAGGTTTTGCGTCAGCAAAGCCGGGGTGGGGTGACTCCGGATTGATTGGTAATTGAGTAAGTTTGCTCTAACGTCATTACAAGGTTTTTACGTTAAGTTGACACTAATGAGCAATGCTGTGCCACTACAACAGATGTGGTTTTTAAAATCATCCATATTTGGTCTTTCCTGTCAATGCATAAGTCCTAACTACATTGAATTTTTATCGCCGATTTACTTATCATTATTCGTAATCATTTATTACTAAACCAAAATTTAGTTACAGGCCAAGACAACTCACAAATTGTTCCTTTAGAAGAAAGAGGAACTCGTTGAAATTTACCTTTGAGTTGCTTTGCTAAATTTCTAAACTGTTGGGTGCCGCGACCTTCTCGAGATGAATTGACACCCAACCCATCATCTATAATGCTCAAAGTGTACCAGCCTTCAGATGAAAAGCAAGTAACTTCGAGGCGAGTTACTCCTATGGCATGTTTGCCGACATTGCATAAAGCTTCTTCAAGAAATCGGCAGAGTCCTTGCTTTTGTTCTATGCTTAAATATCGTTCATCTATAGGTTCAAAAGTACGAATTTTAACTTTAATAGTTCTAAAGCAAGGAAAGTCTCGCGCTAAAGTATGGCTGTAAACTTGATAGAGAATTTCATGCAGAGGATCTTGCAAATTTAATACTAAAGTATTTCCTAAATAAAGACTACTGTCTTGATTTGGAGGTTCTCGTTGTAAAAAATCATAAATTCCTCGGAGTTCGTGGTTTAGTTTTTCAAGTTCTTTTTCCAGTTCTGGAAGTAATTCTTTGATTGGTAAATCTTGACATCTAACCATTTTTAAAACTTTAGCTAGACTTTGCAATGGTCCGTTGTGAATTGTTTCAAATGTGCGTTCAATAACATCCTGTCTAGTTTTAATTCCCAATCGCAGAGCTTGATCGCATTGATATAAAGCAGTGAGTTCTATACCATTGAGAGTTAAAACGATAATTGTAGGAATTACTGGAACCCACCAGCCCCAAGTTAAGAGAAAATAACTAGTGACTATTAAGCTAGAAGTTGTAGTAATTACAATGATGATATTTGCTAAAGGAGATTTACTCAATCGAGCGATCGCAATTCCTAAAAACCCCCAGGCAAAGATCCACAAATATTCCCATCCATCTGACCAAGTATTTAAAAGTGGTCTGTCATCAAGCACCGCGCTGACAATTTGGCTCACAGCATGTGCTTGGATTTCTACTCCATAAACTGGTTTTTTTGTAGGCTGATTAGATGTAATTCTCGGAGTAGTTATCAAGTCTTTACGACTAGGGGAAGTTATGCCGACAATTACAATGCGATCGCGTAACCATTCAGAATTAAATTTGTTGCTTTTAATATCATTTAAAGATATGGTTTTAAATCTTTTTCGACCACTACGGAAATTGAGCAGTACTTGAACTCCGGTTACATCAGTTCGGACATAGCCTCCAGAGTTAGGAAAAAGTTTTGGTAGTGGAGTATTACCAAACTGAATTCCAGTGCGATCGCTAATACTATTTTTGAGGCTAATATTTTTATGAGCTAAATAAATTTCTGCTAAACGTAGAGATAAAGATAATTTTTCTCCTTGAAATGTTGGTGTTATTAATAGGCTTCGTCTTAATTTGCCGTCAGCATCCGTAATTTGATCGGCAAAACCAATTTGTTCAAAAGAAAAATTCGGTGGCGGAGCAATTTGTTTGGGGAATACTTTTTCAATGACAATTAAATTTTTGATATTTTTAAAAGCTGCCAACAGTTCTGTATGACCAGGGTTAACTGGAAAATCTCTATAAATATCAAGACCGATAACTCTAGGTTGACAACTGTGCAATTTCCACAATAGTGCTGCTAAATCTCTATCTGATACTGAAGAATTTATGAGGCCATCGTCTTGATTAATGCCCACAATTATAATTCGTTCATCTATAGGTTCCTCAGGACGCAGACGCAGGAAACTATCAAAAGCTAGCCACTCTAAAGATTGCATTGAACCACTCAGACGAGCAATTATCACCAGTGCAATGACTACAATTCCTGGAAATGCACCTACACGCCAAATCCGAATTTCTTCTTTGATTATTTTCCAAAGCCGAGGCTGCATAAGCTTTCCTCCTAGCCTTTAGCTATAAGCTTTATGGGTAAAGTATTCTGAATTCTGAGTTCTGAATTCTGACTCCTCTTTATTAGCAACTAATCAATTAAACCTTCTTCTCTAGCTCTGATTTCAGTTTGAATCCGAATATTTTTTCCTTCATCAGGATAAACATTTAAAGCGTCTTGTAGCTTACTCCAGTAATGACGTACCATACGTTCAGATATACACATTCGTTCAGCAATAGTTTTGTCTTGT
This sequence comes from Nostoc sp. FACHB-973, assembly GCF_014698115.1. Classification (GTDB taxonomy): domain Bacteria; phylum Cyanobacteriota; class Cyanobacteriia; order Cyanobacteriales; family Nostocaceae; genus Nostoc; species Nostoc muscorum. The sequence continues at coordinate 4,190 of NZ_JACJSJ010000009.1, forward strand.
AATCCTTCTTCAAACGCTAAAGTCAGCACCCTAAGCCACTCTGGTTTAAACTCTAATCCTGAATAGATTCCTTTAATATCTTTTGTATGAGTTAATCCTTGTAACGCCCAATCAACTCTAGTCAACATTTCTTGGGTGGAAAGACTTTTATCGGCGACTGTAAAACCTCCTTTATGACTATCAATATCAGGTCTAATTCTCACTAGTGTTCTCACATGAGCAGTTTGGACAATAATATTCAAATTGGGATAGTGTTTCATCAAAATTCTGAGTAGTTGAATACCTGTGTCCGGTCGGGCTGTAATGCCATAATTTTCTGGTATGGAAAGATCCATAACCAGAAGATCTAGCTGTAAACTACTAACTTGATTGAGAGCATTATTAGCATTTATAGCAGTGACAATTTCAGCACCAGGGTAATGTTTTTGTAAGATGTCTACTGTTCCACTTAAAACTGACTCATGGTCATCAATTACCAAAATTTTCAGCAATGCCTTCTCTGATATTTCTTGTTTCATAACTCACAGCCTGCTGATTAAGTAGAGAATTAAAAATTCTTGATTATCATCCACATTAGCCAATTATTTTTCTGGAAATATAAAGAAATATATTAAATTAAAAAATATAATAATTACCAGTAAAAATACCAGGAAATTTTCATATTTTTAGCGCGACGAAAACATTTACCTGAGGTTAGTAATCGAAAAGTTTCACAAAGATAATTTAATTCTGGTAGCCTGGAATGAAAGACAAATGTAGACACATTAGGATAAGTAATTTCTACAATTAATTGTCCAATATTTTTGTGTTCTTTTAAATTGATATAAATTGATGTTGATGCCAAAACTTCTGCTAAAGTTATGGTCAGTAACTCATTTAAAGCCGTTAATACAACTAGACTACGTTCAGCTGGCTCATGCCGCCAATAAAGTGGTAAATCGATTTGAAAGTATAACTGAGGATTGGATACTAGCCAAGGTTCTAATAAACACTCAATAGCTAACGGAAAACTGTCTTGAAGGGATGCTGGAAATAAGCGATCGCTCAGCTGCACCAAAGAGTGATGAAAATTGTCAATTTGTTTTAAGCATTCTTGAATTTTTTTATCTGATAAATTCAGATGATCTACTCTTAACAAATCTAAATTGCGACGTATTGTAAAAGATTCCTGTAACAAATCATCCCGAATTTTCTCTGCTTCTACAAAGAGTTTCATCGACTGCCTAGAAGACCACCATTGCAATGATTGTTGAATTCTCTGATAAGATGTCAGAAACCGCACTAGGGACATAACGTAGACAATTCAAAGTATAATTTTCGGACACAATTTCAGGCTCACATAATATTGTTATGTCAGCTATTTTAGTAGCATAAGAAAAAAGTTATATGCAACCCACGGCATATTTATGCCAAAAAAATGCCAACGTGTACAAAATAATTGCCAAAAAGTGCCACGAGAATTTATCAAGACTTTATAATGTATCATTAACCCATTTCATATTAAATTTCTCGTAGTTGCTACATTTAAAAAAGACAAAACTCTCTTCCCTGACATAAACAGGGAAGAAGGAGTTATGATGGGTAAATACTACACATTACATTGATAGGGCAGAATTCAGAATGGGCTACGCCCCGCGGCGCTAACTGAATTCAGAAGTCCTGATTTCTGACTTTTTACTTATTAAATATCTGTGATTAATCTCGCCTTTCTCAACATAAATTGTAATGCTGTCTCTTCTTGGGAAATAATATTAGCTTTTGCATTCATCCCTGATTGGATGTGACACTGAAGAGTACCGTTGCCAAATTTTAGCATTTCGGGTTGAATTGTGGCTTCAAAATAACCAGCAACAGCAGTTGATGTAGCTACATTGATATTGCTACCCACAGGTGTAATTACATCTGGAGAAATGCCACTGACAACAGCTTTGAGAGTACCATAATCAGGATATGGACAAGCATCAATTCGCAATTGCACTTTTTGACCAACTGCAACTTTTTGAATTTCTGCGGTAGGAATCATCGCTTTAATCACCAAAGCAGCATTCTGAGGAACAATTTCAGCAATAGATTCGCTAACACCCACAACTTGACCAGGGTTTCGCAAATTGAGCTTGAGAATTGTACCATCGCTAGTGGCGCGAATAATGCTGTTTTGCAGTTGAGTCTCGATTTGTTGAAGTTCTTTTTGATATTGCTTGAGTTGGGTTTGCATTTCCACCCGCCGCTGCATTAAAGCTTGTTTTTCTTTGTTTAAAGTAGCGATGGTTGCTTCACCTCTAGCAATTTCTTGGGAAACGCGTTCTTGGGCGATCGCAATTCTTGCCATACTGGGATTGACTACAGCTAGGGCTGATTGCAGTTTAGCTTGAGCAATTTCAATAGATATTTTTTCTGATTCAAGTATTAACTTAGTCTGTTCAACAACTAGTCTTTTCTGCTCAAATTCACGCCGACCAATTGCTCCAACTTCTGCTAATTGTTCATAGCGATCGCTATCCATTTTAGCAAAGTCTAAATCCGCTTGAGCTTTTTGCAAATTTGCCCTAGCTTTTTGCAAGCTAGCTTGGGAAACCAACAATTCACTTTGAGTAGCAACTTTTCTTTCTTGATACTCTCGTTCGTTGCGTCCCAAATCTACTTTTGCAGAAGAAACAGTCCGTTCTATGAATCTTTTTTCAGCCAATATCTGAGTATCTAAAATAGCTACTTGCGAATCAATTTGAATTACTTGTAATCTACTTTGTTCGATATTGCCTTGGAGTTGACTTTTTTTGATTTGCAATTGTCGCGTATCCAGACGGGCAATTACTTCTCCTTTTTTAACAACTTGATTTTCTTTCACAAAGATACTTTCAACAGTCCCCTCCATTTCTGGTTGCACTAGCTTCGTGTCGCCTATGGGACGAACAGTAGCAGCAGTTTCCACCATGACATTGTATTTAATCCATGAAGAAAGAGCGATCGCAGAACCAATAGTTCCAACGAGAAACACTCCAGCTAAAGATGTCCAAGCACTAATAGGAGGAAGAAATTCATCCTTTTCAAGTGATGGTAGAAACTTTTCATTATGGGTGTAAAGCATATTTCTCCTAATAATTAAAAAAAAGTAGTCAGAATTCAGGAGTCAGAATGGGCTAAACGCCCCGCTACCGCTAACAGAATTAATTTTGTAGAGTTAGCCAATTTAAGAGAATACGTATAGATCAATACAGTTTAGAATGAGCAACAAAACCCTCATGTAGAGACGCGATTTATCGCGTCTTCTCTAGACCAATTATCTACACCAATAACCTTATCTGAATTCTGTTAGCGCAGCGGGGCGTAGCTCATTCTGACTCCTGACACCTGACTTCTGACTCCTGACTTCTGAATTCTGAATTCTGAATTCTGACTCCTGACACCTGAATTCTGAATTCTGACTTCTTCTTCAAGGAATCAAAAAGTCTATATGATCTCCTGGTTTTGTTCGCAACTCTTCCAAAGAACCTTCAAGCTTTAACTTACCTTGATCTAGCAATACAATCCAATCAGCTCGATTAACCACCTTCGGACGGTGAGTAATTAAAATCGTAGTTTTACCCCAACGATGTTTAAATAATTTATCCAAAACTTGTGCTTCACTTACCGGATCGAGTCCACCAGTAGATTCATCCAAAATCAAAACTGGCGGATCTGTAACAATTGCCCTTGCTATTGCCAGTCTTTGACGTTGCCCACCAGAAATATTTGCACCAAATTCACCTAAAATAGTTTGATATTTGTCAGGCAAATTATTAATAAATTCATCAGCCTCAGCTACTTGACAAGCTCTGACAATTTGCTCAAAAGTAACCTGGGGTGCGCCTAAGCGAAAGTTTTCCACAATCGAACGACTCCAAAAATGAGGCTCTTGAGGAACAAGAACTACCTGTTGACGTAGACAATCAAGAGAAAGGTCTTGGATATTATAAAGTCCAATACTAATATTCCCTGATTGCAGTGGATATAACCCAGCAATCAATTTCGCTAAAGTACTTTTACCACAACCAGATTTGCCGATAATGGCAACAACTTTGCCACCAGGAATTGTTAAAGAAAAGTTATCTATTAAATCAAGCCGACCAGCATAGTGAAAGTTAATATTGGTACAAACTATATCAGCATCACAGGGAATTTCAGCAAAAGGCTTTATCTCATCGCCCTGATTTTCCGCAGTGGCATCTATAACTTCGGTGAGCCGTTGTGTGGCTGTTTTTGCCCGCGTAAATTCCTCGACAAAACTAATTAAAGTTGCAATTAACCCCAGGAAATTACCATTCATTGAGTTAAAAGCAAGCAGTTGACCGATGCTGAGGTTTTCTGCTGGATTAATCACTAAATTACCGCCGAACCAAAGCAAAATTACGCCACCAATACCCGCAACAAAGCCAGAAAAAGTATTATTGATAATCCCAATTTGAATTGTGCTAAATGTCACGTTTGCCAGACGAGCAAATCGGCTTTGAAATTCGTCCCAAAATTGCGGTCTAGATGTGGTAGTTTTCAGAGTCAGCGCGCCTTTAAATGTTTCTACTAAAACTCCTTGTGTTTCTGCTTCTTGAACTAAAAGTTCACGAGTTTTTTGGCGCAAAGTCGGCTGGAAGACTATAGTAGATAAGCTCATCATCACAGCAATGAAGACAGCAACGGCTGTGAGTTTCCAGCTATAGAAAACCATGAAGCTAAAAGAAATCAGCGCAATAAAAAATTGACTTGGTAGAGTGATAATTAAGTTAGCAACTAGCTGATTAATTTGGTTAATATCTCGCAGACGACTAACAATTTCACCGCTACGTCTGGCTTCGTAATAAGCAAGGGGTAATCGTAAAATTTGCCGCCCAAATTCCAGAACTAAACCTAATTGCAGACGTTGGGCAAAGTGAGCAATTAAGTTAGATTGTACAAACGAAAGACTACGAGAAACAACATTCATTACTACCACAGCGATCGCTACAGTAGTTAGTAATTTTGTATCACCTCGCACCAACACATCATCAGTAAGAATTTGTAGCAAAAAAGGAGAAGCTAAAGATAACAAACCCAACGTTAAATTCAAAGGCAAAACTTGAGCTAAAATCCCGCGATAAATCCAAACACGTTTGAAAAAACGCCAAAAACCGCCGACTTTATCATCCTCTTGGGCAAAAAAGCGTATTGGATCGGGTTCTAATAGAAGTATTAACCAATCTGTCCAGCCTTCCGCTATCTCTTGCTGAGAAAGATAACGCACACCTACCGCTGGATCTGCAACTAAACATTTTTTACCTTTCTTACCATATAAAACAACCCAGTGATTCCCTTTCCAATGAATAATTGCTGGTAGCGGTGCTTCATTCATTCGATTCAGAAGTTCCGGCGAAGTTTTCACTGGACGAGCATTAAACCCAAGCGTTTCTGCTCCACGTTTCAGCCCCAATAAAGTAGTTCCAAATTGTCCAGTACCTACCGCTTCCCTAATACGGCTGAGAGTAAAAGTACGTCCGTAATATTTAGCAATAGCAGCAAGACAAGCAGCTCCACAATCTTCTTTGCTATGCTGTTTAACAAACTGATATTTCATAAGTAAATTACTCTACATAATGACAATTATTGCCGCACCGCAAAAAGGAGATTACATCTTACAAAATTTCAAAAATCAAAAATTAAATAATTTTGCAACTTTGAATTGAAGCAAAGCGGTACTAAACTATGAAATTTTGTCAGCCTGTTGTTATGTTTTTGGAATTACTAAAACTTACTTATGACTTCGGAATTCAGAATATACTGAACAAAAGATGACCCATATAATCGTATTATTATGGATCATCTGTGGAAATTTTTGGCTCAATTTATGTTCAAGTGTGCCGATAAAGTTATGTCGTAGATGCTGAGATTTTAACCAACACCTCCAGAGATTTTTTTATTGATATTTTAAAGCATCAAAAATGTGATTTGCATCTAAAGCTAAAAAAGCTAACCCAGCAGTCTTAATATTTGTAGAACTACCATGAGAACTCGCAGTGCTACCATTTGGGCCAGAATAACTACTACCGCTGAGAATATTTTCGCTGGCTTGGTAAAAAGTGGCATTTATTGCAAAATCAGTACCACCAGCTACAACCTCTAATTTATCATCAGATAAATCTGTAAACAATTCACCAGACATAGCTGCAAACCTCGTAATTTTAATTCGATGAAATTTTAGGATTAGTTACGTGAGTTCGCGATGGAGAAGTGGAAATCTGATTTTTTAGAATTAAAGATAAAATCTCTAATTTGTTTTCATCAAATTATTTTCATCGAACTCACGTATGAATTCATTGCTTTTTTTAGTTGCTTAACCTACAATGCAACCTCAGGAATGTCACTAGCTCCCAAGGCTAAGAAAGCTAGTCCAGCAGTTGCAATCTGTGTAGAACTACCGTTAGAGCTAGCAGCGCTACCATGAGGATCAGAACTGCTTTCACCATTGAGAACATTTTTGTGTGCTGTGTAAAAAGTTGCATCTATTTGAAAATCAACACCACCAGCTACAACTTCTAGTTGCTCGTTCGATAATTCTGTAAACAATACGTGAGACATAGTTAAAAACCTCGTAATTTTGATTTGAAAAATTTGAACTATGAGTAACGTGAGTTCGTGATTGAAAAGTATAAATTTGATTTTTTAGTATTAGAGATTTTATCTCTAACTTGTTTTCATCAAACTATTTCATCGAACTCACGTATGAATTCATTGCCTTTTTTAGCTGCTTAACCTAAAATTCAACCTTAGGAATGTCACTAGCTCCCAAGGCTAAGAAAGCTATTCCAGCAGTTTCAATCTGTGTAGAACTACCGTTGGAGCTAGCAGCGCTACCACTGGGATCAGAACTGCTTTCGCCATTGAGAACGTTTTCTTTTGCTGCGAAAAAAGTTGCATCTAGTTGGAAATCAACACCACCAGCTACAACTTCTAGTTGTTCGTTGGATAATTCTGTAAACAATACGTGAGACATAGTTAGAAACCTCGTAATTTTGATTTGATGAGATTTGAGTTAGCTATTAGTTGATTGCCTTGTGATTGGCTGCTCAACTCACCGCTTGTTTCATACGATATAGGTCAGTAACTATGTGAGTCATTTGCATTTTCTGCACAGTTAATTACCATGTTCAGAAAAACTTGTTGCACGATTAAGCTAGTAGTCTGTCTGAAAAATACGCCTATATAAAAGTTTTATTTTTATACTCTGCCTTGAGGATGATTATTCACAAAAGGCGTTAGGGCAGCACAGCTATACACCCCTAACACCTCTTGGCTCTTTATTCTTGCTCATGATTCGTTTAATGTTAAAGTCTCTTGGTAACCAAAATCACTTCGCCAAATCAAAAATCCTCTTACCAATGTTGCGATTTTAGTTACAATACTCAATGAAATTAGGTTAGCGATCGCTTTATATCATCTTTCCCTAATCACCGTTCAAAAAATTCTTTGCGTCCCGCCGTCAGTTGCAATGATACAGCGTATTTCAGGTAAAGGAAGTACACGGGTAGGGGCACAACATGTTCCCTACAATTATCTGTACCTCACGCCTGTTGCAATTCGCTGTCAGTCTTCAACTGCACATGATACGACGTGTGCCAATATCATTTGAGTTGTTAATTCCTGTAGTTATGTTCAAGCCTCGTTTTGTCCGGTTCTTTCGTCACCTCAATTGGCGCACGCTGAAAAAAACTTTCACCAGGACAATTGAAAGACGACTTTTGGGACTAGCCTCGGAAATTGCTTTCAATGCCATGTTATCGTTGTTTCCAGCGATTTTGGCTTTGGTTACAGCCATTGGCTTATTGGCAGAATCTTTACAAAACACTTTTAAAGAACTGGCAGTGCAACTGAGTCAAGTTTTACCCGAACAAGCTTTGGTTCTGATTCGTGATTTTGCCACTAAAGAAATTACTAATTCCAAAAACACTGGTTTATTTTCTCTGAGCTTTGTATTAGCAATTTGGACTGCTTCTGGCGCGGTGAGTACTGCAATGACAGCCCTCGACCAAATCCATCAAATTCCTCCAGAAAAAATGCGCCCTTTTTGGAAAGCCAAGCTTGTTTCTCTGGGATTAACAATCGGTACTATGTTGCTTTTGGTGTTGGCTTCTTTTTTAGTGTTTACCAGCGATTGGCTGTTGGGAATGGTAGCACGTGGAAATCCTTCTTTAATCTTCTTGTTCGATATTTGGCAGCTCTTACGCTGGCCTTTAGCTTTAGGTATTGTTGCTTTTGCTTTTGGCTTTCTCTATCGCTACGGCCCGAGTGTCTGGAACTCAGGCACACCAATGATGCCTGGAGCAATTTTAGCAGCTGTTTTTTGGGCTATGTTATCTGCCCTATTTCGGCTTTATGTAGCGAACTTTGGGAATTATAATAAAGTATATGGTGCTGTTGGAGCTGTGATAGTTTTAATGCTCTGGCTATCAATGAGCGCTGCTGTTTTGTTAATCGGCGACCAGTTGAACGTGATTGTCGGCGAAAATATGCGCCCAAAACCACAGTCGCAATCTGCCGAAAAATATTAAAAAATATTAATTAGTAAATCTTGGAAGAAACTTTTGCAAAAGCTCAATAGAAGAGTAAAATGTCTAACGATTCAATACAAATAAGCGATCGCTTTCATGCCTGATTCTTCTTTTCGCTCTTCGATGATTGAACCTGATTCCAAAGCACCTACCTTAAAGCGCCTCCGCCAAATCAGTCGGCTGCTGGATAATGCTATCACTATTCCCGGAACCAAAGTTGGTATTGGTATAGATCCAATTTTAGGATTACTACCTATTGGTGGCGATTTTTTGGGAATCATGTTTTCTTGCTACATCATTTTAGAAGCAGCACGTCTGGGTGTATCTAGAGCCTCCTTAGGCAGAATGGTTGTGAATGTAATTATTGATGGCTTAGTAGGCGCTATCCCAATTTTGGGAGACTTTTTTGATATTGCCTGGACAGCTAACAATTATAATCTCAAGCTATTGGAAGAACACTTAAAGTTTCCCAGCCAGCAAAAGAGTGCAGATAAGTGGTTTATCATGGCTCTTTTGGTTGGATTGTTGCTCGTCTCCATTGTCTTAGTAGCATTACCCGTGATCCTAATTAGAATATTGTGGAATGCCTTAACTGGCACTTAAATTATCATAATTCAGAATTCAGAAGTCAGAATTAAGAAGACTTTAAGACCCAAGCTTAATAATTGGAATAATATTCAAAAGCTATAGTATCCTTGATTTTACATTCATTCTGAATTCTGAACGGCAGTTGCTTGATGCCGGCGGCAGTTCCTCTTTGGGGAAACCACCAAGACCGGACTGCCTGCTCCTGAATTCTGAATTCTCACCTAAAATTATTGATGAATATAGGAATGAAAGATTGGTGGCAAGCCACTTTTCCTAAAGGGCGGCAAAATTTGGTTATTACTGATGCTCATGGCTATCCTGTACAAATTGCTTATGGCGAAAAAGGTAGAGGTAAACCGCTAATTCTCCTACATGGTATGGGCAGTTGGAGCTACAATTGGCGCCACATGATAGCACCATTATCTAAACATTTTCGGGTAATTTGTTTTGATGCCAAAGGCTTTGGTTTTTCTGAAAAACCATTGTCTAGAAGAGAACACAAGGGTCATCAAGTTATTGAGTTTCAAAGAATTATTCAGGCATTGTGTGATGAACCAGCAGTCATTGTAGCTGAATCCCTGGGAGGATTAGTTGCCCTAGCCCTTGCTGAAGAATATCCCGAATTAATCGGGCGCTTGGTAGTAGTAAACGTACCTATCTTTACTGAACATTTACCCCATTGGTCTATGTGGTTACTTGCCCAAACACCTCTAGAAATAATGCAAACAATAGACTCTTTGCGTTTAGTAAATCTGTTTGCACCCTTATTTAGAGAAATAATGGCAACAGAAAGACGTGCGGTACTATTCGATCCTTCAATTCTCACACAGGAAGATATCTATTGGATAACTTACCCTTTTCTTGAATTACCTGGTACGATCGCCAAAGTTGCCGAAGAATTACAAATAGCAGCCCGGGAAATAGAGAATTGGCAAGCAAATAAGCCAAATATGCTCACTAAAATTCAAAATAAATTGAATAAAATTCAGTGTCCTACACTAGTTTTGTGGGGTGAGCAAGATAGTTGGTTTCCTGCTAGTCATGGTGAAAAATTACATCAGCATATCCCCAATTCCAAATTTCAAATTTTGTCTAACTGCTGTCACGATGCTTCAACTGGTGCTTCTGAGGTACTAAATACAGCAATTCTAGAGTTTTTGCAAGACACTGGCTTTTATAGCAATCGCCAAGGCAGTTAAGACACAACATATAAGATATGAGTGGGGGAGTTATTCCTTTGCTCAATATTCTGGTTGCAGTCAAAGGGCGTTGGGTTCGTGGGCAGTGATTTTGGTTTTTATTTGTTATCGGGGCTTGTTGTAAACTTGTTGTAATTTTCAAAGCCTGTGAGGTGTAAAACCATGACTCATGCTTGCTGCGGCCCTGGCTACGCTTCTCCAGAAGCAGCCATCAAAGCCCAAAGAGAAAAGGTGCTTTACGCGATCGCCCTTTATACTGGCACTGGTATCGAAGAACCAGATTATCTTGCTACTGTGGACGTTGATCCCAATTCCCCCACCTATTCCCAAGTGATTCATCGTCTATCTATGCCTTATATTGGCGATGAATTACATCACTTTGGCTGGAATGCTTGTAGTTCTTGTCACGGCGACGCTAGCAAATTACGTAGATTTACGGTAATACCTGGGCAACGTTCTAGCCGTATCTATATTGTTGATACCGCAGATAGCAAGGCGCCAAAACTGCACAAGGTCATTGAACCACAAGAAATTCAAGAAAAAACTAATTTAACTGCCCCGCACACAGTACACTGCCTAGCAGATGGTCATGTGATGATTTCCATGCTCGGCGACAGTGAGGGAAATGGCCCTGGTGGCTTTTTGTTACTGGATGAAAATTTTGATATTGCTGGACGTTGGGAACGCCAAGCCGATGGGATGCGGTTTAACTATGACTTTTGGTATCAACCTCGTCATAACGTCATGGTGAGTAGTGAGTGGGGCGCACCCAAAACCTATTATCCTGGTTTTGACCTCAACGATGTAGCAGCTGATAACTATGGTCATCATATACATTTCTGGGATTGGTCAACACGGGAAATTATCCAAAGTTTTGACTTAGGACAAGAAGGATTAATTCCCTTAGAACTGCGCTTTCACCATAACCCCGACAGCACTCATGGGTTTGTCGCCGCAGCACTCAGTAGTAATGTTTGGCATTGGCACAAACCTAATGGTCATTGGGAAATAGAGAAAGTAATTGATATACCTTCACAAGAAGTGGAAGGCTGGCCGATACCAGTGCCATCGTTGATTACTGATATCTTGATTTCAATGTGCGATCGCTATATTTACTTTTCCAATTGGCTGCATGGAGATATCCGCCAATATGATATCAGTGACCCAGCCCATCCTCAACTTACTGGTCAAGTTTGGTGCGGTGGTTTGTTAGGTAATGGTGGTGAAGTTCAAGGTCATAAATTAGCTGGCGGCCCGCAAATGCTACAGCTGAGTCTGGATGGTAAACGGCTTTATGTGACGAATTCCCTATTTAGCACTTGGGACAATCAGTTTTATCCTGATTTATCTAAAACCGGCTCATATTTATTACAGATTGACTGCGACACTGAAAATGGCGGACTAAAAATCAACGAAGACTTCTACGTTGACTTTGGCCAAGAACCAGCAGGCCCCTCTCGCGCTCACGAGATGCGCTATCCTGGCGGTGATTGCACTTCAGATATTTGGATCTAATCTCATTTCACGAAATACCTGATACAGATAGATATGTAGGGGCGTACAGCTGTACGCCCCTACAGTCGATTCGTGTGTTGCGAAGATTTTTGGAAATGGACGACCGAGGGACACGGGGACACGGGGAGTTTTGAATAGTAAGTGATTATCCCAACTTGACATCACAAGGAGTCATGAAAATTTCTTTTCCCCACTCCCCAATCCAGCGATTTGCCTACACGCGATTCCCTGCGGGATACTGATGCCCTAAAATGGTATGGGGTGTGTAGGGTTCTTCCAAGTATTTGCGTTCTTCATCTGAAAGCTGCAAATCCACAGCCTCAACTGCTTCTTTGAGATGTTCTATCTTACTAGCGCCAATGATTGGGGCTGTCACGCCTGGTTGATGTAATAACCAAGCTAGGGCTATTTGTGCTGGTTTGACGCCGCGTTTTTGGGCTAACTCGACGACGCGATTGACTATTTGAAAATCTGAATCTTGATAGTAGAGTTTGTGGGCAAATTCGTCGGTTTTCGCCCGCACAGTTTGACCATAGTCTTCTTTGCTGCGATTACCAGCCAGGAAGCCTCGCGCTAAGGGACTCCAGGGAATAATTCCAATTCCTTGGTCTAAAGATAGAGGTATGATTTCTCTTTCTTCTTCTCTATAAACGAGGTTGTAGTGGTTTTGTATGGATACAAAGCGATTCCAACCGTGTTGATCGGCTAGGAAAAGGGCTTTGGCAAACTGCCAAGCGTAAACACTCGATATACCCAGGTAACGAACTTTACCTATTTTTACCAGGTCGTGCAGCGCTTCTAGGGTTTCCTCAATTGGTGTTTCATAGTCCCAACGGTGGATCTGGTACAAATCCACATAATCGGTCTGTAGCCGCCGCAATGAGGCATCAATGCCATCAAAAATATGTTTGCGAGATAGTCCGCGATCGTTGGGACCATCACCGACTTTGCCGTGAACTTTGGTAGCAATTACAACTTGATCTCTTTTGGCAAAGTCTTTTAATGCTCGTCCGACTATTTCTTCGCTGACACCTAAGGAATAAACATCGGCAGTGTCAAAGAAGTTAATCCCTAACTCCAAAGCCAGCTTGATAAAAGGGCGACTTTCTTCTTCTTCTAATACCCATTCTCGCAATTTGCGATCGCCATAAGTCATGGTGCCCAGAGCAATGCGCGATACTTTCAGTCCACTTTTTCCGAGATTTACGTATGTGGTCATACTGTTTGCTCTACTTTTTGATGATAATGTTGTGATAGTTTTAAAGCCAGTTGAGAAGCTCGATGTGCTTCATCGATGCGTCCTAGTTGGCTGTACGTGTTAGCTAATTCCCGCTGAATTACTGGAATGTTGTTGCGGGCAGCTTGACGTTTTTCCAGAACATTCAAGGCTTTGTGATACTGCCTTTGGTGTATCAAAGCATCAAGATAAATTTGCTCAAATAAGTCTCGTTGAGCATGAGATCCACCCGTGGATTGTAACTCTGGCAATACCGGCTCTAATTGAGCGATCGCTTTGTTCCAATCTCCACGAGCATGAGCTATCATCCCCTGAGCCGCAGGTACTCCGATCTTTGCCCAAGTACGTCTAGCATAGGGTAATACTTTTTCGGCATGACGTTGCATACTCTCCAACATTTCACCCGCCCAGTCTTCTTTACCACCCCGCACCAGTGCATAGATGTATTGCAAATCCAAGAACGCCAGGACATGTTCGTGTAGTCGTGGTTGCAAATACCCAGCAAGTTCTTGCCAGCGCGAACCCACATCTACACCGCGTAACTCTAGCCTTAGCAACAGAGAGATCGCATTGATCTGCTCACGGCCACTGTCTTTTTTGGCACGTCCCCAGATGCGGGTGTCGTATATTTCCAGTACCTTGGCAAAATTTTCAATATCCAGGTAGTAAAGGGATGTGTGCCACCAAAGATGTCCATAAAAAGCCGAACTGCCAGATTCCCAAGTATCACTGAGACTTTCCATTAAGGTAATCCCTTCTTCCAGGCGTCCTGAGGTTTCTAACACATGAGCAATGGCGTGGTGTGCCCAACGGTTATCTCGTTTCAGGGCGATCGCAAGTCTGGCATATGTTTCTGCTTCTGGTATCCGATGGCACTCTTCTAGCCCAAATGCCAGCATCCCGTAGATATAGGGATTATCTTGATTGGCGGCGAAAACTTTTTCGGCAATCCGCAGCAGCCCCTGACTGTTACCAGTATTTCTATAGTGATACTGGGCTACATGCACTGAGGCTAAATCGCGGGGATAGCTATCAGTAATCGCTTCATGATAAGCGATCGCTTGCTGGATATCGCGGTTTGCCCAAGCTTCTATTGCTGCAACGTAAAGTTTTTCGCGCTCATTGGCTCTTTTGAGGTTTGCTTTGGCCACATTCAGATAAGATGTTGCCTGGGTGAAGCCAACAGAGCCACCAGCAAACAAGTAAAATGCGGCAACTTGAGCATTGGCGATCGCACAAGCCGGATCTGCCTCAATTGCTTTGAAAATAACTTGAGCATCGTTGCCGACGCTGAATAATTGATCCACAAAGCTATTGATGGCATCAACCGCAGCTGATGAATCGCTAGTAATTTCGAGTCCAAATGAATCTTTGACCATTGGTTTTCCCAGAGCATTGCACAGCTACAAGGGTTACTTTGCAAAAGCTAAGTTATAAACTACTGTATCTCAATCAGGTAACCGGAGTTAATTTTTAGATAAAGAATTTCCGATAAAAAATGCTGTGATGGCGATCGCTTTTCTTGAAAGTAAGTACAGCTTTGGGTAAAATCGTGGCGAATTGAGGGTTGAAGTTCAAGTGTATACCCACAGCTAGCTGTGCTACCCTACGCTATGGTTTGATTAACTGAAAAGTGCCATGAAAAGTTACCGAGTGCAGCTTCTTAATCGCCATAACTTCGTTGTAGAGGTGGCAGAAAGTCAGTACATCTTAGATGCTGTAGAAGCCACGGGTTTGCGCTTACCTGTGGGTTGTCGATACGGTGCTTGCATTACCTGTGCAGCGCGTCTAATTGAGGGTGAAGTTGATCAGTCTGAGGCGATCGCACTCAAATCTGCACAAGAGGCGATGGGTTATGTTTTGCTTTGCATTGCCTATCCCCGCTCAGATTGCAAGTTTGAGGTGGGTGTAGAGTGCCAAGATCAACTTTACATCAATCCATTTAAAGGTCGTCCCTAAGAGGTTGTTTGAAAAGTACTCTTCTCGGTAACAAAACGTTATAAATCCCCCTTTTTAAGGAGGACTTTAATTCCGGTTCCCCCCTTTTTAAAGGGGTTGGGGGATCTGAGTGCGTAAATCCTAGTTTCGTTCTTCTACCCAACCTGTGATTCATAATTCTGAATTCTGAATTATGAGTTCTGGCTCCTATTTATTTACCTGTCAACTACTGATAAATAAATACTTCCAATCAGCAATTTTATCAGATTCACTGATTTCTATTGTCAGTAATTTGGTGAGAATGAGAGCCTTTTCAAGATTATCTTTTTGGTAGTCACATATATGAATATCAATTGTGACTTTTGCTTCCTCTGGCCAAAAATGTAATGCTACATGGGATTCTGCTAGCAAGATAACTGCTGAAACTCCCTGCGGTTGGAATGCAAAAGCAAGTTCACCAATAACCGTCAGTTCAGCTTTTTGGGCGGCATTTTTTAAAATTTCGATAAAATCTGCTGTTTTCCAACTAAAAACAGCCTGAGAAGCTGGCAAAATTGCAGAAAAATGATGATAATTAATCACTTATAGGACTTACGCATTGACAGGAAATACTAAATATTGGTGTTGAAAAAACCACATCTGTCGTAGGGGCACAGCAATGTTCTCTACAGCGCAGGTCTATTTACCATCAAAAAATGACAACACAATCCGTTACGTTAATCAGATTTCAAAATTGGGAAGAATAAAGTCTGGTGAGATTACGCAAGTAACTGTAATTCATAAAATGAGGCTTTAATCCCTATGAGTTCTGATTTTCAACCCCCACCTAAAAGTTTGTCCATACTGGCTTCCGTAGGAGGAGTGGTGACTGCTGTCATCGCGATCGCTGGTTTTAATTTTTGGTCTGGGCAACTTTCTCGAAGTTCTCCAGAAAAACCTGAAATATCAACATCCCAAGCTGCTTCACAACCAAAGGAACCCATACAAAGCACTCCTTTTACTGCTCAAGAAACTGAAACAATTGCCAAACTTGACGCTACATCTGTGGTTTTACCAGGTGAACCCATTGCTCCCAACCAATTAACCATCGCCATCACTCCTTATGTTGCCCCTGGTGCAGGATCGTTAACAAAAGAAGAAATTGCAACTGCCCGTCAGGCTTGGTCATACTTCCAGCGCAATTGGAATGACGAAACTGGCTTGGTTAATTCTGTTGATGGCTTTGCCTCTGTGACTATGTGGGATCAGGCAGCAGCGATCGCCGCCTTAGTCAGTGCTAGAGAACTCAATATCGTGCCTGCGGCTGAATTTGAAGCCAAAATGACCAAAATGTTGAAAACACTGGCATCTCTGCCGTTATACAAAGAGGAACTACCCAACAAGGTCTACAACGCAAAAACCCTCATACCCGTTAATTATGGTCAACTAGAAAAACGGGAAGAAATTGGTTGGTCTGCCATTGATTTGGGGCGAATGGCAATCTGGCTAAAGATTGTTGGTGCAAAGTATCCCCAAAT
Organism: Nostoc sp. FACHB-973; assembly: GCF_014698115.1. Classification (GTDB taxonomy): domain Bacteria; phylum Cyanobacteriota; class Cyanobacteriia; order Cyanobacteriales; family Nostocaceae; genus Nostoc; species Nostoc muscorum. The sequence continues at coordinate 20,736 of NZ_JACJSJ010000009.1, forward strand.
GCGATCGCTCTCCAATGATGTTTGGAAACATTGGCAAGTCAAGCGTCTCACCAAAAATGGGCAAATGTATGGTACTGCCGTCATCAAAGGTAAAGAACAATACAACCAAGAAGGTCGCTTGGGCTACGAGAATTATGCTGCCTATGGTCTGAACCTTTGGGGCTTGGATGTTAAAAAAGCCTTGGATTATCAGTCCCATACTGCCTTTGTAAATCTTTACGGACAAGGAATTCCTTACGACCGACGTGACTATAAAAAATCTGAAGCTAATAACTACGTTTTGAGCGAGCCTTATATTTTAGATGGTATTGAAACTGGGTTTCAAGCTTTGCCTAAAGCCTATGCCGATAGAATTTTAGCTGCTCAAGAATCTCGCTATCAAGCGACAAAACAATTAACAGCCGTCACTGAAGACAACTTGGATCGCGCTCCTTACTTTGTTTACAGCAGTTTGTTTGTCAATGGAGAACCTTGGGCTACCATCACAGACACTCGACAACAGCGTAATGATTTGCGCTTTTTAAGTGCTAAGGCATCAGTCGGTTGGCACGTGCTTTATAACACTGCTTATACGCGTAATTTATTTGATTTCGTCCAAGCCAACCTCAAGTCAAAAGATGGTTGGTACAACGGTTTCTATGAATCTCTGCGTCAGCCGAATAAAGCTCTAACAGCCAATAATAATGGTGTGATTTTAGAGAGTTTGCTTTACAAACAAGTCGGACAACCCCTTACCGTTTGGGCAGGAGTTAAGAGAAGTAACAAGTTAAATTAAGCCAAGTAGCACTAGCAAAGATGAAGCGCAAAGCGATCGCGCTACAGGGTGGGATTCGTCAACAGGTGCAGTCCAATTAAATTACTGTGGATGCTACTTTACCTTTAGTCACCTTTAGTCACCTGTCGCCGCAGCACATAGCGCGGATGAATTTTGTTTCCAAATTCCTGGGGTGGTGCTATGCGTATCACTTCAAAACCCAGCTTCTGCCAAAAAGTGAATCCTGACTGATTTTCTTGCAGAACAGCCAAAAATACAGATTGCGCTTCCTGCTGTGCCACCCAACTTTCATAAGCTTGGTAAAATTGAGAGCCTAATCCTTTCCCTCGGTATTCTGGAGCCAACATCATTAACCCTATCCACCAACTTTTTTCATCAGGATAATCCCGAATGCTTTCCAGCATTCCCACAAGGGTATCATCTGGAGCAAACAAACCAAATATAAATTTATCTTCTATAGTTTTACCTTCAGGTAAAGCTAAAAATTCATCAGCGGCAGCAGAAGATAGAGGCGGATGTCCATCCGTCATAATGGCGTAGTCAGTACATTGCTCAAAAAGGTGCTGAAGAATTTTTTCATCACTAGAGTTTAGTTTTTTCGCTATGTAGGCAGCACTTTGTCGTACAAATATGATTGAATTATCCATATCAATTTTATACACCATTAAAACGGAAATTTTATTCCAAAATTGTAATTAATTTCATAAATTACCATTAAATTTGCTGTGTTTCATCCTTGCTTATTAAAGTGAGAATTTCCATAGTACGTTGTGCATCTTGGCATTTGACAAACAAATGATCGTGATAATAGGCAGCAACCAAATTACAACTTATATCAGCTATTGCTAACTTGTGAGAAATTGCCGCCGTCAGACCGACTGCCTCCAGTGACGAATGAATAGTCAATGTGATCCATGCTGCTACAAAAGAATAAGGAATCGAAAGCTTATCCGCTTCCTGTTTTGTAATAATTAATGTCGTACCTTCTGCTTCTCGAAATACGCAAACTGGTTCTATATTTGTTGGGACTCGATCCACAGGTACAGTGCAAAACACATATTCACCAGGTTGTAATTGGGGTTTCATCCCTTTAATCAAAGTTGATAGTTCTGTCTCTCCACTCATTTATCTGGGCGTAATTCCTCAAAAAATTTAGGTGATTCTAACTGAGTAAGTAACACACAATGGAGTGTTATACTATTACTGTAATCGTAAAGCGTAATGATAAAACTCTTGATCCTTGATATATCCTTGTGATTTATAAAGCTTTTGGGCATTTGTGTTAGAAATATGAGTCGCTAATATTACTCGAACTGCCCCACTCTTTTTGGCACATTCTTGTGCAGCACTCATCAATAACGTTGCAACTCTCTTCTGGCGATGCGACTCTTTCACATACAAATCGTTCAATATCCATACTCGCTTCATCGACACTGAAGAAAAACTCGGATAAAGCTGAATAAACCCAATTATTTCTCCATTTTCATTAGCTCCAAACACTACTGAATCATTATTCTTAAAACGTTCTTTGATAAACTCTTTGGCAGCTTCAATATCTGATACCTGATTATAAAAAACGCGGTATTCATCAAACAGTATCGCCAGACTTTCAAGATGATTAATATTAGCTAAAAAAACTTCCATATGACTTTTCCTCTCCCTACTCCTGTGTAAATTTTTCATTGAATCTGAATTCAGATTAGCTCAAGGAGGGTTCTCAAAGCGATCTAGTGGTCTGTCCCATTAATTTTGATGAGTTTGTAGCAAGCACTTCAGTGCTTAAAAATCAAGGACTAAAGTCCTAACTACAAACTTATTTACCCCTCAGAATTAATGCGATAGACCACTAGCCTTAACTCAACCCTCTGAGGAGGTGTAGGGGCAATACGGTTCGGTTAAGGTTTTTTGATTAAAATTCTAAATTCCAAAGACGCGATAAATCGCCGTCTCTACAATAATCATTCCTTCGTCTTGACGCCGATTTATTGTGTCTGTTACCTTAACCAAACAGTATTGGGTGTAGGGGTGTCGAGGTTTTCATGCCCTGTTTGCTTCCCAAATCAGGACTTGCGTTTGCACATTGTTTGTGAAATACTACTTCTAAAATACGGTAAATCGGTACAGATTAAGTATTTTATTCAATTTACCATCAAAAAACGAAACTAAAAGCGATTGGAAGCTAATCTCAAACGATGACAAACACAGAAATTCGCACTACTCAGGTAAAAGTCCCCAACGGTGATTTACAAATTGACGCTTACTTAGCTGAGCCAGCAAAAAAGGGAACTTTCCCAGCGGTGATTGTGATTCAGGAAATCTTTGGGGTAAACATACACATTCGGGAAGTCGCCGAGAAATTTGCCCTAGAGGGGTATGTGGCGATCGCTCCGACTTTATTTCAACGCACTGCTCCCGGTTTCGAGGCTGGATACAATCCTGAAGATATCCAAAAGGGGAGACAATATAAGGAGCAGACCAAAGCAGACGAAATATTGAGTGATGTTCAGGCTGCGATCGCTTATTTGAAAGCTCTCCCAAATGTGCAAGCAGATGCGATCGGTTCCATAGGTTTCTGCTTTGGTGGCCACGTCGTTTACTTAGCTGCCACATTACCAGATATTAAAGTTACAGCTTCCTTTTATGGTGGTGGGATTACAAACTCAACTCCCGGCGGTGGAGAACCAACCATCACACGCACTCCCGATATTAAAAGCCCCATCTATGCATTCTTCGGTCTTGAAGATCAAGGAATTCCCTTAGAACACACACAACAGATTGAAGCTGAATTAAAAAAATATCATATTCCCCATGCAATCTTCCGCTACGAGGGAGCAGGACATGGTTTTTTCTGCAACCATCGCGCTAGCTATAATTCCGAAGCTGCTGCTGATGCTTGGAAAAACGTTGTAGAACTTTTCCAAAAGAATCTTCAGCTGCAAACTGTTTAAAAAGCAATACACCGTACACCGTAGGGTAGCACAGCTGTGCGCCCCTACAAATCAACATAACAAATAAAAATCAAGCATCACATCCATGATTACCGCCTTCAAACAACCAAAATTAAAAATTTTTCAACGGTTTTCCCTATTCGTCTTACCTGGATTATTAACAATCTCAACAACCTTAGTTAGTTGCTCAGTGGAAACCCCAAAAGGAGAAAATAAAACTACTGGTGTTCAAGCTAAAGTTGTTCGCATGGGATATCAAAGTTCTGGGGATATTGTCAGACTCAAAGGATTAGTTGAAAAGCGTTTACAACCTTTAGGTGTTTCCGTAGAATGGGCGCAATTTGCCGCCGGTCCACAACTGATGGAAGCGATGAATGTGGGTAGAGTTGATATTGGTTCTGTAGGCGAAACTCCTCCAATATTTGCTCAAGCTGCTGGTACATCTTTAGTATATGTTGCTAGTAACAAACCCAGCACTGGTAAAGGAAGTGGCATTGTAGTTCAAAATAATTCTCCGATTCGGACTTTAGCCGACCTCAAAGGTAAAAAAATAGTTTTTCAAAAAGGTTCTGCCTCACATTATTTATTAATCAAAGCTTTAGAAGAAGGTGGTTTAAAATATAGTGATATTCAAGCCTTGAGTCTACCTCCTTCGGAAGCTCGTGATGCATTTATTCAAGGAAAAATTGACGCCTGGGTAACTTGGGACCCTTATTTAGCAGTGGCAGAAAAAAAGGCAAATGCCCGTGTTTTGAGAGATGCTAGCGGCATTTCTACTCAAGGTGGATATTACATGGCGGCGCGAAAGTTTGCTACAGAAAATCCCAAATTAGTGCGATTAATCCTTGAGGAAGTAGATAACACAGGTCAATGGGCTGACAAAAATCGAGCGGAAGCTGTAAAACTTATTGCTCCTCATCTGAAAATTGATCAAGATATTTTAACAACAATGGTTGAAAGACGAAATTACGGTTTAAGACCAATTACTCCACAAATCATGGAGAATCAACAGAAAATTGCCGATTTATTTGCTCAAGAAAAAATAATTCCTAAATCTATAAATATTCAGGAAGCGATGCTGACTAATGAACAATATGCAGCCATCACACCGGAAACTATTAGTCAGAAATAGCATTAGATAGTGACTAAGTAATTCGTAATTCGTAATTCGTAATTCGTAATTAAAGAGGGTAAAGCATCATTAATGATTAATGGAAAAGTCAAAGATGCGCCATGAATATTTAATAAGCTGCCCTCAAGCATGGGGTAATAATTACGAACTACGAACTACGAATTACGAATTATTTTGACCAATGAATAAATTTGGAACAGAGTGATTATGGAAGTTTTTTGGTATTTGCCTACACAGGGAGATGAGCGTTATTTAGGCACTACAATTGGCAGGCGTCCAGCCACTTATCCTTATATGCAGCAAATCGCCCAAGCTGTTGATAAGTTGGGTTACGGCGGCATGTTAATTGGTACTGGACAAAAGCAGGATACCTGGATTGTAGCTAGTTCTCTGATTTCAGTTACCGAACGTTTGCGGTTTCTTGTAGCTTTTCGTCCGGCAATTATGTCACCTTCTTTAGCAGTGAGGATGGCTGCTACTTTTGACCAGATTTCTAATGGTCGAATTATTCTGAATGTGGTGACTGGTGGTGATACAAAAGAACTAGCTAAAGATGGAATTTTTTTAGATCATGACCAGCGTTATGAACTGACTGATGAATTTTTAACAATTTGGCGATCGCTGATGCAAGGTGATGAAGTAACCTTCAATGGTCGTCATCTGAAAGTTGCAGGTGCAAAACTGCAATTTCCTCCCGTACAAAAGCCTTATCCGACTTTATATTTTGGTGGTTCTTCCGATGCTGCTCTCCAAGTTGCTGCTAAACATATTGATGTGTATTTAACTTGGGGTGAACCACCAAATCAAGTTGCCGAAAAGATTGCTAAGGTACGCCGATTAGCAGCAGAACAAGGTAGAACAGTACGTTTTGGGATTCGGATGCATGTCATAGTCCGGGAAACTACGCAACAAGCTTGGGATGCAGCGAACGAATTGATTCAGTATGTGGATGATGAAACCATTGCTGCTGCACATCGGCGGTTTGCCCAATCGGAATCAGAAGGACAACGCCGCATGGCACAACTGCATAATGGCGATCGCCAAAACTTAGAAATTAGCCCCAATTTATGGGCAGGTGTTGGTTTAGTGCGTGGCGGTGCTGGGACTGCGTTGGTAGGAGATGCAGATACAGTTGCAGCGCGAATGCTGGAATATGCTGATTTAGGCATTGATACCTTTGTATTTTCAGGGTATCCCCATCTGGAAGAAGCCTATCGAGTCGCAGAATTACTGTTTCCCCGCCTACCAGTGCAAACGTCGGCAATCCCATTACCGCAGGAAGTTGCAAGTACATTTAGTGAATTTGTTACCAAAACAGATTTACTCAGACCACAGCCTGTTTAAAGGGCAATACAGTTCACATAACTCCAAAACCCTCATGTAGAGACGCGATTTATCGCGTCTTCTCTAGACCAATTATCGACACCATTAACTCTTAACCCAAGCGTATTGGTTTAAAGGGCATGGGGCATTGGTTATTAATTCTTCTAAATAGGAGAAAGAAAAATAATGAGTACGAAAAAACCTCAACTGAGATTGGGTGCATTTTTATCAAGCAGTGGTCATCATCTGGCCTCATGGCGGCATCCCGAAGCGCAGGCTGACGGTGGTTTGAACTTTCAGCATTACAAAAGGCTGGCACAGACGGCGGAACGCGGTAAGTTTGACATGATCTTTTTTGCTGACGGTGTGGCTGTCCGCCAACGCAATCAAGAACCTGACGTTTTTAGCCGTAATGGTAAACTCGTCCAGTTTGAACCCCTCACCTTGTTGTCGGCTTTGTCTGTGGTTACAGAAAACATCGGTTTGACGGCGACAGTATCGACTACCTATAACGAGCCTTATCACCTTGCGCGTAAATTTGCGTCGCTAGATCATCTCAGTGGTGGTCGTGCCGGTTGGAATCTTGTCACCTCTGCCACTGAAGCGGAAGCGCTGAACTTCAATCGTGAAAAGCACATGGAGCATACGCTACGCTATGAGCGTGCCCGTGAGTTTGTGGATGTGGTAACCAAGCTTTGGGATAGTTGGGAAGATGATGCTTTCCTCCATGACAAAGAGTCGGGTATTTACTTCGATCCAGATAAGTTACACATTCCCAACCACAAAGGCGAGCATTTTTCAGTGCGTGGTCCGCTGAATGTCGCCCGTCCCATCCAAGGTTATCCCGTGATCATTCAAGCTGGGTCATCTGAAGATGGTAAAAATTTGGCGGCTCAAACGGCGGAGGTAATTTTCACTGCTCAGCAGACCCTTGCAGAAGCCCAAGCATTTTATGCAGATGTGAAAGGAAGACTAGCTCAATATGGACGCTCCCCTGACCATCTGAAAATTATGCCTGGTGTGTTCCCCGTAATTGGAAAGACTGAGCAGGAAGCTAAAGACAAATTCGATCGCATTCAGGAATTAATCGATCCGGTGGTCGGCTTAAATTTGCTGGGATCGATGATTGGTGGATTTGACCTATCCGGCTATCCCTTGGACGGACCACTGCCAGATTTACCAGAGACAAATGGTGGCAAAAGTCGGCAGAAACTCTTGATTGATTTGGCTCAAAGAGAGAATTTAACGATTCGACAACTCTATTTATGGATAGCTGGTGCGCGTGGGCATCGTCAGATTTTGGGCACACCAGAACAAATTGCCGACCAGTTAGAAGATTGGTTTATCAATGGCGGGGCCGATGGATTCAATATTATGCCACCCTGGTTACCTGGAAGTTTAGATGAGTTTGTGGATTTGGTAGTTCCTGAACTGCAACGTCGGGGTCTGTTCCGTACAGAGTATGAAGCAGCAACTCTACGCGAGAATCTTGGTTTACCCCGTCCGGTAAATCAGTTTAGCAAAGTTGCGGATCGTGAAGTGGCGATCGCTTAACTTCTGATAAAACCAATTTTGCAGCAAAAAGGCTCAAGCATTGCTGCCTGAGCCTTGATTCAATTCAATTTATAGATTAGCTCTAAGAGCTAAATCTTTAAATTTTTAGTAACGGTTCCGGAAGTTATTGTTTCCCCGGTTACCACCACCACCAAAGGAACCTCTGTCTTCTTTGGGCTTAGCCTTATTTACTTTAAGGTCACGTCCCATCCACTCAGCACCATCAAGAGCATCAATGGCAGCTGTTTCTTCAGCATCTGTGCCCATTTCCACAAAACCAAAGCCACGTACACGACCTGTTTCACGGTCGGTAGGTAGCTGAACACGCTTTACAGAACCATATTCTGCAAACACCGCATTCAAACCTTCTTCTGTAACTTCGTAAGAAAGATTGCCTACATAAACTGACATAGATTGTCTCCAAAATCATAGAGGTGTAGAGATTTAGATTTCGGAGAAAAGTCTGTGAATACCAAAAGGAAAAAGCCTGTCAATAATAAAAACAAACGAGGTCGCCCGAATTAACTCTCACCTCCCATTGTGACATAACAGTCAAATATTTAGAGATAGTTTATAAAACTGTTACGAAAAGTAATGTAAGCAATTCATAGCTCAGTAAGTAGAAATAATTAAACGTCAAATGATTCATTGTTGCCGTCTTGGTTCGTTATGGCAACCTATTAATGTATCAAAACTATCTATATTGAGCAATTCACTCAAGCTGGATATCTGAGCATCCGGAATACAGATATCTTGTGAGAGAGTTTTTCTGGAACGATTGATCCAAATACCTCTGATGCCGATTTTCTGCGCTCCTTTGATATCTCGACTGAGATTATCACCTACCATGACAGCATTCTCGGCAGATACACCAAGCTTATCAAGTGTCAACTCAAATATGCGTGGATCTGGTTTGCCAAATCCTTCTTCTCCAGAAATAGTGATGTGTTCAAAGTATGGCAACAGATTAGTTTTTTCTAACTTCTCATGTTGTAAATCTGAAATTCCGTTGGTAATTAAAGCCAAGCGATAATTCTGGCTCAGTTGTTTGAGTGTTGATTCTGTTTCGGGAAATAAAATCAGGCGTTGGCGTAATTCAGAGTATCAGTGCCATATTTTTCGTGCGATCGCTCACAGGTTGCCAAGAAAGCTGCTTCTACAGCTGCCACCTCGACAATTAGCGTATCGTCTAAATCGAAAATGATACTTTCCCGATTCCCTAATTTACTCATGTCTGCAAATATGTGTAAGAAAACTACAATTAAGTGGGCTAAGTATCGCCACCTGATTAAAAGTAGCTCTTAACTGAGTCCTCTCCTCATCAAAGTTAAGGCTTAACTTCTGAAGGAGTCACAGCAGCATATTGTTCAGAAGAAAGTGTTGCTTGTCTAACATCAATCTTCTTAGTGATAAATTTTTGTTCATAGAACAAGTCAGCAATCTTCTGCTGTCCCGACAAAACTTCTTCACTCAGCGGTCTTAATGTGTAACGCCTGCGCTTTGATACGAGTTCTAGTGTGGGAACATCAATTTTTGCTTCCGGCGAAATCAGTTTGGCTACTTCCTGCGGGTTGGCTTCAGCCCATTCGCCGATGTTGTTAACTTCTGACAAAATAATTTTCACTACCTCAGGATTATCTTTAACGAAATTACGCGAGCCTAACCAGTAGCCTCCTTGGGTGGTAATTCCCTTACCATCCCGGATGATACGAACTCTATTAGTTTTCTCAAATAGAGCGAGGTGGGGGTCGCCAATTACAGCTGCTTCAACGCTCTTACGTTCAAATGCTGCACGAGTTTCTAATGGTGTGAGGTTGATGTGTTTAATATCGCTAAGTTTTAGTCCTGCTTCTTCCAGAACTTTTATAACGAAGTATTGTTGTGCTGTAGCTCTTTGAAAGGCTAATCCCTTACCTTTGAGGTCAGCTATTGTCTTGATGGAAGAGTCTTTCTCCACTACAACAGCAGTTCCCTCACCAGTTCCAGGTTTGCTGCTAGCAACATAAACAAAAGGTACGCCAGATGCTTGAGCAAAGATAGGCGGAGTTTCACCCACAAAACCGAAATCTACACTTCCCACATTCATTGCTTCTAGAAGTTGCGGCCCAGCAGCAAATTTTGACCATTCGACTTTAATCCCCAGTGGAGTTAAACGTTTTTCTAACACTCCTTTAATCTTGAGTAGATCTCCGGCGGTCATATAGCCCATCTGTAGGACTTTTGTCTTGGTGCTATTAGAGGCGTTAGCTGCTTTTTCTGGTGTATTTGGCGCTTTACAACTGACTAAAGTTGTGGATAATGTGAATACTCCACCTACTAAGAATAGTAGAAAGGAATTGAATAGTTTGAAGTGAGATTTGCTGGATATTTCTACCATAATGCACTAGTAATTGTTGAATGTTGTTGTTTTTTCAGCACAAAATATTTGCCTTTTGTGCTAATGACAATTGGCTGAAAATTTATATGAAAGTTGTAGCCGATTAATTCAATTAAGCAGCTTTACAAATGGTGGATAATCCAGATCGACTATTATTTACGGTAAGTCGATAGGATTACAGTATTTTGTGGTTGCACGGATATTATCATAGACTCTTTGAAGAATCAAGCAGCAGAACAAACGTTAAGTAGCTAATGGCAACACTCAGTTAAGGGACTTCCAGTGAAAAAACATCCCATCCCTGGGGGACGCTCCGCGAACTTAGGTAGCACAGCTGTGCTACCCGAAAAATGTACAAATAATTTGGGATAATTTATTTTTTGGAAGTCCCTAAAGGCCAAGACCTTCACGGCAGATGCTTTTTGGGCTAAAAATTAATCAAACTAACTCAACATACTCAATAATTGTTCCATCAGGATGCATAGCTCGCATATTAACTCCGGTGGGGACTTTGTTAGGTTCCGTCAGAATTACTGCGCCTTGCTGAGTCAGTGCTTCTCGAAAATCATTGAGTGAGTCAACGAGAAATGTTGCGTGTGTACTTTTGAATGGAGAGAGTGCTTCAGCTGAACCGGCAATTAAAAGAATAGAACCGACGCCAGCCAGTTCCAACTCAGCGTCGGAATATTGAAACCACAACCAACATTTTTCTGTAAAGAGGTTTTCATAGAAAGCGATCGCCTCATCCAAGTCTATGGGACTAAGATAGACTCTAGTTAGTACTTTAAGAATTTGCATTGCAACCTGTCTATTAGGCAGCTATTGTATTCGATCGTGCGAATAAAGAGTGCTGAGTTGCGTTAATGGCAGGGGGCGTTTACCCCGTGCGATCGCCCACAAGGGGTGGGGTATCAACCTTCTCCTAAGAAAAGGATTCCGCCCAGAGGGGGAGTTACTCTTACCAAGTACATCAGTAATGAGTAAACTTATTTACTCAGCACTCAGCACGGGCTAAACGCCCCGTTACTGCTAACAGCACTCAGTACTGATGAAAAAAGTCTTCAACTCTGTGTTCACCTAGCTCAAGATAACGCTACTCGCTATCACTCAAAATGCATTTCATTTCTACACCTTTAGCCCCGCCTCAGTCATCTGTATGGTTATTACGAATATATATACATCATTAAGCATCAGTACCTAATTTCAGTAGCGATGGAGGACGATCGCTTTGTCAGAGAGTAGCAGGTTTGAATCCCCCACAGATAGCGTAGCGGTAGCGAGTCCACTAGGGTCTTAATTCTGACTCGTGAATTCCGAATTCTTCTTCAACACCTTAATAAATTTATTTAAAGTTGTTTGATATTGGTCTCCAGCTACCCAGAACAAATCGTTATGACTAGCCTCTTCAATCCACAAAGAAAGTTTTGGTGATGATGCAGCGGCAAACAATTTTTCTCCATGAGAAAAAGGAATAATTTCATCAATTTTACCATGTACTACTAATACAGGACAGTTAATATTTTTGATTTTGTCAAGATTAGAGAATTTATCAAAAGGTAAAATCCGAAATGGCACTATTACTTGAAATGCTGAGATAAAAGTACTTTCAATGATTAAACCTGCTACTGGTCTTCGGGCTGCTAAATTTACAGCAGAACCACCCCCAACAGAACGCCCCCAAACTATAATTTTTTGGGGTGATATTTTTAAGTCTTTTGTCAAGTAGTTGTAAGCGCTATCAATATCCTGATAAGCATTATTTTCTGTTGGGATGCCTTCACTCGTACCATAACCACGATAATCGTAAGATAAAATACTAAACCCCCAAGCGTGTAATTGCTCTAGAGTTTGTTTGATATTACCTAAATCTTCTGCATTACCGTGAGCATAAAGAATAGTATAATCAGCTTGAGGATTAAACAAATATCTAGCAGAAATTTTTGTATTATCATTACTTATCAATTTGATAATTTCCTCACTATCCTGATAACTAGATGATTGTGGAAAAAAAATCATGCTGTCTGCTCTAAAATAGACATATACAGCAAAAAATATATAAATAAAAAATATGGATTTCATAAATCTCTGCCAAGTAAAATCGCCGATTATTATTTTCAGTAATTGTTTTTTATTCATATTTATTTATAAATCACAAAAAAAAGAAATTTTATCAAAATACATCCTGCAAGAGAACTGATAACTTCATTGTTTACATCTTTCCCCATTCTTGAGTCAGGCTAACAGATGTGGTATAAAATAGCGATTAAGGTTTTTTGATCAAAATTCTACATGAGAAAGACGCGATAAATCGCCGTCTCTACAAAGAATTGATTGTTGTAGAGACGGCGATTTATCGCGTCTCTTGCTTAACCGAACAGTATTGGGTAGGCGCCGACCCCATTTGAAACATAAAACTTAAAATATGTTTATTATCCTTTAAAATCATTTCCAGAGATTTAGGTACGACATATGGCTGATATTGTTGATATTGCTGTTAATGCTGAGTCTTTCAAAACACTAGTAGCGGCTGTACAAGCTGCTGGTTTAGTAGAAACATTGAAAAGTCCTGGGCCTTTCACCGTCTTTGCTCCCAATGACGCTGCTTTTGCCAAGTTACCACCCGGAACTATTCAAACTCTGTTACAAAATATTCCTCAGTTAACGCGGATTTTAAAATATCATGTCGTTTCGGGAAAGCTGTTGCAGACAGATTTGGCACAACTCGGTACGGTGAATTCTGTGGAAGGTTCACCGATTAAAATTAGTTGTTCTGATGGTTTTGAAGTTAAAAATGCCACAGTTTTGGCACCAAATATCGAAGCTGATAATGGTGTGATTCACGTTATTGATACAGTGATTTTGCCTGGTTAATTCAGTCAGGGTGGGTGTTTCCCACCCGATTTATGCAAAATTTTTATGACTCATTAGGATTCACTATTGTTACTATAAGAAATTAATTTAATTATTTAAATTATGTTAAACTTTCAATTTTCATACTCTCGATATATGCTAAGGTAGATTTCATTATTTAGAAATAAGTTACATTATATATAGGTTGCTAACACTATCCCCAGGATCTTAATGTTCGATTTCAACACCTTAGCTGAATTCTCTCGCGCCAACTGCGTGACTATTTGTGCATTTCTTGTACCAGCAAATTTGTTGGTGACAATTTTGACAATGGTTCTGACAGTGCTACGTCGCCCATCACATCAAATCTGGCAGTCTGCGGGAATTGCTAGCTTTTTCGCTTCCGTGATGCTATTGCACGTATACACTTGGTTTATGGTTGGTGTGGTGATGGCTCCTACTTATATCTTGATGTCTCTAGCAATCACCTGTTTGGTGATTAATTCGGCAGCAATTATTTTTCACAGACGCTACGCTAACATCCCCAGTCTTTCTAACAATGTCTGATATTTTTTTGTCATTTGTCATTTGTCCGTTGTGCTTTGTTAAAAAAATAATGACTAATGACTAATGACTAACGACCAATGACTAATGACTAAACCGATTGTTTGGGTAAATGGAGACTGCCTCAGTCCATATAATCCCGCATTAGAAGAATACCCTGATGCTCCCGCTATTTGGGTTTGGGACGACGCTTTGATAGAGGAATGGCAACTCAGCCTTAAACGGTTGACGTTTATTTACGAATGTTTGCTAGAGTTACCTGTTGTCATCCGTCGTGGGGATGTGGTACAAGAAATTTTGGCTTTTGCTGAAGAACACAAAGCAGACTTAGTGGTGACAGTGGATAGTCCGAGTCCCCGCTTTGATGATATCTGCAATCAAATTGAGCGTTCCATAAAAGTGGAAGTGTTAGAGGTGGAACCATTTTTTGATTATGATGGCTATATTGATTTGAAACGGTTTTCGCGGTATTGGAAAGTGGCTCAAAAGTATGTTTTTGAGTAGGTTACAGCAATTTTCATGTATTTGAACCACATCTGTCGTAGGGGCACAGCAATGCTGTGCCCCTACCGCGTGGTCTATTTACCTGAAAATAGCTGTAATTGTAAAATTGTGATCATTGGCGATCGCTAAAAGCTTACACTATTTTGAATTTTTTTGGGTTGCGAGTGAATCAATCTCTCGCAATCATTTTTCATATTGGTATTAGATTCCCGACTTATAGCGATTTTCATTTGAATGAGATATATGCTAGGGACGCACAGCTGTGCGCCCCTACGAATTGTCTGTACTCCACGCAATTGCAAACTGCTATATATTAAAAATTGAGAATTCTATTGTTTACTTACAAGACTGCTTCAAACTTTTATAATCTTCTGGATGAGTCAGAAAATAGTCTTGGAGCCATTGACATCCTCGTGTGAGTAAATCATCTAATTGCAAACTCCATAAAATTACTTTATCATCCTTACTGGCAGAGGCAATAACTTTTCCATCATGACTAAAACTGACGCTGGTTACTGAACCTTTATGTCCAAGCAATGTAGTGATGGGAATTCCATCTTTTTTCCAAAGCTTGATAGTTTGATCATCACTACCAGAAGCAATAATTTCTGCATTAGGGCTGAAACTGACACTATTTACTGCACCGCTATGTCCAGTCAGGGTAGTAATTAAAGTTCCATCTTTTTCCCAAAGCTTGATAGTTTGATCTTTACTTCCGGAAGCAATAATTTTACCATCAGGACTAAAATTAATACTATTAATACCTTTTCTATGTCCAGTTAGGGTAGTAATTAAAGTTCCATCTAGCCGCCGAAGTTCAATAGTTCCATCATCATCACCACCAGAAGCAATAATTTTACCATCAGGGCTGAAACTGACACTTGTTACCCAATTTTTATGCCCAGTGAAGAATTTAGTCGAGGGTTGAATTAAAGTTCCGTCCCACTTCCAAACTTCAATAAATCCTTTATCAGTACCAAAAGCAAGTATTTTTTGGTTGGGGCTGAAACTAAGGCTTGTTACCTTTTTATGCTCACTCAAAGGATAAATTCGAGTACCATCTTGCTGCCATAGTTTAGTAACTAATTGATTAGTAGCAACGGCAATAGTTTTATTATCGGGGCTAAAACTAATACTATTGACCCAATCTTGATGCCCTGTGAGGTTAGCAATGAGAGTTCCATTTCGCTGCCATAATTTCACAGTACCATCGTTACCACCAGAGGCTATTATTTTACCATCACGGCTGAAATTTAGACTAGTGATACCGCCTTGATGCCCAGTTAATGTAGTCATCATATCTGCGTTCAGCTTCCAGAGTTTCACAATTCCGTCTTCACTACCAGAAGCAATGATGTTGTTATCTTGACTCCAAGTCACACTAGCTACCGAATCACCATGCCCAACGAAGGTATTAATTAGAGTACCATCTAGTTGCCAGATTTTTACAGTTTGGTCACTACTACTAGAAGCGATTATTTTACCATCTCGGCTGAAACTAACAGCATTTATCCTACTTGTATGTCCCTTGAAAGTTCTAATTAGAGTACCATCTTTTTTCCAAAGTTTAATAGTTTTGTCATCGCTAGCAGAAGCAATATTTTCTCCATCATGGCTAAAATTAATGCTTGTCACCCAACCTTCATGTCCAACAATTTTTTTGATTAAAGTGCCATCAATTTTGTATATTTCAATATTTCCCTCTTCATTTCCAACAGCAATAACTTCACCATTAGGGCTGATATTGGCGCTGGTGATTGCATTACTTTTGAGTGAGATAGTTTTAATAAGAGTATTATCTAGCTGCGAGAATTTTATAGTGCCATCTTTGCTGATAGAAACAAGAGTATTATCAGAAATGAAAATAGCACTGACTAACCAAATTTTATCCTTAGATAAAGTTTTAATAAAACTACCATCTCGATTCCAGAGTTGAATAGTTCCGTCTTGGCTAGCTGAAGCAATAATTTTGCTATTGGGACTAAAGCCGATACTTTTTACTTTATTTGTATGACTAGAAATAGTAGCGATCGCAGTTCCATTTTCATGCCATAGTTTAATAGTACCATCATCGCCACCAGAAGCAATTATTTTACCATCAGGACTAAAAGTTAGATAATTAAGTGTTGTTTGACCACTATCAAATTGATTATATTCATGAATATCCGTGAGAATATTCAGTAAAGCAGATAAAGGAGTGATTGTTTGATATTCTCCCAAAGAAGACTGATTTTTCACAAGATATTTTAAATCTTGTCCAGCCTTCATAGCTAGAAGTAAAGCTTCCAGTTGTTTCGATTGAAATTGTTGTGTAGCATTATAGCCGACTTGTGTAAGTCTTGTAGCTTCCTTCGCGGTGTATAGTTGATTTTGTCCCACAATCACACTGATTAAAATCAGGAGAGTTGCGATACTTCCCCCAGCCCAAATTCTATATTTTGCTTTTTTATTCGCGCTAGCTAATTTTTGTTTAGCGATTTGATTAGCTTTAGTTAATCGTTCACTAGCTTCGGTTAATTGTTGGTTAACTTCAATTTGTAATTCCGTAGCAACTTTTTGACTTTCTTGTAAAAACTCATAATCTAAATTACTTAAACTTTTGCCAACCGCCCATCCTAAAGCTTCATCTAAAGCTTTCCCTTGTAATAGCCAATATGAATCTTGTTGAGAATTCAACCAGTTATTAATTGCTTCACTATAAGGACGGAGTTTATCTAATTCTTGCCTCAGCCAGGTTTGATTAAAAATTGCTTCATAAATAGGATTATATACTTTTAAATAACCATCGTGTTTGACTACTAAACCTGATAACCTTAATTCTGTTTGCTCTTGACTGCCATCTATGAAAACTCCCTTGCTTGAGTGTAAAACTTGCTGATATAATCCGAGTAATCTGCCAGCTTTGTGTTCATTTCGTAAAAGGCGATCGCGGATTGTTCTTAAATGCTCAGGTTCATCCTGACTTTCCCAATTATCGATGATATAATTTTGAACTAATTCATTAATATTGAGATAGCTATTCTCTGTTTCTTGTACAATTAAACTGCATAACTTCTGAGTTAAAAAAGGTTGTCCAGCAGTCCAGTTTAACACACCTTGTAACACCATTTCTGGATGCTCTACCTTATCCGCTAACCCTGGAATTAATGCATTTTTTGCTTCTGCAAAGCTAAACCCAGTTAATTCTATAGAACTACCAATATTAAATGGTGTGCGTTCTTTTTCTTGAATCAAATCTCCAGGTGTAGCTACTCCCAGCAGACAAAAAGTTAAACGTTCATATTTTGAAGATTCAGCCCGGAGATTATAGCAAGCGCGAATTAAAGCAAAAAAATCATCCTTAAATTTACTCTTGATTAAACTATCAATTTCATCAATAAAAATAATAATATTAGAGCTAAACTTATTCAACAGCAACGACTCTAAAAGTAAATTTAATCTCTGTATCTCTGTCCAAGATTCATGCTGTAACCACCAGCTATTAAAATCGATATCATCTATTTCAAAACTAGATAATAACTGATTCGCAAAACCTTTATACCATTTTTCTGAACTAGTATGACTACCAAGAATAGTTAAATCAATAGAAGCACATTTAATGCCTATCGCCTTAAGTTTTTTGATTGCTTGAACTCGCAAACTAGATTTACCCATCTGACGCGAGTTAAACACAAAACAATATTCCCCAGCCTTCAGCAACTCAAAAATTTGTCCATCTGCTTTCCTAACCACATAAGTGCGATGATTAGCATTTAAACTCCCACCAACCTTATAATAATTAAACTCCATTCCTCCTCTCTGCGCCTCCGCGTCTCTGCGTGAGATTATTTTTAAATTCAAACTATTTACAGCCAATGACCAAAATATTCCTGATACAATCTACACCGTGCCACCACACAATTACTATTAAACTTAATCACCCCCATACTATCCAACTGATAAATTTGCCGATTTTTTCGCTCGATTTTAATTCCTTGACTATTACTAACTATCTCCTTAAATACCCTCCCCAACTCTGGATTTTCTTGAAAAGCCTCCAAATGTCGCCGTAAATGTTCAGTAAAAATCCCTGCATCTGTACTAGCCTCTTCCAACAATTCCCCAATAGTGACATCCTGACAAACTAAATAATAAAGTGCTAACCGCACCAAATAAGGATGTCCCCCCACCAAAGACATAATCGCAAAAATATTGTTACTATCTAATCCATGTCGAATAGCTAAACTCTTCACCTGTTCTTCACTAAACTCCTCCAATTTAATTGGTAACCCCACATTAAAAGGAGATTGATTAATATCTAAACGTCCATAATCTTCCGTAGAATGTGCTACTAATAGTCGCAACTTTTCCCATATCTCCGATTCATTAGCATTTTCATTCCAATTACGTAACATCGGAAAAAAATTTTGATAAATTTCTGGATACTCAAATAATTTATCTACCTCATCTAAAGCTAAAACTAAAACACCATCTAATTGTTTCAGCAAACTTTGAAATGTCCGAGTGCAGTTTACCATACTGGGAATATCCGTATCCCACACTGTTAACGGAGGTGCTGAAGATAATTGATTAATCACATAAGCATAAAAACTGCGGAGAAAATCATTAGCGTTAATAAATTTATTTGTTTCTATTAAACTAAAATTCAAATAAACCGTACTATAACCACTTTTCTTCGCCTCAGCCATAATTCTTTTCAACAGCGAAGTTTTACCCATCTGCTTAGGTGCTTTAATCCGAATTAGTGCGCCCGGTTCTTTAATAGCAGTAAAACAACGAGATTCAACAGGAGAACGTTCTTGATAAAAAGCAGAATTTAGTGGTTCTGCTCCTTCTGGAAAGCGGATATTCTGGATAATGTGCCCACATTTTTCTAAAGCTTTAACACTAACTAACTCCGGCTTATATTTAGCAAACATCTCAATCAAATTACAACGATAATCTGGTTCCGTTTCAGGAGGAAAGCCAAATTTAGTAGATATATTTCTGAGCTGATGACTAGCTGTAGAACGATGGGTAGCGCCAAGTTCTCTAGCTATCTGTTCATCTGTTTGTCCAGCTAAAAATAAAGGCAATACTTTCTTTTGTTTCGGAGTCAATTCATTCTGATATATTTTTTCAAAATTTTCTTGATTGATCGACATTTTTTTAGTTATGATTCATCCATTTTTAACTACAGTACTAAATCCTAAGTAAGGTGGGTTAGACGCTCATGTTATCTTTATTGTTACAAATCATAATGACGATGCAAGAAATTTTTGGGGTACTTGACTTTGTGTCACTCACAAACAAACATTAGACTATTTTAGTGGCAGTTATATTTCTCCAAATAAAAAATAATATATATGACAAGAAGACAAGTAGCGATCGCCAAAAAATTTCATATTTACTTTAGCAAGTTTATGGTAAATATTGACAATGGTGAAGAAAACTTCACCTTAATAGCTGTGTAAGTGAAATAGATGAACTTTTTATCAAATATGCAGTTGTCTATAAATTTGATTTTAAGATGAATATTAAGAATCAACTTTGATTTTTATCTGTAGCGATCGCGCTGATTTTGATAAAATATTTGATTCGCAATTATTCCAAAAGCCTTGTTTTTCAGAATTGACGGAGAAAATTATGCAACTCAAATCAATCATTTCTCTATTAACTGGCTGCGCTTTGACCGCTGTTTGCACCACTTCCATAGTTAGTCAAGCCAAAGCTGATGATGAAGTTCGTTTTATCTGTGCTTCAGGTTACGACCAAGAAGCTAATCTACGCGTGCCCACTACTTACGCTTGGACATCACGAGGGAAAATTGCAATTATCCGTTGGAAATATGGGTGGTTTAATAGTAAGACTGTTACCCCAGAACAGCGTTGCGAACAAGTATCGTCTCGATTCCAGACTGCTTACAACAATCAAAGTCTTGCTTATATCACTAACGGTACAGTCAACAATCAACCAGTGATTTGCACAGCCAAAGAAGTAGATGCACCTTGCAATACCACACTGCTAACTCTACGACCTGAAGACGATCCTCTACAGATTCTTGAAGAACTTAAAGAAATTCTTAGAGGGCGTGCTACTAAACCGATAGAACATAGTTCTAAACAAGAACCAGTTTACTACAAAATTGATATTAAGAAGTTTCTGCAAACAACCCCCGTTGAGAAAGAATAATATCAAGTTTCAATTGAAATCTCCTAGCTGAATCATCAGCCGCTAGGGGTTATAAACCCCTAGCTAAAAGCTCAAGTCATCTCCAGATGACTAGATAAAAATTTAAGTCCACTTGAGTGGACTTAAGCTATTAGCCTGTAACTTCGAGTTCCAGGCTGGATGAGTCACTTTATCCAACTACAAAAATGAACAAATTTAATTCGTTGATCCTCGCTATCTTAAGTACTTATTTAGTACTCCCTACAGTCTATGCTACGACATCCCAGCAGTTATATAATCAACCTAACTTTATACTTGCTAATACCTTATCATCAGAACAAATCCGTCAATTAGCCCAATCTGTTACTGTTAAAGTCTTGAGTCGGAATAAAGGTGGAAGTGGAGTATTAGTTAGCAAACAAGGAAAAACTTACACTATCATAACCAACGCTCATGTTATTAGTAGCAAACGAACCCATAGTATTCAAACATTTGATGGCAAAACTTATACAGCTACAGTTATTAGTCGTGGTGATTCTTTAGCTGCTAATGATTTGGCTGTGTTGCAGTTTCAATCTGAAGAAAACTACCAAATTGTTTCTTTGACAAACACCTCTAATTTATCAGAAAATCAAGAAGTATTTGCTGCTGGGTTTCCTGATGATAGTAAAGAATTAGTCATCACCAATGGCAAAATATCTCTGTTATCTAACCAACCATTAGTAGGAGGTTATCAGATTGGTTACACTAACGAAATTAGACAAGGAATGAGTGGAGGGGCACTATTAAATCAAGAAGGTAAATTAATTGGGGTGAATGGATTACTGAACAATGCGATTTTAAATGAGGCTTACTTTTATCAAGATGGAACTCGCCCCACTCCAGAACAACTTCAGCAGTTGAAAAAATTCAGCTTTGCAGTTCCCATTCAAACTTTAGCAAAAGTCGCACCTAATTTAGCAATTATTCCTCCAGAATGGCGCAATCAACAACAAGCAACAAAACCGCCAGTGGGTAATACATTCGCTGATAAAGTTAATAACATTGCCGAACAAATTACCGTGCGGATTGACTCAAAAAATAATGGCAATGGTTCCGGAGTAATTATTGCTAAAGAAGGAGAAACCTACTATGTAGCTACTGCACGTCACGTAGTAAAGACTCCAGATAATTACGAAATTGTCACCCCAGATGGTAAGCAATATGCAGTCAAATCAGAGAACATATTTAAGTCAGAGGCATTAGACGCAGCAATTCTTAAGTTTACTAGTAACCAAACTTATTTAATTGCCACGCTTTCTACATATAATCTTTCATTGAGTAATGCCTTGACTCATACAGAAACATCGTGGGTATTTGTATCTGGATTTCCCAAAGCAAATAGAGGTAATCGAAAACTAACTCCGGGATTTATTTCTTTAGTAGAAGTATTAGTTGGACGTGCAGAAAGTAATGAGTTATTGCAGGGGTTCTTGAATCGAGGTTATAGGCTTGTATATTCCAATTTGTCATTACCTGGAATGAGTGGTGGACCAGTAGTAGATGTTATGGGGGAAGTGATTGGGATTAATACAGGGATTGAAAATCCCAAAATAAAGGATATTCAAATAGGTTTTGGGTATGGAGTACCCAGTAGTAGCATTTTGAGTTTAGCTACACAAGCAGGACTGAAGAAAGAATCATTAAAAGTTGTTAGTACTAAGCCACCAAGCCTCAAGGATTCAGAAATTGCTTTATTGGCGAATCATCCATTATTTGCGATCAAAAAACCATCAGCAGATGCTACTGAAAACGATTGGTTTCAATATGCTAATCAAATGTGGCGTATTCAAAGAATTTCAGAAACAATATCTGTTTTACAAGAAACTGTTAAACGCAAACCTGATTTTTATCAAGCTTATTTTGTTCTTGGTGCAGCACTAAAAGAAAGTAATGATTATGAAAAAGCTTTAGCTGCTCTTGATAAAGCAACTATGCTAAAACCTGATTATTATGAAGCTTGGAAGCAAAAAAGTAGTGTATTGTATTACTTAAAAAAATATCCCTTGGCTTTAGCAGCCATTGACAAAGCTATTGAATATAATGATGACGATGGGAGCCTTTATTTATCCCGTAGTTTGATATTGTCCAACTTACAACGCTATCCAGAAGCACTAGCAACAATTGATAAAGCAATTCAGATTCAGCCGTTTTATTTGAACTACCTTAGACGGGGTAGTATCCACTTTCAGTTGCAAGATTATCAAGGGGCGCTGTCTGATGCGAATCAAGTGATTAAACTCCAGCCTGACTTTGCTCTTGCTTACGCCTTACGGGGTGCTAGTCACTATCTATTGAAAGACGCTCAAGGTGGACTAGCTGATATGAATCAAGCAATCAAGCTCGAACCTGATAATCCACAAATCTACTTAATGCAGGGCTATGTGCGTTCTAATTTGAAAGATTATCAGGGAGCGCTTTCAGATTACAATGAAGTGATTAAACTTCAGCCTAATAATGGAGAAGCCTACTTATTGCGATCTGGTATCCGCTCTCAGTTAGAAGATTTTAATGGAGGTTTAGCTGATTTGCAGCTTGGTGTTCGCTTTCTGATAAAAGAGAATCGGGGAACATTACCTGATAGTCTGAATGCAATTCTCAAACAGCCCAAGGATGGAAGAAGTTACTCTTTACGGGGTATTGTCCGTTCTGAATTACAAGATTTTCAAGGAGCGCTATCAGATTATAATCAAGCGATTAAATTGGGATTAAATTATGTAATAGTCTATTCAAATCGGGGTGATATTTACGTTCAATTAAAAGATTACCCAGCAGCATTAGCAGATTATAGTCAAGCGATTAAACTTCAGCCTGATAATGCACAAGTTTATTACGTGCGGGGTGTTGTCCGTTTTGATTTGAAAGATTATCAGGGAGCGCTGGCTGATTACACCAAAGCCATTGCGATTAATCCTCAGTTGGCTAAGGCTTACAAAAATCGGGGGGATCTTTACACTAAGCAGAAAAAATGGGATTTAGCACTAGCTGATTATACCAAAGCCATTGCGATTAATCCTGAGTATGCTCAAGCTTACAAAAATCGGGGTGATCTTTACACTAAGCAGAAAAAATGGGATTTAGCACTAGCTGATTATACCAAAGCCATTGCGATTAATCCTGAGTATGCCCAAGCTTACAAAAATCGGGGTGATCTTTACACTAAGCAGCAAAAATGGGATTTAGCACTAGCTAATTACAATCAAGCAATTAAACTTCGGACTGATAATGCTAACGCCTATTTTGCACGGGGGGTTGTCCGTTTTCAGTTGAAAGATTATCAAGGAGCATTAGCTGATTACAATCAAGGTATTAAACTCCAACCTGATAATGCTAACGCCTATTTTGCACGGGGGGTTGTCCGTTTTCAGTTAAAAGATTATCAAGGAGCATTAGCTGATTATAGTCAAGCGATTAAACTTCAGCCTGATAATGCCGATGCCTATTTTTCGCGCGGTGATATTTATGAAAATCAGCTTAAGAATTATCAAGTAGCACTAGCAGATTATAGTCAAGTTATTAAGCTTCAGCCTGATAATGCACAAGCTTATGTTGTGCGGGGCGATGTTTACGTTCAGTTAAAAGACTATCAAGCAGCATTAGCAGATTATAGTCAAGCGATTAAACTTCAGCCTGATAATACCAACGCCTACTTTTCGCGCGGCGCTGTCTACCAGATACAACGAAGCGATCGCGCTGCACTCTCAGATTACAACCAAGCGATCGCTAAAGATGCAAAATTAGTACCAGCTATCATCAACATTGGCTACATAAAATACGAAAATGGAGATGTAGATGGGGCGATTGGGCAGTGGGAAAAAGCTGTTCAGATTAATAGCAGTTTAGCAGAACCACAAATGGCATTAGCAGTGGCTTTATATGCCAAAGGTGAGCAACAAAAAGCTCTCAATATGGCACAAGCCGCCTTGCGTTTAGATAAAACATGGGCTGATGTCGAGGTTCTCAAACAAAATCTTTGGGGGACGCGTTTAATTGATCAGGCGCGAAAACTATTGGCAACTCCTAGTATTCAAGCTTTTATCAAACATTAACTTAGATTTAAAACTAATTCCAAATTTACTACAGATTAAATATCCACTTGCAATTATGAATCATTATCAAAAAATTCTCATCGCCATTTTAAGTAGTTTGTTCATACTCCCTAACAGTTACGTTGCGAAATCTCAGCAAATACCTAATCAAGCTACTTCTGTATTGGCAAATAACTCTCTATCACCAGAACAAATCCGTCAACTAGCCCAAGCTGTGACTGTCAAAGTATTAAGTACTAATAAAGGCGGAAGTGGAGTATTAATTAGTAAACAAGGGCAAACTTACACCATTTTAACCAATGCCCATGTTATCAATAATAAAGAAAGCTATAAAATTCAAACACCAGACGGCAAAATCCACACAGCTACAGTTATCAGTCGCGGTAATTCTTTAACAGGTAATGATTTAGCTGTCTTGCAGTTTCAGTCCCAAAAAAAGTATCAAATAGTAGCTTTAACTAGCAACTCAAATGTATCTGAAAATCAACAAGTATTTGCTGCTGGGTTTCCTGATGATTGCAAAAAATTAGTTATCAGTAATGGCAAAATTTCCCTGTTATCTACTCAACCATTAGCTGGGGGTTATGAAATTGGTTATACCAACGAAATTAGACAAGGAATGAGTGGAGGTGCTTTATTAAATCAAGCAGGTGAATTAATCGGGATAAATGGATTAACAAACAATGCTATTTTAAATGAAGCTTATTCTTATCAAGATGGAACTCGACCGAGTGCAGAACAACTTCAACAATTGAGACAGCTAAGTTTTGCTGTTCCCATTCAAACTCTAGTAAAAATTGCACCTAATTTAGCAATTATTCCTCCACAGTGGCGGAATCAGCAACAAGCAACAAGACCAGTAGGTAACACCTTTGTTGATAAAGTTGATAGGATTTCCGAACAGATTACCGTGCAGATTAACTCAAAAAATAACGGTAATGGTTCAGGAGTAATCATTGCTAAACAAGGACAAACTTACTATCTAGTCACTGCGGCTCATGTACTCAAAAAACCTGACTCTTACGAAATTATTGCTCCAGACGGTAAGCGATATGCAGTGCAGCCAGAGAATATTGTTAAGCCAGAGGGATTAGACTTAGCACTTGTTAAATTTACCAGCAATCAAACATACTCCGTTGCAACTATTGCCAAATATAACCTATATTCAGCAGTCAAAAAACCGTGGATATTTTTATCTGGTTTTCCAGGAAAAGAGGGCGGCAAACGGAAGTTTACAGCAGGGTTACTTAGTTCAAGAGAAGTAGTATTTATCCGTACCGAAAGTCTTGAATTATTGAATCAGGTGATTAATTTAGGCTACGAGATGACTTACTCAAATCTGACACAACCCGGAATGAGTGGGGGAGCAGTGCTAGATACAATGGGACAATTAATTGGTATTAACACAGGTATTGATCGAAATCCGTTGAAAGATCAAAAGGATGAAGTTGAACTAGGATTAGGTTTAGGCGTGCCAAGTGATAGTATTTTGAGTCTAATCGCAAAATCGGGGTTGAAGCCAGAACTGTTGAAAGTAGTGACTAAAGCACCCCCAAAACTTACAGAAGCAGAAATTAATTCCCTCCAAAATAATTCGTTATTTACCGTCCAAAAGCCGTTAGAAAATGCTAGTGAGTACGATTGGCTGAATTATGCTAATCAACTATGGCGATTAAATAAATATTCAGAAGCAGTGGAAGCTTTCCAAGAAGCTATTAAGCTCAAACCAAGTTTTTATCAAGCCTATTATGCTCTTGGTGTAGCACTATTTTCTCAGAAAAAATATCCAGAAGCCCTGGCAGCTAGTGAGCAAGCAATCAAAATTCAACCAGACTATGAAGTTTGGGCATTGAAATCTATTTCGCTGATCCAATTAAAAAAATACTCAGAGGCGCTAGCAGCAATTGACAAGGCAATTGAATACGAAGATACTAATGTTTACTTTTATGTATTACGCAGTCAGTTACTGTCGAGCTTAAAACGCTACCCAGAGGCTCTAGTGGCGGTGACTAAAGCTATTGAGATGAAGCCACTATCTAACTACTACACATCACGGGGTGGTATCCGCTATCTGTCAAATGATTATCAGGGAGCATTGGCTGATTACAATCAAGCAATTCAACTTGACCCTGACTCCGCCGAAAATTACTTATGGCGGGCTAATGTCCGCTCTCTGTTAAAAGATAATCAAGGAGCGTTGGCTGATTGCAATCAAGCTATTAAATCCCAGCCTGATAATGGAGATGGCTATAGTTGTAGAGGTAGCGTCCGTTCTGATTTGAAAGATTATCAGGGGGCGCTGGTTGATTTAGACCAAGCTATCAAATTCACCCCTGATGATATTAGTTACTACTTTGATAGAGCTAAAGTACGCTATATTTTGCAAGATTATAAGGCGGCATTGGCTGATTATAATCAAACTATTAAAATCCAACCTGAGTTGCCTATTGTCTACACCCATAGGGGTAGTATGTACAGGAAATTGAAAGATTATAAGGCGGCATTGGCTGATTATAATCAAGCAATTCAACTCGACCCTAACGATGCTGTAGCCTACAGCTATAGGGGTGATATCTACGGGGAGATGAAAGATTATCAAAGGGCGCTAGCAGATTTAGCTCATGCTCTTCAACTTCAGCCTCAATTGCAAGGAGCCTATTTCATTTACTTAACTCGAAGTGATATCTACAAGGATTTGAAAGATTATCAAGCAGCATTAGCAGATGCAAATCAATTGATTAAACTTCAGCCCAATAATGGAAGTGGCTACTTAACTCGAAGTACTATCTACATTGAGTTGAAAGATTATCAAGCAGCACTAGCAGATGCAAATCAATGGATTAAACTTGAACCAAAGGATGCAAATGCTTACTTATCCCGAAGCATTATCTACAAGGATTTAAAAGATTATCAAGCAGCATTAGCGGATGCAAATCAAGCGATTCAACTCCAGCCTGATTTGGCACAAGCCTACTCAGTCCGAAGTGGTGTCTACCAGAATTTAAAAGATTACCAAGCAGCCCTAGCAGATTTAGATCAACTTCTTAAACTTCAACCAAATGATGAAATATCTTACGCCATCCGAGGTATTATTCACTATCAGTTGAAAGATTACCAGAAGGCGCTAGTAGATTTAGATCGTGCAATAATACTCCAGCAAAACGATGCAATGGCCTATTTAGTACGGGGAGATATCCACAAGGAGTTAAAAGATTATCAAGCAGCACTAACAGATTATAATCAAGTGATTAAACTTCAGCCTGATAACGCAAGAGGTTACTTAAAGCTGGCTGGTATTCACTCTCAGTTGAAAGATTATCAAGCAGCACTAACAGATTATAATCAAGTGATTAAACTTCAGCCTGATAATGCTGAGGGCTATTTTTTGAGGGGTGTTGTCTACCAAAAGCAAGGAAATGATAATGCTGCACTATCAGATTACAATCAAGCGCTTACTAAGGATGCAAAATTAGCGGCAGCTATCATCAATATTGGCTACATCAAATACGAAAATGGAGATGTAGATGGGGCAATTAGGCAGTGGGAAAAAGCTGTTCAGATTAATAGCAGTTTAGCAGAACCACAAATGGCACTGGCAGTTGCTTTATATGCCAAAGGTGAGCAACAAAAAGCCCTAAATATGGCACAAGCAACCCTGCGTTTAGATAAAAGCTGGGCTGATGTCGAGGTTCTCAAACAAAATCTTTGGGGGACGCGCTTAATTGATGAAGCACGAAAACTATTGGCAACTCCTAGCATCCAGGCTTTCATCAAGCAGTAACTTAGATTTAACACTAATTCCAAATTTACTACAGATTAAATATCCACTTGCAATTATGAATTATTATCAAAAAATTCTCATCACCGTTTTAAGTACTTTGTTCATACTCCCTAACAGTTACGTTGCGAAATCTCAGCAAATACCTAATCAAGCTACTTCTGTATTGGCAAATAACTCTCTATCACCAGAACAAATTCGTCAATTAGCCCAAGCTGTCACTGTCAAAGTATTAAGTACTAATAAAGGCGGAAGTGGAGTATTAATTAGTAAACAAGGGCAAACTTACACCATTTTAACCAATGCCCATGTTATCAACAATAAAGAAAGCCATAAAATTCAAACACCAGACGGCAAAATCCACACAGCTACAGTTATCAGTCGCGGTAATTCTTTAACAGGTAATGATTTAGCTGTCTTACAATTCCAAGCCAAAGAAAACTATCAGACTTTACCATTAACCAACACAGAAATAGCAGAAAATCAACCAGTATTTGCTGCTGGTTTTTCTGATGATAGCAAAGAATTAGTCATCAGCAGTGGCAAAATATCTCTGTTATCTAAACAACCATTAGTAGGAGGTTATCAAATTGGTTATACCAACGAAGTTAGACAAGGAATGAGTGGTGGAGCTTTATTAAATCAGTTAGGGCAATTAATTGGGATAAACGGATTAACTAGCAATGCTATTTTAAATGAGGCTTATTCTTATCAAGATGGAACTCGACCGAGTGCAGAACAACTTCAGCAATTGAGACAACTGAGTTTTGCCGTTCCCATTCAAACTTTAGCAAAAGTTGCACCCAATTTAGCAATTATTCCTCCAGAATGGCGCAATCAGCAACAGGCAACAAGACCAGCAGGCAACACATTTGTTGATAAAGTTGATAACATTGCCCAACAGATTACCGTAAGAATTGATTCCAAAAATAACGGGAATGGTTCAGGAGTAATTATTGCTAAAGAAGGAGAAACCTACTATGTAGTCACTGCACGTCATGTAGTCAAGAATCCCGACAATTACGAAATTATTGCTCCTGATGGTAAGCGTTATGCAGTGCAGCAAGAGAATATATTTAAACCAGAGGGAATAGATGCAGCTTTGGTTAAATTTACTAGTAATCAAACTTACTCTGTCGCCACAATTTCTAAATATAATCTTTCCGTAGGAGAGGCACTTTCTAAATATAACGGCTCTAATGTTGGCAATATAGAAACATCTTGGGTATTTATATCTGGATTTCCAGGAGAGGATAAAGATAAGCGAAAACTATCTCCTGGATACCTTTCAGTTGGAGAAAGATTAGTTGTTAATGCAGAAAGTAATCTTTTGTCTCAGGTATTCCTAGAGAGAGGATATAAACTAGTATATTCCAATTTTTCACTACGTGGAATGAGTGGTGGCCCAGTGCTAGATATTAGTGGACAAGTGATTGGGATTAATGCAGGTATTGAAAATAGAAAAATCAGCCAAACTGAAATAGGTTTTGGATATGGAGTACCCAGTAGTAGCATTTTGAGTTTAGCTACACAAGCAGGACTGAAGAAAGAATCATTAAAAGTTGTTAGTACTAAACCACCAAACCTCAAGGATTCAGAAATTGCTTTATTGGCGGATCATCCATTATTTGCTATCAAAAAACCATCAGCAGATGCTAGTGAAAAGGATTGGTTTCAATATGCTAATCAAATGTGGCGCATTAGAAGATTCTCAGAAACAATATCTGTTTTACAAGATACTATTAAACGTCAACCAGATTTTTATCAAGCTTATTTTGTTCTTGGTGCAGCACTAGATCAAACTGAAAGTAAAGATCCTGAAAAAGCTTTAGCTGCTCTTGATAAAGCAACTATGCTAAAACCTGATTATTATGAAGCTTGGGAGGAAAAAAGTAGTCTATTATCAGACTTAAAAAAATATGCCTTAGCTTTAGCAGCCATTGACAAAGCTATTGAATATAATGACGACAATGCGAGGCTCTATTTATCTCGTAGTTTGATGTTGTTCAACTTACAACGCTATCCAGAGGCGATAGCAACAATTGATAAGGCGATTCAGATTCAGCCGTTTTATTTTAACTACTTCATAAGAAGTGTTATACACTTTCAGTCGCAAGATTATCAAGGGGCACTATCTGATGTCAATCAAGTGATTAAACTCCAGCCTGACTTTGCTTTTGCTTATGTCTTGCGGGGTGCTAGCCGCTATATGTTGAAAGATGCTCAAGGCGGATTAGCTGATATTAATCAAGCAATGAAACTCGAACCTGATAATCCACAAGTCTACTTAGTGCTGGGTGGTTTACGCTATCAGCTTAAAGATTATCAGGGAGCGCTGGCTGATTACAATCAAGTAATTAAATTACAGCCTGATAATGTTGATGTCTACTCAGCGCGGGGCGTTGTACGCTATCAGATGAAAGATTATCAGGGAGCGCTTTCAGATTTAAATCAAGCGATTAAACTCCAGCCTAAATTAGCTCTTGCTTACGCCTTGCGGGGTGCTAGCCGCTATCTGTTGAAAGATACTCAAGGCGGACTAGCTGATATTAATCAAGCAATCAAACTCGAACCTGATAATCCACAA
The DNA here is from genome assembly GCF_014698115.1 of Nostoc sp. FACHB-973. Classification (GTDB taxonomy): domain Bacteria; phylum Cyanobacteriota; class Cyanobacteriia; order Cyanobacteriales; family Nostocaceae; genus Nostoc; species Nostoc muscorum. Next base: position 51,366 of record NZ_JACJSJ010000009.1, read on the forward strand.
GTCTATTTAGTTATGGGTGCTGTCCGTTCTGATTTGAAAGATTATCAGGGAGCGCTGGCTGATTACACCAAAGTCATTGCGATTAATCCTCAGTTAGCTGATGCTTACAAAAATCGGGGAGATGTTTACTATGAGCAGAAAAAATGGGATTTAGCTATTGCTGATTATACCAAAGCCATTGCGATTAATCCTCAATTGGCTGATGCTTACAACAATCGGGGTGATCTTTACTATAAGCAGCAAAAATGGGATTTAGCTGTTGCTGATTACAATCAAGCGATTAAACTTCAGCCTGATAATGCTAACCCTTATTTGGCGCGGGGTGATGTTTACAACTTTCAGTTGAAGAATTACCAAGCAGCACTAGCAGATTACAATCAAGGTATTAAACTCCAACCGGATAATGCTAACGCCTATTTTGCACGGGGGGGTGTCCATTTTCAGTTGAAAGATTATCAAGGAGCATTAGCTGATTATAGTCAAGCGATTAAACTTCAGCCTGATAATGCCAACACCTACTTTTCACGGGGTGTTGTCTATCAAAAACAAGGAAATGATAACGCCGCACTATCAGAATACAACCAAGCGCTTGCTAAAGATGGAAAATTTATAGCAGCTATCATCAATATTGGCTACATCAAATACGAAAATCGAGATATTGAAGGGGCAATTGGGCAATGGCAAAAAGCAGTGCAAATTAACAGCAGTGTAGCAGAACCACAAATGGCATTAGCCGTTGCTTTATATGCCAAAGGTGAGCAACAAAAAGCTCTAAATATGGCACAAGCAGCCCTGCATTTAGATAAAACCTTTGCTGATGTCGAAGTTCTCAAAGAAAATCTTTGGGGGACGCGCTTGGTTGCTGAAGCACAAAAACTGTTTTCTGATCCTAGTATCCAAGCATGGCGATCGCAACAATAGTTCCTGTTTCCAGCAGATTAACATTTTTTGACAAAATTTAGCAAAAAACACCCAAATAAATTAATAACAGTAATAGGCAGTGGTCTAGCCTTTTTAACCCACAGCAAACTCTGTGTATTGCCTTACCAAGGGTTCCTGAAATGCCAACACAATATCTTCCTTTGGGACTCCTAACTTTACTAAATCATTAGCAATGCCAATCTCAGTGCCATCGTGTTGTATCCAAATCTTCCCATCTTTGATATCAAGATGCAAAACACAACCATATTGCCGCCGTCGATTTTTCCAGCCTACGTATACTAATTGATAGTGGTCGTGAATAGTATCAAAAATGACTTGTTTTTCTATTTCACTTTTTGACGAACCTCGACCAGCATAAGCTGTCAATAATTCTTGAATATAACCTCGATATTGCTCTAATTTTTCCATTCTACAATTACCTCATTCACTGGATCGTAAACGATTAACTTTAGTTCAGAGCGTTGAATCACAATTTGAATAAATTGCAATGCGAAGAAGCTACTATAAGTTCCTAAAGGAACAGCCAAGTATAAAACTCGTTGTGGTTCTTGAATCTCTAGAGCAATTTTATAGTTGAAACATTGACCCAATGCTGTATGAAATTCATAAATATTTGATGCACCAAGAAAACTCTTAATCTCAACCGCTATTTTCTCTCCTGCTCTCTCAGCTGCTAATATCGGTTCTGCACCTAAATCTATGTACATTTCAACTCCACCGACTTCAATTTCTAGAGGATCATCTGTAATCACCCAACCTTCTTTCTCCAGCCCTTTTCTAACAGCATCATGAAAAATATCTCTTGCAGCCATTCAAATATAACTTTCTTAATTACGTGGACGTGGGAAGTGCAGTTTACCCCAGAGTATTAGGAATTGGTATCCTTTATAAATATAGCACTGGTAAAGTCAATGCCTGACCTCATCGATATTCTCGGTCTTGCTGAACTCTGGATACTAAAGTGGCTTCGTCTTGGATCTTAATGTTTAAAGCCTGCTAAGGCGGTCTTTGTACACTCCCTTAAACTTTTCTCTGACGGTGTAGGAGTAGCCTCAGACTTCAGTCTGTTAGCAAAGCTGATAGTGTTGAAAAAAACTTCACTCAAATAGTGTAATATCTAGCATTGGTGAATTTTTTCTCAAATTCGGAGTGGTTTGGGGAATTGGAATAAGATGTTGATTAGTTCAATATTTTATGTCTCACGCAGAGGCACAGAGGCGCAGAGAGGAAAAGAGGAATAATTTTTGCAAGCAGTATTATCAGTAAAGTTATGGTTATTTTATTTATTAAGGATGGTTGGAAAATGAACAAGAAAGTTTTAACATCTGTGATTGGGGGAATTTTTGTTAGTAGTTTGTTTGGTTTTCAATTAACTGCTATTGCTAAAAATTCTGATATTGGTGAGCAAAATTTACTAGGTGAAAAAACTAAACAAGTCAAATCAAGTGTTATTATAGCAGACAATTCTGAAGAACAAAAACGAATTCAGATATATGAAAAAGCTAGTCAATCTGTAGTGGCGATCGCCACGACTTTCGGACATGGTAGTGGTTTTATTGTCAGTGCAGATGGTCTGCTTTTAACTAATGCTCACGTTGTCCAAGATAGTTCTAAAACTGTTGCAGTAGTATTGGCTGATGGGAAACAAGTTTTAGCTGATGTGGTTGGTTTTGCACCTGAGGGTTTGGATTTAGCTGCACTCAAGATTCGCAATCAAAAAAATCTACCATACTTGCGTTTGGCTTCACCTGGTTCTGCACGAGTCGGTCAATCTGTCTATGCTATTGGTACTCCCCTGAGTCTGGAATTACAAAATACTTTGACTTATGGGATTATCAGTCGCATTGATACAAAATTGGGCTTAATTCAACATGATGCAGCTGTGAATCCTGGTAATTCTGGAGGACCACTGCTCAATTCTAATGGGCAAGTAATTGGTGTGAATAGTGCCATTTTTAATGATACCGAAGTAAAAAGATTTATTGGTATTAGTTTGGCAATTCCTACTGAATTAATTCAGCCTTTTCTGGTAGCTGTGGAACAAGGTAATGCTCAGTTAGCAAGTGAGCGTCAACAACCTCGTAATAGTCAAGAGACGGATTTACCTTTGAATGGTCAAGTTTTAGAAGCAAGTTTAAAAAATGGCGATCGCACTTTACCAAACAACAGCTATTTTCACACTTATGTATTTGAAGGTAAAGCAGGTCAACGGCTAACGATTGAGATGGATAGTCAGCAAATAGATCCTCATTTGTACTTGCTGCTTCCCGCTAAAGAAAAGCTAATAGCGGCAAATGATGACATTTCCCCAAAGGATTTTAATGCTCGATTGACTATTACTTTACCAGAAGATGGTATCTATTATCTCTTGGCTAACACTTTTGAAGCTGGGGAATCCGGTAGTTACAGCTTACGAGCCGCCATATCTCAATAGCAGAATTCAGGAGTCAGAATTCAGAATGAGAATAGCCTCTGTGCCTAGCTCCTTTTCAAAAGTAGCTTTTGCGACTCCTATAGCGATTCTCGTTTGGATGCAATACGCTGTAGGGGCGCACAGCTGTGCGCCCCTACGAACGGGCATATTTTACCCAAGTGAGAAGCGCTATATTTAATTGCGTGAAAAAACTCGTCCTCACCTCGAAAAGCCTGATTCCCTACTCCCCACTCCCTATTCCCCACCCACGTTAATGCAAAATTATAAAGTCTTCAATTTACTGACAGCCTTGTCATGCTAAATTACGACTCGTGATGCGTAAAGCCCCTGTCATTCATGCAGGGGATATAAGCGAGTAACCGAATTTATTCGGTGATGGTATGATTCAATTAAGTGGGCAGGGCATTGTCCATTGGGCTAGATGATATAAGACGGGTTGTACCTGCAATCATTGTTTGACCCCAGAATCCCTCGTTTAGAAAACGAGGGAGTGTGTCAATAAAACTTGGGGTTGGGAAACTCCGGTGAAATTCCGGGACTGTGCCGCAACTGTGATGGGATTGCCTAAGTCAGAATGCCAACTCTCAGGATGTCCTCAAGACACAATCACCGTCTACTCCCTGCGTTGCACGGGGAAGGAGTTCTAAATTTGCTTTCTGGATTTGCCACTTGTCCTGGCTTGTTTTATGCTACACCCGCTGAGGATGGTATACTATCTCGCATGAGAATCCCTGGTGGGATTATTAATAGTCAACAGTGCCGCGCGATCGCAGATATAGCAGACCACCACGGCGGCGGCTATGTAGATGTGACTAATCGAGCTAATTTGCAAATCCGCGAAATTCGCACTCCAATCAATTCTCAAGTTCTCAAACAGTTACAGGATATGGGACTCGGTTCTCATAATACCGATGTAGACCACATCCGAAATATTATGACTAGCCCAACTGCTGGTATCGATCGCCAAGAATTAATTGACACTCGTCCTTTTGTCCAAGCATGGGATAATTATCTTGCTGCACATCCGGCGTTATCGGGACTTTCGGCAAAATTTAGTGTTTGCTTTGATGGCGGTGGGACAGTTCAAGTGCGCGATCGCCTAAATGATATCCTATTTGCTGCTGTCTTAGTTGATGGTGATGTTTACTTTCGCCTCCATCTTAGTGCAGGCGCGAAAGGACAACCACCCAGCGATGTGAAAATTTTGTTACCACCAGATGATTGTTTACCCGTCTTGGCAGCTTTGACAGATGTCTATCTGAATCACACTAATATTAATGATAAACGTCGGCTACGTTTGAGAGATTTATTAAATACTTTGGGTTGTGAAAATTATCTTCAGGAAGTTCAGCAACGTCTACCTTTTCCTATCTCCCACAGTGAAACATGCCCAGCTGCACAGAAAATAGATACTAACTATCAGCATATTGGCATCCATCCCCAACGCCAGAAAGGATTATTTTATATTGGTGTCGTCTTACCTCTTGGACGAGTAGAGAGTAGACAAATGCGGGGTTTAGCAGATTTAGCAGCAAAATATGGCAATGGAACTCTCAGGTTAACCCCCTGGCAGAATTTGCTGTTAACAGATATTCCTCAAGAACGACTTACCAATGTCCAAAATGAAATTACTCTCTTAGAATTAGATTCCTCACCAACCAACACCAAGAGTGCGTTAGTAGCCTGTTCCGGTAACAAAGGTTGTGCCGCTTCTGCCACAGACACCAAAAGTCACGCCTTGGCATTGGCAGAATATCTTGAAACTCGCGTGACTCTAGAACACCCAATTAATATCCACTTTACTGGCTGCCAAAAATCCTGCGCCCAACATAGCAAAAGTGACATCACCCTACTTGGTGTCAACGTTGAGGCAGACAATGAAACAGTAGAAGCCTATCACGTTCATCTCGGTGACAGCAACAGCACCCAGAAATTCGGTAGAGAAGTATACCAATATGTCACCTTTGCCGAACTACCTGGATTAATAGAACAAATCCTACAAATGTACAAAATTAAACAGCAAAACTCCCATGAGTCCTTTCAAGAATTTGCCAATCGATATCCACTTCCTCAGTTAGATAATTGATGACTCCCTTCACAGTGGAAGATTACCCAATTTCTCTGTTTCTCTTCCTCTGTGTTGTCTGCGGTTAATTAAATTAGATATTCTTCTAGCGGAAAAAAGTATCTCTATCCATTAACAACTCAATCCAAAATCCAAAATCTAAAATCCAAAATTCAATGCCCGACTACATCCGAGACGCCAACGAAATTTACCGCAATTCCTTTGCCATCATCCGGTCAGAAGCCAACCTAGATGTGCTGCCAGCAGATGTAGCAAAAGTTGCTGTACGTCTCATTCATGCCTGTGGAATGACGGATATCGTCACTGACTTGGGATATTCACCAACAGCAGTACAATCCGCAAGGGCAGCATTAGCAGCAGGAGCAACCATTCTCTGCGATTGCCGGATGGTTGCTGATGGCGTAACCAGGCGACGCTTATCTGCAAACAATCAAGTTATCTGTACCCTCAACAATCCTGAAGTACCAGATATTGCCAAAAGTCTTGATACTACAAGATCCGCAGCAGCTTTAGAATTATGGCGATCGCACCTTGAAGGATCAGTAGTAGCAATTGGCAATGCCCCCACCGCCCTATTTAGGCTATTAGAAATGCTCGACGAAGGAGCGCCGAAGCCTGCTATAATATTAGGCTTTCCAGTGGGGTTTGTCGGTGCAGCGGAATCGAAAGCCGCATTGGCAGCAGACAGCAGAAATGTACCATTTTTAACATTACATGGTCGGCGCGGTGGTAGTGCGATCGCCGCCGCCGCAGTTAACGCCTTGGCAACGGAGGAAGAATAATGAGTAACAAAGGTCGTCTTTATGGAATTGGTGTCGGCCCAGGCGATCCAGAATTATTGACTCTGAAGGCACTGCGGCTATTACGTGCGGCTCCTGTGGTAGCCTATCAATCAGCCACAGATAAAGAGAGTATTGCCAGAGCGATCGTCGCGCAATATCTACCTGGGGATCAAATCGAAGTTTTATATCATCTCCCCCGCGCTTTGGAACCAGAAAAAGCCAAGTCAATTTACGATAAAGAAGTTGAACCAATCGCCGCTCATTTAGCAGCAGGTCGAGATGTCGTAGTGCTATGTGAAGGTGATCCCTTTTTCTATGGCTCCTTCATGTACGTGTTCACGCGGTTATGTGACGAATACCAAATAGAAGTTGTCCCTGGAGTTTCCTCACTGATGGCTTGTCCAGTTGCCTTGGGTGTACCTTTCACTTACTACAATGATATTCTTACAGTCCTGCCTGCCACACTGCCAGCAGAAGAACTGACTACACAACTGTTAATGACCGATGCAGCGGCAATTATGAAACTAGGTCGTCATTTTACCAAAGTGCGGGACATTCTGCATAAATTAGGGCTAGTATCGCGGGCAAGATATATTGAGCGAGCAACAACGACACAACAACGCATTCTACCCTTAGATGACGTTGATCCCGCAGAAGTACCGTATTTTGCGATGATTGTGATCCCAACCAAAAATCGACTATAAGATTCCTATTTGATTCCTTGGCTTCAAATTTTTAAAAGTTCGGCTTCTTTGACTTGCCGATCCTGCTGGACAAGCTCTAATTTTCCATACTTCAGTTGAGCAGCTTTATGTAAAATGATACTCAACTATAATCCCCATGTCTGGTGTGTCTTTGCATCAGCCTCAATCATCCCATTATTCAACAACGCCCTCAAATGCGATCGGATAACCTCCTGGCAGCTGGAACCAGGAGTGTTAACAACATAAATTCATCTTCACAAGCGTTGTAGCAAATTCAATCCGTGAGTATCAGTACCACAGGTATTGAAAAGAAGATATTCATCAGCCAACTTTTGCACTTGCTCTGATTCCAAGGCGCTGGGTTTCCAGGGATTGGGGTTATTGTAGGCATAGAAAGCTTCCACACCATCGATACCCTTTTCGGCCGCAGCTGGAATCAAGTCAAAATGCGATCGCTTGTAACGCGCAGGATGAGCCAAAACTGCCAATCCCCCAGCTTCATGAATAGCAGCAATCACATTATTTGCTTGATATTCTTTACCTGTAGTCGGCCTTCTTTGCAAATAAGGTTTGATACTGGGGTGTTCTAGCTCGAAAGCGTAACCCAAAATGTGAACTTCTATGTCTAAAAGGTTGGCATTGATTTCCACACCACTCCACAATAGAGGAGTGCTTGTACCAGGATTAGTCCACTTCCAATCCTCTAACCAAGCTTGTGCTGCTTGATAGCCGCCGATACTATGATGATCGGTAATCGCCAACCCTTTTAGCCCAATTGCGATCGCCTGTTCCATCAATCCACTCGGCAGTAATCTCCCATCGGAATGGACAGTGTGCATATGAAAGTTGAATAACGTGGGACAACTATGTGCATCAATGTTCTGGAATACTTGCTTCAAAAGTTCTGTGGAAGCAGTAGTGCGGGCAAAATTTATAACCATAACCCCCTCGAAACAAAAATATATATTTCTAACACACTAAAACGCCACACCTACAGATGAGAAATACTCACGACTGTAAATTAGTGTTGCCAGCTAATTCCTCAGCTTTATTAGCAAATTTTTCGATATGTTAAGACTACGTTAGCAAATCTCAAGGTCAGTAGTCAGACATAGTTGGAATTACCTCGAAAATTAAGTGGTAATAAATATTGCATCTCAAAATTAATCATCTTAGAGACGCGATAAATCGCGTCTCTTGCTCTAAGGTAAAAATGAAATGTTATATGATGTATAAAAAATATCTATTAAAAGGGTAATCCCACTAACTCTCCCGAACCAGTAATGACTTCACCGATCGCAAAAGCTGGAATTTCATATGATTGAAAATGGCTAATTGTCTGCTCTACCTCATCAGGTGACACCAGCAATACAAAACCAATTCCCATATTGAATGTATTGTACATGGCTTCGGAACTGACCTCTCCGGCATCAGCTAGCCACTGAAAAACATCGGGAACATTCCAACTGCTGTTGTCAATTTTAATCGCTTGACCTTTTCCCAAACATCTAGGCAAATTTTCTGGCAACCCACCACCTGTAATGTGAGCCATACCATGAATTGACAAACCTGCTTTTAGTGCTGCTAAAACCGGTTTGACATAAATGCGGGTGGGTTTGAGGAAAGTTTCGCTGATAGTTTCCCCACCTAACAATTCTGGAGTATCGCTCCAAGCAAAGTTGCCATCGCTAACAATCTTTCGTACCAAGCTGAAACCATTACTGTGTACGCCTGTACTAGCAAGGGCGATCGCTACATCTCCTACTTGTACTTGGGAACCATCCAACATCTGACTTTTTTCGACAATTCCCACACAAAATCCAGCCAAATCATACTCACCCAGTTGGTAGAAACCGGGCATCTCAGCCGTTTCTCCTCCCAACAAAGCGCAACCAGCTTGCTTACATCCAGCAGCGATACCCGCAACCACATCAGTTAATTGCTCTTTGTCCAACTTCCCAGTTGCCAGATAATCTAAAAAAAACAGCGGTTCTGCACCAGATGTCAGCACATCATTAACACACATCGCCACCAAATCGATGCCAACAGTATCATGGCGGTTGAGAATGTGAGCGATTTTCAGCTTCGTACCCACACCATCCGTCCCAGAAACCAAAACCGGTTCCTTAAAACCCCCTGGTAGTTGAAAGCAGCCACCGAAGCCACCTAATCCACCAATTACTTCCGGTCTGAAAGTACTGTGAACCAAGTTGCGAATTTGATTTACAAAGCCTCGACCAGCCTCAACATCAACTCCTGCATCCCGATAATCCATTCCCTACTAAACCCTTATTAATTTCAGTTAGAAGTCAGGAATTAGAAAAACTCCCGACTCCTAAGTTTAAAATACTTCATCTTCAATACCCCGCCACCATTCACCCAAATTCATCAAGTCTTGGTAAATATCTTCTAATTCTTTGCTGTAAACATCGTCTGTCAGGGTAGCTCGACGCTCTTGCAGTTTTTTGAGACGCAGTTGAACCAATAGCCAAGGTTTACTGATACTATTGGTTGCTTCGATATATTGCGCTAATTCTTGACTATCCATATATTTTGATTTTAATCTTACTACTTTTAAGATACAGGAGGCAGCATCCTTGTAGCTCCAGTAAAAATTACCTCCCTAAAAGGGATTGGGGACTGGAAATTAGGGAAGAGTTTTCCCAATACCCAATACCCAGTACCCAGTCCCCAGTCCCCAGTCCCCAGTTTTAGGGAGTCGGAAGGAAGTTAGCAGGCGGAGTGATACGACCATTACGACCAACAGGTGGGATTTCCACTAAGTCATCTTTGGCTTTCCCTGTGCCATCGTCGATCACATAGGTTTCGTTTCCTAGATGTCCATTAGGAACAAACAGCTGCGGATGGTCAAAGGGTGCTTTTTCGTAACGAACTCGCTCATCAGTCAGCGCTTTTAAGAAAGCCACAAGTGCCTCTTTGTCTGCGTCGTTCAGATTTAGCGGAGGAAGGCGGGGTACATTTGCATTGTCATCCCCAGCGCCTCGACTGTAGAAATCGACCACTTGCCGCAGGGTTAACATTCCACCATTGTGCATATACGGAGCAGTGAGTTCGACATTGCGGAGTGTAGGAGCCTTGAACAATCCGTCTTGTACTGTATCATTTGGACCAGGGATGATATTAGGTGCTTCACCAAAGACCTCTTGAAACTTTCCTTGCAGAGCCAGCCGCGCCTCCGATAACGGGCGTGATACAGGTAGCCCATCCTCAGCCCCCGCACCCAGATCTTCAAGCTCTGGTCTAACCCCAATCTTGAACCAACCGGTGTCTTCGAGAGGATTCCCCGGTGCTGGTGAGCGTGTAATTCGCCCACTGTTCTGCACGTTTCTCACTGAAGCAGCAGTGAATTCTGGTCCACTGTGACAAAAGATGCAAGCATTGTTGGGGTTCTCAAAAATCTCTTTACCCCGTTGCTGCTGGGGACTTAGAACGCCAGTGTTGTCTTTTGAGAACTGGTCAATGGGCGCATTGTCAGATACTAATGTGGACTCATACATTTGAACCGCCAGCCCGAAGAACAGCGAAAAGTTATACTCCATTTGGGTGTATTCTTCAGTAGTACTTGACAAATCTGGCAAGAGTACAACTTTCCTGGTATTACCGTTGGCTTTATCAACCTGGATTAACTGGGTAGATTGCCACCACTCTGGCTTGAAGGCTGCTTTGATCATTTGTCCGTAGGTAAGCGTCGTCAGACCCTTTTGAGGCGCTCTGCTGTAGTGACCTAGTACACTGTCATCATGATGGACAATCTGCTTTCCAAGAGGTCTTAAGGGAAGTAACTTGTGAGCAAGTTCTCTAGGAAGAAGCAGCTTCTTGCGCTTGACAATATCGAATATCTTGTCGAGGAACCCAAACCCAAATCTGTCACCAATTTCCTGGAACGTGCGACCGTCTGCGGACATTTCAAAGGAACTCAGTGGTGGAGCTACTGCTTGGGAAGCTAGAGCTGCATTTTTGAGTCGGACACTAACTGGTTGTAGTGAACCGAAGATGCTTGATTTATATAGCTTAGCATTGGGGTCTCTCGTCCCAAACGCATTAACCCCATTGAAGACGTTCTGCGCTCGTCCGTCCCAAAAGTTGCGGAAGTTGAACACCGCATTAATCACAGTTGGTGTGTTGCGCGGTTCTACCCGACGGGTTTCAATACCTCCCACATTGAACACCGGATCGTCCAGAGGAATACCAGGATCGGTATTCACGAACTTGGAATTAAAAACTCCTTGGGAGGAGGTGACATCATTACTGTCGGAGACAATAGGAGAAAAACGGTTATTTGGATCTGCAAGTTTGTGAAATGGGTAATCTTCTGGCTTGAGTGTGTAGTTTGGCTGACCAATGCTGAAAGTATTATCCGGATTCGGACTTTTATCTGCATTCACCCGCAAAATCCCCGGACTGAGCTGGTTTTTAGCTCTGTTGTCCGCTCCGGCATGGAAGTGACAACTAGCACACGATGTGATACCATCGCTACCGATTTGCATATCCCAGAAAAAAGCCTTTCCCAGAGCGATCGCTGCGGTCTTATCTTTAACGAATTCTCCAAGATTATCTGGCTCTGGAACCGTCACTGTCTTTAGGGAAAAATTCGGGGGTGATACTTGCGCTGATACAGTATGTCCGGCTAGAACGGCGATCGCAACCAGTGCTGCGATCGTCACACCGCTTTTGATTCTCCTTGATAACCTTGATGTCAGAACGGTCACTCTGGCTACCACAGCAGCCACAAAAGTGCCATTAAATTGGATTTTCCTCATGTTTTATTATGAACGTTAATGTTATCAAGAGTTGAAGCATTACTGCTGCACTCTTAAATCTGAAATTTTGTTGTATTTCATGACACATACACGTTAGAATATCAGGTTTTTTCTACTTCAGTAAGTAGGTACGAATAAACTCAACTATGTTACACAAAATCAAATAATTAAATTACTTACTAATAAGGGTTTCAGCCCTATTTCTACCCTAAAACCCTGACCACAAACCTGTGATTATTTACCCCCACTAAGTTATAACTAACTAAAGAAAGTAAACATCAAATCCCACCCAAGCAGTAGATGCAGTGTGTAGAACTTCCAACTGAGATTGCTATACACCCAGCCAATCAAAAGCAGCCGCGATACAGGATCGTGACTGCTAATAATTTATGGATAACTACTCAGCGCTCTGCTATAAATACTGTCACAGCCAGTTGAAAACTGGTTGTTGATTAAGCTTTAGCAAAGTTTTCAGCAGCAAAGTCCCAGTTGGCTAAGTTATCTAGGAAATTCTTGATGAACGCCGGACGGGCGTTTCTGTAGTCAATGTAGTAGGCGTGTTCCCAAACATCCAAGGTTAAGAGTGCCTTTTGACCATAAGCTAGAGGGTTCTCTGCATTTGGCGTCTTAATCACCTTCAGCGTACCACCATCATCAATCAACCAAGCCCATCCGCTACCGAACTGAGTTGCGGCTACACTAGAAAATTCTTCCTTGAATTTGTCAAAGCTATCGAAATCTTTCTCAATCTTCGCTCCGAGTTCACCGGTGGGTATGCCACCACCTGCTGGTTTCAAGGAATTCCAAAAGAACGTATGATTCCAAACTTGGGCAGCGTTGTTAAAGATTCCCGCTTTAGAGGAGTCTTTATAGGTACTTTTGATCACGTCTTCCAGAGATTTATCAGCAAACTCAGTACCTTCAGTCAGCTTATTAAGGTTGTCTACGTAAGCTTTGTGATGCTTGCCATAGTGGTACTCGAAAGTTTCAGCTTTCATGCCATATGGCTCTAAAGCATTAGTCTCGAAGGGCAGGGCGGGCTGTACAAATGCCATTGTATGAAATCCTCTCTTTAGCGGTTTCTAGTTTTAAGCTATTGCAGAAGCTTAGAAAATTAGCAGCTTTTATTTTTGGCAGTTTTATGTCTTTTATGATGGAACATAAAACTTAACATCGTCATTCTACTACCAAAGTGAAGATAAAGTGAAGATGAAAACAAAGTACTCCTCTAATAAGTCAAATAAGCCAAATCACTAGGGAATAATGATTATAAATAAAAATGGCTAATATTTCCTAGTCAAAGACCATGAGTAATTAAGTAGGTAGGCATAGTTAAACGTAAAATCTCAACCAGTGAAATCAGCTTCCTGAGCAGCTTTTACCTTTTGCCTCCAGCAATAACTGCCTTCTAATTAGCATTTAGCAATTAAAGCTTTCAGACTTCTACCTTTGGTAGGATTAATTGCGATGTGAGGAATCAGTCGAAAGCGAGATGATTTAATACTTAAAATAGTCTATTATCTAAAATGCAAATATTTATTTCTAAATAAAAATAGCCAATAGTAAAATTTATAATATTTTGTTTATGGGTTGTTTGGTGAGTGCAGTTTTAAGGATGGTAAGCGAACAATCACTCACCCACCACCCTTTTGAACTAATAAAACTAACAGCAAATTGCAGTAATTACCATTCTGATAAACGTTGCTGGTAGTAGTTAACAATTTGTGCAGTGACTTGAGACACGTCCAGACCATCAGTTTGAACTTCGATCGCATCCGCTGCTTTTTGCAAAGGAGAAATTTTACGTGTACTATCTTTCCAGTCACGTTCGGCAATGTCCCGTTCGAGCTGCTCTAAACTCACTTCGGGTTGACCAAGTTTTTCAAAATCTTGCTGACGGCGACGTGCGCGTTCACTCACAGAAGCAGTTAAAAAGATTTTCACTTCGGCATCGGGGAAGACATGAGTGCCAATGTCCCGGCCTTCAGCTACTAAACCGCCTTTTTTACCCCAAGTTTGCTGTTGTTTAACCAATGCTTGACGTACAGCGCTTTGTGCAGCGATCGCCGATACTTGAGATGTGACCTCAATGGTGCGAATTGGCTGGGTAACATCAGTACCGTTAATCCAAACCCGCACGGGAAATTTTAAATCCTGGGTAGGAGTCAGTTCAATTTCACACTGATTAGCTAATTCGGCGATCGCACACTCATCGTCAATGGCAATACCGTTTTGCAATACCAACCAAGTCACAGCTCGGTACATTGCTCCTGAATCTAAATACACTAGGTTCAGCTTTGTTGCCACTTGACGCGCCACTGTGGATTTTCCAGCACCCGCTGGGCCATCAATGGCGATGATGGGTTGACGATCGCGCAAAATAATATTGTCAATCAAACGTGTAGAACCCAGACGAGCTGCGATCGCCAGCATTCCTTCCTCCTCAACTTTTTCTAAAGACATCAACGTAGTCGGTTCAACCAATTCAATATATTCCACTAAAAGTGTGCTGACCATTGTCAGTTCTTGCTGTACTATTGCTATCAACTTGCTGACATTGCGAAGCCCTGCCCGAAAGGCAGCTTCAGCTTTTTCCAAGCCACGATACAGCACCGCTGCTTGCTCTTTTTCTGTTGCAGTCAAATACTGATTACGAGAACTCAAGGCAAGACCCGATGCTTCCCGTACTGTTGGACAAGCAACAATTTCTACTGGCAAATTTAAATCAGCTACTAGCCGCTTAATAATTGCCAGTTGCTGACCATCCTTTTGACCGAAGTAGGCTCGGTCAGGCTGTACCAAGTTGAAAAGCTTGGTCACAATCGTAGCGACACCCTGAAAGTGACCCAGCCGAGAACGACCACACAAGCCTGTTATCATAGCAGATGGGGGGATAACTTGTGTAACTTTTGATTCTTCTATACTTTTCTGGGGTACTGCCATCTCTTCCGGAGTCGGCGCAAAAATTGCATCTACCCCAGCTTGTTCACAAAGCTGTTGGTCTTGCTCTAAAGTGCGGGGATAACGTTCATAATCCTCATTGGGAGCAAATTGCAAGGGATTGACGAAAATACTGACAATCACCGTGGAATTTTCTTGCCGCGCCCGTTGAATCAAGCTTAAATGACCTTGATGCAAATTCCCCATTGTCGGCACCAGACCGACTACCGTCTGATGCCAACCACTCATCTCATCTAGTGCCAGATTTTCTGGAACCGCAATCAACTTGTTTTCCAAGCAGCGTTTAGTTAAATAGCAGCGTAAAGCTGCAACTGTTGTCAGCAGGCGCACAAAAATACCCCTAGTTCTCTCATCCCTCCCCCGTTAGTTTATATCTGAAATAGAGGAGATGGTTGAACTAGAGGAATTAACTAATGGGCATTGGGCATGGGGCATGGGGATAGAAAAAACTCTTTCCCAGTCCCCAGTCCCTAATCCCCAGTCCCTTTATCTTCCCAAGACCTCAACATGCACTGGTGCGACGCCACTACCCATCATTCCTAAAATCCGAGCTGCACCAGCAGATAAGTCGATGATTCGACCCCGGATGTACGGTCCCCGGTCATTAATCCGCACCACAACAGAACGACCATTGCGAGTGTTGGTCACACGGACTTGTGTACCAAAGGGTAGGCTGCGATGGGCGGCAGTCATTCCTTCTGGATTGAACCTCTGACCACTAGCAGTACGATTGCCAGAACCGTCATAGCCGTAATAAGAGGCTATGCCTTTGAAGCTGACTCGGACTGTGCCGACGGCAATCTCTTGCGGTAGCTTGGGTATTGATAGTCGCTGACGCGCTGGCATATTCGCAATCTCGCTTAAGGGCGATGCATTGCCTAGTAGTCTCCGCAAGCGATTGGTTGCTTGCAATGCATCTTGCGCTAGATTGTTGGTGCTATCTGCTAGTCGCGTACCTTGGTTGATTTCTACCAATTCTTGGCCGTTAACTTTGATTGTATAGCGATCGCCAGATTCTCCTTCCACAGGTAAGCTCTTGGTTTGGGCAAGATTTGCAACTCTAGATTCGCCCCCTGCTTTCCAACTTACGGTAATCTGACTCGCGTCTATATTTTCCCGGTTTAACTGGTTGATTTTAGCTGCTATTATACCAGCTATCTCAACCGGGTCATTGTCAACAGAATTAATCTGATTATTTGCTCCGGCTACATTGCCAATATTCGCCGATGAAGGTGAGTTGCTAGCAATAAGGGCGTATGATTGTACGCCCTCAGTTTCGTTTATTGCACCAACTTTTTTAGTCTCAACACTTGTATCTGATACAGAACTTAAAAACGTAAGAACGGGAATATTTTTGATATAAAGGGTTGCAGCCTTACGTCCTCCAATGTTGTAAGGATGAATTTGTGTAATCACAGCATCCAAGGTTTGCCCCCCTGCTCTTGATTGGTACTCTCCCACTTTCACCACATCAGAGGTAGATGATTTTTGGGAAGCTAGCGCATTTCCCTTGGTGGTTTGAGTACAACCGACTGAAGGTATTCCCAAAACAGTCAGAGACAGAGCAACAATAGTCCAGAAATGTCTTTGATTCATGCGTCCAATTTTAAAGCGACTGTAGAACTTAAGAGAACTTAAGTCTTATAATTCGCGGGATTTTCACCAGTTTGTAATGAATTCCCTTCGTAAAAACTCGAACTCGAAGTCGTTCCGCTTTCACTTTTTATTTGTAACTGCAACAGACTAGCACGAACCTTTTGGCTGGGGGATCAGGGTTTTAGCGTAATTATTGACAACTTTACCCAAATCAAATTGCTATTTTCAGGGCGAAACCTTGCCCAAATGCGGATTCTGACTGTGTAACGTTTTTTTCAGCAAGGCAAAAATTTCTTAAAAAAACTTTACATTTTTTGTGAACCAAACTCATAACAGCTTGCTCACATCGATTTGTAAGGCTCACAATGATGTGTGTATTCTAGATCACATTGATTTTGGCGGTTTGGTTTAGAAAACTAATATAACTTTAATTAAAAGACATCGGCATAAATACTCAAAATTAATTTTTTAATTAAATCTTTAGATTTTTCTCTAAATCATCTGTCATGGGAGTTAGATATAAAATAATCATGGAAATCACTTCAAACTTACTATCTTTTTTTTGAAGTTTTTTCTAGCTAAATTAACCATGACTTGTATTATCTCTAACTAGGTTAAACTTAGTGATTTATGTAACTTGTCGTAGCAGTATTACTGTGTATAAAAAAAAGGATAATACGCAAGCGAACCTTTTTTATGATTCACGATCAGAAAATTAGAAAAGCTTGGCGATCGCTTGGAGATGAATTTCTATCTGTAATAAAAAGCACATTTGATATTTTGAGGCTTAAGTAGTGAATCAAGAATGAATAGGCAATAGGGAAAAATTAATCGCAAAAGTGCCCCTTGCCTTGAGGTGTAGGGCATTTTTTCTAGGCAATGAAATCGGACTGATATATATGTAGCAGGTATTTCGTAAAATGCTATTAGCCTCATCTCGTAGTAAACCGAGTAAATCAAGGAGATTTAGAAATAGACTCGTCATCACTATTAAATGTTCTCAACGACTTGCATTCCCAGTACAAGTCCTTGGGTGAAGGTGCAGTAGCGAAGTACATTCCGGAACTGGCAAAGGTAAACCCAGACTTGTTTGGTATTTGCATTGTCACCGTAGATGGTCAGGATTACAAAGTTGGGAACTGGGAGCAGTTCTTTACCATTCAGTCGATTTCCAAAGTATTTGCTTATGGACTTGCCTTAGAAGATCATGGACGGGATTACATATTGACTAGAGTTGGCGTAGAACCGACGGGGGATGCATTCAACGCGATTATTTTGGATGAGCAATCGAAGCGACCTTATAACCCAATGGTAAACGCCGGAGCGATCGCCACCACTAGTTTAATCAAAGGATCTGGCCCTACCGAACGCCTCAACCGGATGCTGGAAATGTTTAAGCGATATATTGGCCGCGATGTGTTCGTTGATATGTCAGTTTTTACCTCAGAACGCAGTACGGGACATCGCAACCGGGCAATGGCGCACCTAATGCTTAACTTTGGGATGATTGATCCCAACATTGAACAAGCACTGGATCTTTATTTTCAGCAGTGTGCTGTACTGGTGAATTGCCAAGACTTAGCAGTAATGGCGGCCACCCTGGCTAACAGAGGTATTAACCCCATCACCAAGGAACGGGCGGTAGATAAGCCTTACATCAAAGATATTTTGAGTGTGATGTATACCTGTGGGATGTACAACTTTGCAGGCGAGTGGGCTTACAAAATTGGTATTCCGGCGAAAAGCGGAATTTGTGGCGGGATTATCGCCGTTGTACCCAATAAGATGGGCATTGGAGTTTTTTCGCCACCGTTGGATGTGCGTGGTAACAGTGTGCGCGGGGTAAAAGTGTGTGAAGAACTTTCCCAACGTTTGGGTTTACATTTATTTGATTGTTCAGGTGAAAACGGGAAATTAGGGAGTGGGGGATGAGGGAGATGAGGGGGCAGGGGAAGCAGGGGAAGCAGGGGAAGAATTCCAAACTCCTAACTCAGCACTGGCTCAACGCCCCGCTAACGCTAACAGCACTCCCAATGCCCCATACCCTATTTAAAGCTATTTATTACTGTTTGGAGATAGTTTGTGGAGGCGGCTTCGGCTTGAGAGCGGATAATTAACTCTGGCATTTCTAATGTGGAGCGAAGCTGGCGGTAAAAGCGAATGGTATATTGGAGCGATCGCGCAATTTCTTGGGCGTCGTGTTTAGCAGGAATAGTTTCACGAAAATCGCTCACCAGAGATGGAATTTCCCTTTCTAGATTCCTCACACCGCGTGGAAGCAGTCCAGCCTGGACTTTGGCTAACGGCGCTAGGACTTGTCCACGCAGAAAAGAAAGAAAATCAATGACTTCAAAAAGTTCGCCTCTTCCTAATTTAGTTGCACCGTAGTGTACCCACACCCAAAAGCGGTCTTCAATCCACTGTGGGTTTAAGGGCGGATAGTTGCGTGGATTCTCCAAAACAGCCAAGGTTAGTAAATTTCCTTGGTCCCATAGAACAATAGGATTTTCTACACGGTCTGTTTGGAAATCTTTTAAAAGCAAAAACTTTAAATCGACGTGTATGAGAGGATCGTCATAGAGACAGATTAACAATCTGGGTTCGCCGACGTGTTCGCCAGTAAAAGCAGCCAGCAGTTTCCCCAGTTTGCTGGCTAAAAGCTGACGCTCCTGTAAAACTTGCTGATAATGAACATCATCGACAACAATAATCAGATCGAGGTCGGAATACTCATCCATTTCTCCAGTTAAATAGGAACCAGCGATCGCTACACCTAACAAGCGGTCATCCGTCTTCAATTTTGCCAGAATTTGCTCTAGTAGTTCTCGTTGTGGTTCGGGAACAGCCATACTATCTCCAATTTAGCGATCGCCAAATTCTAAATTAACCCTCTTCGCGTGTCGATCCAACCATATCCAACCTCAACTAGCTGCACTGTGCCAATGTCGAT
Organism: Nostoc sp. FACHB-973; assembly: GCF_014698115.1. Taxonomy (GTDB): domain Bacteria; phylum Cyanobacteriota; class Cyanobacteriia; order Cyanobacteriales; family Nostocaceae; genus Nostoc; species Nostoc muscorum. The sequence continues at coordinate 70,602 of NZ_JACJSJ010000009.1, forward strand.
TTGCTTTTGGTTCACCTGCTGGCCACCAAGGTTTTGATAGAAGAGGGAAGCTGGGTTATCGGCTAAAACCCAGACTAACATCGAACTAATATCTGACTGGAGTAGCCTAGTTGCGATTGTGGAAACCAGGCGATGTCCTAAACCTTGGCGCTGGTACTTCTCCAGAATATAGATAGCGTACAACTCACCTTGATAAAGGCAATCGCCTGTCCTCTCTTTACCTCCACTGGCAAAACCAACTATTTGTCCGGTTTCATTTTCAGCAACATAGGTAAAATTATTTTCAGCAACATAGCTGAGAATTTTTACCCATTTTGTCTCTCGTTCCTCATAGGATAAATCTGCCAGAAACTTTGCTGGCATTAAGTTGCTGTAGGTTGTCCGCCAAGCGTCTACATGCACTTTGGCGATCGCAGATGCATCGGCTAAGTTGGCTTCTCGGATCAACATAAGCTATCTCTTGGCAATAGTTGGATATTTCTTTCCAGCTAATTTACAACTCTTCTGCTTGGGGAAGTGGGAAGATTTCACCAGCTAAGTAAGCTTGAAAGTGTTTTTGGAAGTACAACCAAGAAGTCATATCTTCGCCATCGATAAAGCCCTTTGGCGCTTTTTTATATAAAGGAATACGGTTATTAATTTCCTCTTGGAGAAATGGGGGCAGTTCTGTTAAACCCTTGACTTTGCTGCCAAAAGCACTGTAGATCAGTTGACCGGGGCGATCGCCCATTTTCATCCAAGGAAGCCATTGACCAATTCTATCCCAACTCAGTTTCAATTCAGAAACCGAGGAAAGTGCTGGATTGAATAAATCTGCCGTTGGCACGGTTAACTTAAATAATTCTGCTGCTTGATAAATAGGATGTGGGCTGTATTCGGCAAATTTGCGATCGTCTGCTAAGGGATTGGGGTAATAGGGAAATATATCAAAAATGAAAGTTGTACTGTCACCATCTACAAGGGCTGGAAAATTTCCCTTAAATATGCCCTGCACCGGATTATTCGCAACGTGAAGCACCGGAACTATCTCCCCTGTCCAAGGATTCTCCCATTTGGCCAAAACTTCCTCTGTTTGTGGATTTAGGTAGTAAGTCAGCTCCCTAGAAGTAAAATCCCAGCTACCTTCTGCTGTGGGAATACACCTGCTAACGCTCAATCCGAATATTTTAAACAAAAGTTGTCTTTTCTCGCCGGGGATAAAAGCGTAAATCTTACCTTTCCAGATCAGGAAAGTGGATTCGCTAGGGTCGAGGGAAGAACGAGTTTTCACCCAGTGCTGTGCTTCAAGTTCTTGGATTTGGGCAACCATCTAAAACATCCTTTGTGTCTGGATAACAAAAGGATAAGCCATTTGTCATTAATCATTGGTTATTGGGCATGGGGCATTGGGCATTGGGCATTGGGAAGAGGCAGGCTTAGAACTTAAAGCTTCAGGCTTAAAGGTGCAACTTCGAGGCTTAAAGGTGCAACTTCGAGGCTCAAAGGTGCAACTTCGGGGCTTAAAGGTGCAACTTCGAGGCTTAAAGGTGCAACTTCGAGGCTTAAAGCTTCAAGTGTCAACCTCAAAGCCTCAAGCTTTAACCTCAAAGCCTCAAGTGTCAACCTCAAAACCTCAAGCTTCCTACTGCCTACTCCCAATGCCCAATATTTAAATTAAGCTGCTTTTGAAAGTTGCTTATCCAGACAGCGAAATAAATACACCCAAAGAGGTAAAGAACTGTTAATCGCAATTAGTCGCACTAAATGACCAGTTGTGACAATTTCAACATGATGATTTAATGCTAGAGAAACTAAGATCATTTCTGCTGAGCCTCCTGGTGCTGTGACTAAAAGACAGGTTAACCAGTCCCAAGAGGTTAATTGCATGGCAAGTATAGCAGCGATCGCTCCACTTGCGAGGGTCATTGTCACAGACATCAAAGCATAGCCCACAGTCCGCTTGGTAAAGTTGGGTTTGTCTCCCCAATACTCACCAATAGTAATTCCCAGTAGCATTTGACCGAATAAGTTAATTAAGGGCGGCGGACTAAAGCTAATATCACTCACAAAAGGCAGCGAACTGAGCAAAGGATTAAACCCAATACCAATTAACAATGCACCAAAAAAATCGCCAGCCGGAATTTTGAACAATATAGCCGAATAAACTACTAATCCCGTGATTAGGAGTAGTAATAAAAGTAATCCTAGTTGAGATGGATCGAAATTCAGCAAAGCACTTTTGACGGGTAGTGTTTGCAGATTCCAGGAATTACCAACTAATGTTCTGGCGATGAAGGGAAACAGAAAAACTACTGAGGTAACGCGAATGGCTTGAACTAAAGCAACCAAGGTAACATCTTTATTGTAATCAGCTGCGATCGCTGCCATAATCCCCACACCACCTGGAACTGTAGCCAGCATTGCTGTCAATAAGTTGGTTTTGCTTACGCGCGAGTATATGTAACCAATGCAACTGCCACTTAACAGCAAAAACAAAGTGAGTAAAATAAAGATGGGAATACCAGAGGCAACGTTAGCTAAATTAGCATGAGCATTGGAAGCGCCGACAGTTAAGCCTACAAGTGCCATTCCCACCTTTCTGGCGGTGCGGTTAGGTTTGGGAGAATATTCATAGAAAACTCGACACCCTTGAAGAACCACTATACCAGCTGCAATCCCAGCAAATATCCAAGCAATCCCACCAATGTGAAACTTTGCTAGAAGTAAGCCCACAGGCAATGCTAGAAGTATTTCCAACGTCAGAACAATTGATTGTTTTACAAATAACTGTTGTTTGGTAACAGCAGGATTTTTATGAGTGTCTTCTTCTAGCTTGGGAGCAACACTGACGCTTTGATTCATCGATACAAGCTTTATTATTAATTTAACGTAAGGCGGAAGTTCCCACTCTCAGCGTAGCAGTGTGGGGACTTCCGCCTTACTGTGAAGTACCCAGACCTACTTTGTAGAGGTCTGGGTACTTCACAAAATATTTAATTGAGCGCACGCTTTCAGTTAAATACGAGAGTAGCCCAAACGAAGCCTCAGCAGGCGTAGCCAGCGTAACCAGATTTGTGCGGGTTGTTCAAAGAAGGTAAAAATATCGCCAAAACCCAAATTAGTTTTGTGATGATGTAACCAGTGTCTTTCAGGAGTAGTAATAAATAGAATTTGGCATAAAATATTTACAGGCTTTGGAGTTTGCCAACCCAAGACACTTATGTGTCTCCACCACACATGAAACTGACCAAGCAGTAGTCCAAAGATAACGCCGATGGGAGAAAAAGACCAGAGAACTACTGCTATGAGTATGTAAGGCAAAGCTCCCAAGATACCATCTAAAAGAACCTGGGGATTGAAAGTCAAAATAGCGTAGTGACGAAAGTCTTTCTTCCAGGAGTGGTGCGTTTTTAAATGAAGGCTACCAAAAACATGCTCGGGTACGTGGTAAAAGAATGTAGATAGGAAATCGCCAAAGAATAGTAATAACCAAGCAACAGCGATAGCCTCAAGCATTTTTACTCCTCAAGTTTAGTAACAAAACTCCACAGAAAACATGCAAATCTCATGGTCTCGGCGTAGATAGGTGATTTTTCATTAGGGACTTCCAAATAAAAAACATTCAGCTTTCCTTGTGGGGTGGACAGAAGTCACCAGATAAGGCTCAGAACTTCGGAGCGTCTCGCCTGCCCAGGAAGGCAAAGAAGATGTCCAGCCCACAAGTAGTAGTAATTTATTTCTTGGTAATTCCTTATGGAACAAGCATTTGTGTCTCTTATGGGTCTACGCTCGAGTTAATTTGGTTGGCTCAGAGTATGTGTAATTGGGTAAGTTGCAGTTTCATAAATTTACAATCCTGAACGTACTAAAAAGCGACCAGTAAGAGCTTTCAATTTGGCTTTTACCTTTGCGTTGATGAAGATAATACATCTATATTCCGATAGGAATATCGTATTTTATCATAGTTACTAGACAATCTTCTTACTAAGGGATACAGCTTGAGCAAAGGTTGAGTTAAAATTAGTACAAATTTAGGTTAAGGCGTTCTTGGACATTTTTGATTGTGAGTTGGTTGTAATTCGGCCTCAATTGTGGAACTAACCACAACAATAGAACAGTCATACTGCCAAGGAAACTAAGGTTATTGAGATCACAAAAGCGGCTTGACAATCAAATTGCTCGACAGCAAATCCTGGGGTATCAAGAATTAACTGGATAGCCTAGTCAGCAGAGTATTTACTACTACTCAAATATTTTACGGATGTAGTAGGCGATCGCCTCTGGCTTTTCTGTCTGGATTTCTAGAACTTACGCACTCAGAGCCCAAACTCAATCGTCTTAACCTTTCTGAACAAGCAGCGCTGTTTTTTATACTAAAAAGCGTTGATTTACAACCGTGTAAGGCAAAAAAAATTAGGTGATTAAAAATGTGATTGGATAATAAAGTACAACTGCAATATTTATTTACAACCTATCCTAATTTTACGGGTATCTTGGCAAACCCAAAATTTAGGTTACTTTCCAGTCGGAAAGGTAAAATCAGGTTTTGAAGTTATCAATACACGATTTAACTGTTTGAGCATGAACAAAAAATGGGCGGTCAAGCGAATCACTGTAAACTTGGCATCCAACGAAGCCAAAAACCTTGAAAAGTATTGTGAACAGACGGGCAGACCAGCAACGGATGTGATTAGAGAACTCATTCGAGCGTTACCAGTAATGAAATGAAAGTAGTTCGCAATTTGTTAGTGATGATTCAGACGTAAATTTTAGCGATAGATAGCGTGCTGCGCTCATTTACAACGGGCACAGTACGCATCTAGGAAGCCTCCTATGTCGTAGGCACAAAGAGCATACGCGCAACTAGGTGGGATTTAAGCAAGGAGATTATTATTTTGACGGCACTCGCGATCTCAATCGGTTCGATAGTAATATCTGGAACACAGTAGATCGCAGTACGCATGTCCACACAAATCTTATTCTTTTGAAGTCGTTCTAAATATACCTTATCAGGTTTTTTGGAATTATTCTTACGTTCTCCCCTCTATTTTTATTAGTAAACAAAATGACATAATAACCATTATGAGATTGCAAAATCGGGAGTCAGAGAATGTTTTTCAACTTTAACTGTGGCTGTTATCGACTCTGAACTTTTGAAAGCTGGTGTGAAAACTTAGGTTATGGCAACCCTCGAATGAGTTCCTGAATCACATCCGTTGCTGTTTTCCCTGTCTGTTCACAATATTTTTCAAGGTTCTGGGCTTCATCTGATGCCAGGTTTATAGTGATTCGCTTAAGCGTCCTTTTCTTTGTGGAGGTTGCTAAACTGGAAAATCTCTCGACGGCGGTCTTATTCATTGATTGATAGAGTAAATATTTACAAACCTTCCTTATCAAGATTGCCAATTCACAACCGTCTTTACCAGTGAAAATCGAGATTTTAAGATTGAACTTAAGCTTTATGCCCCAATCGCATTACTGAGATAATGGTGTATTCAATAAATTCCATTACACATAACTACTCTGGCATTACTCAAATCCAACAAGTTTTTAGTTAAACAAATGCTCTCAGCAATACCCCGCACATTAGATCGTTTATTGAGCAAGGACTGTTGACTTATCGAAACGAGTGGATTGCCTAATGTAGCTTTGAGTGGTGAACATTTTGGCTTTACACTTTTTTAAATTCTCTGCAAAATGGTATTTTTTCTTTGTTACAAGTATCACTTAATATCTACAGCAACCTGCTAGATAATTCTTTTTAGTCACAGGCGATTACGCAAACGGTGAATTAATACATGACTTTACAGAATTGGAGACGCAAGCGTGGCGTTGCACTTACTACTAAAGGTTTGCAAAGAATTAAGGAAGCAAAGCATCAGTCAGAAGCAAAAGAAAATTTTGGAAACAGATACACTCTCGAAGAAATGAGCGCACGCTCTGGATTATATTCCGGTACGATATCGAAAGTATTGAATCGTGAAGGAGGTGTTGACAAACAGACTATTGAGAAGCTATTTTCAGCTTTTTCCTTAAAAATAGATAAAAGTGACTATTCAAGCTCAAATAATCGTCTAGATTGGGGAGAAGCTATCTTTACATCAGTTTTTTATGGACGTAAAGAAGAACTGACTACCTTAGAGGAGTGGATTCTTGATGAACAGTGCCGATTGGTGACAGTATTAGGAATAGGAGGTATTGGTAAAACAGCACTGTCTGTAAAGTTTGCTCAACAGATTCAGGAGAACTTTGAGTATGTTATCTGGCGATCGCTACGAGAAGCTCCACCTGTTAAAATTATTCTCGGTAACTTAATCCAATTTCTCTCTGACGAACAAGAAACAGAAGCTAACTTACCAGAAAGTTTTAGCGAACGGGTATCACGACTACTTGATTATTTACAAAATAATCGTTGTTTACTGATACTTGATAATGCAGAATCAATTCTCCGCAGTGGTAGTCGCGCTGGAATTTATCGAGAAGGATATGAAGAATATGGTGAGCTTTTAAGACGGGTAGGAGAAGCAACTCACCAAAGCTGCTTACTGCTCACTAGTCGGGAAAAACCGAAAGAAGTAGCATTGCTGGAAGGAGAAACGCTACCTGTTCGCTCATTACCACTGAGTGGTTTAAAAGTGGGGGAAGGGCAAGAAATCTTAAAACTCAAAGGGCTTTCCGCGGCAGAAGATCAATGGCAAGTCATGATTGAACGCTATGCAGGCAATCCATTAGCCTTGAAGATAGTTGCCACGACCATTCAAGATATTTTTGATGGTAATGTAAGTGAATTTTTGCAACAAGATACGGCTGTTTTTGGCGACATTCGTGATGTTTTAGAGCAGCAGTTTGAGCGGTTGTCAGATTTAGAAAAGGACATAATGTACTGGCTAGCGATTAATCGAGAGTCGATAACACTAAAAGAATTGCGGGATGATATTATATCACCAGTACCACAAGCAAAATTGCTAGAGGCTATAGAATCGCTGGGGAGGCGATCGCTAATCGAGAAGGCTACGCCTACGCTCATTGAAAAAACTGCATTGCTTTTTACCCTCCAGCCAGTGGTCATGGAGTATGCGACTACTAGCTTGATAGAACAAGTTTGTGAAGAGATTCTCACTGAGAATATTGATTTATTCAGGCGTCATGCTCTAATGAAGGCAACGGGTAAAGATTATGTTAAAGATACTCAAATTCGCCTCATCATCAAACCAGTTATAGATGGTCTACTTACTGTCTTTAGAAGTAAAAAAAACCTAGAAAATCACTTAGCTCAAATTTTAGCAACTCTACGAGAGATATCCCCTCTAGAACAAAGTTATACGGCAGGGAATGTCTTTAACCTGCTTTGTTATTTAGAAACTGATCTGGGCGGTTATGATTTTTCTGATCTAACTATTTGGCAAGCTGACTTGCAGAATGTAAAGTTGCATAATGCAAATTTTGCTCATGCCAATCTAGCTAAGTCTGTTTTTGTTGAAACCTTTGGTGGTATTTTTTCGGTAGCCTTTAGCCCTAATGGTAAACTTTTAGCTACTGGTGATACCAATGGAGAAATTCGCTTATACAAAGTTGCAAATAGTCAGCAACTTATGACTTGTAAGGGGCATACTGGTTGGATTTGGTCAGTCTCCTTTAGTCCGGACGGTCAGGTTCTTGCCAGTGGCAGTAATGACCAAACAATAAAGCTGTGGGATATCAGTACTGGTCAGTGTTTCAAAACTTTAGAGGGTCATAGTGGTGGGGTTCGTTCAGTTACTTTTAGTCCCAATGCTAAGGTTCTTGCTAGTGGCAGTGATGACCAAACAGTGAAGTTATGGAATGTCAGTACAGGTCAGTGTTTCAAAACTTTACAGGAACACGGTTGTAGTGTATGGTCAGTTGCCTTTAGTCCAAAAGATAACATATTGGCAAGTGGAAATGATGACTATAAGGTAAGGCTGTGGAATATTAACAGCAGTTCATGTATTCACACCTTAGAAGGTCACACTCAGCGAGTATACTCAGTCACTTTCAGCCCTGACGGTAATACATTAGCTACTGGGAGTCATGACCAAACAGTGAAACTTTGGGACATCAGTACTAGTAAATGTCTTAAAACTCTACAGGGGCATACTGACTTGGTACATTCAGTTACCTTCAGTGTAGATGGTAGTGCTGTTGTTAGTTGTGGTGATGATCAAACAGTTAGGGTATGGGATTTCGGTACTGGTGAATGCCTTAAAACTCTACAGGGACATAGAAGTAGGGTATGGTCTCTAGCCATTTGTATAAATAGCTACGTATGTGCTAGTGGCAGTGATGACCAAACGGTAAAGTTATGGAATATCAACACTGGTCGATGCATTAAGACTTTGCAGAGTTTCAATAATGGGATATGGTCAGTTGTCGTCAGCCCAGACGGTAAGATTATTGCTAGTGGTAGTTACGATCAAACAGTGACGCTGTGGGATGCTATTACTGGTAATTGTCTCAAAACTTTGAGGGGACATAGTAATCGAGTTACATCAGTTACTTTCAGTGCTGATAGTCAAACTCTTGCCAGTGGCAGCGAAGACCGAACAATAAGAGTGTGGGATATAAGCACTGGCCAATCTTTAAAAACTTTGAGGGGACATAGTAATCGAGTTACATCAGTTACTTTCAGTGCTGATAGTCAAATTCTTGCCAGTGGTGGTGATGACCAGACAATAAGAGTGTGGGATATAAGCACTGGCCAATGCCTCAATATTCTACGCGAACATAGTGGTAGAACATGGTCAGTTGCCTTCAGCCCTGATGGTCATACACTAGCTAGTGGAAGCCATGACCGAACAGTGAAACTCTGGGATGTTCGCACTAGTAGATGCCTTCAGACTCTGCAAGGTCATACTGACTGGATATATTCAGTCGCCTTCGGTGCAGATGGTTGCACTCTAGCTAGCGGTAGCGGAGACCAAACGATAAAACTCTGGAATGTCAGCACTGGTGAGTGTCTTAGAACTTTGCAAGGGCATGCTAATAGTGTATACTCAGTTGCTTTCAGTCCGAATAGTTGCATACTAGCTAGTGGTAGTGGCGACCAAACAGTGAAGCTTTGGGATGTTGACACAGGTAGTTGCCTAAGAAGTTTATCAGGGCATACTAGGTGGGTTTGGTCGGTTGGCTTTAGTCCTGGTGGTCACACTGTTGTCAGTTGCAGTGAAGATCAAACAATTAAAATTTGGGGTGTAGAAACAGGTGAATGCTTGAAAACTTTGAGAAGCAAAAGCCCTTATGAAGGAATGAATATCACCAGCATAACTGGGTTAACTGAGTATCAGAAGCATACTTTAAAAGCTTTAGGAGCAGTTGAGTATTGAGTAAAGCTTAACAAATATGAGTGTGATAGTATATAGTCAAGAGCGCTAATTAAGTTGGGTATTTTGCGTTTCACTAGCGAAACTTTACTTAAAACGCTGTATGTTATGGCAGGGGACAGGCAATAGGCAACAGGCAAGCGTTAGTCTCTTGCTGTCGGGGTTATACCATCAGTTTATGTCCTAACCTACCTGGCAATTGCTATAGCATCCCTAATCCAGCAGATGGTTTGGTAACTGCCACTGGCTCAAGTGCTGAGAATGCTAAATCTCGCTGCTTTATTGAAAGCTTTTTTTTGCTGATTTAAAGCTTTCAAGAGGATCGGCGCTGAGTATTACATTGCCCCAACGCATGACGTTGGCAGCAATAGCCCCAGCTGCACCGAAGCCATAAACCAGAACTAAATCATTTTCGCGAATCTTGCCCAATTTTGCAGCGTAATACATATTGGCTACAGTAAGTACTGGTCCAATGTTTGCATACTGAGGATAGAGGTTAATCGTCCGCTCTGGGTCAATGCCCAGTACGCGTGTGCAGAAGCTTGCGAACCAAGCAGTAGACGTATTGAAAATAAAAAAGTCGATTTGTTTGAGTGTCACACCGGCCGCAGCCATAGCACCCTCACAGCATGTACGCAGAAACCTCACGGCTGTTTCACGAGTCACTTTGTTCGCTTCTTTACATAGCTTCATGCGAAGCTGTGGATTGCCTTGCGCGTTCGTTGTCAGCTGAGGAAAAACTACATTAGACAACTCACCAGCATGAATGGTTTTTGTACCAAGGATTCCCTGATTCAATTCTAGTGAACTTACCACGAAAGCTCCGGCACCATCACTTAGGAACCATGACATGGTATCATCTTCGTCGAAAAAGCGAGAATATGTGCATGAGATAACTACCAACACGTTGCGGTACTCTCCTGTTCGTACCAGAGCGCAGGCGGTTTGAAGCGCAATAGGTGTACTCCCGCATGTTGCATCAAGATTCCATGCAGCACCTTGCAGGCTAAGTTTACTGGCAAGAAAAGCTGCATCACCAAGTCCGATTTGTTCAGGCCATACAGAAGCGACAATCATGAGATCAACGTCTTTGACGGAAAGCTTGGCCGCTTCGAGGGCATCTTTTGCTGCTCGTTCTTCTAACGTCAGTGAAGACTCGCCAACACCAAGTATCCATCGCTCAACAGTACCACGAAATGGGTCTGACAGATATGGCATCATTTCTAGGTCAAACTCGTTACTGGGAGTAGAGCCTGCAAGCGAAAATATCCTAGCCAAGTTTTTTTGCTCTGCCTGAGCAATTAACTCAGGGTATTTTTCCCTGTAATAATCGTTAGTACGTCTAACGCTGGGAAAGCTGACTGCGATCGCCCGAATACCAACTGGGTAATCCACCATAACTCATCTCCTCTCAGTAATTTATAGCGCCTTGCCAAATCAGACTGTCGAGACGGCTTCCTATTGGCGCAGGGCTGGTAGGTTCGATGACTACATCAACAACAAATGGATCAGGCGATGCCATAGCTTTCTCTAGCGCTGCTTCAATGTCGTACTCGCTTTGAACACGGATGCCATCAGCTCCCATCCCCTGAGCAATCCTGACGAAATCCGCCTGGGGAATCCTTGTATCCACGCCGTTGAAGCCCAGATATTTCATTCCCTGTTCGCACATATTGTAGCGCCCGTCATTGAGTACAATCCAGACGGCGGGAATTTGGTATTCTACCGCAGTGTTTACCTCGCTGTTCATCAGCATAGAACCATCCCCGACAATAGCAACCGCCTTGCCATTCCTTGCTAAGGCAGCACCCACGACACCAGTCACAAAATGTCCCATAGACCCGAAGCCAGTGCTGGCTCGGAAACGAAACGGTTTGGCAAATCGCAGCAGGTGAATTGCCCAAACCAATGAGTTACCCACCTCGGTCATTACAACTGCATTGTTCTCTTCTACAATCACCCGTTGAATGATATTCATCAGCACATCTGGTCGCACTTTGCCGTCAGCACGCAGATGGATTACATCGCGCTGAGATATCGGCAGTGATGGAACTTTTGACGTATCAGGATGATCAGGAAAGTACTTCAGTAATGCCTTGACAAACATTCCGACATCAGATTGGATGACGAAAGTTTTGGCAAATGGATATGCAGTTCCTGGCACCTTTGAGTCTATATCAACATGTAAAAACCCACGCTTGGGGATCATCTCTGGGTTCCAAAACGATGTCAGTTCACCAAGACGTGTTCCCAGCACCAGCACGTGCCTTGGACGTTGCTCCTGCATGTATTTCAAAACTGACTCATGCCCCCCGAAGCCTGTGACACCTATGAACTGAGGATGGTCTTCTGGAAAGATACCCTTACCCCGTGGTGAACACATTACAGCAGCACCTGTCCTCTGAGCAAGATGGCGAATCTCTGTTGCTGCACCCCGCGCCCCAAAGCCTATCCAAATGGCAAATGGTCTTTCAGACAGTAACTGAACACATTCGGCGATTGTTTCCTCAGTTGCTGTTGCCACAGCACCGGAGAAATTTACTGATGGTAAGGAAGTGTTTAGTGAACTTGTTTGGATATTTGTCGGAATACTTATATGGGCTACGAATCCTTCTGGTTGTCCTACCCCAAGAGCAAGTCTTCGAGAAACCTCTGGAAGTTCATCACTGGATTCGAGAGTAGTTGCGTAATGGAATATTTGCCCAGAATTAAAAATACCTGCGCTAGGCATAGTGTACGTGCTAGTTTCTTGGCAAGCCCAACGTCCTCGCCGTAGCGCGGAAGTTGAAGCTGACACCAGAATCACCTTAGCTCCTTCCCAACGGGCAGCTAACAATCCTGTCAAAGCGTTTGTGATCCCCGGTCCTGTGGTAGTGAAGACCACAACCGGGCGATCGCTAGCAAAGTACGCCTCAATAGCCGCAAAAGCTGCTCCGGCTTCGTGGCGAAAGTGCAGCACCTGAATGGAACTTTGGTGTAGTGCAGCCCATACTGGTGCGATCGCACCTCCCGAAACACCAAAGGCATACTGCACTCCCATCTCTTCCAGGATTTTAACCACTGCCTCTGCTACCGAAAAAGGTCTGAATGGTTTGCTATGAGATTGCTGTTGAGTTGAGTTTAATTCTTTACTGGTGTTCGCTTTTATATGCTCAAATTTAGCATCCATACAAACTATCTTAGGAAGAATTTCCTGTGTGTTGTAACATTATCCCACACACTTAGACTCAACTAAATATTTGTTGTCATGATCAGACAAAAAGCACTAGGGAAAAGGCTTTTAGTCCACTTAATATTTCTTGACATAGTTGAGTTTTGTTGTAACAACCTACTTACTTATCTTCACAGAGTTTGGTATTTTCTTGTCTATCTACTGAAACCCTGCTTTGATATAAAAGAAATGTTCAGAGACTTTAACAGCGCCATATATGGCGGAAAGTAGATGGGTTCACCCGCCTTTTGGCTTGTGAAAACTCAATACAATTAATCAAGCTCTGGAGTATAAAAACATGATTGACTTCAATGGGTACAAGGCTTTAACCTTCGATTGTTATGGAACCTTAATCGATTGGGAGAACGGCATCTTAGCGGCGCTAAAGCCAGTTCTGCTGGCACACAACCAAAATTTGGATGACAATCAAATTCTCGAACTTTTTGCTGAATTTGAAGCAGAACTCCAACAAGGAGAATACATCAATTATCGAGAAGTTTTGAGGAGAGTAGTCCAGAAATTTGCTGAACGACTTGGCTTTGAGCCAACTGGTGACGAGATCAATTCACTTGCTGATTCAATTGAGCATTGGCTACCTTTCCCCGATACAGTTGAGGCACTTACAACCCTCAAGCAAAAGTTTAGGCTGGTAATTATATCAAATATAGATGACGATCTCTTTGCTTTCTCGGCAAAGCACTTGGAGGTGGAATTCGATCAAATAATCACAGCAGAACAGGCAAAAAGCTACAAACCTTCCTTAAATAACTTCAAACTTGCTATTGAGAGAATTAATCTACCGCTTGATGAGATATTACACGTTGCTGCTAGTGTTTATCACGATATCGTTGCAGCTAAATCTCTAGGACTATCAACAGTCTGGGTGAACCGTCGAGCAGGTCAACAAGGAGTTGGTGCTACAGTATCAGCAGTCGGTCAACCTGATTTAGAAGTCCCTGATTTGAAGACCCTCGCTGCTTTGAGTTTGGGGAGTGGGGAGTAGGGAGTAGGGAGTGGGGGAGTGAGGGGGATAAGGGAGAATATGTTGTTAAAAAACGAAACAGAGATTGCAACATAGATTGATTCTGCCTTACTCTGGAAAAACTACTATGGCAGTTTGATGCTAAGTTCAGCAGTCTCTTGCGGTGGAAAATACCTCCATAGTGATGAACTCACCGCAACGCAATTTTTTCCAGATTTTGGAAGAGTACATAACTGGCTGCTCAGGATCAACTCACTGCCGATAAACTTGTTCAAGAAAACACTTTGATAGCCTAAAACGATGAAAGCATCTGCTAATTTCGACTTTGAAGACGAGAAATTCAATGCACCGCCTTCTCAAGTCATCCCCTGGTGTCAGATGATTAATCCTCGGTATGGCACAGATGGGATACAATCCCACGGTTTGGCGCTGAAACTCGACAATGCCAATGCTGTGGGCTTTGTGCCAGATGAAAATTGGCAGCAGGTAGAGCATGAATTTAGCTCTGGAGTGGAAACGGTCTTTATTAGCACGACTCCACGCTTGGTTATAGTGCGTCGCGGGCCATTGTCTGTCAAAGACCGGGAAACTGGTCTGAAACTGGGTACACTCAAAGAGAATTATGATGCTTTTTTAGCAGACAAACTTAAATTTAAAACCTTTACTCGTTATTTAATTTTTATAGTGGGAGAGAATAAAAAGTTTTTACATCAATCACCACTACAACTAACACTTAATGGTGCAGCCGGAGCGAGTTTCAGCAAAACTTACTGCGAATTCCAACAAGGGAAAGTAGTTAGTGGATTCGTTGCTGAATTAGAAAAGGCTTATGCTGTCTACCGCAAGCAACCTTTGACACCAAAAGGCCCTTTGTTCCACGCTCATGGGATTTTTTGCCCGATAATTGAGTGTGAAGAAAGAGGCATTGAACCAAATACAGTTCTGGTAGCTTCAACTGTGGATTACAAACATCCGACGGTAGGAACTTTAACACAATTTTTAATTGCTTCCGATTCTTTGGAGTCTGCAATTATCTGCAAAACTTTTGAAGAATACAAAGAATTTGGCAAGGAACCTGTCAAATCAGAAACACCGAAAATGGCAATGGCAGGGGTTTCTAGTTCTTACGTGTATGCCGATGAAGATGATTTTGCTTATCCGCCGTACTAAGAGGAGTAAGAATTTTAGATTTTAGATTTTGGATTTTGGATTAAACTTCAATCCAAAATCTAAAATCCTAAATCCAAAATTTAATTGCCCTATTCCTTGAGCAATAAATAATATAGTGAACCATTACCGCCTGTGATGCCAGCGCGATCGCCTGCTAATTTTCCAGATCCCATAAAATAATCTACTCGTCCCGGTCCTTTGATGGCGCTTCCTGTATCCTGATCGAGGACAAAGCGGCTGACAGCACGTCTTTCGAGTTTGCCACCACTGGCGGGATAGGGAAATGAGTTATAAATTAGGGCTAGCGCTCCCGGAGGCATGAGAGACTTATCTGTGGCAATGGAACGTTCTGCTGTTACTGGCACATGAATACTACCGGTAGCTGGTCTACCGTTTGTTTCCTGGAAGAAAATAAATCTTTCCCAGCGTGGCAGATAATTATTCAACTCTTGGGGTTTTTGCCGGAAGTAACTAATCAAACGTGGCATTGTTAATCCTTCTAGGGGCAGTTTGCCATCTTTTGCTAGTTCTTTGCCGATACTAGTCCAAGGGTAATCGGTTCCACCCGCATAGCCAACAGACGTTGTTTTGCCATTAGTTAATTTAATTTGGGCAGAACCTTGGATATGTATCATATATGCATCTAGGCGATCGCGAAACCAAAGAATTTCTAAACCGCGTAACTGGCTCTTATTTCCTTGTAAACCATCCTTGCCTTCTAAATCAATTCGTTTTGGATGGGGTTTAGACCATTGGCTGAAATTAGGTGGTAGCCGATAAAGGGGATATTTATATGTTGCAGTCCTGACACGGCTAGCGGTGTAAACAGGTTCATAGTAAGCTGTGAATTTAACAGTACCCTTGCCATCGTTGCCCACAGACTGGTAAAAAACAAATTCTCGCCGGACAGCAGCTTGTAATTGTGCTGGTGACTTAGAACTGACAACTAGTTGGCGAAAACGTAGTAAACTCCGGCGGACGCGATCGAGCGTAATTTCCTTGATGGGATAATTTTGATATGCTGCGATCGCTTCATCCTTTGCTAAGTAACGCAAACTGTTGTCAATAGAAGCCAATAAAGCTTGGCGATCGCCTGTTTTACCCCTTTGACCCCAAATTTGGTCATCCCAACCCAAGCAACTCTGCCGCAGCGTACAATCGGTTCCAATGGCAACTGGTTTTAGCGGTGGCGTTACCTCAGGAGTGATTGGTATTGGTACAGGCGAGAGATCGGGAGTAGTCGGTATTGGCAAGGGCTGTAAATTAGGAACCTGAGCAATAGACGACAAAAGAGGATTTACAAAGGCAATTCCCAGACTCAGGGAAAGCAAAGCAAGGGTTTTTCTCATCATTTAGTTGAATCTTTCAACGCTGGAACTAAAAACGGGTTCTACCCGGATTGCCACGATTCGAGAAGGGCGTACTACCATATACTCCCCCTGAATATTCTTGATCGGGACGCTAATAAAGTCACTAGAAGCAGACTTTGGCACAAGTTCGCCACTATACCACTTCTGAAACTCTTGAATAGTAGGAAAACGTACTTCTTCCCGATGACCGTTTTCCAGTAGGAGGTGTACGGCGTATTCATTTGGAGTTCTAGGCATAAGGTTGAATCATTTCAAAAACATTCAACCCATTGTTAACCACGTTACCCCAGAATGAAAAGGGTAAGCATACGGGAGATGGGGAGTGGGGAGTAGGGAGTAGGGAATAGTGAGGCAGAGGAGAAGTTGGTGCAATCTTTTCCCTTTGCCCCTTTGCCTTTTGTGCCCCATACCTAACGCCCAATGACTCTTCACCCTAGACGGCTAATCCTTTAACCAGTTCCTGAAAAAGTTTGCATAACTCTCCAATTAACCTCTGATAGTTCATTGACATTGTTGAACAACAGTTATTCAGGAGGCAAAAATTATGAAACTTTATTATCGTGGTCTGAGTTATGAATATGACCCAAGCCAAGTTGGCAGTAAAAAAACAGAACAGCCCTTTCAACCAGTTCCTCAAATTGGGTCAGCTTATAATTTAATGTACCGTGGCGTTAGTTATCTTGTTGATCCCAATTCCAAATCGGTGGAAGTTGCTATAGCACCAGTAACCTATCAATTGAGCTTTAGGGGAATCACCTACTTTGTAAATAAAACTGCACAAGGAAAAGTTACCATAGCTTCTCAAGAAGCGAGTACTTCAAAAATTGGGACAGTGCAAATTTCTCATAAATTAAAGCTTCAACAATAATATAGTGGCAAGCCGATCTGGAGTTTAGGGAGTCATGAACTTGTAGTAACATCCTCAAAAAACTTTGGAATTTCAGCACTACCTATTTTCTTTCTCAACAGACCTTGCCAAAGCTGGTACTTGTGCCAAGATGAATTTGAGGACTTAGGCAAGTGACACAATGTTAGGACAGTTATTAGACGGACGTTACCAAGTCCTTCAAGTTTTAGGTGGAGGAGGGTTCGGTCAAACCTACATTGCCCAAGACACCCACCGACCAGGTTTCCCGAAATGCGTAGTCAAACACCTTAAGCCTGTCACTCGTAGCCCCGAATTTCTCGAAACTGCCAGACGGCTATTTAGCAGTGAGGCAGAAACACTAGAACAACTGGGAAACCATGACCAAATCCCTCGGCTTTTAGCCTATTTTGAACACAACCAAGAGTTTTTCTTGGTGCAAGATTTCATTGAAGGGCATACTCTCAAAGCAGAACTGACTCCCAATGAACGTTGGACAGAAAATCGAGTCATTGAACTCCTCCAACAAATATTGGGTATTCTGCAATTTATTCACAGCCACAACGTTATTCATCGAGATATCAAGCCGGACAATATAATTAGGCGGCAACAAGACGGTAAGTTAGTGCTGATTGACTTTGGCGCAGTCAAGCAAATGCAAACTCAATTGCTTACAGTTCCAGGGCACACCGGGGCTAGCATTATTATTGGCACTCCAGGATACATGTCTACAGAACAGGGGCAAGGTAAGCCCCGCCCCAACAGTGATATTTATTCCTTGGGCATTATTGCTATCCAAGCGCTGACAGGTTTACATCCCATAAGCTTTGAGGAAGACTCAGATACAGGAGAAATTTCTTGGCAGCATCACGCTAAGGTCAGTTCTGAGTTGGCATCTGTGCTATCTAAGATGGTGCTACACCATTTTAAACAGCGCTATCAATCTGCCGCTGAAGTTCTACGGACGCTTAACCATCTCGATACTAGAGTAGAAGCATCTTTTACACAACCGCCTCAAGCTTCACTTCCTCAACAAACTTCAATTGGATATTCGTCTGCTTCGATTCTCTCTCCAGAAAATTACAAACGCCTAGAAAAAATTCTCTTGGAATTTGTCGGTCCTGTTGCCCCAAGATTACTACAACAAGTTGCAGCGTCAGCGCCCAACTGCGAAGAATTAATTAGTCAATTGGCACTTCATCTTCGAGGAAATCAACAAATTGATTTTAGGAAGAAAACAATATTTATATTAGAGAAACCTACTCTACTCCAGGAATTGACTGTTAAATCCGATCGCTCTACAATTAACTCAAATAATTTCCCAAACCAAGAATCTGAATTCATCAGCAAGGAATTTGTGGAAAAGTGCGAACGTGAGTTAGCTGATTTAATTGGCCCAATAGCTAAGTTTCTAGTCCAAAAAGCTCTTAAGTCTTCTGGAAAAATTTCTCGTGCAGAACTGGTGAAAATTTTAGCCTCACAAATTCCCGATGCTCAAAAAGCTTTGCAATTTGAGCAACGTTTACTTTCTTGAATTGGGGAGTGGGGAGTAGGGAGTGGGTTATGTTTTCAAACCCCAGCGCCTACCGCAGGCTTTATATGTTCCCACCTTTTTATACGATTTTAATTTGAATGAGGTACAGGGTAGGGGCGCACATCTGTTATGGGTGTCAACTTAAGCTCAAACAGTTGTCCCACAAACGTTCTACCCCACCCCTCAATCCCCTCCCCTTGGAAAGGGGAGGGGAGGGGAGGTTTTGCGTCAGCAAAGCCGGGTGTTAACTTCGATACGCTCCTGGTTGTCCGTTTTGGACTACAAAGGAAGCTAGGGTTTTGACGGTGGCATTCAAATCAACGATGCTGGATACAACCCGGTAGTCACTTTGCCAACGTTGTGGAGTAAGTTTACAGCGGACGTATCCTCGGAAGGCACCATCAAAAAACTTAGTATGGGGATTATTACGTAGGGAAGCTTGAACTGGAGCGATAAATGAGGTGGGAAAGTCGGAGGTAATAGAGGTTCCTACGAACTCAGTGCCTACTGTTGCTGATTTTGGGTTAGTAAAATCAAGTTTCAGGTCGTGTACCCAACTAGAGTGAATGTCTCCGGTAATGACCACTGGATTAGAGGGTTGGCGCTGGTTGAGAAAACTCAACAGCCGATTCCTTGCAGCCACGTAGCCGTCCCACTGATCTACATTGAACACACCTACGCCAGGATTACTATTAAAATTGTACTCGGCCAACATGGTCTGTTGAGCAATCACATTCCAACGCGATCGCGATTGGTCTAACCCTTTTAATAACCACTGCTCTTGTTCTGAACCAGTCATCGTAGCATTGGGATCAAAAGCTTGGGGACACTGAGGCTTAAGTCCATCGTCACAAGGTTGGTCAGTGCGGTATTGCCTCGTGTCTAGTACATTGAACTCAGCCAAATTACCGAAAGTGAACCGCCGATAAAGCAGCGCGTCGGGGCCATTGGGCAATGAAGACTGACGCAGAGGCATGTGTTCGTAGTAAGCCTGGTAAGCATTGGCTCGCCGTTTCTTAAAAGCCTCTTGGGTTTGGTTATCTTCAGGAATTAAATTGGCATAGTTGTTATCAACTTCATGGTCGTCCCAAGTCACAATCCAGGGAAAAGCAGCATGAACGGCTTGGAGATTCGGGTCAGTTTTGTACAAGGCGTGGCGATTCCGGTAGTCGGCAAGAGTGATGATTTCCGGACTATTATGCTGGCGTGGTCCACCAGGTTGCGGCCCGTATTCGTAGATGTAATCACCTAAATGAACCACAAGGTCGAGGTTTTCCTCAGCCAAATGCCGATAAGCCGTATAGTAGCCATTTTGCCAGTCTTGACAAGAAACAAAAGCAAAGTTTAGTTGTGAGATAGAGCCATAAAATGCTGGTGCCGTGCGAGTCCGCCCAATGGGGCTAACTGCTCTACCCACTTGAAATTGATACCAGTACCAACGGTTAGGGTCTAGTCCACGGACATCAACGTGTACTGAGTGTGCTAACTCTGGTGTAGCTAGCACTGTTCCTCGACGCACCACCTGTCTCATGTTTTCATCAAGGGCAACTTGCCACCGCACTGGGACATTTACCAATGGCATTCCACCTCCAGAGAGTGGATTAGGAGCCAACCTTGTCCAGATGACAACACCATCCGGTAAAGGATCGCCAGAAGCCACACCAAGACTGAACGGATAGCCAGAAAACCGAGAATTGGCCGATACAGGATGCCATTGGCTAGCTACTGTTAACCCCGTTAAAAATCCTGCACCCAGCAAAAAACTCCGCCGTCTGCACCGATTTGCTAGCAGGCGCTCACAATCCAGAATTTCCATATTCACCTTTACCCAGATCTAGATACGGTTGGCAAACTTCAGGGGTTCAGGTGCCAAAAGTGCAAGCAATAACTTGATTTGACTTTTATCCCACTTGCTGCCCAACCAAACACAAGAAACCTAGCAATCCAGGATCAAGCGGAAATTAAGATTATATTAAGTTTAAGATTTGGATTGGGGACTGGGTATTGGGGACTGGGTACTGGGTAGAATTCATTTCCTAGTCCCCAGTCCCTAGTCCCTAGTCCCCAATACCTAATCCCCATTCTTAAAACCTGCCATTTCCCTGAACGATGTGCTTAACGGTGGTCAAGGTTTCCAGACTGATAAATCCCCGACGATGACCTTTTTGGTTAGACATACCGAGAAATACTGAATCTCCCCGCGAGGGATTGCGGGAAAAACGGGGGGAACTGTTGATGTAGGTGGAGGCGCTGTTAACTCCTAAGGCAAACTGCCGACTTTCCTGGTAGGATTCAGTAACGATGGAGTCGGCATGACCACTGCTGTATTGATTAATCCAGGCGATCGCAGATTCTAAGCTATCCACCAGTTTAAAAGCTACTGTCCTAGTTAAATAAGGGTTTCCCCATTCGCCTTCCTTCACCAACTGCAACTGGGGAAAGGCTTCTACTAGTTCTGCATCGCCTTTAATTTCAAAACCTTTTTCCATTAAGCTGTTCCAGAGAACTGCTAGGGATGATGGCAAGGCTTGACGATGAATTAGGACTTTTTCAATGGCATTGACTGGATCTGGTTCGCTCTGATGGCTATCGATAATCATCCAGCGCACCATTTCTAAGCTGGCATTTAGCGACCAGTAGAGGTAACAATTACCCATTGCTGATTTTAAGACTGGGCAAGTTGACTGTCGTACTACCTGCTGCGTCAAGCTAGAACGTCCGTAGGGAATCACTAAATTCACGTACTCGTCTTGGGTGACTAAATCCCGAATTGAAGCACCGTGTTCGGCTGCAATCAGTTCTAGACAGCCCGATGGTAAACCAACTTCGGCGATCGCAGTTTGCAGTACTGAAGCGATGGCCGCGTTAGAATGGCTTGCTTCAGCACTACCTTTGAGAATTATACTATTGCCAGTTTTGATACAAAAACCCGCTGCGATCGCCCCTAAATCGGGAAATGCTTCATAAATAAATCCAATCACTCCTAAGGGCATTAACTGGGAGTAACTCTGGGAATCTTCCAATTGGTAATCAGCATTCCTGACGCGCCGCAGCGGATCTGATAATTCCCCCAACCGTTGTAAAATGTCCACGGTCGTCTCTAGCCTTGTGGGAGTCAACTTTAGCCAGTCCAATATCAACTCTGGCACTGCCATTTCCCGACTGGCTTCTAAATCCAAGGTGTTGGCTTCTAGAATGTCGTCAAATGAGCGCTCAAGCGCCTGTGCCATCGCCAATACCGCGCGGCTCCGGTCTGCTCCCTTTGTGATCCCCAATTTTAGGGAAGCTTGATGCGCTCGTTGAGCAATACTAATCGGTTCGGGGCGTTCGTCCAAAACTTCAACAGTCATTGAGTTAACGTCTGTAAGTAAGCCAGACCATTAGGGCTGGCAGAATAGCCAACAGCACCGCCACCATTGCCCAAGCAATAATGCTGGAACCATTTGCCAATCGCAGTGCTAATGGCAGCCATATAATCACTAGCACGAAAATAATGCCAAGTGCTATAGGCAGATAGCTTTCTCCCAAACGAGGATGGACAACATGCCAACTATTTCCCATCCAACGCCAAGCTCGCCTGTAAGGATAGGTGGTAGAAAGCTGTTCTAGGACATGACCATTATCTTCTACTACAAAGATTTGCTGACAGCGATCGCAACCAAATGCTTCTGTCAACGTAATCGGAATTAACTGACCCCGGCGACGACAGGGACAGGGGTATTCGGTATTGAAGTCTATTTTTTCGGGTTTTTGAGATTGCACAAGCGTTCTAATAACTTGAGCGTGTTTTTCATAAACGGCGGGAATACATCCCTTGGTAAATGCCTTGGGAGCTTCTCTCTTTATACTTTATATAAGTAAGCAGGCGAAGCAAACATTGCCATAATTGCAAACAGTGAGAAGTCAGAGCGACGGCTTGCCGCACGCATCTGAACTTCAGTAGATGTAGCCAACTCTAAGTAGCGTAATTGCCCTATAAATAGAGGATTATCTGTTTGAGGTCTTTCCTCGTAGCTGGCAATCTTGTTTAAAAATTTCCTTCTCTCCATCTGTCGCTTTAAAGGTAATGTGGTTGCGTTTGTGGGCATTCATTGTGCTGACACACCTGGTACAATTTTAAGCCTACGTAGCGACCACTCCTAAAACAAATCGTTTGGGAAGGCTACGCTTAGAAACAACACCCTAATAACAAACCCTCATTTTCCTTCGGGTCACTTTATATTAGTATGCAGTTATCAAGGTTAGATCGGGATCGCTCCCAATTTTTACTCCTTGCAATTGACAAGAGTTTCCAGAGCGGGAATTGCCAAAACACCCATCAGTGCGTGTGACTCTTTCCTTGGAGTACATACACTGACTTTTGATAACGTGTATGCTTCTGGTTTCACTTGCCGTTGCCTCCTTGAACAAATACAAGTTGGTCTTACACAGCATCTCTTGTCAACAGATGTTTACTAGGTCAAGCCTAGATATCGACATTCGCCTATTTTCTGTAGGCGAATAACTGTTGATTTAGAAGCTCTGTCTTGCGTGAGACTACAGTGTTCACTTGGGAGCTTCAGCGTGGTCTTTAGCTTTTTTATTTTCCGCTTTGACAAGTTTGCTGACCACGGCTACTCTCGTCTGCCAACTAGCGGTTTGGACTACTACTACAGTACCACGGAGATAGGCAAAAACTCAACTGTCGTCACTCTTTCATCAACTGTAGGTGAAGGTTAGTGGAGGGAGGTTTCGTTTTTATCCAGGCATACCGCAATGTGCAACTAAGCTATATCTCACATTAACATTGGCGCTGAGACACGAGTTTTGTGTCCGAACAACCTAGCTAAATTAGATATCTCAGAATTTTTAACTCTAACATTTTTCGCAAGCGGGTAACGCGATTCGAACGCGCGACATTCACCTTGGCAAGGTGACGCTCTACCACTGAGCTATACCCGCAATCATCAACCAAATATTAATATCTCAGATTTATTTTGAATTGTCAACCCCTTAATTTAAGTTTTTGGGCATTGGGCATTGGGCATGGGGCACTTGTACTGAGCGTACCCCTCCTACGGGGAAGTAAGCTACGGGTAGCGTCTCCAAGAGTTGCCGTTGGCGCAGCCTCTCATAGAGAAGTATTGGGCATTAGTTATTTGTAAAGGACAAATGACTAACGACCAATGACGTACTAACTCAGTTCTTCGGACTCTACTGTTAAATTGCCGACGCTGGCAGTTGGAAAAGAAGGTGGCAAAGACTGGCTATTACGAGAATATGGTTCTGCCAAGTTAGAACGCAGTTGCCGCATCAGGCTAGCCATTTCTAGGGCATTTAGCGCGTAATCCCAACCATGATTACCTTTGATGCCTGCCCGTTCTAAGGCTTGCTGCATAGTATCTACTGTCAAAATTCCAAAAATGACTGGCACCCCAGTTTGAAAGCTAGCGGCGGCAATGCCTTTAGAAACTTCGGCGGATACGTAATCAAAATGGGGTGTTTGTCCTCGAATGACTGCACCAAGACAAATTACAGCATCATAACGATGGGAAAGTGCTAGTTGGCGAGCTACTAAAGGTACTTCAAAACTTCCTGGTACCCACACGTAGTCTACCTGATTACCGTGGGGATTGGGGTCTACACCGTGGCGTTTCAAGCAATCTTGACATCCCTCTAGCAGCTTTCCGGTAACCAGGTCATTGAATCGACCAATCACCACTGCAAAACGCAAAGGTTCCGTTTGAGTAAAAGTTCCCTCAAAAACTGCCATGACTGCCTCTTAATCAACTATACTTCTGGCCAATATACATTTCTTAGTTAAATTTAGAGGAGCAGGAAAGCGCGGTCAAAAGGAAGGAAACAGGAAAAAATCTCTTTTTTTCCTTAACCTTTGGCCTTGGCTCTTCTGCCCCTCTAATTTTTATATTAAGTGCCTACGCCAGAGCGAAGCCGTTGCCTAGACGACAAAAAAGTTTAACAAACCAACTAAAAGTACCAAAGCAATCCAGACGCCAGAACCAAGCCAAAGGAGCTTTTTAGATTCAACCCAATTTTGGGGAGTGGCGTAAGCAACGGGAACACCGACAACTAGAACAAAAGACAACAGGACTAGGCCAATCAAAGCAAATTGGAATATTATGGTCATTTTTACTTCTCCCAATACAGCTAAATAGTGACATACTCCCACACTGACTGCAAGCACTACAGCGTGGGCTTCTCAGCGACTCCCGGTATTCCGTTGGACATTGACCGGAGGCGGAGTGTCTCCGGCTCCGCTGAGCTTTGTTTTAAGTCCACGAGACGCCCCTCCGCAGACTATGGATTTATTACCTTGTACCTACAAATTTTACTATCCTGGATGACATGCTGCATCTTTTCGTGCTGTCGGACAAACCAATTGGTAATTTGTATTAATCAAGATGTGCGGACTTACTTTCATGCTGTGTAACGGAGTCGCTTACCAATAGTCGCTATGCTAATGGACAGAGGCTTATCAGACACCAATGTGGGTGAAGGAAACCAGAAGTATTTTACCAGAAAAAACTTATGAAATTGGCGATTCGTTGCCTACTCCTTTTTCAAGAGCGAGTTAGAGTCGTTATTGGTTGGGTCTGAGTCATACTTAGTGCCCAAAAATTCATCCTATGCTGCCCTACGGCTTAGGGGTGGGGCAACTTTGAGTCTTTTCTAATGGCTAATGAAGTATGGATTTAATTCTTTGCCACACAACGACTGATTTTGATGCACTAGGAGCAGGGGTGGGACTAACGCGCTTACTACCGGGAAGCAAGATTGTGCTGACTGGCGGCTCTCACCCTCCTGTACGGGATTTTTTAGCGTTGCATCGGGATGAATATCCCCTGATTGAACGGCGTTCCGTGATTCCAGAAAAAATTCGCTCTCTGACTGTGGTGGATACGCAACAGCGCGATCGCCTGGGTAAAGCTGCCGAGTGGTTAGATTTACCGAATGTAAGAGAGATTATAGTTTATGACCATCATTTAGGGCAAGAATCAGATATTCCGGCGACGCGATCGCATATTTCTTCAGTAGGAGCCACCACAACTTTAATTGTGGAGCAATTGCAACAACAGCAAATCTCCCTAACTCCTGCTGAAGCCACAGTCATGGCTTTGGGTATTCATGTTGACACGGGGTCGTTAACTTTTGACCAGTCCACACCACGGGATGCTTTAGCTTTGGCTTGGTTGATGCAACAAGGTGCTAGTTTATCAGTAATTTCCACATACCGTGACCCTGGATTGTCTCTGCAATTGCAGCAGCTATTAACTAAAGCACTGGAAAATTTAGAATATCTCTGTTTACGCGGATATACAGTTGCTTGGGTAACTTTAAAGACAGATAATTTTGTGCCTGGTTTATCGAGTCTAGCTTCAGAACTCGTGGAATTAACCGAAATTGATGCCATACTGTTGGCTAATGAGTATCCTTTGGGTGATGGTGATTCAAGGTTAACAGTAATAGGGCGATCGCAAATTCCCAAAACAAATCTCAATCTATTATTCCAACTCTTCGGCGGTGGCGGTCATTCCCAAGCTGCATCGCTGAACTTAAGAGGAGTAGATTCACAGGCAATATTACAACAGATCCTTAACGGCTTCAAAGCGCAAATTCCCCATCCCCCAACTGCCAGGGATTTGATGTCCTCCCCTGTACGCACCATTCTGCCTGAAACCACCATTGCCGAAGCCCAGCGCATTTTATTGCGTTATGGACACTCTGGTTTATCTGTAGTCAATGCTCAAGGGCAATTGGTAGGTATTATTTCGCGGCGGGATCTTGATATTGCCCTGCACCACGGGTTTAGTCATGCGCCAGCCAAGGGCTACATGACCACGAATCTCAAAACCATTACACCAGATACGACGCTGCCACAAATTGAGGCGCTGATGGTGACATACGATATCGGGCGCTTACCAGTATTAGAAAACGGGCAATTAGTTGGTATTGTTACACGTACTGATGTCTTACGGGAATTACATGAAGAGGACGCTCTGACGCGAGGACGCTCTGACGCGGAGACTGGTTTACTAGTTGCATCAGAGCGTCTTAATCTCTCCGTGTCATCTTCTTTTGCTCCTCAACTGTGGCAATTGCTGACTACAGCATCCCAAGAAGCAGAAAAACGGGGTTGGCATCTTTATCTTGTTGGGGGTGCGGTGCGGGACTTGCTGTTAGCTGGTGCAGCAGGCAACTTGATGATTAAAGATATTGACCTTGTAGTTGACGGCTTTCACAAATCAGCAGATGTTGGGGCTGGTGTGGAATTAGCAAAGGCACTGCAAAAACTTTACCCAGCAGCTCGTTTAGAAATCCACGGGGCTTTTCAAACTGCGGCTTTGCTGTGGCACAAAGACCCAGAATTAGATTCTCTATGGGTGGATATTGCTACCGCTAGGACAGAATTTTATCCTTACCCAGCAGCGAATCCGGAAGTTGAAGCGAGTTCTATTCGTCAAGATTTGTATCGTCGAGACTTTACCATCAACGCCCTAGCTTTGCGGCTGACTTCCCCCCGTGCTGGCGAATTACTTGATTTCTTTGGTGGTTTACTCGATTTACAAGCTAAGCAAATTCGGGTTTTACACGCCAACAGCTTTATCGAAGACCCCACCCGCATTTATCGCGGCGTGCGCTTTGCTGTGCGCTTTGACTTTGAGATTGAACACCAAACACAAGAGTTTATCCGCTATGCCATCAACAGTGGCGTTTACGATCGCACTGCTCAAGAGAATACCAAAACTCCAGCTTTGCAAACAAGACTCAAAACTGAATTAAAGCACATCCTAGAAGCCCCCTACTGGAAATCGGCTTTACAGTTACTCGATAACTTAGGGGCATTGCAATGCATTCATCCTACCCTGAAGTTAGATGTAGAACTACTGCGGCAATTACGTTTGTTAGAACGTTGTTTGCGGCGATTTGACCACCAACAAACCCTAATTCACTGGGAAATGCGTTTAGAGATGATAATCGCCCACCTAGAACCACAATATCGGGCAAAAGTGGCAAAAAATCTGCAATTGCAAGAGGATGGCATTAAACGGTTACAAAATTTAGCTAAGGCTCAAGCTGAGGTTTTAGAATCTTTACCTGGGTGTCAACGCCCCAGTCAAGTAGTTCAATTTCTAAGGCAATACGACTTACCAATGTTAATTTTAATTGCCTTACAAAGCCAGCAAGTAATCAGGCGGCAGATATGGCATTACTTGACAGTTTTGGCTAACATTGCGCCAATTCTAAATGGTAATGACTTAAAAAAATTAGGTTATAAACCAGGGGCGCAGTATCGACAAATGTTAGATGATTTACTTGCTGCAACTTTAGATGGAGTGATTAAAAATAAAGTAGAGGGAGAGAAGTTTTTAGCTCGGTCTTATCCTCGGTAATTGGTTATTGTAATCAGGTGGATATTATGCAAACACAAACACACAAAAAATACTACACCCCAGAAGAATATTTAAAAATAGAGGAAACATCAGAATCCAAAAATGAATATCGAGATGGAGAAATAATTCCTATGCCTGGTGGTACGACTAATCACAATGAAATTGCAGGTAATTTTTACGCCAATTTTAAATTTAAAATGCGGGGTAAAAATTACAAAATCTACATAGGTGATGTCAAATTGTGGATAGAGCGTTATCGTATCTATAGCTATCCTGATGTTATGGTTATTCAGGGAGAACCAATATATGAGGGGAATGGCACTACCAAAGTGACGAATCCTTTAATGATTCTAGAAGTGCTTTCCAACTCGACAGAGAATCACGATAGAACTAATAAATTTAGGTTTTATCGTTCTATTCCTACACTCCAAGAATATATTATAATTAATCAATATGAATATCTTGTTGAGCAGTTTAATAAAAATGCTGAAGGTCAGTGGGTATTAAGTGAATACGAATCACTAGATGCTGTGTTATCACTAAAATCCATAGATTTTCAAATTTCCTTTAGCGATATTTATGAAGGAATTGATTTTGAAATAGAAGAATAATTATAAGTGCGTAGCCTCTCGTAGAGAAGCCCATCGAACGCGAGTGCGTCTCGTAGAGAAGATATCGCAATAGTTTAAATTATATCTGGATCGATATTTAACTCTCGCAATTTTGCTGCCAAACGTTCTGCCCTTTCTTCAGGTGTTGGTACTAGTTGTCCATCTCGTGTAAAAAACCGCAATAGTCCCTGATAAACTCCCAAATATAACCCTAGCTGCTGACTCCACAAATATCCTTGTTCACTTGCTTGTAGCGGTTGATATTCTCCATCTACTAAATGAAATCCTGCAAATTCTTGTGTGTAAGGGTCGAACCAAAAATAATCGGGTGTCCGGAAAGTATCTTGATAAATTTCCTTTTTTAAACCTCTGTCTGTATTTGCTGTTGAGTCAGACAAAATTTCGAGAATTACATTGGGATATTTGCCATCTTCTTCCCAGACTACCCAGCTTTTGCGGGTTTTGCGTTCACATCCCAGCACTACAAAAAAGTCTGGCCCTCGGAAGTATTCTGATTTGCGTTGGCGTGGACTGTAGTAGATAGTTAGATTTCCCGCTGCGTAGAAATCATTTCTATCTCGCCACAGCCATTCCAGACATGTTAAAAGTAAGATTATTTGTCGTAGATGCAGTTCGCTTTCCAAGGGAGGTTCATCACTAAATAAATCACCAGGGGGAAATATAACATCTTGGCAGATGCCTTGTTGAGATTCTAATTCTTGAGTTATGGTCATAGAATGGATAGGGCATCAATTTATAGGTTTATTTTAGCAGGGTTGTAGTTGGCGATCGCGTAGTGTACCGTATTACCTATTTTTAGGGTAATGGTAAATAAACTATTCTGTCTTGATATTCATCGTCTTCTGATGCCAAAGCAACTATTATGAGTTCTTCTATATTTTCACCAATACTTAAATTTGGATTTAAGATGAAAATTCCTGGTACGTGACGATTAACAGCAATATGGTCAGCTAAATGTACTGGCATAGAAGTTCGGTTATTTGTCACTAATATGAAATTATTATCCTCACACCAACACAGAATTTCTGGATCGAGTGTACTTTTTGGTGAAGTTCCTGATTCTCCTACCACTTTGATCGCAATATCAGGTTCTCGTAGTCTAATTTGATTTGGATATATAGGATTGACATTTTCATCAATCAGATATTGCAGTGTCATGCTTGCTGTTTAGCTTGTCTTGTAATTCGGAGTTGACGCAGTTTTTCTGACACTGGTGGGGGATTCAGTCTCTGTTGTTCTCGCATTCTATGACCGTGTTCTATCCAGTTTTTTATGTAAGCACTGATAGTTTCTTTGTTTTGCAGATAATAAAGAATGGTCGCATAAACTTGCTCTAAAGATATTGTTTGATAGATTTGGGCAATTTCTTCTGGAGAACGTCCACAATCAATGTATTCATAAAGAATTGTTTCAATCCCAATTCTTGAGTCTTTGAGTCTAATGTCTTCAGAAGAAAGAAAGTTGAAATACTCTGTGAGATGTTTGGTAGACATAGATTAACCTATATTCATTTGTTTATTATGGTAATCTTCTTTTGAAAGCGATCGCCCTACATTAACGCTTTGCAAAAAAAAAGGCGATCGCATTCTCAGCTAGCTAAAAAACACTGATTTATGGCTTGATCAAATTTTGCTGAAATTTACGATATTTAGCAATTAATATACGTTGTTTTAAGGGTAAATAAGACAACATAGTTGCTAAAGGTAGTCCAGTGAATGCCAATGCTAACAAAATATATTGGTTAAAAAGTCCTACTTTCCAGCCAATTCCGAGACTAATTCCTACTCCTGCTGTAAGTAGTAAGACTAGAGTAGTAAATATACCTTCTATGATTACTTCTTTAGCAAAAATTAAAGCTATTGAAGTAATTATAGCTACAACAATCGGTTCAACAATCAGAACCAAAAAAGGGTAAGCTTCATTGAATAGAATTATGCTCACAGCTATCAAACAATTCCCAATCACAGAACCAACCAAAGCACCTGCTAAAGAGCCTAATACAGTAATAGTTGCGCTTTGTACCTTAATTTTCCAAGACGTGTTTCCCCAGCCTTGTAAATACTCACTCCACCAACCACCAATCCAAGGACCAGCTAATAATCCTCCTATAGTCAGCACAAGCATCGCAACAGCTCCAACTAAATCATTAAAAACCCCGCCCTTGAATAAAACTGCTACTACAACATAAGTAATAAATCCAAAACCACCAGTCATCCAACCTGCTGCGGAACCTGCCACAGATGCAGACCCAGTAATAAACCCAACTAAACACCCAAATACTGTTGCACCAAGCAAAGCAGGGTAAGCATCGTACCACCCAGTGTTAATAGCAGTTACATTTAAAAAGTATAAAACTATAGGAAAAACTGCAAAAATGAGAAAAACACCCATCATTTCTATATATGGCAGTTCTCGCTTTTCAATTGATAAAGTAGCTGTCTGTACCTTCACAGTTAAAGTGCGAGTCTGTGGATAAGCATTACTATGCAATATAAGTTGGCGTTTATACTGCTTATCCGCCATTAATTTACTCGTATCTATCTGAACCTGACACCGAATATCATTCCCAGTAAACTCAGCAGGTGTCACCGAAATCCAAGCATGATAATCTGGTGTATGCGGTGGATCATTATTATGTGGTTCAACTTCCCATCTAGCTTCTAGCAAAGTGTCTTGAATAGGATTTTCAACTGTGATGCTTTGCGTTAGCTTTTGCCCCAGTCGGTTCGCTTTAAATTCCAGCACTGTTTGACTAAAATCAACTACCGCTACACGAATAACATCAAGTGGCTTTAGTGCTTCTAAAGCTGATTTTGCATTAGCAAAACGGTTTTTCTGTAGCGGTTGTACCATCTTTTCCAACCAATCTAGAAACCGTAGACTTAACTGAGGTAGAAGATGGTGAAACTTAATTAAATATGGATCATCTTGATCTTGCAATTGATATATTTTGGTTGATTTGATTCCTGTTAGTAAGCAAATCAAGGTTGCACCCAAAGCATACAAATCTGTAGCGTCTGTCGGTTTAAACATTTGCTCTGGTGGGATAAAGCCAGGAGTACCTCTAAATACACTACTTGCTGCAACTTCCTGGCTGCCAACACGAGCAAAACCAAAGTCAATTATATAGACGTTGAGTTGCTCATCTACCAAAATATTTTCCGGTTTAATATCTCGATGAATTATTGGCGGAATGCAATTTTGCAGATATACAAGAATTTCTAAAGCTTTAACTGCAATTTGTTTAATTTCCTCTGGTGCAAAGCTGTGAGTTTCTACTAAAGATGGGGCATTGATATATTCTTGAACTAGACAAAAGCCATCAGGTCGCTCAAAAGAATTGACATAGTGGGGAATACCAGGATGATTAAGTTCCTGTAAAAATTGAATTTCTTTTTCGTAAGCCTTGAACCCTGACCAACTAGAACCAGCTTGAGCAAAGCAAAACTGTTTCACTACCACCTGTTCCCCAGTATCAACTTTTGATGCTAGCCAAGTAATTCTTCCTCCTTCCCGATTACGTCCCAATTCTCGCAAAATTTGATAGCCGTCTTCATTGAAATCTGGATAGCTCATAGTTCATGGGCAACAGTAGGATATGCTAAATTTGCTATGTATTACGCAATTACACTTAAGTTAGCAAGGGTAAATCAATTAATCAACGTTTTTAACAATAGTTATAGGTGCAGGATATTGCCTCTGCGGTTAAAAATCTTTATTAACCACAGAGGCGCAGAGGGCACAGTGAAGAAAAAAGCGTGGACGCTTTGCGGCTTGTCGTCAGACATCGCCTCCTATTTTCTGAAATTGCTTTGTGCTAGACTGTAGTCAACATCAAACCTCATCACAACTCCAACGAGATAGCACCAATGAAGTAGTACCAAACACCTGTTGCACCAAAGCAACAAATGTCAACGAAGAATAAACGCAACTAGTTTGACAGGGTTACTTCACATAGTCATGCACTAAAGATATTGTCATCACTCGTATCTCCATCAAACCGCTTGTTAAGTGTCAGCGGTTGAGTTTTTTTGTGTCTCATCTACCCGAAATCGTTGTAAACACGTGGGTGGAAGTTTGCGAATTGAGGTTTGAAAATAATGCAGAAAAAATCAATATTATTAGCTGAGAATTTAGCCTATGAACTCAGCTTGGAAAGAACTTTGTTTCAAAAAGTTCAGGTGAGTATTGAAGCAGGCGATTCCATCGCTTTAGTCGGTAGCAATGGTGTAGGAAAATCAACCCTACTTAAAATTATTGCAGGACAAATCACACCCAGCACAGGTTCAGTTTCACGTCATGGTGTTGTTTACTATTTGCCCCAAATCAGCACTATCAGAGAAGAAATAAAATCAGAGACAATACTCAATTTTTTGATTTATATCTCCGATGAATGGTGGAAAATTGAGGAAATTTTGCAGACACAATTCAATACAAATCTTGACCTTTATCTACCAATTACAAACTTGAGTGGTGGAGAATTGACAAAACTATTTCTAGCGATTGGTTTGGCTCAAGAACCAAACTTGTGGTTGCTGGATGAGCCAACTAATCACATGGATTTGCAAGCTTTAGAAAGCTTAAAAGAGTTTCTTTTAAATTTCACTGGCGCGTATGTAATTGTCTCGCACAAACCTTTTTTCTTAGACCAAGTAACATCTGTGACGTGGGAACTTACACCTGTTGGTTTGAAAGTATATGGAGGAAACTTTTCTCATTATCGAGAACAGAAAGAAATCGAGTTAGATGCAGCATGGCGATCGCACGAAGTCGCCAGAAAGGAACTCAAACGCACTCAGGCTGCGGCTATGCAAGAACAACAGCGTGCAGCCCAAGCTCAGCGCAATGGTCGTGCAAAGCTTCTGAATGGCAGTATCGACAGGATGGCAGCCGGAGCGATGAAAAGAAAAGCTGAAATATCAGCCGGAACTGCGAAAAATAAACATGAAGCAGCAGTAGCTAGAGCTAATCAAAAAGTTGCAGATACGAAGGTGAAAACAACAAAAGTCACAAGTATCCAGCTAGAAGAAAAAAGCCAAAAGCGCAAAAATCTAATTGATATTCAAGGTGCGAATCTAAGGGTATCAGAACGGGTACTTTTACACAACATTCAATTGCATGTTTCTTCTGGCGATCGCATTGCCATTGTCGGCGCTAATGGTTCCGGTAAATCGACTTTGGTAAAAGCAATTTTGGGAATGGAAAACCAAACAGCAGTTTTAGAATCAGGTGACGTTTTGCTTGCACCAGCGATGAAAGCTATATATCTCGATCAAACCTATGAATTAGTAAATCGCCAATACACAATTCTGGAAAATATGCAAGCAGCTAATCCGAATCTCAACTATCAGCTTTTACGCCAACAACTGGGACATTTTTTGTTTAAATACGATGAGGTTAATAAAAGCGCATCTGTACTCAGTGGTGGAGAGTTGGCAAGATTGGCGTAGGCGTAGCCCGCCGCAGGCATCGCTATGATTAGTATCTCTGAAATTGACCTGCTAATCCTTGATGAACCAACTAATAACTTAGATATTGAAACCCTCGAACAAATGGTAGTAGGTATCAATGACTATCAAGGAGCTATTTGGGTAATTTCCCACGATCTAGATTTCCTCAGCCGGATTAATATTACTCAAAGTTTCAAATTCAAAGACCAAGGGTTACAAATGACAACCTATTTACCTAGTACACCAGAGCAATATTATCAAGAATTACTCCTATGTAATGATGAGTGATATTTGTGTTATTGAGTCATTAGACCTGTGTTCAGGCTGAACTTCAGTAATAGCTGGTTTATTTTGTATTGCTTGCAACTATGATCTTCGGATTGCACTGAGTATTGTCCGTCATCTGCAACTTAAATCTCAAGCTATACAACAGAAGCCGCAAAGCATACAGGCAAGTTATAATTCTTTTGCGGATGAACGTAACAAAAATTTATGAGTAACCCCCTTGTGCAAGCCTTTTTTGTAGGCAGAGCGGTAGCTGAAGTAGTTAACGAGCGCTTAGAAGTCGCCTTGACCGATGCTTTGAGTGAACTGGGCAAATTTGATGCTGAAGCTAGAGAGCAGTTGCGCCAGTTTACAGAAGAAGTCCTAGAGCGGGCAAATCGAGCAGCAGAAGCTGCTAATACTGGGCAAGCCAGCACAAGCACTAGGCAACCTGGTTCAGAGCCAACAGACGTGCAAGCAGAGATTGATGAATTGCGAGCAGAAATTGCCCTATTGCGAACGGAATTGCAACACTATCGCAGAACTTCTGCATAAATAAATCTAGTCATTGGTCATTGGTCACTAGTCTTATGCAAAGGACAACTGACAAATGACAATTTGAGTGTCTTTAATCTTGCGGATAATTCGGTTGCAAACCAACGGTACATGGAACATATGGAACAAGGTTATTCGGATAAGGCATACCGTTGGAATCGGGAAAAATACTCTAGCAGACGGCGTTTTGTGGACATTTGGTCTTTCGTTTTGACCTTATTGTTCAGACTTTGGCTATACAACAAATCTTGGAGTTATACGGGTGGTGTAACTGAAGCCAAGCAAACTGCAAGACGCAAAACCCAAGCGCTTTGGATTCGCAATACCCTGCTGGACTTAGGCCCAACCTTCATCAAAGTTGGGCAATTGTTTTCTACCCGCGCTGATATATTCCCTGTTGAATATGTAGGAGAACTAGCAAAGTTACAAGACAAAGTACCAGCATTTAGCTATGAACAAGTAGAAGCAATTATTGAACAAGAACTAGGCAAGAAAATTCCTGAACTATTCCAAAATTTTGAACCTATTCCTTTAGCTGCTGCTAGCTTGGGGCAAGTACACAAAGCTGTGCTGCATACTGGAGAAGCAGTTGTAATTAAGGTGCAACGCCCAGGATTAAAGAAGTTATTTGAAATAGATTTACAAATTCTCAAGGGAATTACCCGCTATTTTCAAAATCATCCTAAATGGGGAAAGGGGCGAGATTGGCTCGGTATTTATGAAGAATGTTGTCGCATTCTTTGGGAAGAAATTGATTATCTCAATGAAGGTCGTAACGCTGATACTTTCCGCCGTAACTTTCGCGGCTACGATTGGGTAAAAGTCCCAAAAGTTTACTGGCGTTACACTACCTCCCGTGTGCTGACCTTAGAATATGTCCCTGGAATTAAAATTAGCCAATACGAAGCTTTGGAAGCAGCGGGTTTAGATCGAAAAACCATTGCTCGTCAAGGCGCTCAAGCCTATTTGCTACAGTTACTCAATAGTGGCTTTTTCCACGCTGACCCCCACCCAGGCAATATTGCCATCAGTCCTGATGGTGCTTTGATATTCTACGATTTCGGAATGATGGGACGAATTAAGTCCAACATTCGTGAAGGATTGATGGAAACGCTGTTTGGCATTGCCCAAAAAGACGGCGATCGCGTTGTCCAGTCCCTCATCGATTTAGGTGCGATCGCCCCAGTCGATGATATGGGCCCAGTGCGGCGTTCCGTCCAGTACATGCTGGACAATTTCATGGATAAGCCCTTTGAAAACCAATCAGTAGCGTCAATTAGTGATGATCTTTACGAAATAGCTTATAATCAACCATTTAGATTTCCAGCAACTTTCACTTTTGTGATGCGAGCATTTTCTACCCTAGAGGGGGTAGGCAAAGGCTTAGATCCAGAGTTTAACTTTATGGAAGTTGCCAAACCCTATGCAATGCAGCTTATGACCGATATGAATGGTTCTGAAGGGAATAGCTTTCTTAATGAATTGAGTCGTCAAGCAGCTCAAGTAAGTAGTACCGCGTTGGGTCTACCACGTAGGTTGGAGGATACCCTAGAAAAGTTAGAACGGGGAGACATGCGCCTGCGCGTTCGGTCTATAGAAACTGAACGTTTGTTGCGACGCCAAAGTAATATTCAGCTCTCAATGAGCTATGCTCTGTTAATTAGTGGTTTCACGCTTTCAGCTACTATTCTAGTAGTTATGAATCGTGTATGGTTGGCACTGCTGCCCACTTTAATTGCAGTAGGGATTTCAGTGATTCTGATCCGACTACTTCTACGTCTCGACCGTTATGACCGTATGTATTAATTGTTGAAAAAATTTATGAAAATTAATTTCACCGGTCTTAGCGATCCGGGACTTATTCGTTCTAATAATCAGGATGCTTACTATATCGACCCAGAGGGACGATTTTTTGTAGTCGCTGATGGGATGGGTGGTCATGCGGGAGGAGAAGAAGCAAGTCGCATTGCCACTAGCGAAATTCAGGCATATTTGGTGGCAAATTGGGAATCTCCAAAGTCTTCCCAAGAATTGCTAGAGCAAGCTTTGTGGGATGCCAATCAAGCGATTTTGCAGGATCAGCAAAATCATCCCGAACGCGCCGATATGGGTACAACGGTTGTAGCGATAATTTTTCGCTCCCCAGAACCGCCTTGGTGCGCTCATGTTGGGGATTCCCGGCTGTATCGCTTCCGAGAATCACAATTAGAACAAGTAACGGAAGACCACACTTGGGTAGCACGG
This sequence comes from Nostoc sp. FACHB-973, assembly GCF_014698115.1. Classification (GTDB taxonomy): domain Bacteria; phylum Cyanobacteriota; class Cyanobacteriia; order Cyanobacteriales; family Nostocaceae; genus Nostoc; species Nostoc muscorum. The sequence goes on from NZ_JACJSJ010000009.1 coordinate 107,588, forward strand.
GCAATCAAAATCGGTGACATCACCCCGGATGAAGCACGGTTACATCCTTTCCGTCATGTATTATCGCGCTGTTTAGGGCGTGAAGACCTGCATCAGATTGATGTGCAACCACTAGATGTAAAAATTGGCGATCGCTTCCTGTTATGTAGCGATGGTCTCACAGAAGAACTTGTCGAGCAAAAGATTGCTAGCTGTCTGCAAGACACTCCTTGGCTGGATAAAGCCGCCATCTCCCTAGTTGAGGCTGCTAAGGAGCAAGGAGGGCACGATAACATTACCGTTGTCATCATCTCACTGGAAGAAAATAATCCCTAGTCATTGGTTATTTGCAAAGGACAAATTACCAATAACTAATGACAGCTGACAAATCAGGTAAATATACCCACCATTTTGTTCAGCCTGAGCATTTTTCCTTTTTACAATTTGATACTAATACTTTTAGCCTCCAAAGTAACCTCAGGAGGCTAAATTTGCATAAATTAGTAAATTGACATCTTGCACGTCATGAGGTAGAGCGATTATAATTCACGCTTATTACCATTTATTTCCCTACCTCCTTCAAGTCCCCACCTTGGAAAGTTTTCTCCATACTGGAGAAGACAGCATTTTAGTTTTTCCTAACCAGGGAAACTATGGAACATTAGGCATAACACCTAATTTTCTGCCAGCAGGAAGGGTTAAACAAGGTAGATATACCTATTTATGACAAAAGCGAGCTTATTTTCTGGAATAAGACTTGGCCGACTTGGGTGGTATATCAGTGGGATTAGGTGCAAGATATCAGAGCGAAAAAAATTCCACACTTAGGATGTGGGCAATCTGTCAAACACTTGTTATCTTTCTTAATACGGAGGAACAAATGAGGGACAGATAGAAGTCCAACTATTATCCCATTTGGACTTCTGTAAACGATATCACCTTTACGCGTTGTTTTTTCGGAGTTAACTTATGAACCAACCAATGAACTTATCCTTAGAACAGCAATTCAGCATATGCTCATTTGCCACTCAGGTGCAGAACATGAGCCATGAGCAAGCCAAAGACTTTTTGGTCAAGCTGTATGAGCAAATGGTAGTGCGGGAAGCAACTTATCAAGAACTTCTTAAGCACCAGTGGGGCTTAGATTCTGGTTCCACTATGGCATAGAGTCGTTCTGATGTCGCAGTGGGCGACCTCCTTCTCTTGCTTGGTTCCAACGAAGGAAAAGAGCTGGGGATGCCGGGGCGTCAACTCCGATAAATAATTTCACAAACCTGTGGCAAAAGTCAAACTCACGAGATTAATCAAGAATGAGTAAAGTCTCCTATGGTAGACTTGCTAGACTGTAAAGTTAATTTGAGATTTTAGCTACAATCCACTGTGTACTTTAGCCCAAGTCTTCAAAGGTTGTCTAGTGCGAGAATCACACCTGCGTAAATTTATCCCAAACAAAGTCATGCACAAAGAAGTATGTACACGCTACTTAAACACCCTAACTTATTGAGTTAGCAATTTCACTATTTATACATATAACTAGAACTTGGAACGTTATATATATTTTGTTTATAAAAATTTACAATTTTTGAGTTAATGCTCTTTTTTCACAGAGAAAACATGTAACATTTATTAATTATTCCTAGTTGGAAAGATCGTATGGAGAGTCTGTATCAATACTTTCGAGTTTTGCTAGGATTTGAGGCTTAATCTTTTCGTACTCGCTTTTGAGTAAATTTTTACTAATTTGCGGATCGGCAGAAGACATCAAAGTATTGCTGATTTTGACCCACTCTTGCAGTCGTTGACGTTGGGCAGAAGCGACGCTGGAAAGCAGGATATGACTACAGCAACTTGGTGTTTCTCGTGCAAAAAACAACAGACGGTAGTAACCTGTTTGGTGTAGCAAGCGGGCAACTTCTTGACCAAGACTGGTTTTGAGATCGAGGTAGTAATGTAACCATTTAGCGCCGTGTTTGCGGTTGTAAATGACGGTAATCCACAACAGCACCGGGTGGGGAACGGAGATGAAAAGAAATTGATTATAGCGGGTACAAACCAGGCGCTTTTGAATTTCCTGTTGGGGTAGCATTACCCACAAGGCTGGTAAAACCTCCCCATTTGTATGTATCGCCTGGGGAAAGACAATATCCGCAATTGGTTTATTTTGAGGCCAGGAAACGCTATTAGCAATTTCATCGTTTGAGGAGGATATCCGTAAATCGGCTTTCGTCTTTTGCTCAACCTCAGCACTAACTGTCAATGTAGCAGGAACTAGCGCATAGGTGTTCTGCCTGATTTTGCGTGTGTGGTCAGGTTGGTCTACGGTTGCTAAAACTTTCAGAATTTCACTAATGCTTTGGGGGCGATCGCGTGCTACTTTGGCTAGACAACTCATCACCAAATTTTCTATTTCTTTTGGTAATTCTAATCCGGGGGAAACTTCAGCAAAAGAACGTGGCTTTTGATAGTGATGTGTTTTATACCATGCTCCAAAAGAGTGAGTTGGCGCCACCAAGGGCATTTTGCCGGTAAGCATCTCAAACATCATTACGCCCAAACTATAAATATCAGAACGATTGTCTAATTCCTTACCCTCCATCTGTTCGGGAGAAGAATAAGCCAGTGTTCCTAAATAAAATTTTGTATGGTCGCCATCTGACTGTAATAACTTAGCAATCCCAAAATCTAAAACCTTGACCAATTCTCCAAAACTCGGATCTTGAATCACCAGCATATTGCTTGGCTTGACATCACGATGGATAATTGGGCAAATTGTGCCCTCAACTGGGATGCCATCATGAGCGCACTGTAAACCCAGGCTGAGTTGACGCGCCATACTGAGAAATCTTGCTAAAGGCAGCCGTTGCTTGCGAATAATATTGTTTAGGCTTTGTCCTTGTAGGTATTCCATAACGTAGAACGGAGTATTATTGTCATCTACGCCATAGTCCATCACTCGGACTATATGGATACTTTTTTGCCCTAGTAAAGCACAAGTTTTCGCTTCTCGCTCAAAGCGGTCTTGCAGTCGCATCTTTTCATTTTGGATTGATAGAGCGAGGAACTTCACAGCAACAGGTACACCACCCAACAAAATATCCTTAGCACGATAAACTCGACCCATTGCTCCAGTACCGATTAACTCTTGGAGTTGGTAGCGTTTGCTGAGTAAGCGACCAATGTTGGGGTCTGACATAGAAAATTTGACTCTAAAAGCAGGTTGTAGGTATTTGGGAGGAAAAGTGCGTTCCAACTCATACAGCAGAATTGGTTAATTGAGAATACAGAATTCAGGAGTAAAATAGCCTTCATTTCCGGCTACCAAACCTAAATTCTCTACTTCACCCGGTTACAAACTGCTGTATCTGAATTGTTGAGCCCAGAAATTACTTTCCAGGCTAGTAGTTAAAGTCCATCAGTGGACTAGCTTTTTTCAGCCCTCTTTGAGAAGACTGAAACTATAACAAATATAGTTTGCAACCAAGACGCTGATTACAACTGGTGCAACATGCTAGATCAAACAAGCAAAAAAGGTAAATGTATAGCGACGTTTTGTACTATTCCTGATTTTAATTATGATGTAGTTTTAGTTTGCCCAATTTTGACTAAATAAATAACTCTCAGATCAGCCAAAAACACTGATTAGGGAAGACCACACTCACCAGAGAATTCGGAATTGAGGAGTCAGAATTCCGAATTATAATAGGCTCTCTTCCTAGCTACCAGACCTAGATAGTGTACTTAATTAACTTGCAATCTGCTGTATGATAGGTGTCGTGCCCCTACAATTTGGGTATTTTTTTAATTGGAAGTCCCTAATACCAAGCATATTTTGGAACACCTCCCCTGTAATACCAGGGCGTACCAAGAGACACCAATCATATTATTATGGCAAGGGACTCGGACGCTCGAATACTCTTCTACCGGAAAAAATAACTAAATTCGCCGTTTCAGCCAATAAAAAATTAAGGTTTACCCCAGAGTAACGAGTAGGGATATAAAATTCAGTAAGTATGTATAATAGCAGATACTTCTTACTTAACCAGTTGTTTAACCTTCTAGCTGATTCTCACTACTAACGGATGTATTATTTATTATTGATATCTGATGGCATTAATTGGTAATTTATCGTTTTTTATGTATGTTATACGACATGTCAAAAACTAATTCGTTACCCATTATATAGTATTGAATTCGACGTTGGATTATATTGTTGATTCTGAACCAAAAATCATACAAAAAGTATGGATTTTTAAGCATTTCTGTCAATGCTGTTAACCATTTACCTTGCTTGAAAGGCTCTACAACTTGAGAGTAAGCTAAATTTTTTTTATAGACTGCAAGAGTATGAGACAAAGCACGCATTAAAGCTGGATTTTTTTTTACAACTTCTTGTTGCATGAAAGAAGTAGTAGCTTTACAGCTTTGATCTAAACGTGTCAATCGGCTTTGATGTACAAGGGAGCCGGGGCGTGAGCGGTAAAAATAATAGGGTTTTGGTACAAGGAAAAAGCGAGCGCCCTTGATTAAGCATTTCAGATCAAGCCAAAAATCTTCAGCTATGCTTAGGGTTTCATCGTACTCAATGGCGTGTTGAAGCAAAAATTCTCGTTTGAATAGAGGCTTGCTCAAACCAAGATGTAGTCCTGGTTGTCCATAGACATCAGTTTTAACAAAATAAACAACATCAATTTGGACAATTTTATCTATATCTTCTCCACTTTCTTGAATCAATGTACTCCAAGGAGATGTCGCACCATCTTTAATGAAATAAAGATCGTCAGCAATCATGTCTGCATTTGTTTCATTTGCTAGTGAAACAAGCTTGGACAATCTTTCGGGAGCAAACCAATCATCTGAATCAAGTACAGCAATCCATTCGCCTTGGGCTGCTCTGAGGGCGCGATTACGCGCAGCACCAGCCCCAAGGTTTTTTTGATTAACTATTACTTTGAGACGTTGATCGGTAAAACTTTTAGCAACTTCTACAGTTTTATCACTTGAGCCATCATCCACGAGGATCACTTCAATATCATTGAGCGTTTGCTCTAAGACTGACGTTATTGCTTTTTGAATATAAGCTTCGGTATTGTAAGCAGGAATAATCACAGATACTTTGGGATTCACGACATTGATCTCCTCACGATACTGTGTTTACATTCTTTAATGTACAACACACTGTAAGTTAATTGAATACATCGCACCCCAACACTCATACCAGCCGCTTAATAGAGGGTTGATATGCCGCATGTAGGCAATCTCTTAATTCAGCACTCAGCCATAATTCAGAGATGCGGTTCGCTTAACGTCTCGTTAACACAGCCTCTGATATCAAATCCATTTGTATCAGAATTATTCCTCTTTCCTCTCCCTCTGTACCCTCAGCCTCTGGAGCAGTTTTTTAATTATTTAGATGCTACCGGATTTGATATTAGGGACTTCCAGAAAAGAAATTATCCCAAATTATTTGTACATTTTTCGGGTAGCACAGCTGTGCTACCCTACTATGGAATATTTTTTTCCTTGGAAGTGCCTTACATCTAAACTTCGGTAATTCAATATCCATTATTGTTCATTGACGTTCTAGGCTAGCTTCCATTGTGTTAGTTAAAAAATGACCAGCCAAGATGCCACTACTGAGGTAATATGTATCTTCCGAAATTCGGTGCAGGGTTTCAAAGCCACTACGACGCTGACGATCGCCCAATACCCAGTAACGCTGCACAATGGTATCTAAACCAATCCAACCCTCGCCTTCAACCTGCCCCAAAATATTATGTTGTAGCAAAAAAGTATACTGACGTTCTCCTTCATGGAGCCGTCCCTTGTATTGTAGAGAAATTTCCGAGCGATCGCTGCCTGGGAATATCAGCTTCGTGGCCATCGTAAACCAGTTATCTCGATTCCAAGCTACCAAGGTCATACCCTTGACACTAATTGGCATACCATTACGTTCCAGCCAATTTCCTTGTATTGTCCAGCGTCCTGATTCTAATAAAAAAGTATGAGCCACCTTCTATATTTCCTGTCTTGATCGACTGCCGCCAAGACTACAGTTATAACAGTGCTGAGTTCTGTTAGCGGTAGCGGGGCGTTGAGCCAGTGCTGAGTTAGCAGTAGAGACAAGGGTTAAAAGTTTTCCCCTGCTCCCTCATCCCGCTTACCTCCCCCACTCCCTATTCAGCACTAATTACTAACCTTGGTGAATTTCTCCTAAAAGAACTTCACCAGGTGCCCCAGTGGCAGTAGGTAGGTTACCGGGAATACCCAAATGTCGCCAGTAGGCTAAAACTCCAAAGGCGATCGCTTCTTTAAAATCTGCACTCAAGCCGACTTCATCTGTAGTCAAGACTGGTATTGATGCTAATAATAACTGTAATCTCTGCTTCAAATAAAGATTACGACTACCGCCGCCGCATAACAGTACCCCCTGTGGCATTTCTGGTAAAAAAGTTTGGTAACTATGAGTAATTGAAGCAGCTGTAAGTTCCGTGAGAGTTGCCAATATGTCAGCAGAATTGAGTTGGTATACTTGGGCATCTTTTAAACACTGTTCCAGGTATGTCACACCGAATAACTCTCGACCAGTGGATTTAGGCGGTGGCAAATGAAAGTAGTCTTGCCTGAGCCATTGGTCTACCAATGGATAGCAAGGAGTACCACTCGCTGCCCACTTACCATTTTCATCGTAAGTTTTAGCACCAGCGCTTAAATGCTGCACTGCCAGATCCAACAGACTGTTTCCTGGACCAGTATCCCAAGCACGAATTTTTGACAGCCAGTCGCCATGCCGAGGGGGAATATAAGCAACATTACCAATACCACCAATGTTTTGAATACAACGTCCTTCCTGGGGATGGCTGAGTAAATAGGCATCGACTCTAGGAACCAGAGGCGCACCATGACCACCAATGGCGATATCAGCAGCCCGGAAGTTACTCACAGTTGTAATGCCTGTCAGATGAGCAATTAAGGCACCGCGCCCTAGTTGGAGACTGTAGCCCAGTGGGGAGTAGGGAGTATTTTTCTTTCCTATTCCCCATTCCCCATTCCCTATTCCCGATTTCCCAACTGGTCGATGATAAACTGTCTGACCGTGGGAGCCAATTAAATTAGCCGGCTGGTGACCATTTTGAATATTTTGGGCAGCTTGGGCAAAGGCAAAGGCGATCGCATCATCTATTTCTGCCAATTCTGCCATCGATATGGCAACGCCTGCACAAAGTTCCAATATTCTTTCTCTGAGTTGAACCGGATAGGGGTATGTTTCCCCAGCTAGCAACTCAATTTTCAGATCCAATTCTTTACCAGAAATCTCTACTAAGGCAGCGTCTATGCCATCTACAGATGTGCCACTAATTAAACCGATAACGCGAGTAGGGAAACCAATTTCTTCAGTCGGATGCATTGACAGAGAATCTTTTTTGATTACAAGAGGTAGTTTAGTCATGTTACTACCCATCTGCAAAAAAAACTCAGTACATCTCACCATTTTATTTATCAGGAAACAGGGTTCTCAAACACTATCCCTCATCTTTATTAGTTCTTAATAAACACAATATCCGAAAATACAAATTCTTAATATGCATATTCTAACTTTACATTTTTTATCTTCAGATAAAGAACAGTTAGGCTACATACTATTTTCGGAAAGTAGAACTACTTAATAAGCTTCTCTTTTCGCTCAAATTATTTACCAACTATATGGATTTGTGGGGAAATAGAAATCCAGTATTTTCGTCCTGTTACTTCTTCTGTAAGACATTACATAATGAACCAAAGTTGCATAACAAATTTCCCTAACTCATAAAATTACAGGCTCCTCAAATTATGTTTATTAAAAAAATTGCTTGCATTACTGTTCTATCCTTATCTGCAATCTCGTCATTGATTTATGCAGGCTCAGCCCAGGCTATTTCCTTCAATGTGACCACAGGGATTGCAGGCCCTAATGGAGAAACTAGCCAAGGTGCTTTTTCTGAGTTTAGTCAGCTTCCGGGTACGACAACTATTAACTTCAATAATGGTCAAGCACCAACTACTGGTTTTGCTAAGTATTCATTTGAAACAGGTCAAAACAGCAGTGTTAGGTCAGATGTATGGGCACCTGCCGGTGCAAATGGAGAAGTCAATAACACTAACTATTTGGCAGTTTTCAGCGGCGATAAAGTCACAATTAACCTTAATAGTTACCTCAATTATTTCGGTATTGACTGGGGAGCTATTAGTTCCGGTAACGTTTTTTCGTTCTACAATGGCGATACTTTGATTAAATCATTTACAACTGAGGATGTTAACCCAGTTGCTCCAATTCATGCGTCACAGCATGGCGGTGAAGGCAATGGCTACCTTCACTTCTACTCAGATAGTAGCAACGATATTTTCAATAAGATTGTCATCACCCAAGCAGGTGGCGGTGGATTTGAAAGCGACAACCATTCTTTCCATGCAGGAACCGAGAGATTTACAGGTTTTGATCCCGAGTCTGTTCCTGAGCCTAGTATTACCTTAGGTATGCTGGCTGTAGGTGGTATTTTTCTACGGAAGCGCAAGAACGAGAAGTTGCAAAGCGTAAACTAATTTGATTAAAGACACAAATCCTTGCTCAGTCAGATTTTCTCCATACCCTAACCCCAGGCTGCACAAGGATTTCAAAACCTCAGGTTAAAAATCAATATGAAATCTTAGCTAGGACGAGCTTACTCAGGTAAACTCGTCCTCATCTCTTGGTGGATTCTTATACAATATCGTTTAAAACCAAAACATTCACAGAAAACCCAGTTTCTAAAATATCGATATTATAGAAAAGTAGATAAAACTTAAAAAATATTTATCAAATGTTGATTCAATCATCTGGCTTGTCCAAGGTAAAAGATTCAGTCACAGAAAAAATCTTTTTGGGCAATCAACCAAATGCTGAGTTAATTGCAATTCTGGCAGTATACTTTGTCCAAGGAATTTTAGGGCTATCGCGTCTAGCTGTAAGCTTTTTCCTCAAAGATGAATTGCTATTAAGTCCAGTACAGGTATCGGCTCTATTGGGAATTACCTTCCTACCTTGGATGATTAAGCCAGTGTTTGGTTTTATCTCTGATGGCTTACCGATATTTGGCTATCGCAGGCGTCCTTATTTGATTTTATCCGGGATACTCGGAACTGTTTCCTGGGTAAGTATGGCAACAATAGTTCATACTAGCTGGGCAGCTACAGTAGCGATCGCTCTTAGTTCTCTCTCTGTTGCAATGAGTGATGTGATAGTTGACTCACTGGTTGTGGAACGAGCTAGAGGCGAATCACAAGCGAAAGCCGGTTCACTACAATCTCTGTGTTGGGGTGCTTCTGCGATCGGAGGTTTGATAACAGCATACTTTAGCGGTCTGCTCCTACAATACTTTACTACCTACACTGTCTTTTGCATTACCGCCTCATTTCCTTTGATTGTTTCAGGGGTAGCTTGGTTAATTGCTGAGTCTCCCATTGGCAAAGATGCTAAAGACACTAATCAAACTAACTCTGTAACAATCAAACATCAACTGGGGCAACTACGCCAAGCCCTGAGCCAAAAAACAATTTGGCTACCAACACTATTTATCTTCATCTGGCAAGCTACTCCAAGTGCCGATTCAGCCTTTTTCTACTTCACTACCAACGAACTACACTTTGAACCAGAATTTTTAGGACGGGTGCATTTGGTGACAAGTTTCGCTTCTTTAGCAGGTGTTTGGATTTTTCAACGTTTCCTCAAAAGCATTCCTTTTCGTGTGATTTTTACTTGGAGTGCCGTTCTTTCCTCAATTTTGGGGATGACGATGATGTTGTTAGTAACTCACACTAATCGGCTCTTGGGTATAGATGACCACTGGTTTAGTTTGGGTGATAGTCTTATTCTCTCTGTGATGGGGAAAATTGCCTTTATGCAAGTGATGGTGCTAGCAGCAAGGCTGTGTCCTTCTGGAGTAGAAGCAACATTATTTGCCTTGTTAATGTCAGTGTTCAATTTAGGAGGAAGCGTTTCCCATGCATTTGGGGCATTAATTACCCATTGGCTGGGAATTACAGCAACGAACTTTGATTTGCTTTGGCTGTTGGTGCTAATTACTAACCTCAGTACGCTGTTACCTCTACCATTTGTCAGCTGGTTACCTAATGCTGAAGATAAAATTCAGACATCAAAGGATGAGCAACAAGCATTTTTGCCGGATTTAATACCTGATTTAGTAGTCAGAGAACCAGAGTCAGGAGTAGTTGAGTAATCTAGAACAGGAAGCTGAAAAAGCAGAACCTTTGGCAGCAAAATTGCGGGAGTTAAATATCGACCGAGATCAAATTTAGACTACTGCGATCGCTACTAAATCAACAAATATAAATTCTTTTCTGGTAAAAAGCCCCTAGTAACTTTTCGAGTTGAGGGCGAGTTTTTTCACGCAATCAAATAGGAATTATATAGTATCAGCTTATATATCTATATATATATGATGATATAATTTTATATTCCTGTACTGATAATTTTACTATTTTATTTATACACGAAAAAGCGCTCGAGAGTTTTGCTCACCCAAGCGCTTCCCCGTATAACTTTGTACCAACTCACTAGTTTGATGCAACATTTGTAATCTGCAATACCCCCTTAGGAAGGAGGATTGCGGGGATAACTTGTGACAAACATGTGGTGAAATGGTATCACTCCTTGCACTAACTAAGAATATCTCTTGTGCGTTCAAACCAAGGTTCTGGTGAGTGACACTTTATCAACTGACACTAGTTAAAAACGACTCACTGTGAAGAGTAGCTGAAAATACCAAGCAATCATGTAGCAAATTTATAAATATACTATAAAAACTGATAATTTATTGCCCATCGCCTCAGGTAGAGTGCAAATAAAATACTTCAACTTCTGCGGCAAATGTACTGTAAAAGATCAGTAGGGAATGATCAAGGATGAGGATTAGGGACTAGGGACTGGGGACTGGGGACTGGGGACTGGGGACTGGGAAATAATTCTTTTAACTACTAATACCCAGCACCCAGTATCCAGTACCCAATCCCGATAATTTTTGAATACTGAATCGACGTTCTAGGTATGTGGTAAGATTATTTCCCTAGAACAGAGGTATTATCTAAGTTGAAGTCTCATGTAAATAAATTGCAAAGGTCAAGCTGACCGTTGATTAACTCCCGCGATACTTTGACTATAAACTTGAAAAATACACAATAAGACTGGTGACAAACTGAGTGTGATTTGTAGAGAAATATCTAGAATTTGCTACCAGACTTAACCAACTTCCGAAAATTTTGACTCTTATTTGACTTTAGGATAGACACATGAACGATAAGCTGATGCTGATGATTCCTGGTCCAACCCCAGTACCAGAAGCTGCCTTGCTGGCATTGGCCAAGCATCCGATTGGACACCGGACTAGTGAATTTAGCAACATCTTGGGAGAAGTGACGGAAAACCTCAAGTGGCTGCACCAAACTCAAAGTGATGTGCTGATGCTGAATGTCAGTGGTACGGGTGCTGTAGAAGCTGGCATAATTAATTTTCTCTCTCCAGGCGATCGCATTTTAGTTGGTTCTAACGGCAAATTTGGCGAACGTTGGGTAGAAATCGGTCAAGCCTACGGTTTGAATGTAGAAGAAGTTAAGGTTGAATGGGGAAAACCTTTAGATCCAGAAGTATTTGCCCAAAAACTCCAAGCAGATACCCAAAAGGAAATCAAGGCTGTCATCATCACCCACAGCGAAACCTCGACGGGTGTACTAAATGACCTAGAAAGCATCAACCGCCATGTCAAAGAACACGGTGAAGCTTTAATTATCGTTGATGCTGTGACTAGCTTGGGTGCGTTCAATTTACCCGTGGATGCTTGGGGCTTGGATGTAGTCGCCTCTGGTTCCCAGAAAGGTTATATGATCCCACCCGGATTGGGTTTTGTCTCTGTTAGCCCCAAAGCTTGGGAAGCTTATAAAACCGCAAAATTACCGAAATATTATCTCGATTTAGGCAAATATCGGAAATCGGCAGCCAAAAATACAACTCCATTTACTCCTCCTGTGAACATGATCGTAGCGCTGCACACCACGTTGCGAATCATGAAAGAAGAAGGCTTAGAGTCAATATTTACTAGACACGAACGGCTGAAAAATGCTACCCGCGCTGCCATTAAAGGATTGAACTTACCCCTGTTTGCAGCAGACAGTCACGCTAGTCCAGCGATTACATCTGTAGCGCCACAGGGAATTGAATCGGATAAGATTCGGTCATTGATGAAAAAGCGCTTTGATATTGCTTTAGCAGGCGGTCAAGACCATCTGAGCAATAAAATTTTCCGCATAGGTCACTTGGGTTTTGTGAGCGATCGCGATATCCTCAGCTGCATAGCATCCTTAGAAGTTACCTTAAGAGAACTTGGCTATGAAGACTTCGCCCCTGGAGGTGGTGTCGCAGCAGCAGCTAAAGTCTTTACAGAATAGTCATTAGTTATTAGTCATTGGTTATTGTTAACTAACAAAGGACAAATGACGAAGGACAAAGGACAAATTAAAAGAGCGAGTAGAATTATCAACTCGCTCTTTTGATTTGTATGTAAATGAGTAAAAACCGCTAGAGACAATTTCCCCATATATCAACCTTTGGATAAGTTAGAGTGAATATGATATGCCTCAATTCTTTTGAATGAGCTACTCATCAACTACCCTCACTTTAATTTATATCCAGTTAATAACCAACAAGCTAGCACGATCGCCTTTCCTCCTTTTGAATTTTAAATTCCCTAATTATGCCGTCTCTAACCAATCATAAATTTGCTCTAACTGCTCTAGAGTAATCAAGCCATACTGCCAAAGAATCATTGGCAAAGGACCTGGATCTTGCTCCCGATGACGAAGCGCCACCGCTAGTGAAGCTGTGGAAATTGCCAAATCTTCTTGCAAAAAATTAATAAGTCGAGAATATTTTGATGGTGACATTTGTATTTCACCTCCTGGTGCAGAGTGTATTGTCATATATCAGTTCACCATTACTTGCTAGCTAGTAGCCAATATTTCATGTGTCACTGTACCGTTATCAACCATACAGCTAGACCCAGTTTTCTTGGTCTACCTAAAAACAGGCTTCTCATAGAGGGTCTAGGAAATAAAAATTTTTCTACGAATCATCTGCTCGAATTTCAAGCAGTATTATTACCTATTTAAATTGACTCCATCTTATTTACTTCTGTGCTTTAGTTTATTACACATGTAGTAACAAAGATTCCATAGCCTATACTCACCTATGGGCGACTATTTACACTTACGCCTAAGGGAATATTTTTGCGACCAAACCTTAAAACTGCGATTTCAGCTTGAAGACCGTAGGACTTTACATTATTACCACAGTTTTTAAATAGTAGCCTCATAACTGACTGTTTTACCACATAAAGTGACATTTTTTACAAAAAAAACATAGATTTTGATAACTTTAGCTCTAAAAAAAGCACCAGAGTCTCAAAACTCAATTTTGATAGTATCGCCGACTTTTAAATTTAACTCGGCAGCTCGTCCAGACCGAAGTTCAATCACCTTGTCAATTAGTGTACTTGGACCATAGGTGGGACAAGGCTCATTAGCACAAGGGGGCGCACCAGCTTGAATATATTTAACTACACCATTTTGTAGAAATACCATATCCAAAGCCACAGGTACATTCTTCATCCAAAAACTGACTGGTTGCGCTGAAGGGAACCCAAACAACATTCCTCGGTCATCTGGCAAAGCTGGTCGATACATCAAACCCATTGCTTGCTGTTGTGGCGTCTTTGCCACTTCCAGCTGAATCGTTGTGCCATTGGGAACAATGGCTTTAGCAGAAATTGGTAGTTTTTGACCTAAATTTTCTGGTGCTGGAGTTTCAGAACCAGATGTGGGGGACGAAGGTATAGCTGTTGTTGGCATAGAACAACCCATCAGCAAGATACCTAGCAATATTGAGAGCAAGCTTAGCCAACGAGTCATATAGTTTTTTGATTCTGTAATTTAGATTTCAATTTTACAGAATTTACACGATTTTGGATTTTAGATTTTAGATTTTGGATTAGGAATTGCTTTAGTGCATTTGACTTCACGGCGGTACTAGGATTCTCTCAAAACGTACCCGACGCCGCGCACCGTTTGTATGAGGCGCTTTTGACCTTCATCTTCGATTTTCAAGCGTAAGTAGCGAATGTATACTTCAATTACATTCGATTCACCCAGAAAGTCGTAACCCCAAACATTTTCTAGAATTTGTTCGCGGGTTAACACCTCACGGGGATGTTCCATTAAGAATTTTAATAGTTCAAATTCCTTCATTGTCAAGTCAATTGCCCGTCCGTTGTGTATTGCACGGCGAGTTGCTATGTCTAAAATTAGATCCCCAAAGCGTAATTGCTCCGTGGTATCCACATCGGGTTTTAAGTAGAGGCGAATTAACTTCAAAAAGTCTTCTGAGCGGTAAGGCTTGAGGATGTAGTCATCAGCTCCAGCTTCTAGACAGGCTACACGATCGTCAACTGTATCCCTTGCCATTAAAATCAACACAGGCGATCGCATACCAGTGCTTCTCAGATTTTTGCACAATGAGAGTCCTGATTCTCCTGCGAGCATCCGGTCTAAAACAATTAAAGCAGGCTGGCGATCGCGGCAGTGTTGCAACCCACTAGTCGCATCATGAGCCAAAATTGATTCATAGCCGGCTTCTTGCAAATCGCAAGCAAGCTGATTTGCTAGGTTCTCATCGGTCTCAATCACCAAAACACAGGGACTTTGAGCAACTGTCATAACAATTTGGGATATTGGATTTGGAATTGTAAAGACGTTCTCAAAAAAGTCTTTACATCAGTTAAAAGTGCAATTACGAGTTTGTAGTAATGGAAAAATCCTGATTTGACGCATTACTTAAGATGTTTTAGCACGTTCGTCAGAATTCAGGAGTCAGGATAACTGATGATAAATGAATATACCAATCATACTAAACTCGTTAGAAATTCTGACTTGTGAACCGCAGTTGCTCTTTATGCGAACCAAAAACACCCCACTGCCTCTTCCTGGGTGTTGAATTCTGACACACGTTCAGGTATGAACCATCTAATTCTCAAATGCAATCTTAATAACTAACTCCAAATACCATTCCTACACAAGTAATTCTGGAAGGAAATCACCAAATTGGGCATTAGGTATGGGGCATGGGGCAGAGGATAATAATTAATAACCAATGCCCAATTCCCAATAACTACGGTAATTCTACGGAAGTTGGTTTGGCGATATGTGGCAAACCCCAACCTAATTTTTCTCGCAAAATTCGGAAAAACTCTGGCGGTTGCAGGCGAATAAATCGGACAGTATATTGCGATCGCTCTATATATACTCTATCCTCTGGTAGTACATAACACCCCCCATTCCCGTCCACCACCATCACCAGCCGAGGAATATTGACTGGGTAGATGTTGACCGATTCTGTGTCTGGAAAAACCAATGCTCTAGAAGCTAGGGAATGTGGGCAAATGGGCACTAGCTGTAGAGCAGGTACGCCAGGAGTCACCACTGGGCCGCCAGCACTTAATGAATAAGCTGTGGAACCAGTCGGTGTAGAAACAATCACACCATCGGCTGCAATATCCACTGGCGCATGACGCCCTATGGCAATTTCAAAATGGCACATAGAGGTCAAAGGTTCCCGATGCAGCACCATTTCATTTAAGCAGAGAGCTTCCCACAATACTGAATCCCCCCGAAACACTTTGACGGTGAGCATGGCTCGTTCTTCAATTTCATACTCACCCGCCATCGCCTGCTCTATTGCTTGGGGCAATTGATTGAGGAAAGTTTCCGTCAAAAATCCCATATGGCCGGTATTCACTGTTAACAGTGGGATACCACAGGGTGCTACCTGACGAGATGCTGCTAAAACAGTGCCATCTCCTCCTAACACCACTGCAAATTTCATATCTGAGTCAAAACCAGGCGGTGTCAGGCCGTCTAAGGGGGTATGGCACACAGGACTCTCAGGGTTAGAGTAGCCCAATATGCCACCGATACTCGATGTTACACAAACATGCCAACCGGCAGCGGTTAGCTTGTCTTTTAACTCGATAGCGACACGACCCGCTATCGGTTTTACGTCATTGTAGATAATGCCTGCTTTCGGCACACTCAAATATCCAAGTTTAGGCAATGCTCTGTATTATGTAATCGTTACACATTTTTGACCATGTAGTCATTAATTTAGCTAAATCCGGCAGAAGGTTGGGCTGTACCGCAAGTGGTCAGCACTGGGTAGTTCACAGTCAAATGCCTGGATTTGGCAGTCTAATGGCTATTGGCTATTGGCTTTTGAAGATTGTTTAAAAGGAGTTTTTTTAGATTTCTGTTTTTTGTTTTTATTTTTTTCGTAGTCTAACTCTTTAAGCTTCTTCATAATTCGGCTGAAGTACTCTTGTAGATAGCTTTCTAGAGTTGTGGTTTGTTCTCGATCTAAGCCAAACACTGTGTAAACTTCATCCATTGAAGCATTTAACTGTTTACCACTAGCCAATACTTCTGTAAACGCCAGTCTGTCGGCGATGTTCCATCCCCACTGGAAGAAGCGCATTAAGCCCCGCACAGCACGGAGTAAGTTTATTGGCATTCGTGTGACTCTGGCTTCTTTTCCAGATAAGCGTTCGCACAGGTTAATGATTTCTTCTGCACTCCATGCACGAGTACCTACTACGGGAAAAGCTTGGTTTTCTGTTTCTGGTACACTCAAGGCGCGGATAGCAAATTTAGCGATGTCCTGGGTGTCCATGTAGGCGATGGGAGAAGATTGACCAGTTACCCAAACTGGCTGTGCTTCCAAAATGGGAATCCCGTATTGACCGATTAACCCTTGCATAAAACCAGCTAACCGCAAGATGGTGTAATTCAAGCCAGATTCAATCAAGAAGAGTTCTGTACACCGCTTAATTTCCATCAGCGGCACTTCTGGGTATTTATCGGCATCTAAAATCGAGAAGAAGATAAAACGCTCTACACCTGCTGCCTTTGCGGCTTGAATTAATGCTACTTTTCCGTCCCAGTCCACTTGTTTGATACTTTGTGAATCTGTAGCGCGAGATGTTGAGGCATCAATGACTTGGGTTACCCCTTCTAATGCTTCTGCTAAGGTGTCCGGGTAACGCAAACTTCCCGATACAAGCTCCGCACCCCATTCTTTAAGAAAAGCTGCTTTTTTAGTGCTGCGGACAAGACAGCGTACTTTATATCCCTCATCGATAGCACGACGAGCCACTTGTCTTCCTAAGGTGCCAGTGGCACCGACGATTAATAATGTCATGAGGGTTGTAATATATCTTAATGTTTTATGAAAAGAATCTTATCAGAATAACCTAATGCAAACAAAAGTTTACATCTTTTTCAGAAAATCAATTGAATTCGAGAAGCTCATGAAAAAGTTGCCGTCCGGTTAGCGGACAAGCTTTTTTCTGAGTTAGCTGTGAAAAAGGGAGTGGGGAGTGGGGAGTGGGGAGTAGGGGAGATGATAGTAATTCCTAACTCCTAGTAGACGCGATTAATCGCGTCTCTACTTCTATTCTTCTCCGCCTTGAATTTTCAGTAATAATGCGCCTAAGCCCCAGCCGACGAAGATTAAACTGAAGGACAATAGAGCTGCATTCAAAATTTCGGCGCCCATTGGTGTGATTCTCCTTATGCAAATTAGTTTGTTGAAACTAGGTCTGCCAGAAGCTATTCAATAGTTGCTGTGGCATTAGACCTGTGTAAATAATTCTAAACTAGTTTAGCAGGTAATCCCTACTGGTTTTGGAGGCAATCTCTACTGTGGAGGGGGGATGAGGGGGATGAGGGAGATAAGGGAAATGAGGGAGATGAGGGAGTTCTGGAGGCAGGGGGAAAATATAATTATGAGAAAATTTTATGTATCACAATAATCAAGAGAATTTAGTCAATTTTGGCAAAGGAAATCGTCCGCGTTTGGCGCTGACGGTGGGAGATCCGGCGGGAATTGGGCCAGAGGTGATTTTGAAAGCTTTAGCAGAGCCGGAAATTAGTAAAAAATATGACGTTACTTTGGTGGGTAACCGTGATTTGCTCGCACAGACTTATGAAGAACTGAATTTAGCTGAAAATTTAGCACCTTTGGCAAATCCAGATCGGTTTCCAGTAATTGATGTGGAATTGAAGGCAGAAATTAAAAGTCAAATTATTCCAGCAGTAGGTAATGCAGCCAGTGGGGCGGCTAGTTTTGCCTATATGGAATGTGCGATCGCCCAAACACTCGCTGGTAAATTTGATGGTATTGTCACAGGACCCATCGCTAAATCTGCTTGGAAAGCCGCAGGGTATAATTATCCAGGGCAAACGGAGCTGCTAGCAGAAAAGTCTGGTGTTAAGCGCTTTGGGATGTTATTTGTCGCGCGATCGCCCCATACTAATTGGACACTCCGAGCTTTACTTGCTACCACACATATTCCCCTGTGTCAAGTAGCTGATACATTGACACCGCAGTTGTTGACAGAGAAACTGGATTTGCTGGTGGAGTGTTTAAAGCAAGACTTTGGGATAGAGAAAGGGAGAATTGCGATCGCAGGTTTAAATCCCCACAGTGGCGAACAGGGACAATTAGGACGTGAAGAACAAGATTGGTTAATTCCTTGGTTGGAGCAAGAGCGGCAAAATAGACCACAATTGCAACTAGATGGGCCGATACCGCCGGATACGATGTGGGTTAAGCCTGGTCAAGCTTGGTACGGAAATTCTCGGATTCAAAATCCAGCTGATGCTTACCTGGCACTTTACCACGACCAAGGCTTAATTCCTGTGAAGTTGATGGCGTTTGATCGAGCAGTTAATACTTCTATTGGTCTTCCTTTTGTGCGGACTTCACCAGATCATGGAACAGCGTTTGATATTGCGGGTAAGGGAATTGCTGATGCTACGAGTATGAAAGCAGCGATACATTTAGCGGGTGAGTTGGTTGGTCAAAGGTTGGTGGCGATAAAACTATGAATTATTTCATGATTTATAAATAAACTTGTCCAGAGAATCATGGAAGTGCAACCAAGAGAAATTAGGAATTACCTGACACTAGATGGTAAAAATATTTTTGATGACTGGCTTGATTCTCTGCGAGATCAAAGAGCAAAAGCTAAAATAAGAGCCAGACTTGACCGAGTTGAAAATGGTAATTTAGGTGATTGTAAGTCATATCATGTCCGCCTAATCACTTATTAAAACCCAAGAACCCCACCCCGCCAAAGCTACGCTTCGTCTCCCCTCCCCGCTTGCGGGGAGGGGTTGGGGGTGGGGTGCAATGACTGTGGGAATCATAACTAATTATGCGGACATGATATCACTTGGAGAAGGTGTTTTTGAATTGAGAATCGATTATGGACCAGGTTACCGCATATACTTTGGACAAGAAGGGATAACAATTATTATTCTTTTGTGTGGTGGAGATAAAAGCACTCAGGAACAAGATATTGGTAAAGCTCAGGAATATTGGAAAGACTATAGGAGTAGAGATAATGCCTAGAAGTGTAAGCTATCACGCAGGACTAATTAAACATCTACAAGACCCACTAGAAGCAGCATCTTATATCGAAGTAGTTCTCGAAGAGGGAGACCCTAAAATGTTAGTAAAAGCGCTCACAAATGTGATTGAGGCACAGGGCGGAATTGATCGATTTTCAGCAGAAATTAAGCAATGCTACGAGCAACTTGACTTGATGTTATCTGAGCAAGGAGAAATTGAATTTTATTGTCTGAGTAAATTACTGGATGCATTGGGATTACAGCTAGCAGTAACAGTGAAGTCAGCTTGAAACTTGTATATCTTGCAGTTTTGCCACCATTTCTGCACGCGCTGAAACTTTCAATTTACGAAACATTCTCTTTAAAGCTTGCTTGACAGAATTTTGGGTAATCCACAGTTGTTCCCCAATTTCTGCATTCGTTAATCCCTGCGCCACCAATTCGGCAATTTCTAATTCACGGGGTGTTAGAAGACTTGCAAAAAGGGAATTAGATGTTTTTGGTTTCGCCCGTAGGGTTGCCATTTTGGATGACAAATGAATGCATAAAGCACTCAAGTCAGCTAAATCATTGCCATTAAAAGGGGGATTTCCCTTATCGCGGGCTAGGTTAAGGGTTCCAATCAGACGACCATCGCAAACAATTGGCCCGGTCATGACGTGTTCGTGGTCATGGCGGGAGCAAAAATGCTTCCAATCTCCTGGAGATAATAATAATTGCTCGTGGGCGGGAGCGTGACGCTCAACTACATAGCGTCCCACTGGATTGCTCTCTAAGCATACTGCCGGAATGCCCGGAACATCAATTTCAGGGGTTGGTTGTTCATCTAGGAGATAGATACCCCAATTTTGCACGCCAAAATGCTCGCTAATTTTGTCCGTCAGAGCTAGTCTTAATTCTTGCTCATTCCCGACATTAGCGATCGCATGAAATACGGCGTGAAGAGAATTAACCATAAGTGTACCCAGTTGGGGACTATCCAAGCCTCAACAATTACTTCTATGCTAATACCAAGGAAACTAAAACGCTAATTACAGTAGCGACTAGGAGAAGCACATGACAGTTACACAACTCTCTGCTCAGGAACTTTTCCGGGCTGCTTATGAGAACCGCTATACTTGGGACAAAAATTTTCCCGGCTATACCGCAAATATTACCTTTAAGCATGATGATAAAGTCTTCACAGGCAAAGTGATTATCAGCGCTAATCTCAAAGCCGAAGTTTTGGACGTAGAGGACGAGTCCGCAAAGCAAGCAATTCACGGCCAAGCATGGGAAATCGCAATTCACCGCGTCCGTCGCAGCTTTGAAGATACCCACAGCGCCAATACCTTTAGCTATGGTAAGACTGACGAAACTGGTGCAGTTGAACTTTTAATGGGTGGTAAGGCTGAGGGCGATAAATATAAAGTCCGCAATAATGAAGTCTGCCATGTTCACCGTCTCATCCACGGTACTTTCGTGACAATTGACACCTTCAGCAGTCACGATACTGGCGAAGGTTACTTGTCCCACACCTATGATTCTGTTTACCATGACCCCAAAACTGGGGAACAAAAAGGCGGTAGAAGTGAATTTATCGATGAGTATGAAAAAGTTGGTGACTATTTCATCCTAAATCGTCGGGAAATTCGCACTCAAATAGATGGACAAGTATCGATTCAAGAATTTGTTTTCTCTGATATCAAATTGTTGGAACCTGTTGCTGCTTAAGCTGTGTTTTGCATGATAAATCAAAGCGATCGCTCTTTATTTTCAAGGAGCGCTCGCTTTGATTTTTTGGTGGTTTTATTCAGGGAGATTGAAAGGCGATCGCTTCAGATATAATTAAAATTTAATATAAAAGATTTAGACACCTCAGCCACTACTTTTAAAAGATCCTCTAACGAGAAATTTTTATATTGACCTACTTAACTGCCAGTGGAACAATAGTATCGTTCGCCTAATTTCCAAAGTTGAAGCGCAATTATCAAAAATAAAATGCCTGCCATTGGAGAGACGTAACAAAACCACAAAGGTACGAAAAATATATCTTCTTTTCCCAGAACTGCAAGCAAAGGAAAATAACTTACACAAGCAAGCGGTATCAAGTAAGTGAAAAATCTTTGAAACCACTTGCTATAAATGGCAAAAGGATATTGAGCAGTTTCTACTCCTCCATAGGTGAGGATATTCATAATTTCCAAAGATTCAATAGTCCAGAATGTGATAGTTGCTTGTACAATAACGATACCTAAAAATAGTGCGATCGCACCAATAAATGAACCGCCCAAAAGCCACAATGTTTTAATAGTAAAAGAGATATGGAGAGTTGAAAGCGACCACCATATAACGACAAACCCTTGAGAAAATCTTCCGATTCTTTTCAAGGTAAATTCTGTGCCTAAAAGTTGAAGTACTGTGGTGCGTGGACGGAGAAGTAAACGGTCGAAATCACCGTTTTTAATTATTCTTCCAAATGAATCAAACCCTCGCCCTAAAGCATCAGCACAGGCAAAAGAAATATTAACCATTCCATAAAAGAGGGCAACTTCACTCAAAGTCCACGTACCAATACTATTAAAACGAGTAAAAAGTGCCCAGATTCCAAAAAATTCTACTACAGTTCCTAAAAGATGCCCTACAACTTGAAGCAAGAAGGACACTTTGTACTGCATTTGCGATTTTAAAGATACGGAAATGTATCGAAGGTAGAGAAAAAAATCATTAAAAGACATACTGATTTTTGATGGTAAATATAATTTGATATCACGCAGAGACGCAGAGGCGCAGAGAGGATAGAACGCAAATAAAGAAAAATTTTTGTAATTTTAATTATTAAATACAAACTATTAAATATAAAATTGTCTCATCCTCCTTGAATGACAAGTTTTTTGACGCCACGATTCACAAGGAAACGCCCAAGGATAACTATGACAAATATCCAGAAAGTTTGATGCAACAATACATTAAATAGTTGATTTGCTGGAAGATTACCGGTAAAAAGTCGAAAAGGTTGGTCGATAAGTCCTGAGAAAGGAAGTGCATTTAGCAAAGGCTTGATCCATTCAGGAAAAAGTGGCAAAGGAACAATCATCCCAGAAAAAATAATAATCAAAGTGGGGAGTATACTATTAATTCCTTCGCCAGAAAGTGTCCACATCATTGATACAGTAAGCAGCATTGTCAATGCAGATGAAAGCAGAATTGCAGCAATAAAGGAGAGAAAAAAGGCAACGAAAGCAGCAAAAGAGGGCGGAAAAGAAAGCGAAGAAAACCCTATTAGTGGAAAAATAATAATTGTGACACTAAGAAGAGGAATAGCACGAAGGATAACGGGTGCTGTGCGAAGCGCCAAAGCACGAGTAAACCAAAAATTATAAAGGTCTGTGGGTCGCAGAAGATCGTAGCCTACTGCACCAGATCGGATTAAATCTTGAATCTCGCGATCGCCTGACCAAGGAACGATCGCCATCAAAAACGCTTGTCCAAGCCATACATATCCTACCGCCTCCTGCAAAGTCATAGGTTGAACAGAGGTTGTGTGAGTGAAAAATGCCTCTAAAACCATAACTTTCACTAATCCCCAAAACAACTGAGTTGCAACCCCAGCCAAAGCAGCTGTACGATATTGCAACAGCAGCGAAAATCTCGCAATAAACAGTGATAAATATGCTTTCATCTTAAATAAGAAGGAGAATTCAGAATTCAAGAGTCAGAATTCAGGAGTCAGGAGTCAGAATTCAGAATCAATCCAAAATCCAAAATCTAAAATCCAAAATTGCCTGACTTTGCATAAAGTTGAGCAACTATTTCCTCAATCGGTGGATTTTCTACAAAAAGATCCGCGACTTCGTTTTTTGAGGTAACTTTACTAATGAGGGAAGCAGCAGAAAGCTTTGTGGGATCGAAGGACAGAGTTACGGTGCGACCTTCTTTAGAGATGACACTAACTCCTTCTTCTTCAAAGAAGAAATCATCATTTATCAGGTCTATTCTTAAGTACCGACGCGACGAAACTTGAGAACGCAACGCTGTTAAGGTTCCATCACAAAGAATTTCACCGCCACCAATAATAATGATGCGATCGCACAATGCTTCAATATCATCCATATCATGGGTAGTCAGGATAGTAGTTACTTGATGAGTTTTATTCAACGTTTTGATAAATTTTCTGACCGCAAGCTTTGAAACCGCATCAAGCCCGATAGTTGGTTCATCGAGAAACAAAATTTCCGGTCTGTGCAACATTGCGGCTGCAAAATCACATCGCATTCTTTGACCAAGGCTTAACTGTCTCACAGGAGTATAGAGAAAACTCTCAAGATTGAGCAAATCAATCATTTCTTGGCGTGTCTTTTGATATTCTGAATGAGGAACGCGATAAATATCCCGCAGTAAATCGAAAGACTCAATTACTGGTAGATCCCACCAAAGTTGCGATCGCTGACCAAACACTACTCCAATACGACCAACATGGCGGATTCTATCTTTCCAAGGAGTTCGCCCGCCAATTATACATTTTCCGCTAGATGGCACTAAAATACCACTTAAAATTTTAATGGTAGTCGATTTCCCAGCCCCATTTGGGCCGATATATCCTACAAGTTCTCCCCGTTCAAGGGAAAATGAAACTCCTTTCAAAGCATGGACAACTCTGGTTTTTCGATCCACAAGCCCTCGGATTGAACCGAAAAATCCAGAGGAACGTTCAGACAGAAAAAAAGTCTTTTTCAGGTCTTCAACAAGAATCTGAGGCATATATTACTGGTCTTTTTTATCAAGTAATAATTCAGGAGTCAGGAGTCAGGAGTCAGAATTCAGCATGAATTTGAGTCCGACTGGCGGATAGCGTAGCGTTAGCGAGTACTCGAGCGTCTGAATAAAGGGGTTTAAGATCCCGACTAAATCATTTAGTGATCTTCAATCAATAGCGGGCTTGAATCACCTACACTCAAGATTGCTGAATTCTGAATTCTGAATTCTGAATTCTTATTCAAGAGTAAGACGCTCTATATTACAATTTTAGGTGTTCCCACTTATTGGGAAACTAAATTGAATGGAAATATGACTAAGCTAATTGAGTACGAAGAAGCCAGCGACGAAGTGCGTGCAGTGTATGACGACATCCGCGCCACACGTCAGAATGACTATATCAATAATTTTTGGAAAGCCATAGCTAACCATCCTCCTACTTTGCAACGAACATGGCAAGCGGTGAAAGAAGTGATGACCAGCCCTGGTGAAATCGATCCACTGATGCGCGAACTGATTTATATAGCGGTGAGTGCGACAAATGGCTGCGAGTATTGCATTGCTTCACATACAGCATCTGCGCGTGCCAAGGGTATGGATGATACCATGTTTGGGGAAGTAATGGCGATCGCTGCCACTGCCAACATGACCAATCGCCTCGCCAACGGCTATCAGATTCCCGTAGATGAGCGATTCAAAACATAAAAATTCCTACTCAGAAAGTAAAAAGATAATGCCCATAAATATTAAGAAGCTCTCTTCTTTATTTTACCTTGTTCGATGATTTTTAATGCTTGTTACCAGCAATTTATAGAATTATTGATTATGCGATTTTTGATGCTTGTTACCAGCAATTTATAGAATTATTGATTATGCCAAAGGTTCAAATTAACGGGATTGATTTGTTCTACGACATTAAGGGAACAGGTGAGCCTTTGCTATTAATAGCTGGCTTTCTTTGCGATCATGCTTATTGGTCACTGATTATGCCATCGTTGATTTCGCATTATCAAGTTATTCGCTTAGACAACCGAGGTATGGGGCGAAGTTCTGCTCCCCAGAGCCAATATAGTATCAAACAAATGGCTGGTGATATTGCAGGATTGTTGGATCGCATCGGCATTGACAAGGTGCATTTAGCAGGTCATTCAATGGGTGGTCAAATTGCCCAAGAGGTAGCGTTAGCATACCCTAAAAAAGTACAAAGTCTGATGCTACTTTCATCTTTGGCAAAAGGTGATAAATTATTCAACAGCATCATTGAAACTTGGGGCGATCTTCTTAAGAATGTAGACTTAAAACTTTATGAAAACGTCGTATTACCTTGGATATTTACAGATAGGTTTTACTCAATTCCTGGAATGGTCGAAGGTCTCATTGAATTTGCCATCAGATATCCCTTCCCACCTGCGACTCATTCACTTTATCATCACAGCCGAGCCATGCTTGACTTTGATACAGTAAACCGCCTCCAACAAATTGATTGTCCTACCTTAGTTTTGGTTGGAAAACAAGACATTCTCACCCCGCTAAAGTTTTCCCAGCAACTTGCTCAAGGTATTCCCAACGCTGAACTTGTAGTCATCGACGGTGGTCATGGCTTCTTGATTGAATCTTCAGATGCTGTAGTTTCAGCCATGCTTAACTTTCTGCGGAATTTAAAGCCAGCTTATAGCAACTTTGGATTTTAGTCATTGGTTATTTATTATTTTAGGACTTACGCAACAACTTTCTAAAACTCTTATTTGTGGATGCCCTCTGTCTTGAAAAGTTCGTATAAGTTGATATCTTATGCTACCTCTTACTGTTGGCGACCCGATTCCCTGGTTCACTCTTCCCTCAACCTCAAACCCAACATTTCACTTTAACTCGGTTGGCGGATACCGTAGCATTTTATTTTTTTTCGGAAGTTCAAAAAACGACTACCTTCGGAAGATTATTGATGATTTCTTGAATCGACAGCAACAGTTTGCTGCCTATCAAGTACCATTCTTTGGTGTCAGTATAGACCCAGATGACACTTTTTTAGGAGAGTTAATCGAAAATAAAACTTATTTTAAATTTCTTTGGGATTTTGAACGGAAAGTCAGCTTTGAATACGGTGTTTGTCAACCAAAAAATCAGGGAAGCAATGAACTACAATACAGACCAACAATTTTTGTGTTGGATGAAAATTTACGAGTTCTCAAGGTTTTGCCAATCTCACCTACTACTCATCCTTGGGAGCAAGTGTTTGAGTTTATCAGTAGCTTACCTGCAATTACAGAAAATATTCCCGCAGCCAGACAAGCGCCTGTTTTATTTATACCCAATGTTCTAGAGCAAAGCTTTTGCCAACATTTAATTAATTTGTACGAAGCAGATGGTGGTGAAGATTCTGGCTTTATGCGACAAATCGACGGCAAAACAGTCGGAGTTTATGATTATGAATTTAAAAAACGTCGAGACTATTTAATTTCGGAACCTGAATTATTAAAGCAAATCAATCATATGATTATGCGGCGGGTTAAACCAGAAATCGAAAAGGCATTTCAATTTAGCATCACTCGCTTTGAACGCTACCTAGTATCCTGTTACGAAGGAACTGATAAAGCCTTTTTTAATCGTCATCGTGATAATACTACCAAAGGCACCGCCCACCGACGATTTGCTATGTCATTAAATCTGAATACTGGCGCTTATAAAGGTGGTGATTTGCGGTTTCCAGAATATGGACTCCAGCTTTATACTCCAAATGCCGGAGAAGCAGTGATTTTTTCTTGCTCGTTACTACATGAAGCTACCCCTGTCATCAGCGGGCGGCGCTTTGTTTTGCTGTCGTTCTTTTACAACGAAGAAGATGCTCGATTACGGCAAGAAAATAGCAAGTACCTGGTAATCAATAATAGTGATGCCGATGCTAAATAAAAAAGCAGCTTTTTAAATGATTAGCTTGTTATTGTACAAAAAAATTGAGCTAATATCGCTGCATTTTTCCTGCAATCTAATCCCAATGCTCTAGCTGAACTAGAAGTTGGTTAAATTAGTGTTGATTGCTGGTTGTTTAAATTCTTAAGGGGACTTTAAACAAAGATCAATACCATTTTATGGCGATTAATCTCAATTCTTTATACATTGTGTGTTTAATATAGTTAGTGGATTATTTGCACCCAAAATAAGAGATATAACAAAGGCGATTTGTCAGCATAGTACGACTAGCGAATGTGATAGCATAGTAAAGTTGGCAAATCAGATGCTAGCCTTTACACTAGCAAATCCTTTCCCTGCGTAAATTACAGATCATTTTGTAATGAATGTAGTTTGTCAATAGAGGTTATGAATCGTAACAGGATCGAGAATAATCGTAAAGTTCCGTTAACGGCAAAGCGCGTTACAATCACTAGTTTTATAATTATAGCTGCCCTTGTCGATGCTTATTTAATCTGGGCACTTTGGCCTAAAACTTGCCCAACAGGTCAACAAAAATTGAATAATTCATGTGTGCTAATTAGTTCTAACACTAACTTGGCAATTGCTCCTAAAGCTATAGTTTCTGCCACTAGTTCCATTCCTCTTTATCGTACTTTTGCTGAAGTACCTAACATTCCTCAGGGAATATTTAGATACGGTGGTTCTACAAGTTTTGCGCCATTAAGATCTCCAGCAATAACGGCGCAAATTCTACAGGCTCATCCAGGATTTGAGTTAAGTTATGCTGCTCCAGTCGTAGTAACTCAATCTGGGTCTGGTAGTGGAATAAAAATGCTTTTAGAAGGTCAATTAAGTTTTTCTCAATCTTCTCGACCTGTAAAAACAGAAGAATTTGAAGAGGCGAAAACAAAGAATTTTAAGCTAGAACAAATACCTGTTGCCATTGACGGAGTTGCTTTTTACGTTAATCGTAATTTATCTGTTCCTGGTTTAACAGTGTCTCAGATTAAAGATATATACACTGGTAAAATCACAAACTGGAACCAAGTAGGTGGGCCAAATCTGGAAATTACTCCTTTGAGTCGCGATCCGAAAAATGGTGGTACTCCTGAATACGTTCAAGAAACAGTTATGGCAAATGAATCATTTGCTGGAACTGTAAAACAAGATGTGCAAGACACTACAACTGCTATACAAATAGTTGCTAAAACTCCTGGCGGAATTAGTTATGCTACGGCGTCAGAAGTTTGTAACCAATCGATTAAGCCTCTTTCTCTTGCAAGAGAGGCTAATCAAAATTTTGTCTCTCCTTGTATGGGAGAACAAGTAAATAAAATTGATTTTGCAAAGGACACTTACCCGCTAATTAGACGGCTGTTTGTTGTGATTAAACGAGATGGCACTTTCGATGAACAGGCGGGATTAGCTTATGCTAACTTACTGCTGAGCGACCAAGGTCAACAACTAGTAAATCAAGCTGGTTTAGTGCCCATTCGCTGAAGCACTCTCAACTATTGTCACAAGTTTTAGTCCCCTTTCGGGGAAGTGTGAGTAGAAGTTTTG
Source organism: Nostoc sp. FACHB-973 (assembly GCF_014698115.1). Classification (GTDB taxonomy): domain Bacteria; phylum Cyanobacteriota; class Cyanobacteriia; order Cyanobacteriales; family Nostocaceae; genus Nostoc; species Nostoc muscorum. Next base: position 136,316 of record NZ_JACJSJ010000009.1, read on the forward strand.
TACACTAAGCTGAGAGTGAAGTTTTAATTTTACCAAAACGGCGATCGCGTTTTTGGTAACTCAACAAAGCCTGATGAAATGCTTCTGTGTCAAAATCTGGCCAGAGAACATCAGTAAAATACATTTCTGTATAGGCCATTTGCCACAACAGAAAGTTACTCAATCGCATCTCACCGCTGGTACGAATCAGCAAATCTGGTTCGGGAATATCTGCTGTGTAAAGGTGTTTTTCTATCAGACTTTCATTCACTTGTTCGGCACTGAGTTCACCTTGTTCTACTAATTCGGCTACTTGACGACAGACTTTTGTAATTTCGTTGCGGCTACCGTAGTTAACTGCAACAGTAAAGTGTATTGCTTGATTGTTTAAGGTTTCTGCCATTGAACGTTCCATTTGTGTTTGTAGAGATTTGGGTAGAACCGATAAATCTCCAATAAATGAAATTCGCACTCCTTCTTGATGCATCTGTGCTAACTCGCGGTGTAATAATCGCTCAAATAAAAGCATGAGAAAATTCACTTCTTCAACGGGACGCTGCCAATTTTCTGTTGAGAAAGCATAGGCTGTTAGTGCTTTGATTCCCCAATGTTTACAGCAACGTAATAGTTCTTTGAGGGTTTTTGCTCCTTGGCGATGTCCGGCGATACGCGGTAATCCTCGATTCTTTGCCCATCGGCCGTTACCATCCATGATGACGGCGATGTGGTGGGGGAGGTGTTGGGGGTTTAGATCGGTGGGTAATGAAGTCATGGGTTTTTGGTGTTGATAAGAATAATGAAAAGTTCACGCAGAGACGCAGAGACAAGGCAGCGCGGTCTTGGGGGTTTCCCCCATGAGCGACTGCCGCGCAGAGAGAGAGGAAGAGGCATAAAAATATTCATGTAGAGACGCGATGAATCGCGTCTGAACGATTGGTTTATTGAGGAGTTTCAAATAAAGTTTGTAGGTATTTTGGTGTGAGGGTGTTGTTCCAAGTCCACAAGTGGTGCATTGTGTGGGTGAAGGTGAAGAGGAGGGTTGTTTTGTTGGTTAATGACCAAGCGTTCCAGTTGAGGGTAGCCATCATGCGGCGGAGGGTACGTATGAGGTTGTTTCGTTGGTAGTTTTGAGAGCGGGTTTTGATGAGGGTGCGTCCAATTCGGATTAGTCCTGTATCAGGGAAAGCCCAGACGCCAAACCCCCAGAATTTGGTCATATGATTGATTTCGTCTTGTGCTAGTTCTTCTAGAACGTCGTAGAGTGCGCCTGTGGTGTGAGCCATTAGCCAAAGATAAAGGCAGGTTGCACCATATTCTGTAGCAATGCGGTGTAAGCCGTGGCGATATAAATCTTCGTAAGGGTCATCTGTAGGAAGATAGCCTCGAACTGTGCGATGTTTGGCGGTAATTTTCTCACCTGTTAGTTGGGTGTAGACTTTGATTAATGCAGGTGTGTGCTGACGTTCTTCTTTTTCCCATAAACCAAGTTCTAAGAGGTTGTTGTCTTCACCGACTGTTCCACCAACAAACCGCGCCATGTGAGGATGCAATTTTTCCAAATACTGGCGACTCGTTTGGGTATAGCCGCGAATGGGGGCTTCTGTATCCATTGCACCTATCAATATCGACAAAAATACTTCTGGTTCTATGCCGATAATTTGATTGCGATTAATTGTTTGCCAGTCGATGAGTTTCCAAGGACGCGGTTGGGGATTGGCAAACTGTATCGGTAAATCTTGCAGGCGATCGTGTAGTTTTTCGACTGCAAGATATTTGTCTATGAGGGAACGAATACGCTGCTGTGTTTGGAAATAGTGAGGACTGAGAGAGCTTTGACTTCCTGAGTCTTCTGCAAGTGGGCTGAGGGTGTGAAGCATAATTTTTATACTTTACTTTTTATCTCTTTGCCCAATAGCCTAAGCGATCGCACTTGCTTTTGTCAGTCGGTGAAAGTAGGCAGTTTTATGTTATGGGGTTCCAAAAGTCGGGGAAAAAGTTGGTTAGAGAAAATTTGGGTTTCAAACCTCGCCCTTCTAAGACGACTTTACAAAGTTAGAAGAGAGAATTGCAGAAAATCTGGCGAAATTGTTAGAACAAGGGTAGATAAAAGTTAAGTAATAAGATAAATCATGAACGTTTATAAAACATATATCACCATTGCAGATCCAAAGCAGTTAGTATTATCTGATTTACCATTTAAAGCAGGACAGAGAGTTGAGGTGACTATTTTGACAGAGGATAATCAAAGGGTTACTTTAGCAGAAGAATTAAAAAAGTTATTCCAAGAAATACAAGCGATACACGCAGATAATCCCTTGACTGATGAAGAAATAGCAGCAGAAATTGAAGCTTATAGACGGGGAGAATGAAAGTTAAAGGTTAATGTTGATTTTATTCTGGTAAATCCCCAAATCGCTGACGATAACGCTCAAGTTGTTGTTGCACTAGTTCTAATTGCTGGCGAGTTTGCTGTTCGATTTCTTCTGGAGTTTGATAGCGCTTCCCTTGCTGGTCATACCAATACAAAACCTGACGTGGGATATTACCAGATACGTATTGCCCTCTACCAATTCCTAAATTAATTTCTGGCATCCAAAAAGGTTCACCAATTTGTAATTGATAGCTACCATCTACTAAGCGATAAACTTCAAAAGGTTGGTGGCGATCGCGTTGCCAATACTCTGGATTATAAATAATGTAGTACAGTACCCCTAACTTGGCATAAGTATCTAATTTCTTGTCGTATTCTCCTCCTGGAGTTAAGGAAACAATTTCTAAAGCCAAGATCGGCACAATGTTGTTTTCTTCCCAAACAACATAGCTTTTACGAGATTTACCTGCCTTGCGGCGTTCTACACCCAAGCTCAAAAATCCGTCCGGGACAATGGGCACAAGTGGACTGACCCCTGTAGTATGGTAAACGCCCATATCCACACTGAAAAACCAATCATTACGGTTTGCCCAAATATATTGCAGCAAGAAGAGGAGTAGATTGGGAATAAAATTCTGGTCTTCGTTATCCACAGGTGTATCGTCTGAACAAGGAAGTTCAGCACTGCTTGGCAAAGATTGGCGGGGGTCGGATTTCACCATAAGTAATGATGGTGCTGAGGTGACCTAATATGAAGAAGAATTCAGAACTCAGGAGTCAGAAGTCAGAATAAATTGCAGTCTAACTGGGTGATGGTGCAGCGATAGCAAGTCCGCCTTATAGGCAAAAAAGTATTAAATATTACCATTATTCAACTCTATCCCTTGATGGGTAAACTATTCACCAATTCTGAATTCTGACTCCTTTTTATTTTATTAGACAAGAAGGCTTTTATTATTTCGCTGTTGAGCCAAAGTCGGAAAAGTCGGGGAAAAAGTCGGATTTACAAAATCTTATCCGAAAATTTGAGAAGCATAACTGTAGAGTAATTTATAGTTGTCAATAAAGTCTGAACTACCCTAGTCGTTACACAATGGACGCCCAAGCAGCATTAGCATGGTTAGACACCATAGTTCCTGCTCAGACCGGGGAACGGTTGAGCGATTTGCAAAAAGTTATTCTTGGGCAAGTTTGGTTGGGTAGGAAATACTTGGATATCGCTCATTCTTACGGTTGTACGGAAGGACACGCCAAGGATGCTGGTTCTCAGTTATGGAAGTTGCTCTCTTTGGTACTGCGCCAGAAGATTACTAAAAGTAATTGTCGCGCTACTTTGGAACGGGTTCTGAGAAAAAGTAATACGATATCCAATCTGATTGATTACTCCAGAACGCCACACGCTACGCCAAAATTAGAGGATAGCAATTTTATTGGACGACAAGATGCGATCGCTCACCTGAATACTTTGGTAAATCAAGGGTCGAAAGTGATTGTCATTCAAGGTGAAGGCGGTTTAGGCAAAACTACTCTGGCGCAGCAATATCTCCAAACTCAGGAATTTGATTTGGTTTTGGAACTGCTGATGGCGAAGGAAACGCAAAACATCACTCCCGCTGAACGAGTTGTGGAGGAATGGCTCAAACAAGATTTTGCTGAAGAATCTGGGGTAGAATTTGGGGTAACTTTGGCACGACTCAAGCGCCAACTCCATAATCGGCGAATTGGGGTGTTAATTGACAATCTCGAACCTGCATTAGACCAACAAGGTGGGTTGATTGGTTCGCACCGCAACTATGTAGAACTATTGCGGGTTTTGGCTGATGCCAGGGTGCAATCTGTTACCCTAATTACTAGCCGCGATCGCCTTTGTGAACCTGGGCTAAATGTCAATCACTATCGGCTTCCTGGTTTGGATCGAAGTGCATGGCAACAGTTTTTTAGCAACCGTGGATTAGCGATCGATTCGCCAACTTTAGAAACCATGCATCGCACCTATGGCGGTAATGCTAAAGCAATGGGAATTCTCTGTGGTTCGATTCAAGAGGATTTTGACGGTGATATGGCTGTTTATTGGCAAGAAAATCATGCCGACCCCCTAGCAGCAACTGACTTAAAAAATTTAGCCGTTAGTCAAATTAATCGTTTACAAAATCTCGATTCCCAAGCCTATCGTTTGCTTTGCCGTTTGGGATGTTATCGTTATCAAGACATACCCAGTATTCCATCTCAAGGATTGTTTTGTTTACTTTGGGATGTTCCACCTGACCAACATCGCCAAATTATTACTTCCTTAAGAAATCGGTCTTTGATAGAGTGCGATCGAGGTAAATATTGGCTGCATCCGGTGATTCGGAAAGAAGCGATCGCTCGTTTGCGCCCCAGCGATGAATGGGAAATTGCCAACCACAAAGCCGCCGAATTTTGGACAGCTAGTGTTAAAAAAATTGAAACTTTTAAAGATGCTTTACAAGCTTTAGAAGCATATTATCACTACCTCGATATTCAGGAATTTGAGTTAGCAGGTAAAGTTATTCTCCAAAGCCGAAATAATCAATGGCAACAGTTTTTACCTCTGGGAAGTACGCTGTATCGTATGGGTTTCATTCAACCTATACTGACGGCAATTAATCAAGTTGTTAACAATCTGGATAATCACCAAAATCTCAGCGAACTTTACAATATATTGGGCGATTTATACTGGATAACAGGTAAAATTAGTCAAGCGATCGCCTGTCAAGAAAAAACTATTAATCTAGCAACCCAAGCACTCAAATCACTTGTACCTCAACCAGAAAATAAACATACAGTTTACTGTCTGAGGATGCTTGAGGTAGATTCTTTATTAAGTATTGGTCTTTATCAAATAGATCTGTGGGAATTGGAAGCTGCTGCACAATTATTTCAACAAGTAATTTACCTCGCTCAAAATACCGAGCATCATCGCTGGGCAGAAAAAGCTTCAGTGTGTTTAGCTTTGGTATATTCTTATTTAGGTTTGCGTGATGCTTCTTCTGCATTAGCAAATGTAGCTTATCAAAATATTACGAACCAACAACTGGTAGAACAAACAGGGAGGTTTGCCTATTTCATCCAAATTTTGGGTCAAACCTACATCAATTTAGGAGAATTTGAACAGGCAAATCAAATGTTTCACCAAGCTTTGACTTTTGCTGAAGAAAGTCACTATATGCAGGTAAAAGCCAAAACACTCAATGGGTTAGCAGAAATTTATCGGCATCAAGCAGATTTGGAATTAGCTCTTGCTAATCATACAGAAGCAATCGAACTTTTGGAAAAAATCGGTGCTAAATGTGACTTAGCTGAAGCTTATTTTCAATTGGGTTTAACTTATCAAAAAATGGCAAAGGCTGATGAGAGTAAGATGAATTTTCATCAAGCGATTCAGTTATTTACTGAAATCAAAGCTCCTAAACAAGTTGAAAGAATTTCACAGCATAATTCAGAATTATTTAGGACTTACGCATTGACAATAAATACCAAAAATGAATAAGTTTAAAAGCTGCATCTTTCGTAAGGGCACAGCAATGCTGTGCCCCTACAGCATGGAGATTTATACCCGCGCCGGAGAAGTCGTTGGCAATGATGGCATTGTGGAAATTGGGCATTAGAACTACACGTTTTAAGCGCAGCTGCATCACTCATATTACTCTCTGCGCGGCAGTCGCTCATGGGGGAAACCCCCAAGACCGCGCTGCCTTGCCTCTGCGTCTCTGCGCGATCCAAATCCCCCTCCCCCAGGAGTTTCTATCACAAAAACATCCCCAATATTCATCTCCACCGTTCCAGTGCTATCTAAACTTTCTTCACTTCCATTTTGACGTTGTATCCAATTGCGTCCAACTTTTCCCACTTCCCCACCATTTAATCCAAAGGGAGGAACCAGGCGATGTCCAGAGAGAATATTCGCTGTCATCGGTTCTAAAAATCGGATGCGACGAACAACTCCATTACCGCCAGAATATTGACCTTTCCCACCACTATCAACACGAAGACTAAAGCTTTCTAAAAGTACAGGATAACGCGTTTCTAAAACTTCTGGATCGGTCAAACGAGAGTTAGTCATGTGGGAATGAACACCATCAGTTCCATTAAAATCAATCCCCGCTCCAGAACCGCCGCAAATAGTTTCATAATATTGATATCGCTCATTACCAAAAGTAAAATTATTCATCGTTCCTTGAGAAGCAGCCATCACACCCAAAGCACCATATAAAGCGTCCACAATAGTTTGAGAAGTTTCTACATTACCTGCTACCACCGCTGCTGGATAAGTTGGATTCAACATACAGCCCACTGGAATAATAATTTCTAAAGGATTAAGACACCCAGCATTAAGAGGAATATTATCATCAACCAAAGTCCGAAAGACGTATAAAACTGCGGCTTGAGTTACAGCTTTGGGAGCATTGAAATTACTATTTAATTGTCCAGAAGTTCCAGTAAAATCAATGGTAGCACTGCGATTTTCTGGGTGAATTGTCACTTTCACTTGAATTTGTGCGCCATTGTCCATTTTATAAATAAATGAACCATCCTTGAGAACTGCGATCGCCTTTCTCACCGATTCCTCAGCATTAGCTTGCACGAATTTCATATAAGCCTGAACAGTATCGAGCTTGTATTGCAAAACCATTTTCCTGAGTTGTTGAACTCCCCTTTCATTTGCGGCAATTTGAGCTTTAAAATCAGCTAGATTTTGGTCAGGGTTCCGAGCAGGATAAGTATGATTTGAAAGGTGATATCTGACTGCGGTTTCTCGAAAATTTCCTTCTTCTACCAAGAGAAAATTATCAAAAAGAATTCCTTCTTCTTCAACTGTCGTACTGTGGGGAGGCATAGAACCGGGAGTAATTCCGCCGATATCAGCTTGGTGTCCGCGAGAAGCAACGTAGAAGAGGGGAGTAGGGAATGGGGAGTGGGGAATGGGGAATGGGGAAGGGTGCTGAGAGGAAAAACTCTTCTCTGCTGCTTCCTCATCCCCCTCATCCCCCTCACTCCCCACTCC
>NZ_JACJSJ010000090.1 GCF_014698115.1 Nostoc sp. FACHB-973
TCTAATTACTTCTGCTCTGTCTTTAACTTTCTGCGGTACATCTGCCGTTCTCAGGTTGAACAAAGTTCTATCTTGCTCACGAGTCAGAAATACCCTTAAACGGCTGCCCATACCCTGTTACCTTGGTAGACACATTTATGTATTTACTTATCTTTACACAGTTTGGTTTTTTCACCTTGTTCTACTTATCTTGAGCTTGTCTACAAACTTTCGACCATCCAGTCTGATGTGGATTTCAAGAAATGTCTTGGTATAGACCCAGGACTCAATAACTGGTTAACCTGTGTCAGCAATGTTGGCACATCTTTAATAGTAGATGGATTACATCTTAAAAGCTTGAATCAATGGTACAACAAACGAGTATCTGTTTTAAAAGAAAATCAGCCTCAAGGATTCTGGTCTAAACAATTAGCTCTCATTACCGAAAAGCGAAATAGACAAGTTAGGGATGCTGTTAATAAAGCTGCCCGACTGATCTTAAATCACTGCCTTGAAAACAAAATAGGAACAATCGTTTTCGGATGGAATGAAGGTCAGCGCCAAAATATTAATCTTGGCAGTAAGACTAATCAAAAGTTTGTGCAAATTCCTACTGCTAGGTTGAAAGATAGAATCGCTCAACTCTGTCAACAATACGGATTAAGGTTTGAGGAAACTGAAGAAAGTTACACCAGCAAGGCGAGTTTTTTAGACTCTGATTTGCTACCTACGTTCGGTGAAAAACCTGAAGGGTGGCAAGAGTCTGGTAAGCGAGTTAAGCGTGGTTTGTACGCTTGTGCAAATGGTACAAAAATAAATGCTGACTGCAACGGCGCAGCAAATATTTTAAGAAAAGTAGCGGTGAAGCTTGGGCTAGACTTAAGCAGAATCAGTAGCGGCGATTTGATAGCGCCTTTAAGAATTCGGTTCTGGATTTCTTAAGAATCCCCATCCGCCTATGCGGTGGGGAGTATCAATTACTCAAAACCTTACAGCAATTTTCAGGTATAGCAAGGGACTGGGTGAAAAGTCTTTTTGTGTCTAGGTTTTACCATCTGTTAATGTCCTAACCACCAAGGCTTTTGCTATAAATAGACCACGTTGTAGGGTAGCACAGCTGTGCTACCCTACAGGGGATTGTGGTTCAAATAGATCAAAGCACTTATAGATTCGGTCTATGTATAACTAGGCTAAAGACTTATGAAGAGATTGTTACAAAGTTTAGTAAAATGACATCATCCACAGAAAAGTATTATTTTTTACTCATATGATGATGGCGGATCAATTTCCCTGGCTTACCGCAATTGTCTTGCTACCACTTATTGCTTCGCTGCTCATCCCTGTGCTGCCTGACAAAGACGGTAAGAGTGTACGTTGGTATGCACTAGGTGTAGGTATTGCAGACTTTGCCTTGATGTGTTACGCCTTTTGGAAGCATTACGATGCCAGCAGTGCTAGTTTTCAACTCGTGGAGAACTATGCCTGGGTGCCTCAGTTAGGACTCAACTGGGCAGTATCAATCGATGGACTTTCTTTTCCCCTTGTGCTTCTAGCAGGATTTGTCACCACACTCTCGATTTTTTCAGCTTGGCAAGTTAATCACCGCCCCCGCCTCTTCTATTTTCTAATGCTTGTGCTGTATTCGGCACAAGTAGGCGTGTTCGTTGCCAAAGACTTGCTACTATTTTTCATCATGTGGGAAGTAGAGCTAATTCCCGTATATCTACTAGTGTGCATTTGGGGTGGACAGAGACGCCGCTACGCAGCTACAAAATTTCTGCTTTATACAGCAGCAGCTTCAATATTTATTCTAGTGGCAGCCCTGGCAATGGGTCTATACGGCGGCGGTAATATGTCTTTTGATATAACCGAACTTGCGATGAAGGAATACCCGCTTGGTCTACAATTGCTGCTTTATGCAGGGTTGTTGATTGCATTTGGTGTCAAACTCGCTGTTTTCCCCATGCACACTTGGTTGCCTGATGCTCACGGAGAAGCATCTTCTCCTGTGTCGATGATTTTGGCCGGCGTTTTACTCAAAATGGGCGGCTACGGGCTGATTCGCCTAAATCTTGAGATGCTCCCTGATGCACACATTTATTTTGCACCAGTTCTAGCCATTCTGGGCGTTGTCAACATTATCTATGGTGCATTGAACTCCTTTGCTCAGACTAATATGAAACGGCGTTTGGCTTATTCCTCGATTTCACATATGGGATTTGTACTGCTGGGTATTGCGTCCTTCACTGATTTGGGAATCAACGGCGCGATGTTACAGATGATCTCGCATGGTTTGATTGCATCGGTGCTGTTCTTCTTGGCGGGTGTTACTTACGATCGCACCCACACTATGATAATGAAAGACATGGGTGGTATTGGCCAAGCCATGCCCAAAGTATTTGCTCTGTTTACAATCTCAGCGATGGCATCTCTGGCTCTCCCCGGTATGAGCGGCTTTGCTGGCGAACTCTCGGTTTTCCTCGGTATCACAACCAGTGATGTTTACAGTTCAACTTTCTCCACTGTAACGGTTTTTCTCGCCGCAGTCGGAGTCATCCTCACACCTATCTATCTACTTTCCATGCTGCGAGAGGTATTTTATGGTAAAGATGCAGCACTTCTATGCGACATTAATAACGCAGGTTCGGAAAATCAAGAAGATGAGGGAACAGTTTGTTTTGGTACAGACTGCCTCGTGCCAGAAGATGCAGTCTACGACGATGCTAGACCACGTGAAGTGTTTATCGCTGCCTGTTTTCTGTTGATGATTATTGGCATTGGTTTGTATCCTAAGATGGCGATGCAGATGTACGATGTGAAGACTGTCGCAGTTAATGCTCATATTCGCCAGTCTTATGCTGTTGTTTCCCAAACAAATCCTCAGATTTATGCGAATAGATTGTCGGTTCCAAAAATCTCAGACACTGAGCTAACACCCATTTTAGGAACTTTGAAGTAACCTGGTGCATTGCTCTTTTCCACGGAAAAGGGCGTTGGTGAATTGCGGTATGAATCCAGGTGTAGAGACGTTGCAATGCAACGTCTCTACAAGAATTTTGATATCATGCACAATCGTTTTCATACATGAAATCAGCAACGCCCGGAAAAGAGCAATGTTAGCGATGGGGTGCGCGATCGCTAAATTCGAGAACTTATAGTAAAAATTAGGGTGAGCAAACATTTGCCTACCCTTTTGGTTTTATATGTAAATATAGCAAAAGCCTTGGTGGTTAGGACATTAACACATGATAAAACCTAGACACAAAAAGACTTTTCACCCAGTCCCCAGTCCCCAGTCCCCAGTCCCTTGCTATATATAGAGCGATTGCAGGACGATGCAACTCAATACTTATCGGTTAAAAGTGTGGAGACGTTACATGTAACGTCTCTACAAGGTTTTCGGTTTACGAATTTGCTTAACCGAACAGTATTGCGATGCAACTTAGTTGTAGGTCGATGCATCTTAACTGAACTGTATTGCGACTAATGATCAGAAAGGGCAGTAACACTAAAGCGTGACGAAATTAGCAGCAGTCAGTGTCGTAGTATTAATACCAGTCAGCGTTGCCAAAATCTCATTCGTAGAAGTCACCAGAATATTGCTACCTGAGAAACTTAATTGCCCGAAGCTCAAGCCATTATACAGCCCGATCAAATCTGAACCCTTACCGAAGTCAGTAATGGTATCAGTGCCATCGCCAGCAGCAAAGGCAAATGTATCGTTACCGTTGTCACCTGTGAGGATATCACTGCCAAGACCACCATAGAGGATATCGTTGCCATTACCACCCAAAAGGGTATCGTTGCCAGTACCCCCATTCATGAAGCCATCTCCATACAAGATATCGTTACCATTACCGCCATTGATGATATCGTTACCGGCACCGCCGTTGATGGTGTCGTTACCATTACCGCCGCTGATGGAGTCGTTACCCGCAGCACCGATGATGGAGTCGTTACCAGTACCGCCTACAATGTTGCCACCGACAGCCACAGTAACGGTAGCAGTAGCAGTGAGACTACCATCGCTGAGGGTGTAGTTAAAGCTGCCATTACCAGTAAATCCAGTAATTGGGGTAAAGAGAACGAAGTCATCTGCGGTGTTGCTAGGGGTGCCGTTATTATTAAGGATGGCATTACCGTTGGCAACACCGCTAACAGAGGTGATGCTAAGGGAGTCGCCGTTAGGATCGGTATCGTTAGCTAGTAAGGTACTGACTGGAATGCTGACGGCAGTATTAAAGGCAGTGGTAGCACTGTCGTTTACAGCAACAGGAGTGCCTGCTAAACCAACAGGGACGAATCGAATGAAGTCCAAGCGGGCAGCTTCGCCTTGATTCTCAAAGCCTGTAATCGTAAAACTATTACCATTAGTGATGGTTAGATTGCTGCCCAAGAGCCGTTCTACTTTCGTGTTCTGACTAGGAGCATTAGCGTTAAAATCTTGATTGAGCAGGATAGAGCCAACGGCATTGCCCTGCTGGGTCAGTGTAAATGTAGATTGACCATCGTTTTCATCAAAAGTGCCGATAATCAAGTTATACAGACCGGAGGGACCATTAAAGGTGAAGGTGGCAGTGCCGACTTCGTTATCACTTCCGTTAATCAGAGTTAGCATTGAGCCACCTTCAGCGATCGCATTATTCTCAATTCGATAGCCGGTGATATTGGTCAGGCTTTCAGCTTGGATGGTGATTGGCACATCCGTCACACCCGCGATGTTAACGGTGACAGTGGCTGTGCTAGTACCACCTTTGCCATCAGATACTGTGTAGGTAAAGCTATCAGTGGCTGTCTGCCCATTATTCAAGGACTCAAATGCCCGGTTGGGGTTGTAGCTGAAGGTGCCATTGCCATTGTTGGTGACTAAACCTAATGTGCCAGTGGTGTTGAGATTAGTAACTGTCAGCACATCACTGCTATCGACATCAGTATCATTGCTGAGGACATTAGCGGTGGTGAAGGCGTTGTCTTCATCGGTGCTGAAACCGATACCACTGTTATTGTTGGCGATCGGTGCATCGTTGACACCGTTGATGGTGACGACAATGTTTTGCGTAGCTGTGCCGTCAATAGAGGTAACAGTAAAGGTTTCAGCTTTAGTTTGACCAGCACCTAAGAATTGCACTGCACTGTTAGCAACGCTGTAACTGTAAGCTCCGGCACTGGTGATGCTTAAGCTACCGAGATTACCTATGGCGGAAGTGACCGTGGTGTTGAAGACACTTTCATTTGTATCAACATCGGTGACGGTGAGAGAACCTGTCGCGGTGAGATTGGGGGTAGCTGTATCTTCGGTAACTACTGCTGTAGCTGTGCCTGTAATAGTGGCTACATCGTTGACACCGTTGATAGTCAGGTTAACCGTTGCTGTGCTAGTGCCGCCCTTGCCATTATCGCTAGCTGTGTAAGTGAAGCTGTCGCTGGCAGTAGCTTCCACACCCAAAGACTCAAATTGACCGTTGGGGTTATAGTTAAAAGTGCCATTGGCGTTGAGAGTAAGTAGCGCCCCAGAAGCTAGGGTAATTGGTGTACCGACTGTGACACTGTTGCCATTAACTTTAATCACACTCAAGCTGTCGCCATTAGCATCAGTGTCATTCCCCAAGACGTTGATGTTGACAGCAGTATTTTCATTAGTGCTAGCAGTATCATTGGCGGCAACAGGGGGGATAAAAGGCGATTCATAAGCGCCAATATCCACATTACCGCCAATGATGCGAAGTTCACCCCGTTGGTCGGTAGTGACACCAGAAGGGATGAGGGCATTGTCTCCCGCGTTGATAGCAGCCGAAGCAATAACTAAAGCGTGAGTTTGCGTCGCACCGCCATTATCAGCGAGGGGAGCAAGGACTTGATTGATATCGGTAATGCCAGCCGAGGCGAAGGTAATATCGCTGCCTGTGCCAATCGTACCGGATGCACCAGTGAGGCTACCAATCAGGTTATTGCCATCGCCTGTTACTTCACCGAAAATATCACTGCCAGTATTGCCAGCGATGATGGTGTTTTGGGCGGTGACGATGCCCCCATTTGTTGTGAATAGACCGCCAACAATGTTACCGCTGTTATTGGTAATAGTACTGTTGGTAATCGTAGCTGTTGCTCCTACGTTAGCGATGCCACCGCTGTAATAACCAAAATTACCAGAGATGGTGCTGTTGGTAATCGTAGCTGTTCCGAAGTTAACGATGCTGCCGACAAATCCGGTATTACCAGAGATGGTGCTTTTGTTGATGGTCAGGTTTTCTGCATTGATGATACCACCAGCGAAACCATTGCCAGCAGTAATTGTCAGTTTGTTAATGGCTACGGCAATTTGATTGCTACTATCGCTATCATCTACCACGAAAACAGTAGAGGTATTGTTACCACTAATACTGAGGTTGCTTGCTTCTAGTCCGTTAATAGTCAGGGCTTTGGTAATGACTAATTCCCCAGAAGTTAGGGTAATGGTATCGGGAGTACCATCGGCAAAGACGGAATCTGTGGAGGTATCAAAGGTGATTGTATCTGCGTCGGGATTGGCATTAGCGTTGAGAATGGCTTGCCGCAAGGAACCTTCGCCGGAATCGTTGGTGTTGGTGACAACAGTACCGTTGCCTGGAATGGTTACAGTGGCAGTATTATTCGTGGGTGTATAACCTGTACCAGTTTCCAGGTTGAGCTTGAGGGTTTCGTCTGCTTCTGACAATGCTCCGTCAACAATGGCACTTAAATCAATATCAAGAAAGCTTTGTCCATCGGTAAATGTCGCCGTCAAGTTGTTGCCAGAAATATTGACGCTGCCACCACTGAGGGTATAGTCGTTAGTAGAAGCCGTGCTGCTGCCATCAATGCTCAAATTGACAGTTAAATCACCATTGGTGTTAACGCGAGTCAAGCGGAAGACACCGTTGCTGCCCCCTTCATTGGCTGTTGGTGTTAGTGCTGCGATGCCCAGTCCGTTAATTACGCCGTAAACATCATTGTTATTGCTGAATGTCCCCGCATCGTCAGCCGCACTGTTGCCACTGTAGGTAGGGAGCAACGCTTGAGGATTGCCGTTAGAAATGACGGTAGCAAGGGTGGTGGGCATTCCTTGGTTATTGCCGTTGGTATTGGTGGTGGACTGCATGATGAAGATTGCCCCACCTAAGCCTTGACCTGGGTTATTCCCTGTACCGCCTGTAGCAGTATTGTTCGTAAAGCTGGTGTCTTGGAGGGTTAAAGAGCCACTGCGGACAAAAATACCACCCCCCATGCCAGCACCACCACCGCCATTCGTACCACCGCCGAAGCCGCCATCGCCACCATAGCTGCCCTGAGCGCCGCCACCCCCATAACCGCCATTGCCAGCAATGTTAGAGCCGTAGTAGCCGAAGCCCCCACCGCCGCCAAAGCCGCCTGCGCCGCCCTGGCTATAAGCTAAACCGCCGCCACCGCCAAAGCCGCCGTTATAGGCGATGCCAAAGCCAAAGCCGCCGTAGTTGCCGTTGCCACCGTAGCCGCCATTACCAGAACCAAACAGTCCGCCGCCGGAGTTGCCGTTAGCATTACCACCCATACCAGCACCACCGCCGCCCAGACCACTGACACCGTGATTACCGCCTTGTGCTGCGTTATTAGTAAAGGCGACATTGGTTAAAGAAACGTTGCCATCATAGATAAACAAGCCGCCGCCCATACCAGCGCCGCCGCCGCCTGAGCCACTATCTCCGCCTTGCGCCCGTCCATTGGTGATGGTTAAACCGGAGATACTGACGATTCCCGATTTGATGAATAAGGGGCGCACGTCGCCGTTATCGTTGATGCCGTTATCATTAGCATCGCCGCTGATGGTGTGGTTGTTACCTACAATGGTGATGTTGCTGTTAACTAGGGTTTGCATTACCCCGGTAACGCGGACATCGCTATCAATGGTAATGATGTCATCCCCTGCTAGTTGGTTCGCTTGCAGGATTGCCCAACTTAATGTCCCGACAGTATCTCCAATGCCGTTATCGTTGCCTTGGTAGACGTTTAAATTCGTCAGGTTATTGGCTGCAATGGTAACGGTAGCTGTATTGTTCGTACCATCGGCGGTGTAACCTGTACCAGTTTCCAGGTTGAGCTTGAGGGTTTCATCCCCTTCTGGCAATGCTCCGTCAACAATGGCACTTAAATCAATATCAAGAAAGCTTTGTCCAGCGGTAAATGTCGCCGTCAAGTTGTTGCCAGAAATATTGACGCTGCCACCACTGAGGGTATAGTCGTTAGTAGAAGCCGTGCTGCTGCCATCAATGCTCAAATTGACAGTTAAATCACCATTGGTGTTAACGCGAGTCAAGCGGAAGACACCGTTGCTGCCCCCTTCATTGGCTGTTGGTGTTTGTGCCGTGATGCTGACAGTGGGAGCGGCAGGTATTTGTGTGCCGTAAACATCATCGTTATTGGTGAGAGTTCCTGCATCGTTCGCCGCACTGTTGCCGCTGAAGGTAGACGAACCCACAAAATTGATCGTCCCAAGGACGGTGGGCATTCCCTGGTCATTACCGTTGGTGTTGGTGGTGGATTGCATAATGAAGATTGCCCCACCTAAACCTTGACCTGGGTTATCCCCCGTCCCACCTGTAGCCGTATTGTCAGTAAAGCTGGTGTTGTTGAGAGTTAGAGAACCACTGCGGACAAAGATACCACCCCCCAGTCCAGCACCGCCGCCGCCGCCGTTGGCGCCACCGTTGCCGCCGCCGAAGCCGCCCTGTGCGTAGCTGCCGCCGCCGCCATAACCCCCCTTCCCTTGACCATAGAAGCCGTAGCCACCACCACCGCCGAAGCCGCCACTAAAACCGATGCCGCCATAGACACCACCACCTCCTCCTCCACCGAAGCCACCAGTGCCGCTACTATAGCTTTGATACTGTCCGCCACCGCCGAAGCCGCCGTTGCTGCTGCCACCGTAGTTGCCATTGCCTCCATAACCACCATTGTTGTTAGTGCTATCGGCAAACAGTCCGCCGCCCCCGCCGCCGCCACCATTGCCAAACAGTCCGCCGCCCCCCTTACTCAGTCCACTGACACCGCTACTGCCGCCTTGTGCTACGTTATTACTAAAAGCGACATCGGTCAAAGAAACATTACCATCATAGATAAACAAACCGCCCCCTAGTCCGGCACCGCCAGCGCCTTGTCCACTATCTCCGCCTTTGGCTCGTCCGTTAGCGATAGTCAAGTCAGATATACTGACGGTTCCCGACAGAATGAATAAGGAGCGCACGTCGCCATTGTCGTTGATGCCGTTATTATTGGCATCGCCGCTAAGGGTGTGGTTGTTGCCCACAATGGTGATGTTGCTGTTCACTAAGGTTTTCATTACCCCGGTAACGCGGACATCGCTATCAATGGTAATAGTGTCATCCCCTGCTAGTTGGTTCGCTTGCAGGATTGCATAACTGAGGGTGCCTGCGGTTAAGCCAGTGCCGTCATCAGTCGCTTGGTTGACGATGAAATTTGCCATTTAATTTATGTCCTTTGTTTGAGGTGAATGAGTTATTTGTAAAGTGGGTAAATATTTGCCTAGCTATTTAGAAAAGTTGAGGAAACCCTTGTAGAGATGGGAAATTTTGGGTTTCTACAATGTTGAATTTATGAATAATTGAGTTAGTAGTAAGCACTTTAGTGCTTAAAAGAATCAGCACTAAAGTGCTTACTACCAACCCTCAAAACTTGCTTGACAAAGTACTAAGGTTTCAGTACGTTATCAGGAAACTGCCCTTGCACATTCCCAGCAGGAGCGTACTGACAGACCACATAGAAGGCGTTATAATTAGTACCTTCAATCGTTGCAGTGCCTTGTGCTGCACCACAGCCTAATTGCGTACTGCCCTTCCACACCACTTGAGTGAAATGCCCTGTTTCGCTAGAAAATCCGGGATTGGCGTAGTTATAATCTTTAATTTCGTCGTACCACTCTTTAACTGCTGTGTTGCCAAGGGTGGTTGGGTCTACGGTGCTTTGCGTACTGTAAGAAGCGTATATGTTTTCTCCCACATTGTTGCGATTAGTACTGTGTTCAAATTCTCCACTACTGGCAATCTTCTCAGCCCAAGCTTGAGCGCTACTGTTGAGTGAATCACTAATGGTAATGTTAGGGCTTTTATGTGTGGCTCGATAAGTGTTGTGTTTAGACACAGCGGCGCTACGTAGCGTCGCTAAGTCAATAGATGTCTGTCCTAAAACGGAGTCACTGCTCATTGCTCCTCCTGTTAGCGCAACGGTTAAAGCTGTAGCTGTTGTTAGGGTTAGAGTTGAAAAAAATTTCTTCATCGTTTTGTATTTTTGAGTTAGCTTTTGCAGGTTGATGCAACTAAGTTGCAGGTCGATGCATCAAAGGTGCAGGTCGATGCAACTAAGTTGCAGGTCGATGCAACTAAGGTGCAGGTCGATGCAACTAAGTTGCAGGTCGATGCAACTAAGGTGCAGGTCGATGCAACTAAGTTGCAGGTCGATGCATCAAAGGTGCAGGGCGATGCAACAACATTGGAGCCTGGTAGAGAAGGGGTCAGATTGAAAACTTCATTTACTCACCGCTTCTACCGGCTGGGCGACAATCACATTAGCCAGACTATTGCTAGGGTTCTTCCAAAAAGACAACCCATCATACTGAGCAAATAAATCCGGGGGTAAAATTGTGAGTCGCGGTTGAAACTCGACTTTCGGACGCACTTGATGTAGTCCCTTAGTATTCAGCCGATTGTCAAATTCTGAAGCTTCATATTCCACATTGGCAAAATCATGCTCAAAGGGTTCCTCTTGTATAAATTGATAAATCAGCGATAGGGTTTTATCAGGTGCTTGGGTCAATAAGTCATAGTCCACTAAAAGTAAAGAGGCACTGTGTTCGCTATAGAATGCTTCTTTGAGGGCGTTATAAGCAAACCCAACTAACCGTCCCCCTTGACTCAAGGCTTCGGTGCGGGTGTAAACTGTGGAGCGTTCGCCAGCATTATTAAACATCCGCGACACATCAAAAGCATTTTTTCTAATCAGCCGTTCGATGCTATCCATAATCCAAGCAACATTCCGCACGCAGCAAATCACCTTTGAGCCAGGAAATAGCTCGTGAATTAAGGACAATTTGCTACACCACAGCCGGTTAGTATCGAAGATGACTTCTTTTTGAGCTTGCGGCTGGTAGAATGTTGAAAATATCGTTAAGGTTAATGCCCGTTTTTGCTCAGGGGTGATAAAGACAGAATATTCGTTGTCTTCGCTCATCGCTTCCAGCATTCGGTTTACCAGACTACCGACGGGGCTAGACATACTGGCGTGAAATCGGGGATTTTGCCGCAGTAAGGCTCCGAGTAAAGTAGAACCGGAACGCGGTAAGCCTGAGATAAAGTGGATTTTGGCAGTCATAACGATTAATTGGCTTTGATTTATTGCCTTGACATAGAAGCTTTTGCACCTGTGTGTTTTGCTTGCATAGGCTAGACAGTTGGTAAAATTTTGCGTTGGTGAAGTGGATTATACAGCGATCGCCTCAGTCACCGCATCGAACAAAGATCCCAGTTTTGACTAGGATCTTTGTCCTATATAATTATTAATTATGAATAAAATATGTATGTAAAAATATGAACCGTGTTTCATGGAGTGATATTACTTCTTTGCTGTTAAATATAAATTTTTAATTAAATAAATAATGACTTTTGTTCCAATCATTCTGGGTATAGTTGCTGGTATTTGCTTATACATCGGGCTATTACACCTGCTGATTGCTTGTGGCAAATTACAAACAGCGCTTCACTTCTGCTTTGGGTTACTTTGCTTAGGATCTGTTGTCTATATCCTGGCTTTGATACTCACGTATCAAGCGACTAATGTAGAACACTATATAAGTGCCAAAAAATTATTATCTTCTATAGGATATATTTACGGAATTACTATTGTATGGTTTATAGCTTTATATACTAAAGTTAAGCCAGTGCGTTTAATTTTGGTGCTGAATAGTCTGTACGTCATCAGCCTGTTAATTAACCAAATTTCTCCCACGGGAATTCTGTACTCTCATATCAGTAACCTATCAAGTATTTCTTTGCCTTGGGGCGAATCAATTACTTCCCCAAAAGGTACACCGAATCCTCTATTCAGTTTTCAATTATTAGCTTTAATCAGTAATACTGTTTTCCTGTTTTACGCTTGTTACCGTCAATATCGATGTGGTGAAAAGCAAGCAGCGCTGATTGTGTGTCTGAGCGTAGCCATTTTGATAGGAACTGTTCAACACGATCGCCTAGTGGATTTAGGGACAATCAAATCCATATACCTGGCTGAATTTGGATTTATGTCCTTCGTGGTAATTATGAGTCTACGGCTGACAAAGGAGTTGATCCAAGCGGTGAAACTGCGAGAAAAATTAATTGAAAGCGAACAGCTACGAAAGATTGCTGTGGAAATTGAACGAAATCGCCTCGCCCGTGACTTACACGATTCAGTATCGCAGAGACTGTTTTCTGTTGCGACAATTGCCGAAGCGTTACCTAGAGTGTGGCAACGTTACCCAGAGACAGCCCAACAGGGATTAGAAGAACTCGTCCAACTGACACAGGGGGCGTTAGCCGAGATGCGGAATCTACTGTTGGACTTGCGTTCCAGTAGTTTGACAGAAAAACCATTAAGTAAATTGCTAGAGCAGTTAATCGAGGCAATTCTAGGACGGACAAGTTTACAGGTAATAACGAAGCTCGAAGGCGATCGGCCTGTGTCTGATGAGGTGAAGCTTGTTTTCTGCCGCATTACTCAAGAAGCACTGAACAACATAATTAAACACGCCCAAGCTACACAACTATCAGTCAGTTTCCACAGCGATTCACAGAAGATGGTATTGCGTATCAGGGATAATGGCCATGGTTTTGATGTGACAAAAATATCACCCGATCGTTTAGGTATAGCAATAATGAAAGAACGAGCTCAGTCTATTGGTGGTAGTTTCCAGTTGAAAAGCTGCCCAGGAGAGGGGACTGAGATTATCCTAAGTTGGTTAAGCATTGTTTGAAAATAGAGATTGGGGAATTAGGTATAAATAAAGTTAACTACTACGATTGTCATTTACTCTTTTAAGTGTTTGATGCTACGGATTTAAGACATATTTACTTTTTGTAATATTGCAATGTTTATTTTCACTGACTTTCTTGGAAAAGACAGGTTCTTAGACTAAATTGTGGGATTATTGCGTGATTGACTGGTGAAATAAAAAATTAAAGATTAAGAATCTTACGTATAAATTCTGAAAATGGAACAATAAACAATAAGATAAATGTATTAAAAATCGCTTTAATACTGCGAATTTATATATGGAAAAAGATAAATCAGTAAAACCGATTCGGGTGATTACTGTTGACGATCATGAAATCCTGCGGGGCGGTATTAAATTTCTCTTACTGGCATTTGATGACATTAAATTAGTGGGTGAAGCGCGTAATGGAGATGAAGCAGTAGATCTGTGCAAAGAATTGCAACCAGATGTGGTACTGATGGATTTGATGATGGCGGGGATGAATGGGGCAGAAGCAACAAGAGCTATCCGCAAAAAATACCCAGAAATTCAAGTTTTAATTTTGACGAGTTTTCTAGCGAATGACTTGGTACAGCAAGCAATGCAAGCCGGAGCTATTGGCTACCTGCTCAAGGGTATCTCGATTGATGAGTTGGCGGATGCCATACGATCTGCTGCGATCGGTCGGTCGATGTTAGCACAAGAAGTTATTCAGGCTTTGCTGCAACCAAGCAAACCATCATCCCAAACTGTCTATGAATTGAGCAAGCGACAGCAAGAGGTTTTAGCACTGCTGGCTCTGGGATTGAGTAATGACGCGATCGCTCAACGGATGAAATTGAGTCCTTCTACCATCAGGCATCATGTCAGCCAGGTACTAAATAAGTTAGGAGTCACGAACCGCACTGAAGCTGCAACTACGGCGGTGCGAGTTGGATGTGTTCAATAGTGGTGAGACAACCAAGTTACTTTTAAACAAAATATAATTGCAAACTTTTGAAATTAGCTATTTTCGGAATCCAGAAAGCGATAGTTTCTGGTGTCAGTGGAGTGCAAATTTGATTGGCGATCGCACCCGCACCAAATAAGCAAATTAACTGAACAAATATAAAGAATGCCGTTCTTTGGAAGCTTAAAAGTAGGCTGGGTAACAATACCGCTCGGGTTTTGGAATTTCTTGGTTGAGGCAAGCTGTTCAATAGCCGGGGGAGAAATGGAGGCTGGCGTTGAGTTTTGCCTTCCCTGCTTATCAGAGCAGTACTGGGCTGGGCAAATATTTTCCCAGCCCATAGACTAAACCTCTTGCTACGCTTGAATGATGAAGTCAGTAGCTATTAAACTTGGCGCACCAGTCAAAGTCGCAAATTGACCGCCACTCCCCAAACCAGCCAAGATGCCATTTTGGTTGTAGAACAAATTTCCATTGGAAGAGTTGTAGATAATTTCCGCAGTGGTGATGCCGAGTAAAATTGTCGTGTCTGAATTAATCACAGCAAACTCACTGGCATTACTAAAACCCGTTCCTGCATTAGAAGTAATTGCATTGAAAGTGGTTTTATCCAGTACAATTTTGTCACCTTGGGAACGATTGAAATCAGTAATAGTATCTATACCGACAGCAGAAGTTGTAAAGGCAGCAGAAGTGTTGTAAAGGAAGCGATCGGCATCAGTTCCACCTGTGAGGATATCATTACCCGCACCGCCAATAAGGGTATCATTGCCTGCACCGCCAATAAGAGTATCATTGCCTGCACCACCATTGAGGTTATCGTTACCACCTAATCCATCGATGACGTTGTTGCTAGCTGTGCCTGTGAGGTTATCGGCGTTTGCGGTTCCCGTCAAGTTGAGGGGAGTAACTGTCAGGTTAAAGATATCGCTGACAGTAGCGTTGCTCGTGTCTCTGGCCGTAAGTCTGACGCTGATGGTTCCCACATTAGCAGCCGCAGGTGTGCCACTAAAAATGCGAGTACTGGAATTGAAGGTTAACCAGCTAGGTAAGGCGTTACCGTTATCTAAAGTGGCGGTATAGGTTAAGGTGTTGCTTGTATCGACATCAGCAAAGGTGTTGGTGGGAACGGTGAAGTTGAAGACACTATTTTCAACGGTACTTCGATCTGCGATCGCACTATTCACTGTTGGTGCATCATTAACACCGTTAATGGTGACAATAATGTTTCGGCTAGCTGTGCCGTCAAGAGAGTTAACAGTAAAGGTTTCAGTCTTAGTTTGACCAGCACCGAGAGACTGTACTGCACTGTTAGCAACACTGTAGCTGTAAGCTCCCGCACTGGTAATGCTGAGACTACCGAGATTCCCTGTAGCTGAAGTGACTGTGGTGTTGAATAGGCTTTGACCTGCATCAACATCGCTAACGGTGAGGGAACCTGTAGCTGTCAGGTTTGGCGTAGTTGCATCTTCTGTAACAGATGCGGTAGCTGTGCCACTAATAGTAGCAGCATCATTAACACCGTTGATGGTGATGACAATATCTTGAGTGACCGTGCCGTCAACAGAGGCAACAGTAAAGGTTTCAGTTTTAGTTTGACCAGCACCTAAAAACTGCACCGCACTGTTAGCAACACTGTAAGTGTAAGCTCCTGCACTGGTAATGCTGAGGCTACCAAGATTCCCTGTAGCTGAGGTGACCGTGGTGCTGAATAAATTTTGACCTGCATCGACATCAGTAACAGTAAGGGAACCTGTAGCTGTCAGATTCGGGGTAGTTGCATCTTCTGTAACTACTGCGGTAGCTGTGCCCGTGATAGTTGCTCCATCGTTGACACCGTTGATGGTTAGATTGACTGTTGCTGTGCTGGTGCCGCCGTTACCATCACTGATAGTGTAAGTAAAACTGTCGCTGGCAGTGGCTGCCACACCCAAAGATTCAAATTGACCGTTAGGGTTGTAGACAAAACTGCCATTGCTGTTGAGGGTTAGCAAAGCGCCAGAAGTTAAAGTAATCTGGTTGCCTACACCCGCACCATTGCCATTAACCTGTGTCACGGTTAAAGTGTCGTTGTTCGGGTCACTGTCGGGGGTAGTGGGATTGGCAACTAGTACATTACCATTGACAACTGTATCCTCACTAGTGCTGAAGACATCATTGATGGCAGTTGGCGGTTGGTTGCCATTGGCGTTAAAAGCTAAGGTAGTAGTCGCCACTGCACTCGTGTTACTGAAAGCTTGCCCGTCATTGACGACAAACTCAATTATCCGGTTAGTTGTGTTAGGAGAAGCAGCTGTATTGTTGTAAGTAAGGCTGGCAAAGACTTGTTGGTAATTGGCAATTGTATCCGTGCCGCTGAGGGTAAGAATGCCTGTGGTGGCATTGTAAGTAGCGGTAATGTTGGCGATCGCAGTAACGCCCAGACTTTCAGCTGTACCATTTAAGAGATTAGTAATGGTAATGGTAGCACCAACTAGGGTAGCGTTGTTGTCCGTCAGAATGAAGTCGTTATCGACAATGGAGACGGGAGTACCAGTAAAGGTGGTGCTAAAATTAATCCCCACAGAGTTACTGCCCAAACCGTTGAGGTCAAGCACAGGAGCGCCGTTGCCAAATACCACGTAACTCTGCCCTGAAGAAGAGCCATTGGGGTCAGCACCAAATGCCCCGATAATCAGGTCATCGAAGCCATCATTGTTGACATCCCCAGCACTACTGACAGAGTTGCCAGAGAAGTCTTCCACTGCGATACCGTTGATAGCAAAGCCGTTAGAGCCGTTGAGGGTAGAGAGGTTGAGGGTCGCGCTAAAGCCTGTGCTTTTGCCAAACACCACGTAGCTCTGCCCTGAACTCGACCCGTTGGCATCGGCAAATGTTGCCCCGATAATCAGGTCGTCAAAACCGTCGCCATTAACATCTCCAGCACTGCTGACAGAGATACCTGAGGAGTCATACGCGGCGATGCCGTTGATTTTAAAGCCGTTAGAACCATTGAGGGTGGAGAGATTGAGAGTAGCGCTAAAGCCTGTGTTTTTACCAAACACCACGTAGCTTTGCCCTGATTGGAAGCCGTTCGGGTCAGCACTTGATGCTCCGATAATCAGGTCATCAAAGCCGTCACCATTGATATCCCCCGCACTACTGACAGAGTTGCCTGAGTAATCACCGAGAGCGATGCCATTAATAGCGAAGCCGTTAGAGCCGTTGAGGGTGGAGAGATTGAGGGTCGCGCTAAAGCCACTGCTGCTACCAAACACCACGTAACTCTGCCCCGAGTCGGAACCGTTGGGGTCGGCACGCCTTGCCCCGATAATCAGGTCATCAAAGCCGTCGCCGTTGACATCCCCCGCACTACTGACAAAGTTGCCTGAGTTGTCACCTGCGAGGATGCCGTTGATTTTAAAGCCGTTAGAGCCATTGAAGGTGGAGAGGTCGAGAGTTTGGCTAAAGCCTGTGCTTTTGCCAAACACCAGGTAGCTTTGCCCTGAACTCAAGCCGTTGGGGTCGGCAAATGATGCCCCGATAATCAGGTCGTCGAAGCCGTCGCCGTTGACATCCCCCGCACTACTGACAGAGACGCCTAATTGGTCACCTGCCAAGATGCCATTGATTTTAAAGCCGTTAGAACCGTTGAGGGTGGAGAGGTTGAGGGCTGCGCTAAAGCCTGTGCTTTTGCCAAACACCACGTAGCTCTGCCCTGAGTCAGAGCCGTTGGGGTCGGCACGCTTTGCCCCGATAAGTAAGTCGTCAAAGCCGTCGCCGTTGATATCCCCCGCACTGCTGACAGAGATTCCTGAGTTATCATTCGCAGCGATGCCATTGATTTTAAAGCCGTTAGAGCCGTTGAGGTTAGATAAGTTGAAAACTGAATTTGCCATGAGTATTTCCTTCAATTTGAAATTTTAGGCGCAATTTATACCTTTGTTCTGCTGTGGCGATGGGTTGTTCTTTATTCGGCTATGGCATCAGTGATAGATTAAGGCTAGAGAGTTTTTATTAATCAGTAATAGTACTGAAAATTATACTAAGAATTAGGCTACTGAATATAATTTTTGGTTAACTATCCCTACGGCTAGCTACATCTAAGCTTCATATTGAAAATCAAATTAGATTGATTCTTGCCTGACAATCCAGCACAAAGATGAATTTAATATTTACTAAGTAAGTATGCACAATTAAACCGAACTACATAAACTTATGTAAAGAGCCAAAAAAGCTTTCAACATAGGCTTTTAAGCAATTTACATTTCTTAATCTAGTTGTGTTTTTTTTAAGGTTAAAGCGAGGGGAGAAAGAGAAAAACACAGTACGGAACGTATGAAATTTAACTCTTATCCTTCAGCTTAACTTTTCGTTACATAGTTATAAATTTCCCCGCCGACTTACTTACATGATTGTCTAGCTTGTATATGCTTGAAGAGAAAGCTGACGGCTAAATCTGCTAAGTTTGTATTTTAATAAATCTAGCTATTGCTAGATGTTCCAATTTTGTTAAAAGCTATAATCTACATCTGTTGCACCGAGAAATTAACTTGTGGATGCCATTTTAGAACGATCGCACGAATTAAAACAAGCCTTAGTTGATTTCGTCCTCGACGCAGAAGGCGAACTCGCACAAGCACTGGAAGCTTATGCAGCTGCACAGTTGCGCCGTGGAAGTGGCGATAGTACACAGCAAGACTTAATCATCGATCGCTTTCTCACAGAAGGAAAAGTGGGCGAACACTCACCATTAGAGTTGTTCATCGCCAGCCATCCAGACTTAGACGAGAGCGATCGCAATTTAATCAATAGTTGGCATCGCAGTTTTATTGGCTTATTTGCCATTACTAACATCCTACCTGATGGCTTTGAATTAACCAACTGGTTAACAGATAAACGCTACATTGTCAAGCCAAACAATCCTCAAACATTACAAGCAATATCTCGTTTGAAAGTCGGAGAAATCTTACTAACTCGCATTTCTCCTGTTACCGATAGCTATTGGATATTCTCTGGCCCTTACACACTCATGGGTAAATTGGGTAAACCAAAACTTGCTGTTGCAATTGGTAATTTCAAAGAAAACTATAAAAGTAATCTTTACAGTGATGCTCCAGATTTGCTAGAGGAAGCTTGGCAATCAGTAGGACAATATCATCAACAGTTTGTAGAATTTTTTGGCACTGATGAAATTACATTACCTGGTTACCAGTTGAATAAAAAAATAGCCGATTTTCAAGAAATAATTACTGAGAAAACTTTGGCGGCAGCCGGAATTGATACTTCTAAATCTCTGGCAGAAGTAGCAGAAGAAGCTGGCATTGACGATGAGGAAATCAAAGCTGCCGCAGCAGAATTAGGTGCCGACTCCAACGCAGTTTCTCAGATATTTAACAGCAAAAAGGGCAATAGCAAAATGGTGATGCCCAAAGTTGATTTACCGCCTGAACTGAAGAAAGCCGAACAGGTAACGGCTCTTTCTCACCCTCGTTGGGGACAAATGTTTTTACCAACATATAGTAAGGTACAAACAATTTTATCAGCAGAAGATTGGCAAAGTGTTGAAGGTGCCCAAAAGTTAATTCGCTACTACCTAGAAGACAAAAGTATTAATGCTTTTATTTGGCATCGATTGGCGCAACAACACCCAACTCAATTAGAAAATGTGTTGCAAACAATCTTAGAACGTCCAGAGTTTCGTCTTGAAAGTGACTTAGACACACTTTTGCAAGAATTCAATAAACCTATTGAGCCAGAGTTACCAGAAATTGCTAGCGTCCCGATACATCTACATAACTTATTTCAAGAAGCTTTAGGAGAAGTGAATAAATCTAAGCCTAAGAATAAGGGACAACAAAAGTCAGCAAAGGGTTTTCAAAGAAGTTAGCAGATATATAATAGATTTCTCGTAGGGGCACGGCATTGCCGTGCCCCTACCAACGTATTTGTATCATTATTAAAGTGAAACGGTATAAGGGGGGTAATATCATGTCCGGTTGAAGACTTATCATTTAGAGAACAGGGAGCAGAGAGGAGGGGGAAAAAGACTTTTGGGATTTTTGCACAGATACGGTAATCATAAGTGATTAGGCGGACATGATATAACACAGAAACGTTCTCACTTGGAACAAGAACATTCTCACTGAAAACAGAAATGTTCTCATTTGGAACAAGAACATTCTCACTGAAAACAGAAACGTTCTCATTTGGAACAAGAACATTTTCGCTTGAAACAGAAACGTTCTCACTTGAAACAAGAACATTCTCACTGAAAACAGAAACGTTCTCACTTGAAACAGAAACGTTCTCACTAAAAACAGGAATGTTCTCGTTTAGAACGCGAAACTTGCAGATAAAAGCTTGATTAATGGAGTAGGGAACATGAATTTTACTGTTCTGAGGTAAAAGAATCGCGCAAATATGCTAAATTTTTACGTACAGTAACAGTATTAGGATGATTTGCGCCTAAGCGTTGCTCTAAAATATCTAATGCTTGGATGTAAAGGGGTTCGGCTTCGCTGTATCTGCCTTGGGAGTCGTAGAGTGACGCCAGGTTGTTGAGACTTTGTGCGACATTTGGATGTTCTTCACCCAGCAGCTTGCGCCTAAGTGTCAAAGCTTGGATGAGAAGGGGTTTGGCTTGGCTGTATCTGCCTTGGGAACGGTAGAGTTCCGCGAGGTTGTTGAGACTAGCTGCGACATCTGGATGTTCTTCACCCAAACGTTTTTTAGTGACTTCTAAACACTTCTCATACCAAGGTAAAGCTTGGTTATATAAACCTTGACCATTGTAAAACCAAGCGTTGCCGACGAAAGGCCAAGGTAAATCATCATTGCTGAGATGTTGAATGAGATGATTCGCTACTTCTGCTAAATGAGGTATGGCGGGGGTGGCGGCGGTGATTTGCTCAAGGGTGGGTGAGTGAGGAATATCTTTAGCAACTGCTACCATTACCTGGCAAAAACTTTGCTTAAATTCCTCTGCCTGTTCTAAACCCGTACACTTATATTGGAAAAACTGCCGCAACAGTGGATGCAATTGGTAAACTCCCTCACTTTTGCGCTGGAGTAAATGCAGATTCAGCAAGCTATCGTCTCTAATTTCTTCTAAATCTTCCGCATCTTTTTCTGGTAAACACTGTTCCACCAAGTTCCAAGGTATGGGTGCGGCGGCAAATAAACTCAATAAACAGCCGAGTTGCTTATCACCGTCCTCTAATTCTTGCCAACTCAACTCAAAGGCTGCTAACACACCTCGTTGTGCTGTCATGTCAGCTTCCGACTTAGCTTTAGACAGAGAACGCTCATCTAATCGCTTGTTCTCCAACCGCCGCAACATCTCAGCAACAGATAAATCCTGTTTTCGCGCCAGATAGCGCCCCACTAATTCCACACCCAAAGGTAAATATCCCAGCCACTCACACAACTGATTTGCTATAACTAATTCTCGCTCAATTCGCTCTGGTGTTTCCTTGAGTAAAGACTTCAACAACTCCAGCGCCGCCTCTGGTTGCAGCACATCCAAAGATAACTGTGAGATGCGTCCCAAGTTCTGGCGCGTAGTTATCAACACTTTAAACCGAGAAGGTAGGGACTGTAAGTAAGGCTTGACTTGCTCGTAGTCGCTGACATCATCCAACACTAGCAGCACATCACCACCACGCCAAAGCCGCCAGCAATATTGCACTTGCGCGAGTATATCAAAATCTTCTGGCGGCCTTAAATCAAGCTGCGTTCTGGCAAACTGCACAACTTGAATGCCCACATCCCCAGTTTTTGCCAGCAACCAGCAAAGCCCACCGTTGTATATTTCGCGTTGCTGGATGGCATATTGCAGGGCGAGTTCTGTTTTCCCAACTCCACCCATGCCAGCAACAGCGGCTATTGCTACTTGTTTATTATCCTGCAAAAGTTGGTGGAGTTTTTGCAATTCTGCTTCACGTCCAACAAATTCCACCACTCCACTCAGGGGCAAATTTTGCGGTATTTCGGTAGAAGAATTTGACTTTACCCGTTCCCCTTCAGGCGGCTGTAGTCAAAAGTTAAAAGTTTGGGTTCGGTTGTCATTAGAAACGTTCCCAACATTCCCGCCATAATTTTTATCAACTGTGTTCGTAAAATTCTGAATAATAGAGGGTTGAGATTTAACAGCATTAGCCACCGTCTCAACAGCTTGAGCAATTTCCGGGTCTTTGTTTGCCGCTTCCTCTACTTGTTCGATTAGGTGTGCTTGACCATAATCTAAAGGTTGTGTTTGAGCTAGTTCAATGGCACTTGCTGTATTGGGTTGTTTGCGCTTCAGGAGTAAGAATAACTTTTCGCCTTCGTTCCAAGCCTTTTCGCCGATGATTTCACCAGTTTTTTCAAAGGCTTTGGTGATGACTAAGGTGGCGATCGCAGCTGCTGTCAGTGATACTGGCTCCATAATTCGCCAAAATATACGGAATTTTACATATGGTTCTCAGTCTAACAGCCTTTAAATAAGTAATAAACAACAAATAACAGAAAAAATTATAAAAAATTGAAGGGACGACTTCTACAGGTGAAATCGTCCCTCTCAACTTTTAAATAATTCGCTGCTTTTTGCAATTACGTTTTGTGATGGCGAAGGGTTAGCGGCGATAATGACGGATCTAAAATTTTGGATACCTCTTACCGAGTTTCAGCTTGGGTTGACACTGTTAATACTTGCGGTGGTGTAGCATCGGGTGGATAGAGAAAGTCTACTTCTACTAAAGAGCGATCGCCAGCTTTCATGTTTAATAAAACTAAGGGTTCTCCTGGTTGACCTCGCTTTTGCACTAAATGCACAAATTCTGTTTTTGGCTGATTTTGCTCGTCTTTGTAACGTACCCGCACTGTCCCTCGGAAGAATACTTCACGGGCTGGTATATTCAAAAAGCGTAACCCTGGTTTGACTAACTGATCCTCTTTGAGTGGAGTTTGGATCGATACACTCACAGTTTGAGGATTTTGGGTATTGTTATATAACGGCAACTTCAGACTATATTGAATTCCATAGTTGCCATGAGCGCGATATGCAGTGTCAGGATAGCGCACCAGCATATTACCACTTTGAATTTGATTAGTTCCTAAGGTACCACCATGCAGGGTACTCAGAGCATAGGAAAACATTTCACCAGGTTGGGGAATAGTTAGATACCTAGCTTTAGGATTATCTACTAAAAAAGCTCTCCACTGTGAACCAGCAACCACTCCCGCAACACGCCCATAAATTCTTGGCTTGCCAGTTTCTTCTAAGGGAGTGGGGGTTTTATCCCGTGGACTAGCCAAGTCACCATTATCTAGTAAATTTTCCCACTCTTCCAAACTAGGCGCACGTTCACTACCATCGAGATTTTCACGGGCGAACATGGCTAGGCTAGCTGCATAGACAGTGCCATTACTCCATAGTCGCATTAATGTAGACCGGCCGTTGAGAGGTGGTGTCAATCCCTGCACCGGAATTGGTAAATTTAGTAACATCCGACTTTGCCCTGGTGGAATTTCAATTTGGGCAGGGAAAATTTCTTGGCGTTGTCCTCTTAATATATCAGTCATGACGCGATCGCCAGGCCCGGCAAAAATTTTCCCTAAAGGATTTCGGCTAAAGGATGGTAACTGAATAAATGGTGCATCGGGTTGACTTAAATAACTCGCCGCCTGCAAAATATTTACTTTCACAGATTCCGAACCAGGGTTATGCAAAATTATCCCCAGGTAAAGAGAACGTAAATTTTCTGGTGGTTCAGCTTTTGCAACATGGTGAGCAAAAATATCAAATCGTCCTCGAAAGGGAAAATTCAGATGTGCCGTTGGTACTTTTTTCTTATCTGGTGGAAAAGTCGAAAGTAAAATTCCTTCTTTTAAAACTAATTCTGGACTATTGCTGTTAAATGTTGGCACCCTATCCAACTTACCTGGTAAAGGACGCACTTGTTGTGATTGCACCACTTCTTGAGGCGGTGGTGTAACAGGTGTGGATTGGGCTATGGGGAAAATTAGTAACAATGGCAACATATACTTAGGTAACACTTTGAACATACAGACACTAACAACTTGATGAAAGTGCCAGATTGTTAATAATTAATAAGAAATCGGCAAGAATGGCACTCAAATTTTCTGGATTGAGAACCGGAACGTGAACAAAGATACAACGCGCCGGTAGTCGGCTTTGGTTTAAGTATTCCAAAACTGAATAGTAAAGACCTTCGCAAACAAATTTACCGCAGTCATGGCTAATCTCAATTGCCACTGCTCCCGCGACTAATTTTTCTAAATCAACATCTGTCTGCAAAACAGTTTCACCAGAGCTAGCGGCTAATTCTACACTTAATCGTGTGCGACTTGCAGCCATGCCACAACAGATGATGTAATGGGGTTGGATTGCATTGATTTTTTGAATTACCTGAGAACTGGCCTGTTGCACATCTACGGGTAACAAGCGCAAAAAAGTTAAATCATGGGTAGTCAACTCAAGTTTCGTAACTTCTATTAATAGATCATCAGATGAATTTGACAGTTGATCGGCCAGCCAAGTGTCAAAAGAAGTTAATAGAATTCTTTTCTGCATAACAAATATTATTTAGAATAGGAATATTATTTAGAATAGAAAAACCCTCCATAATAATTTTACAAGGAGCAGGTAAATGCCAGTGATTGCGGTCGTAGACTATGAGATGGGAAATTTGCACTCAGTCTGCAAAGGTTTGGAAAAAGCCGGGGCAACTCCTAATGTTACTTATTCTGCCAAGGAATTAGAGCGAGCAGATGCAATAGTTCTGCCGGGAGTGGGAGCATTTGATCCGGCAGTCCAACATTTGCGATCGCGTGGTTTGGAACAACCGATTAAAGAAGCGATCGCATCTGGCAAACCTTTCTTAGGGATCTGTTTGGGACTGCAAATTCTTTTTGAATCAAGTGCAGAAGGTATCCAACCAGGACTGGGAATTATCAAAGGAAAAGTCCGGCGGTTTCGTCCAGAACCTGACATTACTATTCCTCACATGGGTTGGAATCAACTGCAAGTGACTCAGCCAAAAAGTCTTTTGTGGGAGCATTTGCCATCAGATCCTTGGGTGTATTTTGTCCATTCCTACTATGTCGATCCAATAGAAGACCAAATTCGTGCAGCAACCGTCACCCACGGTACTCAAACCGTAACAGCTGCCATCGCCCATGAAAACCTGATGGCTGTACAATTTCACCCCGAAAAATCTTCTAATATTGGATTGCAAATCCTGTCTAATTTTGTTGCTCAAGTACGGGAAAAAATTCCTGCCTAATACTATTTTTGTCCTTTGTCATTTGTCCAAAATCCAATTGTGAATAAATGAAAATCACCACCGACGATTAAACAGTGACTAATGACCAATGACTAATGACTAATGACTAATGTCCAATGAGCCTGAGAATTTACGGGAATCGCCAGCTAAAAACTTTACCAGGTAAAGAGACTAGACCTACCAGTGCTAGAGTCAGGGAGGCAGTCTTTAATATTTGGCAGGGAAAAATTCCAGGTTGCTACTGGCTAGATCTGTGCGCCGGTACTGGTTCAATGGGCGCAGAGGCTTTGTGTAGAGGAGCCAGTTTAGTAGTGGGAATCGAAAAATCGAGCCGAGCCTGTGCCACTATTGAGCAAAATTGGCAGCAGGTAGCTAATGCCGAACAAAAATTTCGGGTATTGCGGGGAGATATTGTTGGGCAGTTAAAGACGTTATCAGGCAAACAATTTGACAGAATCTACTTCGATCCGCCTTATGCTAGTGGATTGTATGAGCCAGTTTTAGAAGCGATCGCTCACCATCAACTTTTAGATCCTAGCGGCGAAATCGCAGTTGAACACGCTTCACAGGGTTGGACATACCCAGAGATTCCCACTTGGGAGATTTGCCGCCAGAAAGTTTACGGCAACACATCACTTACTTTTTACAGAATTAGAAGTGAGGGAGATGAGGGAGCAGGGGGAGTAGGGGAAGCAGGGGGAGCAGGGGGAGCAGGGGAAAAATTCTAACTCCCCATTCCCCACTCCCCATTCCCCACTCACCACTCCCTCACCCTCCCAGCTGGTTGGGGCGCTTGTATTGCTTATAGGCAGCGTAAAATAGTCCGCCGAGGGTGACGAAAACTAGACCAAGGACAATACCTGAGAGCAGGGGTTCAACCACTGTAAATCTCCTATGCAATTATTCAATATTTGTTTCCTGTTTTTGATTTTACCAAATTTGGTATGAATCCTGCGTCCTATAAACCTTTGCAAGGACGACTGTCCATATTAAAATAGTCTTCTGTGCTTGCAGACACAATCAAGAACTTTTAAGCTATGTGTAGGAAATGAAAACTTTTTAGCACACCTAGACTTTATACAGCAAACCTTTTGGATAATCAGATTCCCAAACCCGAAATTTTGATTCAGCGCATCGTTCTATTGACGCTGGCCGTCCTGCTAGCAGTTCCTTTGGGCTTTTTTGGTGTCCACTTGGTTCAAGCCTCTGATCCTTATGTCAAGAGTGTTTTATCCCTAACAGGAAACCCAATTCAAGGACACGCTATCTTTCAAATTAATTGTGCTGGTTGTCATGGCTTGGAAGCAGATGGGCGAGTGGGGCCTAGTTTGCAAGCTGTCTCCAAGCACAAATCTCGGTATGGACTGATTCATCAAGTTATTAGTGGCGAAACGCCGCCAATGCCAAAGTTCCAGCCTAGTGCCCAAGAAATGGCAGACCTTTTGAGCTACTTAGAGTCATTGTAGACTTTAGATTCTCTTAGTTGCTCCATACGTAAATCCCTCATAGAAAAAGGCAGCATTCAATGTGCTGCCTTTTTCTATATCTGAAAAATTTCAATAAATCTTAACAAACTAAAAAATTTGTAGATTTGTTAAGAGAAGGGCGGCTTCCAGACATCGCCTTTGAGCGTTTTTTGGAGTACCCATAAAATCGTCAATCAGGCGTTGTTATGTAAGTTTGACTTTACTCAATCTTTATCTTTCTTGGGAGCTTTTTCTAAAATGCTCTTTTATTTAAAGAAATGAGTAAATTTACACTGAGTGCGATCCGAAGACACTCAATTTGCCTATAGACTACTTAAGTGATTTTTCTCAATAAATGCATAAGACTAGATATTTTTACACAACTTTAACTTGATTTTTCTATACAAATTAAATTTACGGAGAGATGAAAAAGAGATGAGTCAAAGTTTAAATATTCAGGAAATTGCCATTGCGATCGCAGCTAAGCAGCATAATCCCACGATCTTAACTCCAGATTTTCTCAAATATAGTGGCATTGTGCCTAGTGACTGGGAATTAGCTCAAGAACCGATTTTGACAAATTCTGCGGCTCAAGTGGTTTTCCAAAAAGGAATCAGCATCACTGCACAACTCAATAGAGTTATTTTCTCGGAGGTGATTGCCACTAAAGCATACCAAGAAGTGGAAATTCCAGCGATCGCTCGCAAATATCTGGAGACACTGCCGCAAGTAGACTATCACGATCTGTCCATTAACTTCCGGGGACATGTCCTTTTTGACCAAGAAAATAACACAGCACGCAACTATATCTTAAAAACCTTGCTCAATCCTGGCCCTTGGCATGAGTTTGGCAAATCTGCTGTGCAAGCTGCAATGCGATTTGGTTACACCCTAGAAGGAAGGCAGTTGAGTTTGGATATCAACGAAGGAGGGTTACAACTGCCAGATAAAACAGTGCGCCCAATCGTACTGTTCACTGCGAGTTTTAATCACCAGATTATCGAACAAGAACAAAATCAACGTTTAGCTGCACTATCCAAAATAATTAGCAACTGGCAGACAGACCTAGAGACTTACAAAGAACTTGTGAACACCAAGTTTCTTAACTTCCCATATCAGATAAATCTAGTACCAAATGAGTCTCTGGTCCCAAAAGTCACAACTTTCTGATCGCTATGTGAGGACGAATACATAAAGTAAGACTGGACACAATACCACCAAAAGCATATTCAAAAATCATACTAGAGATTTCACTACAATCTGGGGTGAAGTTGATATTTGATTAGGAAAGTAAAGACCATCTACCAAACAATTCGGAGATTATTTATGAGCGACATTGATCTAATAGTGTCTTCTGTGACAGTTCCACTATATATCGATTTGGATCAGATAATTCCCCTATCTTGGACAGTTACTAACCAAGGTACAACTACTGCCTTGGTTGACTGGGATGACAGAATTTACATTTCCGATGATCCGTTTTTAGACGACAGCGATATTGATTTTTACCCGCGGTCAGCGCCAATAAATACCCTTCTAGCACCAGGTAGCAGCTATACCATTAACGAAGACTTCTTGTTTCCTATCGGCAAAGTAGGCAATGTCTACGTGTTATTTGTCACGGATACATACAACAGCCAGAGTGAAACAAATGAAACCAACAACGTATTTGCCCAAGCTATCACCATCAATCCCCCAACTGTAGATTTAGCCGTTACTGGTCAAGGCCCAACGACTGCTGCTTTATATGACATAATTACTCTGTCTTGGACAGTCGAAAATATTGGTACAAGTTCGACCTCAGCTAATTGGTCTGACTCAGTTTACGTTTCCGATGACCAGTTTTTCGACTTCAACGATATCGAGATCGCCAACACTGACACACAAGAGAATATTTCTCTAGCACCAGGTAGCAGATCTACAGTTACGCGAGACCTTTTGCTTGGGGACTTCCCCGGTGCCTTTTTTCCGATCGAAGTCACACCAGGCGATCGCTACCTGTTGTTTGTTACAAGGTACACCTTACAGGAAATAAGTTATACCAACAATGTCTTTGCTCAAGCCATCACCATCACTGCTCCAGGAGACGATGTAGATTTAGCAGTTACTGCTGCCAATGCCCCAGCCACTGCTGCTGTCGGTGAGACGATTTCTGTGTCTTGGACAGTGAAAAACCAAGGTACAAATACTGCCTTCAATAGCTTGTATGATGGAGTTTATATTTCCGATGACCAGTTTTTCGACTCCAACGATACCCCTCTGATTGGAAGCTGGGCAGGAAATTATATGCCTCTAGCAGCTGGAGGTAACTATACAGTCACCCAAGACATTGATCTGATTCCCAACATAGCAACAGGCGATCGTTATTTGTTATTTGTGGCGGACAACTCTAATCAGCAGAGTGAAAGCAATGAAACCAACAATGTCTTTGCTAAAGCCATCACCATCACCGGTGGACCAGGAGATGATGTAGATTTAGTAGTTACTGCTGCCAATGCCCCAACTACTGCTACCTTAAATGAGATAATTTCTGTGTCTTGGACAGTCAAAAACCTTGGTACAGATCGTGCCTTATCTAACTGGTATGACGAAGTTTACATTTCCGATGACCAGTTTTTCGACTCCAGCGATACCGTGATTAACTCCCGATGGGCAGGAGCAAATACGCCTTTAGCATCTGGGGGTAGTTATACAGCCACCTTGGATATTGGTATTCCCAACAACCTAGCAACAGGCGATCGCTACTTGTTATTTGTTACTGATAGAAACAACTACCAGGTTGAAACAAATGAAACCAACAATGTCTTTGCCAAAGCCATTACCATAAAAAACTCAGGAGATGTAGATTTAGTCATTACTGATGTCCAAGCCCCAACCACTGGTATTTTATATGACGAAATTTCTGTGTCTTGGACAGTCAAAAACCAAGGTACAGATACTGCCTTTGCTGACTGGTACGACGCAGTTTACATTTCTGATGACCAGTTCTTGGATTCTAACGATACCTTTATCGACGGCTTTGAGGCACGAGAAATTACGCCTTTAGCAGCTGGGGGTAGTTATACAACCAACTTGGGCGTTGAACTTCCTTCCGATCTAGGGACAGGCGATCGCTACCTGTTATTTGTCACAGACGGAGGTAATGAGCAAGGTGAAACAAATGAAACCAACAATGTCTTTGCCAAAGCCATCACCATCAATGCCCCAGAAGATGATGGAGGAGATAATGTAGATTTAGTCCTTACTAATGCCCAAGCTCCAACCACTGCTGGCTTAGGTGAAACAATTTCCGTGTCTTGGACAGTTACAAACCAAGGTACGGATACTGCCTTCTCTAACTGGTTTGACAGAGTTTACATTTCCAGCAGCAATTACCCAGATGTTGAGATCACCAGTCTCCTTTTAAGCGAACGCTCTGTACGTACTTCCCTAACCGGAGGTAGCAGCTATACAATTACCGCAGACATTACTCTTCCCATCACGGATGTCAGACCATACCCTTATGCAGAGTATTCAGAAATCAGTCTATTAGGACAACAGTACTTATTATTTGTCGCCGATGAAACCCGCGAACAAAGTGAGACAGATGAATTCAACAATTCATTCATTCTACCCATCACCATCAATGCCCCAGATTTAGTAGTTACTGCTGCCCAAGCCCCAAATACTGCTACTCTTGGTGAGACGGTTTCTGTGTCTTGGACAGTCAAAAACCAAGGTATAGCTTCTGCCTTAGGTAATTGGAATGATTCTGTTTACATTTCCAAAGACCAGTTTTTAGACAAGGGTGATACTTTTGTCGGCAGTCACTCAGCAGGACTGCTAGGGGCAGGGGATAGCTATACAGCCACCCAGGACATTACTATTCCCATCAGAGGGGATACAGGCGATCGCTACTTGTTGTTTGTTGCAGATAACTACGACTACAACAATTACTTTACGGGCATTGGCAATCAAGGCGAAACCAACAGATACAATAACGTTCGGGCGGTAGCAATTAGCCTGTATGCCGAAGACCAAATTTTCAAAGGCACATCTGCTCGTAACACCCTGACTGGTGACGATCGCAATAATCTGATCATTGGTTTGCAAGGGGCAGATACCCTCACTGGTGGTGCCGGCAGTGACCAATTTGTGTATACAAGTATCCGCGATGCTGGAGATACAATCACTGATTTTACGGCTGGTACTGACAAGATTGACTTGAGCCAACTATTCCAGAGCTTGAGCCTGGGCAGCCTCGACTATGAAGGTGCAACTACCCAAGGCTACCTGAGTTTTGGTACTCATTCAAGTAATAGTACTGCTTTGATTGATATAGATGGTACAGCAGGTCGCGGTCGTGCAACACCATTATTGACTGTTGCTGGTGTATCTGCAAGCAACCTAGCTGAGTCTGATAACTTCGTGTTTTAAGTGGCTTTGATTCTTGTTCCCCTTCCCTGATAGGCTATCCATTACCCGGATCTTTCTTAACATTTGCCAGAGCGATCGAGCGATCGCTCACCAAACCCCCAAGTCTTAAACCTACCTTGTCTATTCTCAATGTTGAGTTTTTATCGAGAACACTAAGAGCAGTTGGTTTTTTTGGCAAACCAAAGACCATGTATTAAACAATTCGGAGATTATTTATGAGCGACGTTGACCTAATAGTATCTTCTGTGACAGTTCCACTATATGCCGATTTGAATCAAATAATTCCCGTATCTTGGAAGGTTACTAACCAAGGTACAGATACTGCCTTCGCTGACTGGTATGACGCAGTTTACATTTCCGATGACCAGTTCTTCGACTACAACGATAGCTATGTTGGGTCAAACTATGTTGCGTCACCTTCAGAAAAAGATTATACCCCGTTGGTAGCAGGTAGTAGCTATACAGTCACCCAAAACATTTTTCTTTCCTACTACGAAGTAAGAACAGGCGATCGCTACCTGTTATTTGTCACAGATAGAGACAACAAGCAGAGTGAAACGAATGAAACCAATAATGTATTTGCCCAAGCTATCACCGTAAATGGCCCAGATTTGGTAATTACTGGTGTCAATGTCCCAATCATTTCTCGTGTGGGTGAGACGATTACCCTATCTTGGAAAGTCACAAACCAAGGCACAGGTTCTGCCTTCAGTGGCTGGTATGACCAAGTTTACATTTCCGATGACCAGTTTTTAGACTACAGGTATTTTTTATTTGGTATTGAGGGTGACACCTTACTCACTAGCTTTGAGGCGACGGGGAATACTCCTTTAGCCGTAGGCAGCAGCTATAGAATTACCCGAGACGTACAGCTTCGGGGAATCACACCAGGAGATTACTACCTGTACTTTGTAACGCGTAACTACTTTGACACCAATCAAACCAACAATATATTCGTCCAACCCGTCACCATAAATCCCCCAGATTTAGATTTGGTGGTTACTGCTGCCAATGCCCCAACAACTGCTCGCTTAAATGAGGCAATTTCTGTCTCTTGGACAGTCAAAAACCAAGGTACAGATACTACCTTGGGTAGCTGGTATGACGATGTTTACGTTTCTGATGACCAGTTTTTCGATAAAAATGATGTCTATCTTACCTCAGGATATTATACGCCTTTGGCAGGAGGCAGTAGC
Source organism: Nostoc sp. FACHB-973 (assembly GCF_014698115.1). Classification (GTDB taxonomy): domain Bacteria; phylum Cyanobacteriota; class Cyanobacteriia; order Cyanobacteriales; family Nostocaceae; genus Nostoc; species Nostoc muscorum. The sequence continues at coordinate 32,286 of NZ_JACJSJ010000090.1, forward strand.
TATACAAGTACTCAGGAAATTTATCTTAACAGATATCTACCAACAGGCGATGTCTACCTTTTGTTTGTGGCAAATCGATACAACTCCCAGTATGAAATAAATCAAACCAACAACGTCTTTGCCCAAGCTATCACCATAAATGACCCACTAGAGATAGATTTAGTCGTTTCTGATGCCAATGCCCCAACTACTGCTAGTTTAAGTGAGACGATTTCTGTATCTTGGACAGTCACAAACCAAGGTGTAGATACTGCTTTCTCTAAGTACTTGCAGGATGTTGTTTACCTTTCCAATGACCAGTTTCTCGACTCCAGCGATAGATATCTCACATCTGGTACGACTGAAGATTATACGCCGTTGACAGCAGGTAGTAGCTATACAATTACCGAGAATATTAAGCTTCGGTCTAACCTAGCACCAGGCGATTACTACCTGTTGTTTGCCACCGATACAAATAACACCCAAGGTGAGACTAATGATGACAATAATGTATTTGCCAAAGCCATTACCATAAATGCCCCAGATGTAGATTTAGTCGTTACTAGCGCTCAAGCCCCAACTACTGCTGCTCCCCGTGAAAAGATTTCGCTGTCTTGGACAGTCAAAAACTTTGGTACAGATAGTGTCTTAGGCGACTTGTATGACGCAGTTTACGTTTCCGATGACCAGTTCTTCGACTACAACGATCAATATATTACCGGTTTCTCCTCAGAAGATCATACGCCTTTGGCAGGAGGTAGTAGCTATACAGTCACCCAAGACGACATTACTATTCCCTACTACGTAACAACAGGCGATCGCTATCTATTATTTATAGCGAACGGGGATAATCAGCAGAGTGAAACGAATCAAAACAACAACGTTTTTGCCCAAGCCATCACCATCACTGAACGAGAAGTAGATTTAGTTGTCACTACCGCCAGTGCCCCAACTTCTGCTACCTTAGGTGAAACGATTTCCGTGACTTGGACAGTCAAAAACGTTGGTACGGATACTGCCTTCTCTGACTGGTTTGATAGTATTTATCTCTTCGAGGGCTATCGTTCTCAGGTTGATGATGATCCTAAGATCGCTCAAATCTCGGTAGGAGAAAATAGTCCCCTAGCACCAAACAGTAGCTATACAATTACCCGAGACATTACTCTTCCTCTGTATGATTTTGTATTATCCGGTTTTGCAGAAAATTATGTAGAAATCAACCTGTTAGGAAAACAAAACTTATCATTTGTCACCAATTCAGAGCGCAACCAGAGCGAAACAGGTCCATACAACAATGAATTTTTCCTACCCATCACCATAAATGCCCCAGATTTAGTCGTTTCTGCTGCCCAAGTCCCAACCACTGCTACTTCAGGTGAGACGATTTCTGTATCTTGGACAGTCAAAAACCTTGGTACAGGTTCTGCCCTCGCCAAGTGGGAAGACTATATTTATATTTCCAAAGACCAGTTTTTAGACAACGCCGATACTTTTGTGGGTAGTCGCTCTGTAGCAGGAGATACCCCCCTAGCAGTAGGATCTAGCTATACAGCCACCCAGGACATTACTATTCCCATTGGGCAGAATACAGGCGATGTCTACTTGTTATTTGTTGCAGATAAGTACGGCTACAACTACGACTCCATCAACAACTATCCGGTTACGGGCATTGGCAATCAAGGTGAAACCAACAGGTACAATAATGTTCGGGCGGTAGCAATTAGCGTGTATGCCGAAGACCAAATTTTCAAGGGCACATCTGCTCGTGACACCCTGACT
>NZ_JACJSJ010000091.1 GCF_014698115.1 Nostoc sp. FACHB-973
CTCCCCACTCCCCAGTCCCCAGTCCCCAGTCCCCACTCCCCACTCCCCACTCCCCACTCCCCACTCAATAAGGATTTGAATCAATCCGTCCCCTTTTAACACTCCTGAGATAGTACCCAGAAGTTGGTCTGTTTCTCAAATTGAAGGTGTCGCCACGTGGAACTCTCCAAATTTTGTAGTTGGAAAAGGTCAAAGGCGATCGCGGTTCGCATACTTCCGGCATATGATCGCCTAGTACAAAGTACGCTGCACCCCTACCTATAACTTTCACCAGACCATATTTATCCACAAGAACCGATGTACTCTCACTAACTGCAATACCCAAAACACTATTAGATACACCGTCCTTAATTTGACGGGCAATAAAAGCCATAATTCGACCCATTCTTTCTCGTCTATCGAAGTGTGTATCTACGATGGTTCCTTTCAAATGACTCCAGTTCAAAAAGTTGTAAGTAAAAGTAATGTCTCGATAAGGATCTTCCAGTGCATCCCTAGTTTCAATACCTTTCTCGGAAGAAGCACAAGCATCGTAGACATACTCACTTTGAATCATCGCACCCGCACTCGTGCCACCAATACCACCTCCCTTCAGGTAAACTGACTTAACAGCAGCCTCTAGTTTTGTGTCTTTCCAATTGCGAATATACTGGCATTGGTCACCGCCAGCAAAGAAAATCACATCCGCATTTCTGACTTTTTCAGCAATTTCAGCTTTGTTAGCTTCTTGGCGATTGCTAACAATTAAAGTTTCTACTGAGTTGACGCCTTTCATGGCAGAAATTAGCCGATTGTAATCGTGATTACCCGAAGTGCGAATAACGACAACATTAACTTTGTTGCTGGAGTTAGTACTTCCCCTAACTTCGTTGATCATCCACTGGATAGCGTCATCAACATCGGGGCCTCCTCCACCCAAGCTAAGAACTGGGCCAGCCAAGGAAGGAGAACGGACATCAAAAGAGGGCGAGGGGCGAACATCAATAGTGTCGCCTAAGAAATAGCGTTTCCAGTTTGCTATAAAACGGGTTATAAGGAAGATTCCCATCTTAAACAACTTGATTACTCTACTCTTCAAGCGCCTTGGTACGTTTGGGAATGCCTTTGTCATACTAAACTTCTGATGCAGACTCCAATTATTGCTAAGCTGTTACGCATTTGAATTGCTCATTTATTCGTGAATGTTGTCCTTAGCCATTGGTCATTTGTTCTTTGTAAACACAAATGACCAATGACAAATGACAAAGGACAGTTTGAAGCAATTTAGACGCGCATTAGCTTAACTTTCGCATCAGAGAACGTGAAATTCCAGCGTACACGACTTGTACTGTTTTTTCACACAAAATAACGCAGAGTAATCATTTGTTCTCTACGTTACTTTCTTAAAAGATCCAGATTATTTGTAGCATTTAATTTTCGCCCAATCAAAACCAAAGTAGATTAGGTATTGGTTGTCACTGTCCAGATCCTTCCGTAATTGCTGGGAATATTTACCCAATATTCCGAATAACTGGGAACGCCGATTAAATTATTTTGTCCGTGGAATTCTTCTTGATAATCGCCAGTAATTGGAAACCACACGCCCTAGATGAAAGTGAAAAAAGGGTTACCAACGGTAACCCTTTTTTCACTCTTAAAATAATTATCATTTCTGTAAAAAAAACTATTGCTTGTTTTTTTACAGGAATAATTTATTCTTTGGAAGTCCCTTAGCCTAAAACACTTATTAGATAGTCAGGGAATGGTAATGGAAATTTGAGCATAATAATCCTGAAATGTTTGGGAAACTGTGGGGCTGAATGCAGCTTGTCTCAACCTTCTCAAGCATTTCACGAATTATTGAGGCATCCTATACTTGTATGGATGCCTTTGGTGGCGGTGGAACATTTAGGGGTTTAGGCTCTGGTACAAGAAAATATTGACTGGCGTTGTCATTTTTGTACTGCTCCCCATTCACCTTATAATACAATTTGAATCTGACAACTGCTCCCTTAGGAACTGATGCCTGTAATGTCCAAATCTTGGTATCACCATCGGTTTGCTTAGTATCAGTCAGAGGGGTTACTTCTTTTAATGCTTCTTTAGCATTGATAACTCTCCAATTAACCGACACTTCAGTGATGCTAGGGATAGTACCGACTTCTAGTTCAAAGCGACTGGTAGAACTCGTTGAGCCATTGACAACCTCTGCTTTGCGAACCCAAGCATCATGGTAAGGCCAGCGAAAATGAAAGTGGCGATCGTAATCACTGTCATAGAGAGTTTCATTGGTATTGGGATCGAGATAACTGAACCAGATAATCAATTTTTCAGCATCGCTGGGAATGAATACCTCCTGGAAAAGCATTGATCCCTGACCCGCTACATTAATATGGGGATCGCTAATAATTCCATTGGGAGAGTACAGTTTTTTAGATTCAGTAGGTCCGTTGTCTTGAAACTGAACATGAAGGAAAATCGGTTGATTGGGATCGCCATGAACATAGGTTCCATCCTGGGGCACAATCCGAAGCGGATCGTAGCTGATGTGACAATTCACATTCGGTTTCAAATCGCCAGTGATTAGCTCATGATAGTCAAGAGTAAACGTAATTTGAGCCGCTTTTCCAAGACCAAAACCTGAAAACATAATATACTCCTTGCAAATCTAGTACAGAGTAAGCGGAGATCAATGAGAAAAAGTCAGGTAGTCAAACAAGGAGAACGAGTTGAGAGTTACATACAAACCGCATCTCCTAAGTATCTTATGTTGATACTTGGACTAACTTGCTACAATTGTCACTTCTGATTGCGTATCAAATACCTTAATGAATGTGATGTTAATATCACTATTCCAATAGCAGGCATCAACCGGTGAGGCGGCTAGTAACGCGGCTAACTGTCCTGATGTTTTGCCTGGTTGGTTTAGGTAAGGTAGGGCTGTGCTACCGTTAATTGTTACTGCCTTAGCATTCGTTTCCAGGAGAGCAATGTAGTAGAACTTTTCTGGAGGTTGATAGAGATCGTGTTCCCGTTTGAGGGTAATCTGCTTACTTTTATCTGGCTTAGTTTGATGGCTAATCCGGGTTGTGCGATATGCTGCGGTAGAGGATGTCGCCTCTGTGGTGATGCCATCGTCCTGGTAGAGTAAATAGCTACCGTCAAGACCCGGATAGATATTAATTGTGAGGGGATTTTCAGGCAGTTCGCCTACGTACTGTTCCAGTTCCCGCATTGGAAGGATAGCTCCAGCACGCACATAAATAGGAACCAGTGAGAGATCCGCGTAGTAGTTGTTAATCACAGTTCCGCCATTAACTGGAGGTTCCAGACGGGACTGATTATTCTTAAAGGAGTACCACTGGCTAGAAGCCGGCAGATAGATATTGCGAACGGTTCCATTCTGTGCATTGAAAGGAGTCACAATCGGAGCAATGAGTAAGTCTTTACCCAGGAAGAATTCGTCGTCAACGAAGTATCGTTTTCCAAAAATACCCTGAGCATCGGAAAAGCCATAAATTCCTGAATCTGTTGGCTCATTCAAGAATAGGGCACGGGCGATCGGCATTCCTGTTTGTGTCCATTCATACATTGCATCGTAGAAAACCTGGAGAAGGCGATAGCGTAACTCCACATACTTCCGACAATTGCTAATGACAGGTTCACCATAGGCATATACTTCCTGAAACTGTTTGGTATAGCCATTGTAGTGATTACGATACCAGGGAAGGAATGCTCCCAAGTGCATCCATCGGGTCAATAGTTCTGGACTTGTAACCTGTCCGATCACTTTACCACCTTGCACTTGTGGGTTCCCCGGTGGCGAAGATCCGTTACCATTTTCAAACTGGTTACCCTCTGCAAAACCACCAATATCACATCCTGAAATCGGAACCCCTGATAAACCAATATTCAGTACTTCGGGAATATTAATTTGCAAAAACTGCCAGCTCGATCCAGAATCGCCCGTCCATAATCCTGCATAACGCTGCATTCCAGCATAACCACCACGGGCAATAATGAAATTACGCTTATCAGGACGCAGTTTATCCACTCCCTCGAATGTGGATTTTAGAAGGTTGATAGCATAGCCATTGTGGATGACTCCGTGAGGGACGTATTTCTCACCGTTAAATTGCAGCAAATTAAGAGGAAATGTTTTGTTAGGATATCTGGGATCATCTCCCTTTTGAGCAGGATCGGTCATATCCTGCCAAATCATATCCATGCCCAAATCCTCGATCAAATGCCTGTATTGCTCACCCCAGACTTGCTGTACTTCTGGCAGCTCAAAATTGGGATAATATCCCGGAGCCCCCAGAGGTGTAATTCCTTTCTCGTTGGGAAGTCTTCCAGGGGAAGGAAATGGGTTACTGCCAAGATTCTCTCCATAGCCAACCTCACCAATATAGAGGTCAACTTCACTGTCACTAGGGAAGGGATCTCCAGCTCGCAGGTCATAAAGTAAGCCTCCGGCTGTTGCGATCGCATTCAGTTGTTCGTAGGGAGTAACCTCACTATTCTGATCGAGCGGATTCAAGGTCAATAAAGGCGTAATATTAGTGCTGCATTTGAAGCCCATGCTATGCAAGCTATCAAACATCTCCCTGGCATTGGGAAATTTCAGCTCGCTGTGGGTAAATGTGCGGTAATTGTCCTGAAAGTCAACATCAATGTGCAAGCCGTCGATAGGAATGCGGGCTGCTCGGTAAGAGTTAGCAACGATCGAAAGCAGATAGCGACTGTAATAGCCGTAGCCTCCTTGATGAAAACCAAAAACGTATTTTGGAGGCATGGGGGAACGACCAGTCAAGGTAGTATATTGTTGTAGAACTTCACCAGAATGATCCCCTGCCATGAAGTAATAATTCATCTCGCCATAGAGGGCACCAAAGTAATACTTGCCCCTCATGTCAGAGTAATCGTTTGTGCCAATGTTAATGAACGCCTGTGAAGGGTTGTCAAAAAATATGCCGTAGCTGTAGGGCGAGCCTGCGTAATCTCCTTCGGGATTAAGGTTATTCTCAATCAAAAACGGAATGGATGCATAAAGCGGGACACTGGGGTTGAGTGGCCCAGGATTGTTTGCTCCTCCCCCATACTTAAAATTATCGTAATTAAAATAGGTGAGAGTGAACTCATTCTTGAGCAAATTGATTCCCGCTTTTTCCCCTAGCCCACAATATTTTGCGGTAGATGGATAAACCTTAAAATTGGCAATGACTTTTTGTCCATCAAGGTAAACAAGATTGTAGTCTGGTTGATCCTGATGAATGAGCTGAGTGCCTCGGTAGACCAAAATTGCGTATGGCTTTTTCTTGATCTTTACTGTTAAAACTTCAGTTTTAACGATCAATGCTTCGTCTGTATCTTGTACCACTAGACTGAGTTGCTGGTTCGCATCCTGCTCTTCCTTTGAACGCAGGTCTTGAGTGACAACGGCATAGGACTTATCCTGGCTGTAATCAAAACCTGGGTCAGGGCTGAAGCGTACCCGGAAAGCAGTTTTGGAGAGGAAAGAGATGACAGGCCCGGGACGAGTCGCTGTTTTTAGAGCAAAGGTGTTGCTGTTTTGGCTGTAAGTAACGATATCACCGATGGTTTGCCAACGTTGAGCAGGATCGCTAGGGTTTGCTGGATTAGGCGTGAACTCGTTGGTCTTGACGAACTTGTACGATGTATCTGCCATAGTTGCCTCCAAATTCAAGCACGATGGTTGACTGTGGAATAGGAATGCACGGTTCAAGAAGTTTTGACAATCTCCTTGAGAATCCGTTGTTTGATAGCAACGACAGAGTTGAGCTTTTGGTTTCGCATTTCTCAACCCCGTCGTCGGCTTAATATGCGGCTGTGGCTAATGGATTACCTGGTATCTGGTTTGGCTTGACCACATTGACTAACTGCATCATACCTGCATCTTCATGGTCAAGAATATGGCAATGAAGCACAAACTGACCATCAAAATCGGTGTAGCGAGTACGCACTTTTTCAGGTTTACCTTGCACTACCAGTAAAGTATCCCGCCAAATAGTTTCATTCTTACCATCGGGACCTAAACGGGTATGTTGAAAGGGATTGATATGGATGTGGAATGGATGTCCTGGAACAGATGCTGGTGTTTTACCAACTGCTAAACTCCATTCTTCTGTTTTACCCAGTTCTAGAAATCGAGTTCGCCTTTTGGGATCATCAAAGGGGGTGTCATTAACATCAAAAACAACAGATTGAATCTCTCCTGAACAATCTGTAGAGGGTTTACAAAACAGATTGAAGACGACATTCTGGTTTCCTTTGACCTCCTGGGTTGTAATCTCTGGAGGCACTTCTGCCAGTTTGACTGCTGCCAACTCTGCCTCACTCGGTAATGGCATTGTGACCGGATCTCCCTTCACTTCTACCGTAGCGAGAAGATGACCATATTTTTCTGCTCCGGTTAAACCCATCGGTGATGGTAAATCCACAAGCTGATAGTCTCCTGGCTCATCGATCTTCACCAGCAAATCACTGCGATACCCTGGTTGAAGTTCGACGGTATCCCAAGAATCTAAATGCCCTAACGGAATGCCATCAACGGCAATTTCATTGAGCTTAATCAACTTGTCCGAGCTGACTGGATGAATCGTTGTCTCACCCTTATCCGTTATGTCACCCTGATCTAATACCTGTCTTCCTTGCTGTAATTGAACGTCGATGGTTTCGCGGATACCAGCGTGGATAAACCGCCAGTGTTGCACTTCTCCGGGACGCATGACGATCTTTGGAGCAAGTTGCCCATTGACTGTGATTTGTCTGCCAGTTTTTTCCCATCCGCCCGGGCCGAATCGCCCATAATCCCTGATTCTGCCATCTTCACCATAACTAATCTGCTGAAACACAAATATCTTTTCCTGAGCAGGGGCAATCTCTGGCAATTGATCGAGTTCTCCTTCAACAATTAATGCTCCTGCCATACCGCTAGAAACTTGCATTGCAGTGGAGTGGTGCAAATGGGGATGATACCAATTGGTTCCTCCGGGATGTTGATCGGGGAGTTGTATGGCAATGTCATAGGATTTCCCTGGAACCATTTCCTTCAATACATTGTCACTATTGCCCTTGGGAGACACATGAAGACCGTGAGTATGAAGATTGGTTACGTTGTAGGTTCCACGCAATTGAGTAGAATCATTAAGACCTAAATTTGCAGTATCGGTTGGCAATTTTGACAGACTATTTTTCAATGCGATTTGGATCGAATCTCCTTTCTTCACCCGCAGGGTTGGGCCGACCAACTTCCCATTGTAAGAACGAAGATCGACATCACATCCTGCGATCTTATTTTGCCCATACTTTACTTCCAGCGCGGTTTTCAGAACTCCATTGCTAGAAGTCACTTCGTCTGGATTCTGAAAATCAGCACCTGCATACTGACGAATATCAATCGTGCCAGGTCCCTCCTTACAGGCTGGAGAAGGAATTCCGTTCGATGGGGCTGATTGAGCCTTAGCGTGTAAGCTTCCTCCGGGAAATAGAACTAGGGTAACCACTATTACAAGTGTGCATAGGGTTTTTAAGACAAACTTATTCATGGATCAAATCCTTGTCTTCAAACATCATTAGTTCGCTCAAGTCAAAAGTATCTCGATTTATGGGAGATGATTGAGAATGGGACTGTGTTACGCACCTATGGGTCTTCCCAAAATTTGAATTTCCATAGGCTTCACCACTACCCGAAGTACACGAACTGGACCTGTGGAAGTTCCACCGTCTACCTCGTTGATTCTTAGTCCTGGGCCTCTTGTTTGAACTACTTCTGGCTCAATGGCATCTGATTTATTACTGAATAAAACCTTGAGGGTTTCACCATCAGAATTGATATCAGAGTCAATAATTACAAACCCAGCAAACTGAAAACTTGTACTGGTGTTAGCAACAACAACGACTTCCTGATCGTTTAAGATGCGCGAGAATGCTAGCACACCCGACGGATAGGGAGAGATACCAAAATTGAATCCATCTCCAGAGATCTGGCGGAAGTAAAATCGTCCATATCGCAGGGGTGGCTGTTCGCTCCGAAGTTTGCTGATCTGTTGAATTGTTGTATAAAAAGGATGGGTTACATCAAAAGGATTTGGTTTTCCCCAAAGAGCCTCACGGATACTTTGATCGCTATTATTGAACTTATTGCCGTGTAGTCCCTGCTCGGTACCGTAATATAGACAGGGAATACCAGGCAGGCAGAACAAACAGGCAAATCCCATCGTTGCTTGATCGTCAAATTGATGGGGATTAGTTTCAGAACTATAGTAGAAACGTTGCCGTTGATCGTGATTATCTAAGAAAGTAACAAAGAATCTAGTTGCCTCCCCGTGGGAACTGATAACGTTCCTCTCTATGTCCTTGCGCTGTTGATACATATTGACAACATCGCTAGGGGGTGATGATCCCTTAAGAACATTGGGAAGCTTGAAAAATAATGGGTAATCAAGGGCGGCATCTACCCCAACCAGATCCCCTGAACTGGATACGTTGCGACCAATAAATTGAGCAATTTTCTGTTCGTTGTCATAAACTTCGCCAAAGGTAAAGAAATTCTTTTTGCCCATACTTAAGGCAAATTCGCGGATAGCATTGCCGAACCTTAAAGCAAAGTTTGGGTCTAAAAATTTCAGCGTATCGATCCGAAATCCATCAATGTCATATTTTGCAATGAGGTATTGGAAGCAGCGAATTAGGACATTTCCTAGTTGATAGTTACTAGTTAGAAGCTGTCTCAATGAACCAAAATCGCCGATTGTTTCTGAACCACCTGGCTTGGCTTTCCCCTGCCGTCGAAAGAAGGCATTACGTCGAAGCTCATCTGGAAAAACAACTGCATCCGGATCGGGATCGTGAATATCTTCTTCACTCTTCCAATCTGATTGGGCATTCCCCTTCTCATCCCGCCAGCTTACTGGATAAGGCATATCGCTATAGTTCGCCTCCGATCCAGATGGATAGGCAAAAACATCTCCGGTATGATTCAGAACAATATCAAAGATGATGTAGATGCCTCTGGAATGAGCTTCCTGAATAAAATCTTGTAAAACCTGGTCAACGTCCTCCCCTGAATTGGAATTAAAACGCGGATCAATTTCTAGAAAGTTTTGGATACCGTAGCCATGATAAGTTCCTTCGCTGGGGGCACCATTCAAGAACTGGCAGTTTTTTAATACCGGGGTCAACCATATTGCCCCCACTCCCAAACTCTTGAGGTAATCTAGCTGCTGCTGGATTCCTTGAATTGTCCCGCCCTGAAAACCGCCAAAATTCTCATTGTAAGGGGCTTTAGGGAACATCACAGGATTATTAAATCGATCAACCATAAGGAGATAAATCCAATGGTCGCGCCAGTCAATCGGAGATGGAGTTACCTCTTTTCCTGGAATAAGTTGACGAACACGATCCAATTCACCCTGAACTTCTGAACTTCTAGTTGAACGAGGCATAAATTTTAAAACTAAGTAGGTAAATGGCGAAAGACAAAACTACTGAACGCTTGATTAAAAACTCTTGGTATCCTGAAATTTACATTGCTCAGATATTAACTAGAACGATAAAAATAAACTTAACTGTATGAATCAAGTTCAAGATAGTTTAAAAGCTCTTGACCTCTGCCTCCTGCCCCCTCCATCCTGCCTTATTCCAATTACAATTATTTATGTCGGTCTACTTAATATACTTACCTGCTAGTTTTATAGGTTTTACTTGTAAAAATTATTAGAGCAGTATTTAGGAGTATGTTAGCAGGATTAGTCTATTTACGGTAGTAGATTATGTGAAGAAAATAGAAGTTTTTTGGGAAAAAACCCTGATTTACTGAAAATCATTGATTTTAAAATTCAAAGCAATTCCTAGCTCATATTTGCTTTTTAAAAAGAGAAATATATGTTTACACTTCTATCCTGCAAAAATCTCAGATGACTAGGAAGTGCCACACCATCTCCCCACAAAAACTACAGCAGTTTGCAACTAAGTGAGGTACAGAACCAAGAACTCACAAATCAAATTATTCTTCTGCCTTCTACCTCAAAACAAGTGACTTTGTACTTCATGCAAAAGAAAATCCTTGATGAATTAGCTTTTTGACTAGTTTTACCGATTAGGGAATTGAAAAAATCTCATCCCCAACCAGATTAAATTTGCACTACTCCAGAAATTGGGGTAGTGCCTGTTGTAGATTTATCAAAGGTTAATTGAGGGTTTATGCAAATTCAAAAAAAATTTACCAAGGAGTTTGCGATCGCTCTTGCACAACTCGCCCATATACTTCTTCGGTTTGCTTGGCTAATTTCGGCCAGCTAAACCGTCGCTCTAAATCTTCATAAGCGTTATCCACCAGCCATTGCCGATAATCTGGATTTCTCAACACCTCCAAAATTCCCCAGGCTAATGAATCGGCATTATTTACCCAAGTCACAATGCCTGTTTTGGTATGTTGCACTACTTCTGGAAAACCGCCTGTATCAGATACAACTACGGGTACACGAGAAGCAAAGCTTTCTAAAGCTACAATTCCAAAGGGTTCGTAAAGACTGGGAAATACAGCACAGTCAGCAACAGTTTGAAACTTATCTAAGTAATCATCCGAGAGAAAACCAGTAAAATAGCAATGCTGCCAAATTCCCAAATCCCAAGCTTGGCGTTTGAGATGGTCAGTATTTCCACCGCCAACGATGACAAATTTCACATTACCTCCCATTTCCCAAAGTATTTTGGGTGCAGCACTGAGCAATATCGGTACACCCTTTTCATAGGTCATACGACCAAGGTAATAAACGATTTTCTCATCATCGCTGGCGAATTGGCGGCGAAAATCCAGGGCATGAAAATCTTCGTGATGTCGTTTCTTTTCGGCTCGGATACCGTTATAAATGACATCGATTTTGTCCCCAGGGCTGTATAGCGCTCGTTCTACTTCCCGTCGCATATAATCGCTACAAACAATAATCCGCCAAGCGTTATAAGCAAGTATTGTTTCTTTACCATTAATATAACGTTGTGTATCAGTATGAATACCGTTGTAACGTCCGTATTCCGTAGCGTGAATTGTGGCAATTAGTGGTATTTTAAAATTATGCTTGAGAGCGATCGCCGCGTCTCCAACTAACCAATCATGGGCATGAATTAAATCAAACGGGCCTTCCTCCAAAATTAACTTACCACCGTGATCTCCCATGCTCTCATTAAGATTGACTACCCAGTGGAAAAAGTCATTACTATGTCCCACTGGCACCCGATGTATATTTACTCCCTCCACCACCTCATACATCGATGCCTGACCAAACTCCACTGTAATCAAATGGACTTCATGTCCTAGCTTGACCAATTCCGGGTACAACTCGGCTACATGACGCGCAATTCCCCCAACTATCCTGGGTGGAAACTCCCAACTCAGTACCAGTATCTTCATCTGCTAGATTCCCCGACACTTTACAAATATCTAAAAAACTAGATTTATCTAAAAATATAAGTCTGCCAATTTTATTGAGTGCATTTACTCAAATTTTTAGATTTTTTAACAGTTATTTTGTTAAAGCTTATCAAAGGTTACGAACTATGGGGTATGGGGTATGGAAGCAGGGGGAGCAGGGGAGATGGGGAGCAGGGGAGCAGGGGAGCAGGGGAGCAGAGGAGAGTTCAATGTGCCTTGTTCTTTCCCCTCTGCCCCTCTGCCCCTCTGCCCCTCTGCCTCTTGTGCCCAATGCCCAATGCCCAATACCCACACTAAAGAGGTGAACAGCAAATAGCACGAACGCGATCGCGTCCCTCTTGTTTGGCTAGATAAAGTGCTTTGTCGGCTGCGTTAATCAAGTCTTGCGGCGACATTTCACAATTTGGCACAGTGCTGACAACGCCGAGGCTGACGGTTACATGGTCACACACGCTAGATTGAGTATGGGAAATCGCTAAGTTGCGTACTGCTTGTCGAATCCCTTGAGCTAGATGAATTGCCCCTTTAATTTCTGTATTCGGCAGAATTACAGAAAATTCTTCTCCACCATAACGGGCTACTAAATCTGCTGGGCGCTTAACAATACTTAAGAGCGCACTGGCAATTCGTTGTAAACAATCATCTCCTGCTAAATGACCGTAGGTGTCATTGTAGGGTTTAAAAAAATCAACATCGAACAAAATTAACGACAGTGGCATTTTCTCTCGTTTGAGTCGATGCCATTCAGCTTCGAGATATTCATCAAATCGGCGGCGATTGGCTATTTGAGTCAAGCCATCTAAGGTAGCCAATCTTTGTAGTTCTTCGTTGGCAGCTTGTAGCTGCTGGTAGAGTACTGATTGATGAATAGCGATCGCTACCTGAGAAGCCAGTTGCTGCAACAAATTCACTTCAAATGGTTGCCAGTGACGAGGTGTGGCACACTGGTAAGTAATCAGTAAACCCCACAGATGTTCGCCATTCAAAATTGGCAATACCATCGCAGCCTTTACCTGATAAAGTTGCAATAACTCAAAAACATCATCTGAAAAATCATACTGCTGAATATCATGCAAAATTGTGGGTAATCCCTGGTAATAATGGCTAAAATTTCTTTTGATGCAAAATGGCAAAATTGTCTGCTTTAATGTCTGAGGATAGCCATCAGCCAGAGATTCCGCTGCAAAATAACCACTGCCGTCAGCGGCTAACTGGTAAATAGCTACACAATCTGAACGCAAACACTCCCGAATACTATTTACCGTTGTATTTAAAACATCTTCTAAATTTAGCGATCGCCGAATCTGTTGAGTCACTTCAGTAATTAGCCTCTCCCCTGTGGCCTGTTGTCGCAGAACTGCTTCGGCTTGTTTGCGAGTGCTAATATCTTCTACTGAGCCAAGAATCTGCGTTGGAGTGCCCTTAGCATCTCTGGCAAATACGACTTCTCGCGTATTCAGCCAACGCCACTCACCATTTTTGTGGCGGAATCGGTATTCAGTGGACAGAACTTCATTGTCCTTGAGGTGAGTGAAGCGACTTGGTACGTCATAGCAGAGGTATTGGTCATCTGGATGAAAGCAATTCATCAACCATTGCGGATCTGCTTGACAAATTTCTTCTGGGGAATAGCCTAAAACTGTAACACTTTGCTGATTAAGATAAACGCTTGTTCCTTGTAACAGGTCAAATAAATATAAAATATGCGGTACAGTATTAGCAACTTTTTGTAAAAAGTCTTGACTTGAGCGCAATGCTTCTTCAGCTTTGTGGCGTTCGCGCAGGGCGGCTTGCCATTCACTAATATCTCGTCCCTCTGAAATTATGACTGTCACACGCCCTGTTTCATCAAGTATGGGACGTAGGGAAAAATCAATAGTGATAACTCGATCGTCTCGACCCCAAATATCAACTTCATAGCGAATCAATTCACCATTAGCAGCAGCGGCGATCGCAGTTTTTAATTGTGCTTGTGTATCTGGAGAAATTGTCCACCATTTTGCTTCCCAAAAACATTTACCGACCACTTCTTCTCGTGTAATTCCAGCAAAATCCAGTGCTGTTTGATTGGCTTCTAAAACAATTCCATTCGTCTGAAGCAATCCCATAAACTGAATAGTTTGGTTGAAGATGGCACGGAATTTTTGCTCATTTTGAATTAAGGCTTGTTCTACGTGTTTGCGGTCAGTAATATCTCGTCCCACCGATTGCAGTTCTACAAGATTACCTTGATCATCAAATATACCTCGAAGATTCCACTGCGCCCAACGCACTTGTTGGCAAGCCATAACTCGATTTTCAAAGCTGACAACAGGATTTTCTAAGCTGATGGAATTTACTAAATTAAATACATATTCCCGGTCTTCTTTAAACACAATAGGCTCGTAGTGATGGGCTATAATTTGTTCCTGCTTTAGTCCAAAATATCGACAAAAAGCTTCGTTAACAAAGGTGACAGTGCCATCTGGCAAGCCTCTAGCAATGAGTTCCGTTTGGTCTTCGAGGATGGCACGATAACGCGCTTCACTTTCTTGCAGTGCAGCTTCGACTTGTTTGCGTTCGCTGATATCAAATACTAAACCCTGAAGTACCTGAGTTTCTCCATCCACACAGACAATGACATTGGCTTGGTTTCGTACCCAAATTATTCTGCCATCATGCCTAATCATCCGATACTCGATGCTCAAAGGTTCCCCGCTGAAAATTGTAGTGTTTACAGCTTGCCAAAAGCGATCGCGATCGTCTGGATGAGTGTGATCTAACCAACTATTGAAAAAACTATGATTCCAATCTTCAGGGGCAATGCCTAATAATTGTTGCAGTTGCGGACTAATATAAGCAACTTTCCCGGTGGGATTAATCGGTGAAATATAAACAACACCCGGAATTTGTTCTATCAAGATGCGATAATTTTGTTCTGCTTCAGAGACTTTTTCTTGGGCTTGCTTGGGACTCATAATGTTTTGAATTTCTACAATAAAGTATAATTGCCGATGTTAGAAATCCTGCATTAGAAGCACATTTTTTGAACCACTGAATCTAACAGTAAGTCAGTCTCATGGTGGTAGGGTCTCTCTTGTAAAAACTCTAAGTCCTAAAAAAAATCTGCCACCAACAAGCCGAAACCCCTACAGTTTAGCCTGCTGTTGGCAGAGGTTTAGATGTAGCCCCAAGCAGCTAATCATCTTTGAAGATTAACCACTATTAAACTAGTTTTGATCCAAGCGCAGTACTGCCATAAAAGCTTCCTGGGGTACATCTACAGTACCTACAGATTTCATCCGCTTTTTACCTTTTGCCTGCTTCTGTAAAAGTTTCTTCTTGCGGCTGATGTCACCACCGTAGCACTTGGCTAACACATCTTTTCGCAAAGCAGGGATGTGTTCGCTAGCAATCACTTTACTGCCGATAGAGGCTTGAATTGGCACTTTAAATTGATGGCGGGGAATTAGTTCTTTGAGTTTTTCTGCCATCGATCGCCCGACGTTATAAGCTTTATCTCGATGGACAATCATTGCCAAAGAATCCACAGGATCGCCGTTGATCATAATATCTAGCTTCACCAGGGGATTTTCTCGGTAGCCAATAAGATGATATTCCATGCTGGCATAACCCCGCGATCGCGATTTCATTTGGTCAAAAAAGTCCGTGACAACTTCCGCCAAGGGTAACTCATACGTAAGTGTGGTGCGTCCTTGGGTAAGATATTTCATATCTTTGAAAATGCCACGTCTGTTTTGTGACAATTCCATTAAAGTCCCAACGTAGATTTCAGGTGTAATCATTTCTACCTGAACATAGGGTTCTTCAATTCTTTCGCGATCGTTAGGAGAAGGTAAACGGCTAGGATTATCGATGTACAGTTCCTCACCTTTGACGGTTATAACTTTATAAACCACCGAAGGCGCTGTAATAATTAAATCCAGGTTATACTCTCGCTCTAGACGTTCTTGGACAATTTCCATGTGTAGCAAGCCCAAGAACCCGCAACGAAAACCAAACCCCATCGCACTAGAAGTTTCTGGTTCGTAATGCAGTGCTGCGTCATTGAGTTCTAGCTTTTCTAAGGCTTCCCGCAAATCTTCAAATTGGTCAGCATCAATGGGGAACATGCCGCAAAAAACCATCGGGTTGGCTTCTGCATAGCCTGGTAAAGGTGTCTCTGCTTTCGCCTTACTCAGGGTAATTGTGTCTCCTACCCGCGCATCAGCTACAGCTTTAATTGCCGCTCCCAAATAGCCTACTTCCCCGGCATGGAGTTCATCAACTTGTTTTTGAGTGGGAGAAAGAACACCCAACTCATCAATTTCAAATTCTTTGCCAGATGCCATTAAATGGATGCGATCGCCTTTTTTCAATGTGCCATCCATCACCCGGAAATATACAATTACTCCCCGATAACTATCGTAATAACTATCAAAAATTAACGCCCGTAAGCGTTCATTTATGGTATTGGGTGGTGGCGGTATGCGATCGACAACTGCTTCTAAAATCTCATTAATACCAATTCCTTCTTTAGCAGAAGCCAGAATCGCACCACTACAATCTAGGCCGATAATTTCTTCAATTTCGCCAATTACCCGTTCTGGTTCAGCCCCTGGCAAATCAATTTTATTCAAAACCGGGATAATTTCCAGGTTATTTTCTAACGCTAAATATACATTTGCCAAAGTTTGCGCCTCCACACCTTGGGACGCATCTACTACCAATAACGCTCCTTCACAAGCAACAAGAGAACGCGACACCTCATAAGAGAAATCCACATGTCCTGGGGTATCAATTAAGTTCAGCACATATTGCTGACCATCTTTGGCTGTGTAATTCATCCGGGCAGCTTGCAGCTTAATGGTAATGCCGCGCTCCCGTTCTAGATCCATATTGTCGAGAAACTGTTCCTTCATCTGTCGGTCTTCAACAGTGCCAGTAGCTTGTAGCAAGCGATCGGCGAGGGTTGATTTCCCGTGGTCGATGTGAGCAATAATACAGAAATTGCGAATGCGAACTGCGGGAACGTCAGTCATATACTATCTTTGCCTTAGCAGCAACCAAAGTTAAAAAAGCAATTTACTTAATGTATTTTAATGCTTTCTTAGCCAAGACGCTCCTAGCTTTTTAGTGCTGAGCGGAGCCGGAGACGCTCCGCCTCCGGTGAGGAGTTAGGAGTTAGGAGTGAAGAGTTGGGAGCTAGGAGTTAGGAGTTATTAGTCTTCCTCTGCCCCCCTGCCTCCCCTGCCTCCCCTGCCTCCCCTGCCTCCCCTGCCCCCCTGCCCAGCCCCCTCTTCACCTCATCTTCAACTTTGCATATAAATAGGTGGACTTTTAAGAATATTATGAAAGTCTATTTGTCGCTGTTAGTATTCATCAGCTGGAAGCGTACAATAAATGTAAATAAGTACATGTAGGGATCATGGGCAATTGCCACCCGTAATTGTCCGGAGTCACTGATTCATCGGCAAAACTTCTAGAAAGCTCTTGTCTAGTCAGTTATATGAAAAATGCGACTTAAAAGTTAAAGCTGTTACTTTGGTGCTATTTCGGGGAACTATGTAACTATACCCTTGAAGATTCTTCAGTGAATTAGCCCAAATTATGAATATAACTACTTTACAAAGCTTTAAACAAAACCAATTCAGAGTATATAAACCTATGAATATGCAACATAAAGCTACCGACGCGGAAAACACACGAGCCGATAAGGTAGAAATTGCCGTCCGCCTAGACTCAGAGTTACTCGAGCAAATTCAGCACCTCACTAATGACCCAAGCAAAGTGATTGAGGTGGCAATTCGTCAGTGGTTGCGGGGCGAAATACTAAGAGATGATGAACTGACCCGCACGCCTGTGCGTACTCCCGTTCCTCCTCGGGGTGAATGGAACGATTGACATCATCAATCAGCTGTCAATCCCACTTAACAAAAGTAAAGTTTGCCAACTTGAATTTCAGAACACCAAGAGATACTCAATCAAAAATGCAAAAGCTGTAAAAATTTATGCCAAAATTTGAACAGCTTTGGTAAAATCCCGGTCGGATACCCTTTGTCTATCCAACTCAATTAATGACTATTACTGCCAATTCCCAATTGCCGAATATTTTTTCCCAAAATCTGGAATCTATTACCAGTAAAACTGATGGCTCATTGCCAACTCTAGGAGCCGAGTTGGTGTATACGCAAGATGGGGCAGGGCGCTATCTGACCTTTTGTTGGCAGCACAGCGAACTCCTGGGGTTAAAAACCGAAAAAATAGTTGATGAAGTCAACCAGACTCAAACCTTTGCTCCCGTGGATAAGGTTGCGTATTTGGAACGATTACATCGAATATTGACAAATTTGGTGCCAGAAAGGTTTCAGTGCTGGTTTAGCTATCACCAGGAATTATTTGAGTTGGACTTAGTAATTAGTCCGATTATGCCAAGTTTGGGAACCGCTGCCACTACAGTTTTAGTGATGGGACGCTTACTGCAAGCGACACTCAACAAAAAACAAGTGTGTGTGGGAGCAAAAACGCCCACACAGATAGAGTTGGCTTTACGATCGCAGCAACACCAAAAACTGGTAAATCGGATTACTAGGAATATTCGGCGGACATTAGATTTAGATATTATTTGGCAGCAAACAGTTGATAGTTTGGGGAAAGCACTGCGGCTAGAACGCTGCATTATCTGTCCTTATCAGCCTTGTACTACAAAAGTAGAAGTGAAGGCTGAGTATCACCAGCCAGAACTTACCTCAATGATTGGCTCAGAAATAGATATAGCTTCTGAACCAGCCTTTACTCAGGCATTGACAACCTTAGAACCAGTTGTCATGGACGTGTCTGGATACACTGATTCTAGGCAGCATAAAACTTTAGTAGTTGCAACTTGCTATCAAGACCAAGCCAATGGATTGGTTGTTTTGAGTTGGCACGATGAATGCTACACATTAACAGAATCGGAACTAGAACTAGCCAAAGAAGCAGCGGATCAATTGGGAACAGCGATCGCTCATGCTACTTTATATAAAGAATTAGAAGCAGCCCGCCAAAAAGCTGAAGACGCTTCCCGCCTCAAAAGTGAGTTTCTCGCCAATGTATCCCATGAAATTCGTACTCCCCTCAACGGGATGATTGGCTTTTTAAAGCTGATTTTGGAAGGCATGGCAGATGATCCAGAAGAACAAAACCAGTTTTTACAAGAAGCTCATCACTTATCAATACATCTGTTAAATATTATTAATGATATTTTAGACATCGCTAAAATTGAAGCTGGCAAAATGGAACTAGCTTACGCTCCAGTCAAGCTAGGTGAACTCTTTACTGATGTAGAAAATTTCATGCGTCCTCAAGCAGAGATGAAAAACCTCAGCTTCCAGATGCAAATGCCAGCTACCTCCGATGAAATCATCGTCCAAAGTAATTACCAAAGATTGCTACAAGTCATGCTGAATTTGGTGAACAATGCCATCAAATTTACTCATGAAGGCGGCATCACCGTCAGTGCCGATTTAGTACTCAAAAAGACAAAGGCGCAATTTCAAGGTCAGCAATTTCCAGGTATGGTGAAAGTGCGTGTAGCAGACACTGGAATTGGTGTTTCCTTAGATAAACAAGATAAACTATTTCAATTATTCTCTCAGGTGGATGGCTCCCGGACTCGTCAGTACGGCGGTACAGGTTTAGGGCTGGCAATTTCCCAGAAGCTAGTGGAAGCAATGGGTGGTGAAGTCCATTTCTACAGTCTGGGTGAAGGACTTGGCTCAACAGTCACATTCACCGTGCCCCTATATCAACAACCAGTGATCGTTTCATCTAATGATTGATAGCGGTTCAACAAAAAATTCCCAGTCCTAAGAAGTGTTAAGTTAGGGATGGGCATTGGGAGTGCTGAGTGCCCATCCCTAACAGAGTAGGTCTAAAACTATGGAATTAACACCTGACAACGTTGAAACAGTCTTAGATGAAATGCGCCCTTATCTGATGTCTGATGGCGGCAATGTAGAACTTGTAGAACTCGATGGTCCCATTGTCAAACTGCGGTTGCAAGGTGCCTGTGGTTCTTGCCCAAGCTCTGCAATGACTTTGAGAATGGGTATTGAACGTCGCCTGCGGGAAATGATTCCCGAAATTGCAGAAGTTGAACAAGTCATTTAGGGACTGGGGACTGGGGGATGGTGACTGGGTACTAGGAATAATTAACGTTCGGTATTGAATGAGGAACAATGCATTTATTCATTCATAATTTATCATTAATACCTAGTTCCCAATCCTCAATCCCCAATCCCTAATCCCCAATCCCTAATCACTCCTTATGTCCCATCCCCTCTACGTCGCTTTTATCTGGCATCAACATCAGCCGCTGTACAAATCTCCTGGCAGCGGCGTTTCGCTATCTCCTAGCCAGCAGTACCGCTTACCTTGGGTACGTTTGCATGGCACTAAAGATTATTTGGATTTGATATTAATCCTAGAACGGTATCCTAAGTTACACCAAACGGTGAATTTAGTACCATCGCTGATATTGCAACTGGAAGATTATATTGCTGGCACTGCTTTTGACCCTTACCTCACAGCTAGTTTGACACCGGACGATCAACTGAGTCAGCAACAGCGGGAATTCATTATTCAACACTTTTTTGATGCCAATCACCACACGCTGATCGATCCTCATCCCCGCTATGCCGAGTTGTATCACCAAAGGCAGGAAAAAGGGCAAAGTTGGTGTTTGGCAAATTGGCAATTGCCAGATTATGGTGATTTGCTGGCTTGGCACAATCTGGCTTGGATCGATCCGCTGTTTTGGGATGACCCGCAAATTGCCACTTGGTTAAAGCAGGGTCGGAATTTTACTTTAAGCGATCGCCAGCGCATTTATTCCAAACAGCGTGAAATCCTCAGTCGCATTATCCCCCAACATCGGAAAATGCAGGAGGCGGGACAATTAGAAGTTACCACCACGCCCTACACTCACCCGATTTTACCTTTGCTAGCTGATACTAACTCTGGTCGAGTAGCTGTGCCAAATATGACACTACCAGAACAACGGTTTCAGTGGGCAGAAGATATCCCGCGTCACTTACGGAAAGCTTGGAACTTTTATAAAGACCGCTTTGGACAAATACCCCGTGGTTTATGGCCTTCCGAACAGTCAGTAAGTCCGTCAATACTTCCACATATTATTAACCAAGGATTTAAGTGGATATGCTCAGATGAGGCGGTTTTGGGATGGACGCTGAAACACTTTTTCCATCGGGATGGGGCAGGGAATGTAGAGCAACCAGAACTTCTGTACCGACCGTATCGCCTGCAAACCCCAGAGGGTGACTTGTCAATTGTATTTCGTGACCACAGATTATCAGATTTGATTGGCTTTACCTACGGCGCAATGCCAGCCAAACAGGCAGCTGCGGACTTAGTGGGACATTTGCAAGCGATCGCCAGAACCCAAAGAGACAGCCAAAGTCAACAACCTTGGCTCGTTACCATCGCTTTGGATGGCGAGAATTGCTGGGAATATTATCCCCAAGACGGTAAACCCTTCCTAGAAGCTTTATATCAAACCTTAAGCAACGAACCCCACCTCAAACTCGTCACCGTCTCCGAATTTCTCGAACAATTTCCACCCACAGCCACCATCCCCGGAGAACAACTACACAGCGGTTCTTGGGTGGATGGCAGTTTCACCACTTGGATAGGCGATCCCGCCAAAAATCGTGCTTGGGATTACCTCACAGAAGCCAGGAATTTATTGGCGAGTCATCCAGAAGCAACTGAAGAAAATAACCCAGAAGCTTGGGAAGCCTTGTATGCCGCAGAGGGTTCAGATTGGTTCTGGTGGTTTGGTGCTGGACACTCCTCAAATCAAGATGCCGTCTTTGACCAGTTGTTTCGAGAACATCTGTTTGGCATTTACAAAGCCTTAAATGAACCTGTACCGCCCTATCTCAAACAACCAGTAGAGGTTCACCAAGCACAGGCAAACCACCGCCCACAAGGGTTTATTCATCCAATTATTGATGGCAAAGGTGATGAACAAGATTGGGACAAAGCTGGGCGCTTAGAAATCGGGGGGGCGCGGGGAACAATGCACAACAGCAGCCTCGTCCAGCGACTTTGGTATGGGGTGGATCACCTCAATTTCTATTTGCGAGTGGATTTTAAAAGTGGTGTTGTGCCTGGGCGGGATTTGCCAACAGAGTTGAATTTGCTGTGGTACTATCCAGACAAAACAATGGTCAACAGCCCAGTTCCCTTGGCAGATGTCCCAGATGCAGCCCCAATGAATTATCTTTTCCACCATCTTCTGGAAATTAATTTGCTGACGCAATCGATTTATTTTCGGGAAGCTGGAGACAATTATCAATGGCATTCCCGCACTAGTCGCGCCCAAGCAGCTTTAAATAGTTGTTTAGAGTTGGCAGTACCCTGGGCAGATTTGCAAGTTCCGCCAGATTATCCCCTGCGCTTGATTTTGGTGCTTGCTGATGAAGGGCGTTTTTGTAACTACTTCCCAGAAAATGCTTTGATTCCCATTGAGGTGCCTTAGAAGTTTTTTGATTTCCGCAAATCGCAACAACAAGATCCCCGACTTTTTAAATAAGCGGGGATCTTGTTGTTGAGGAATAGCACTATCCTTAGTTGAGCGGATCGAAACGCTGCAAGATCAGAGCTATGAACACTACTGGCAAACCTACACCCATGCAAATGAGAGCTTGGGTAAATGTCAAAGGTGTCGTGTCAAACACTTGATTCATCATGCTCCACTGACTGAACAGACATTGTAAAATCACCACAACCACAATTCCGATCGCTGGAGCATAGGCTAAGGGTGTGCGTTTACCTTGGATTCTGGCAACTAGAGATGGTAAAAACTGGGTAATACTTAACAGGTAAAAGACCTCTGCTGCCACCAACCCATTAATCGCCATCGTGCGAGCCAAGACTTCATTACCTGTAGTTTGAAGTATCCATTGAAATACCCCAAAAATTACCACCCAATTGAAGACGGAAATCGCTAAGATGCGCTGGAGTAAACTACCTGATAAAAGCTTTTCTCTGGGGTTGCGTGGTGGTTGCTGCATCACGTGTCCAGATTTTGGCTCAAAGGCGAGGGGAACAATCAACCCTACTGAACTAACCATGTTCAGCCAGAGAATTTGGATTGGTAAGATGGGAAGCACAGTTGCCAGGAGAATGGCAATTAAAATCGTCATGGATTCTCCAACGTTGATCGGCAGCAAGAAAGCGATCGCTTTTCGCAAGTTGCGGTAAACCCCTCGCCCTTCCTCCACAGCAGCTTCAATTGAGGCGAAGTTATCGTCAGTTAGCAGCATATCCGCAGATTCTTTGGTAACCTCTGCCCCAGCTATACCCATTGCTACACCAATATCAGCCTGCTTGAGAGCGGGAGCATCGTTAACACCATCTCCAGTCATGGCAACAATTTCGCCGTTGAGTTGTAACGCTTTCACCAGACGCAACTTTTGTTCTGGCGCAACTCGCGCAAATACCATGCCTTGCTCAGCTGCTTGGGCAAATTTTTTTTCATCCATCTGAGCTAATTGCTGTCCGGTAAACACCTGTTCTTCAGCGGAGCAAATACCCATTTGGCGGGCGATGGCAGTAGCTGTGAGCGCATGATCCCCAGTGATCATCTTGACTTTAATCCCAGCAGATTGACAAGCTTTGACTGCGGCGATCGCTTCTTCGCGGGGCGGATCAATTATGCCTTGAAGTCCCAGGAACACCAGTCCTTGATCGATATCATGGCGCTCCAAGGATTGCTTAGCCGCAACTTCTTTTCTAGCAAAAGCTAGCACTCGTAACCCTTGTTTTGCCATACCAGCAACTTCCTGCTCCACTGCGGCAGGATTAAGCGCAGCCTGTTGTCCTTGAGCGTCGAACATGCGATGCCTGCGGCGGTAAACTACGCATCGTTGAAGAATTGCCTCCACAGAACCTTTGAGATAAATCACATTCAGCCCTTGCTTTGCATCTAATTCATGCAAAGTCGCCATGTATTGAAATTCGGACTCAAACGGAAGGGTATCTATTCTGGGTAATTCTTTTTCTAGATTCTCTTGTGTCAATCCTGCTTTATTCGCAGCCGTAATCAATGCTCCCTCAGTTGGGGTTCCGACTAAGTTCCACTGTCCGTCTCGCCATTGGATGTGAGAATCATTGCACAGCAATCCCGCTTCTAAACATTCCCAAACAGCAACATGTCCATCTGCATTGAAATCAAGGGGCTGCTGATTCATCAGGATTTCACCATCTGGGGCATAACCAATACCGCTGACGGTGTAGTGTTGTCCACCCGCATAAATATTCTGAACCGTCATCTGATTTTCGGTCAACGTGCCGGTTTTGTCAGAGCAGATAACGGTGGTACTTCCCAATGTTTCCACTGCGGGTAACTTGCGAATAATTGCGTTACGTCGTGCCATCCGCGAAACCCCGATCGCCAACGTGACTGTGACAATTGCAGGTAATCCTTCCGGAATCGCGCTGACTACCAGAGCCACAGCTGCTTTGAAAACATCAATCCAAGATTCATTTTGTCCTAATCCGACTGCAAATGTCAGACCAGCCAAACTCAAGATGACGTAAAGCAGGGTTTTGCTAAATTTGTCAATATTTCGCGTCAGTGGTGTTTTCAGATTTGTGCTGCTTTCAATTAACTCCGAGATGCGCCCGGTTTCGGTGGCATCTGCGATCGCAACTACAATCCCTTCTCCCTGTCCAAAGGTGACGAAACTTCCTGTATACGCCATATTGCTGCGTTCGGCTAATGGTGTTTCGGCAGCCAGCGATAAAGTTGCTTTCTCCACCGGAACAGATTCGCCTGTTAAAGCAGACTCGTCAACTTGTAACCCACGCACACTTAATAGCCGCAGATCCGCAGGTACTTTATCCCCAGATGCTAGCAGTACCAAATCACCCACAACAAGTTCAGTGGAAGCCAGACGGGTTTTTTGACCATCCCGAATCACAGTTGCTTCAGTAGTCACAGCTTTAGATAGAGCAGCGATCGCGCCTTCTGCTTTCGATTCTTGAATGTAGCTAATGGTGACATTAATCAGGGTGACACCAAAAATTACTCCCGCATCTATCCAATCTCGCAGCAGCAGTGTTACTACTCCCGCCGTCAGCAAAATATATAGTAGTGGTTGATGAAATTGCTCTAAAAATTTTAGCCAAGGACTTTTGCCATCTTTAGTAGTTAGTTGGTTTGCACCCATCTGTTGATGCCGCGTGGTAGCTTCTTTATGGGTCAAACCTGCTTCTGGATGGCTGGCTAAGGTTTGCAGAACTTTTTGTTCCGCGAGAGTATGCCACTCATAGTTGAGTAAATCCTTTGTGGAATCAGCAAAAGTATTTGTAGCGATCGTATCTGCTGTCATCTCTATCTCCAAATCAAAGTAACCGTTAAACTAATTCGTAATTCGTAATGGGCTAACGCCCCGCTCCGCTAACGTAATTCGTAATTAAGAATCATCAGATTTAATCTGAATTTTTATGTTTGAATCTGTAGCTTTCATTTTTAAAATTGGTGTTATTCCGAGAATCTTTTGCTAAGTTCATAAACATGCCACTCTCGCACACCCCAGTAACGGAGAATCGATTCTGCTTGCCATATTTCATCTGCTGTTCCCTCTACCTTCACCAAAAATTCTTCTTGGAAGGTACTTGGCTCAGAGAGTCTAGCTTGCCTTTCGGGAGCAAACCAACCTTGAAATGCACCATACACACTGCCAAAAATCGCACTCGCTCCACCCGCTAGCAGCGTACCCAGCACAGATTCAACAGCTAATGCCGGTCCAAAACCGGGGATAACTAATACGCCAAGTCCGGCTGTGAGTGCCAGTAAGCCTCCAGCTGTTCCTCCTGTAATTGCGCCTGTTTTGGCACCTTCGATGGGAGTTATGGTATGTTTACCCGCATTAGCATCCTCGTGCAACTTTTCGTGTCCAGAGTCTAAAGCAAACACAGAAATTTTATGCATGGGAAAGTCAATCGCTGTGAGTTCATCAAGTACCTGGGTTGCAGCTTTCCGGGTAGAAATGATGCCCACTGCATTTTTAGCTGGATGGAAATTCATAACAATATCTCCTATAAAAATAAGTAAGTTGAAAACGAAGCTTGATTAATATCCAAATATTCAAGAGGGAGTAGGGATCGGGGAGTAGGGAGTAGGGAACCTATGCCTAAAGACATGGGATTGGAATAATGACGTTTTATGTCTCGTACTACGTATCTCGACATAATTTTTTGATTTTTAGGGGGCAAAAGACCCCCAAAAGACAGTTTTTTGCATCACATCTCTACTCCCTACTCCCCACTCCCAACTAAGCTGTTTTTTTGTAAAAAACTATAGTTTTGTAGTGCGAACTGTAGCCATATTGGACGGCTATTAGTTTTATCGCTTAGTTAGGTTAGTTTCGCTTATATGCTTCTATTTCAGGATTACTGATAAATGTGAACGAAAAGTGAATAAATCGTTTCTCCTACTCATATTTCACTTTTGAATCACATTTATCCCTCAAGCTAAAAGACAACACAATGTGGATGAAGTAATTGATTATTGGATCTGTATATGAGCTTTAAGAAGATTTTGGTGGCGATCGATGATTCACCTGCTACTGCAACAGTGTTCACCAAAGCGCTTGAATTAGCCCAAAAAGACGCTACTCAGTTAATGATTAGTCACACCATTGAGCTAGCAGTTTCTAGTCAAGCCACTATGAACTTAATAGAACTGAAAATAGAAACAGAACAGGCACAGGGTTTACTGCGGTTTTACTATCAGAAAGCAAAAGCACAAGGTATTGTGGCAGAATTCAGTTATCAAACAGGAGATCCTGGGACTAACATCTGTGATTTAGCCCAGAGTTGGGGAGCAGATTTGATTGTACTTGGTCGAAGAGGATTTAAAGGATTTGCCGAATTTTTAGCTGGAAGCGTGAGCAATCATGTCGTTCATCACGCTCCATGTTGCGTTCTGGTCGTTCAAGGTCAAAATAATTCGTAATTACAATCATTGTTGGCTCTGAACCCACCACGCTCATTGTTTCACCACCAAATAAATTTTCGATTTAGTAGTGGCTTGTACCCTCTTTAATTACGAATTACGTTAGCGGAGCGGGGCGTTAGCCCATTACGAATTACGAATTAGTAATTATTTGGTCAGTAGTTTTCTCACAGACTCTTTGCTGACTGAATATGAATCCGACAATACATCGGGTTCTTGTTAGCAGGAATAACTGCTTTAATTCTGCTTTTCCTCTCAACTCACACCGATGAAAATATACACTGAAATCGAAATTCGGGCATCCGATAAGCAAGTCTGGAAACTACTCACTGATTTTGCTAGTTTTCCACATTGGAATTTGTTTATTCGTCAAATTAGTGGCTCACTGAGTGAAGGGTCACAGCTAACCGTTCACTTCCAGCCTCCGGGTAGAAATATTGTGACCTTTCGACCTACTGTTCTGACGGTAGAACCTAATCGCAAATTGCGCTGGTTAGGACATTTTTTGATCCCAGGCTTATTTGACGGGGAACATAGCTTTATCATTGAGCCATTAGCAAGCGATGTCTACGACGGGCTACGCCCACGCGTTTTGTTCATTCAGCAAGAATCTTTCCACGGCTTACTAGTACCTCTGCTGGCTCGTCGATTAAATATCGACGTTCGCCAAGGTTTTGAAGCCATGAACCAAACGTTGAAAACCAAGGCAGAACGCATTGAAGTAGGGACTGGGGATTGGAGACTGGGGATTGGGGACTCTGAAGATTTCGGATAAGTCTATTCCACAATCTCATAGCGGACTAACTTTCTAATATCCTCACGGGGTAGACCTAGTTCTTGGGCAATTGTCGCTTCTATTTGGCTGAATTTTATTGTTGGAAGTTCTAATTCCAATCGCTTCAAGATGGGGTCTGCTGTTTCCACTTCAACCTGGGTAATTCTTTTAGTTCGGTTGACAGCGGCATTAATGAGCAACACATTGACTGATATCCGTGCTTCGAGTTGGGTATCTGACTGAAGTTTATTTTGCGTGGAATTGGGTCGGCTTAACTCTTGAGCAGCTAGGAAACTACAGCCAAACCAAAACGCAACCGCTACCAGTGGTAGAGGCAACCAAAACTCTAATCCCAGGCCTTGCAGCCAATTTTTACTAATACGCCACACACGACACCTGCTTCTGATTTTGCTAGCTCACACTTGATATATAGCAAGAGACTGGGGATTGGGGACTGGTGACTAGGTGAAAAGTCTTTTTGTGTCTAGGTTTTATCATCTGTTAATGTCCTAACCACTTTGGCTGTTGCTATTATATATCCGAATAGGATAGACAATCCTTTCAAATGTGACTATTGAAAGACGTTGAAATTGCTTCAGTGCATTATTCTAAACAAGCACAAGTGTATAACGGTGATGAAAATCTTACTGGTGGAGGACGATCCAAAACAATTAATGCCACTGCACATGGTTCTCTCTCAGGCCGGACACAGCGTCGATGGTGTCAAGGATGGTGAAACCGCTCAATGGCTGTTGGCTGAAAAAGAATATGACCTGCTGATTTTGGATTGGATGTTACCTCGAATTAGTGGGGTGAGTTTGTGTCAACAGTATCGGGCGGTGGGAAAAACAGCTCCTATATTAATGATCACGGCAAAAGATACCACGCCTGATAAAGTCATCGGCTTAGATGCAGGAGCAGATGATTACCTAGTCAAACCAATTGATATTATAGAGTTTATGGCACGGGTGCGGGCATTGAGGAGGCGATCGCCCCTTTGGCAAGGAGACACCCTCCGCTTGGCAGACCTCGAACTTCACCTCGACGCACTAACTTTGGAGCGACAAGGGGCGATCGTTTCCCTTTCCACCCAAGAATTTCAGTTACTAGAGTATTTCATGCGTCATCCCCGCCAAGTACTCACTCGTAACCAAATTGAGCAAGCCGTATGGGAGTGGGGTAGTGAACCAGAAAGCAATGCAATCACCGTTTTAGTTCGTAAACTTCGCCAACGTTTGCAAACATTAGCAGCAGGGGATTGGATTGAAACTGTTTATGGTATGGGCTATCGCCTCAACCCTCCAGAAGCATCGTAAAAGGGACTGGGGACTGGGGACTGGGGACTGGGGACTGGGGACTGGGGACTGGGGACTGGGGACTGGGGACTGGGGACTGGGGACTGGGGGATGAGGGAGTAGTATAGTTCAATTACTTGAAAAGTTTTATAACTACGAATTACGAATTACGAATTACGAATTACGAATTAGCATGAGTTGTGTTTAATCGCAGTCGTCGTAACTTAGCTCGTTGGTTTACCCTTTCGATGGGGTCTATTCTCGTTCTGTTTGCTGGGGTAATTTATAACATTGAGGTTAAAGACAAACTCAACGCATTAGATCAACTGGTTTATAAAAGAGCAGAGTTAATGGCAGCCAGTTCGCAGTATCGGCTGTATCAAGGAAAAAAACAAGTCGATCTGAGCAATATACCGCTATTGGGTAGTGGTTCTCACCCTGCTGACATTGAACTGGTGTATGTTCGCTGGTATGACCCGAATGGCAGACTCAAGCGGTTTTTTGGGACTCCACCTCTAGAGCAGTTACAAACATCATCTGGCTTTCTTACCATTAAGTCCGTTGACTCGTTCACAGGTGAGGGGCTTTGGCTTCGTCAACTCACACTACCTGTTCAAGGAGGAAATTCGGTCATCGGCTATCTTCAAGTTGCTATTCCGCTGACAGAGACTCAAAACGATCTCAGACAATTTCAGTTAATGTTGACGCTGGCTGTGCCTGTGGCACTGGGGTTAATTGGACTTACAGGTTGGGTACTCGGTGGCATAGCTATGCAACCTGTTCAGGAAGCCTATAACCAACTGCAACGCTTTACATCAGATGCTTCTCATGAATTGCGATCGCCCCTTTCTGCAATTTTGACCAATGCCCAAGTCGGGTTACTAATAGCGGCAGACTATCCCCAAATCCACCCTTCAGTGCAGAACATTATCGATAGCGCCAAGTCGATGAGTAACTTGGTCAATAATCTACTGCTGTTGGCTCGACATCAGGGACAATTAACTCCTGAATCTCTCAAAAAGGTTAATCTTAATAGTTTGCTAGAGAATTTAGCCGTTCACTATACTAGTGTTGCTGCCAAAGCGTCCATCGAGTTGATCGGCAATTTCCCAGAACAACCCATTAACTTGTGGGCTGACTGTGATTTGCTGCGGCTAGCTGTGGAAAACTTGCTCGACAACGCTTGCAAATACACTCCGTCTGGTGGAACGGTATGGTTACGCTTAGAACCTCACTCAGATCGGGCAGTGATTCAGGTAATCGATACCGGGATTGGAATTCCAGGGGCAGATTTACCTTACATTTTCGATCGCTTTTACCGGGTTGACACAGAACGGGCACGAGAAAGCGGCGGATTTGGGTTAGGATTAGCGATCGCTCAACAAATTGTCCAGGCTCACGGTGGTCACATCCATGTAATGAGCCATGAGGGTAAAGGCTCGACGTTCCAAATCAAATTACCGTTTATGAGGCATTTCTAAATCAGCTTTCAGAGATGATCGGTAGGATGCGTCAGAGCCACAAATCCTGATTCTATGGGGCACGCAGAGAGTTTTGATTGGATTTTGCTTTTTGAATTGCTATTGCTTTATAAAGTAGTAATGATTTGGCAAAGATTCAGTAATGCTACTGTTGTCAATGAAGATTCGTCGTAGAATCAAAGACACTTCAGAGTTGATATTCTCCACTAATGAATCGCTTTTCTCAAAAAAATACGGATTTTTACGGTAGCACTTCACAACAGATTCAGCCAGATCAGGTATCTGGTTACAAGCAACTACTTCGCGATCGCTATAAAATACTTCAAGTTCTGGGTAGAGGTGGTTTTGGTATCACCTTTTTAGCCAAAAATGCCCTATTACCAGGGAATCCCTTGTGTGTCATCAAACAGCTATCGCCAAAGGTGACTAGTCCTCAAAGCTGGCAAAGGGCATGTACGCGCTTTGAAAAAGAAGCACAAACCTTGGCTCTACTCGGTAGCCATTCTCAAATTCCCATGTTACTAGACTACTTTCAAGTCAATAGGGAGTTTTATTTAGTTCAAGAATACATACCCGGTTTGACTTTGGCACGGGAAGTGCGGCGAACTGGGCCTAAAAGTGAAGCCTCAGTTAAACAATTTTTACAGGAATTCTTGCCAGTATTACAGTATCTTCATAAAAATGGCGTGATTCATCGGGATATTAAGCCCCAAAATTTATTGCGGCGTGAAGATGACGGACGAGTAGTACTAATCGATTTTGGTGCAGTGAAAGAACAATTAATTGATGCTTGTGAAAACTCAATTAATTTATCTGCAAAGACCAGTTTTGTGGGGACTATGGGATTTGCGCCACCAGAACAGTTTTCTTTACGTCCAGTTTATGCCAGTGATATTTATGCACTAGGTGTCACTTGTATTTATATGTTGACTGGCAAAAGTCCTGTAGAATTTGACCAAGATCCGATTACTGGTGAAATTTCTTGGCAAAAAGAGGTAAACATCAGCGAAGATTTTACCCAGGTTTTAGGAAAAATGGTGAAATTTTCTTTACACGATCGCTTTAAAACTGCGGATGAAGTCATAAAAGCTTTAGGTAAGGAAAACTTTTTGCCTAATTTCGCAAGCTGCCTAACCAACCAAACATTAAAAAAGAAAAGTACCATACATAACGAAATTACAGATTGCGAAATTACATATCACCAAGTTAAACATCCCCAAATTACACAACAGGAAAATTCTGATGCCTACGTCCCACCTGTAGTCAGAACTGCTGCTGCCATTCGTAGATGGAGAGCAAGACAAAAATAAACCAGGTCGCACAGCTGAGTTAAGCAAGTATAAAATGAATAATTAATCATGGAAAATAGAAAATATCAAAAACAAAGTTAGTAAGTATTTTGACTAGATTCGAGAGCAGAGATGATTAATTAATCGGGGTTAGTCTTTAATACTTAGTCAGTTGTTGATTGCGAATATACAAGAAAAAGTACTAAAGCTAATAGTTCCAAAAAAATTTTTATTCAGATTATTATATAATCGGAAGAATAATTAATCCTATGGCTCTCGTAGTTTTCCACGAATCAGGAAGACTGACTAAGCTAATGCGCTTGAAAATAGCATAAATTTTTATTGGGCATGGGGCATTGGGCATGGGGCATTGGTTAATCACAAATGACTAATGACTAATGACTAATGACTAATAACTAATGACTAAATATGTTATTTCAATGTGCTACAGCTTACTATTTACAAACGCTAACCATATAAGTAATTCCCCAATACCGAGAACAGGGTTTTTCTACCACAAGTAAGCGAGAGTCAATTCTTTTAAGGGTAAATACGGGGCAAGCTTAGCTTAAGTTGTCATGCAGTCGCGCCTGTCAGATCATGATCTGCTGCTTAAATCCCGATTGCCCAAACCCCCTGAATCCCAATGGAAAGAAGTTTTGCCAAAGTTGTGGCACCCCCTTGGTGTCGCTTTTGAGAAATCGCTTCCGTGTTATCCGAGTCCTTTCAGATGAGGGGGGATTTGGGAGAACTTATCTATCAGAAGACATAGATAAGCTCAATGAACGCTGTGTTGTCAAGCAATTAGCTCCAAAATTCCAAGGAACTTGGTCGCAAAAAAAGGCGATGGAGTTGTTTGCCCAAGAAGCACAGCGACTACAAGAACTCGGAGAACATCCGCAAATTCCGACTTTGTTGGCTTACTTTGAGCAAGATGGCTGCTTGTATTTAGTGCAGCAGTTTATCAATGGGGAAAATTTGTTAAAGGAGTTGCAACAGCGCAAGAAGGGGTATACTGCTAGGGAAATTCAAGGTATTTTGCTGGATTTATTGCCTGTACTCAAGTTTATCCACGATCGCAATGTCATTCATCGAGATATCAAGCCAGAAAATATCATCCGGCATAAAAGCGATGGACGATTAAGCTTGATTGATTTTGGCTCCTCAAAGCAATTCACAGCCAGAGTTCAAAATAAATCTGGCACATCCATTGGTTCACATGGCTATTCTCCCTTAGAACAAATTAGAGATGGCAAAGCTTTCGCCGCAAGTGATTTGTTCGGTTTAGGGGCTACCTGCTTTCACCTGCTAACGGGAACTTCTCCCTTTCAATTGTGGATGGAATGTGGGTATGCCTGGGTGAGTAATTGGCGGCAATATTTACGGACTCCATTAAATGCTGAATTGGATTTGGTAATCGACAAGCTTTTGAAAAAAGACATCCAACAACGTTACCAGTCAGTCGATGAAGTCATCAGAGACTTGGTGCAAAAACAACCACTGGCATTGCCACCAGCCGGCAAGTCAAGTGGTACAATCCCGGTAACTAAAGCATCAAATTTACCAAAAAGTTATAGCTTACTGAGAATTTTCATCTTGGTAAGTGCTTTTATTATGTTGTTTGGATTCGGCGAATCTTGGTATAAACATTTCCGCCGGATTCAAACTAGTTTGTCTTCTCGGCTAATTCAGAATAATCCGAGCAAAAATAACCCGCTTCTCGGTCAACCGCCAACAATTACCTTGGGCAAAGTTTCCTTAGTTAACTCCCTCCAAGGACACGAAAACTCAGTTTTATCCGTCGCCATTAGCCCCGATGGCAAAACCATCGTCAGCAGTGGCGACGATCACAAAATTAAACTTTGGAATCTAGCAACAGGAAAACAAATTTCTTCACTCAACACCTATTCTGGGCAAGTGAACGCGGTGGTTATTAGCCCAGATGGCAAAACTTTGGTGAGTGGTAATGATGACAGCACCATCAAAATCTGGAATCTGGTAACAGGACGGCAAATTCGCACTCTTACAGGGCATTCCGACTCAGTTCATACCCTAGCCATCAGCGCTGATAGCCAGACCCTAGTTAGCGGTAGTGATGACAACACCATCAAAATCTGGGATTTAGCAACGGGAGAGCAGATTAAGACACTGAAAGGGCATACATTTTGGGTGCGATCGGTAGCCATCAGCCGCGATGGCGTGATTCTTGCCAGTGGCAGTTTTGACAAGACCATCAAAATCTGGAATCTGGCAAAAGGATACTCCATCCGCACACTAGCGGGAAATTCTCAAACAGTAACCAACGTCGCCATTAGCCCAGATGGTAAAACTTTAGCCACTGCTAGCCGCGATGTCTACGACGGGCTACGCCTACGCACCATTAAACTCTGGAATATCACTACCGGAAGAGAAATTCGCACACTGGTGGGGCATGAGAACACAGTCACAACCCTAGCCTTCAGTGGCGATGGTCAAATTCTTGCTAGTGGTAGCCGCGATCGCACCATTAAACTCTGGAATATCGCCACAGGAGAAGAAATTCTCACATTGGCAGCCCACACCAACACTGTCACATCTGTTACCTTCAGTCCTGATAGCAAGACCCTTGTCAGCGGTAGCGATGACAATACTATTAAGATTTGGCGTTTGGTTGAGTGAAGGGGGAGTGGTATAGGGTAGCACAGCTGTGCTACCCTAACCTATGCTTGAATTA
>NZ_JACJSJ010000092.1 GCF_014698115.1 Nostoc sp. FACHB-973
TCTGACTTACCATCACTCAACGCTTTACCCCACCCTAACCCTCCCCGTATGTATTGGGGAGGGAACTAGATTTCTTTTTCCCCCCTTTCCATCGGGGGGATTAAGGGGGGTAAAACGTATGTGGGACAAGCGTTTGAGCTTAAGTTGACACCAATGAGCAATGCTGTGCCCCTACTACAGATGTGGTTTTTTAAATCATTCATATTTGGTCTTTCCTGTCAATGCGTAAGTCCTAACACTTAACCTTTTATTTTTCTGTTTTTTCTATTCTCAAACCATAAGATTGCTATGCTACCTATTGCATAAGCAATTATATCCTTCCAATCAAATGTACTCCCCAAAGCAACAGCCAGAATTTTATATTTTTGCAATCCCAAATTATTTACAAAATTAAAGTATTGGAGAATTTCGATAGTACAAGAAAATCCAAAAACTGATAAAGCAACAATGGATGAATGTATATTCAAAAAAGCTCTGACAAAACAATAAATTAGTATAACAACTAAAACATCACCGATAAAAGGACGGATGAAACTGTCATTTACAAAAACAGCAATACATACCTCTATTGAAAATAGTATAAGCGTGAGATAAAAATATTTTTTGTTGAAGGTAAACATAGCAATAGATAGCAACCAATAAACAATAAACATCTATTTGACTATGGCACATGATACACTAAAATTTAGAATTCAGGAGTCAAAATGCAGAATGGCAAATGTCAAAAAATTTTTCAACTTATCTAAAGCATGACGCAGTTGTTAGCATTACTAATTTCCTGGGTAATTGAAGTACCAGTGGTGTTAATTACGTTAGTCAGCACACAACAACTGTGTTCCTATTGGGATATCTGCAATGCGTTTATTTTAGCCTCTACTGCAACCCTCTTTACCCATCCCCTAGCTTGGGAAAGTAACCAAATACTGATTCCTTACATTGAATTTCCTCTAAGAGTAGCACTGATAGAAAGTTTCGTTGTCATTGTTGAAGGTATTTTGTATGCGCTAATTTTAAAATTAGGTTGGCAAAAAGGTTTATTTTTATCGATTATTGCCAATGCAACTTCCTTTATAGGAGGTTTAGTAATTGATGAATTGTTGAGATTGCAAAGATTAACTATTCACCTTGCTTTCTTCTGGTATTGCTAAAGCTTACAGATAATATTCAATACGATTCAGTTAAGGTTTTGTGATTAAAATTTTAAATTCCAAAGACGCGATAAATCGCCGTCTCTACGAAGGATTGATTATAGCGTTTCCCATTCAGATGCGGTACAACACGATATAGCGAGGCGTAGGGGCACGGCACTGCCGTGCCCCTACAGGTGTACCTTATTAGGTCAGGAAACGCTATATTGTAGAAATGGCGATTTATTGCGTCTAGTGCCTTAACTAAAGTAGTAGCAGCAATGATTGACATTTTTATATTAATTAGTTATTGATTTTGAAGAAATTTAATTTTTTATAAATCAATACAATCCCTGTAATAAACACTACAATAAATATCATAAGCAAAAAATTAAAAGGTAATGGTCGTTGATTGTCTATTTGATAAGCTTTTCTTTCTGAGGTTCCCCATTGAGAAGTGTAAACTACTTCCTTGTATCTTAAATCGAGAGACTTTTCTTTGATAGTTACAATTTCTAAAATATCAGTGACTTGCTTCACTCCATATATTGCTGACATGGTTCTGGGAGAATTAATACTAATTTCTGCCGGAATTAATTGAGATTTTTTAGTATTAAAATCCTTAAGCGCTTCATTCTCATCAGTAGTGATAATTTCCTGAGACTTAACTTGAGATTTTTTGATCGCATAGACATCGCTATATTCCCGATATCCATTTAATTCCAAGCATTTACCTTGTTTGAGAATTCTGTTATATGTTGGCAGATTGGGGTTTTGTG
The DNA here is from genome assembly GCF_014698115.1 of Nostoc sp. FACHB-973. Lineage (GTDB taxonomy): Bacteria > Cyanobacteriota > Cyanobacteriia > Cyanobacteriales > Nostocaceae > Nostoc > Nostoc muscorum. The sequence goes on from NZ_JACJSJ010000092.1 coordinate 1,907, forward strand.
ACTGTATATGTGCAATTATGAAATAGTTGGAATATTTGTTAATATTTGCTATTTGAAAACAGTAAGCAATTGGAGATTCTCCGGGAGTTAAAACATCTGCCCAAGCAGCAGGTAATTGAACGTAGGTTATTAAAGTAAGTAAAACTAATATTTTGAGGATGTTTTTTAGATTTTTCATGAGGCTAAAACAGAAATCAATTCACAGTTAATACTTATAACCTATACGAGTATAAATAATTGATAATTTTCTTAAGGGACTTCTAAATAAAAAAATATCCAATTTGTCTTGTGGGGTGAACATCTTGTCCAGCTGTAGCGAAGGGCGGGCGAGACGCCCACCCCACAAGTAGTAGTCATTTATTTCTTGGTAATCGCTAACTCCTTTTAAAATTAATCTTCGACAGTTGTCTTGAAAATCTTCTACATCTGAAGTAGAAACACGCTACATCCTATTGTTAATCTACTTATAGGCTATTCATTCAGGAAACAAAGCGATGTTGAAAGTTTTTGCAGACAGGGGTGGTACATTCACAGATATTGTTGCTGTTACTGATAATCAAGGAATTATAGACGGACTCTCACAACATCCTGAACGTTTTTTAATTGTTACTCTACCTAATTGCCAATGGATTATAGTTTATAAATTACTTTCAGAAAATCCCGAACAATATCAAGATGCAGCTATTCAAGGTATTCGGGATATTATGGGGCTTTCTAGCAAGGAACCTATTCCTAGTGAAGCAATAGAAGTGATAACAATGGGGACAACAGTAGCGACAAATGCACTGTTGGAAAGGAAAGGAGATAGGGTTGTACTTCTGATTACCAAAGGGTTTAAAGATGCGCTACGAATTGGTTACCAAAATCGTCCTAATATCTTCGCTCGTCATATCGTTTTACCAACCATGCTTTATGAGCAGGTCATTGAGGTAAATGAACGGTATGATGCTAAAGGAAATGAATTAATTGCAGTAAATATCGAACAAGTAAAACGCGATTTACAAGCAGTTTATCATACAGGAATTCGTAGTTGTGCTATTGTTTTTATGCATAGCGATCGCTATCCCGAACACGAACAAAAAGTAGCTACAATTGCCCAAGAAATCGGCTTTACCCAAATATCCGTATCTCATCAAGTTAGTCCCTTAATGAAATTAGTCAGTCGAGGGGATACAACAGTAGTCGATGCTTATTTAACTCCTATATTACGTCGCTACGTCAACCAAGTAGCAAGTGAATTGAGAATGGGGAATAGGGAATGGGGAATAGAGAATAGGGAATTGCTTATCTCGCCATCTCCCTCATCTCCCTCATCTCCCTCATCTCCCCATTCCCCACTCACCACTCCCCACTCCCCCATAAAATTAATGTTCATGAAGTCTGACGGCGGTTTAGTAGCAGCCGAACAATTTCAAGGAAAAGATAGTATTTTAAGTGGCCCGGCTGGGGGCATTGTTGGCGCAGTTCAAACTAGTAAAAGAGCAGGTTTCGAGTTAGTTATTACCTTTGATATGGGAGGAACAAGTACAGATGTTGCCCATTTTAAAGGAGAATATGAACGACAATTAGAATCAGAAATTGCTGGGGCGCGGATGCGAGTTCCGGTATTAGCAATTAATACCATTGCGGCTGGTGGTGGTTCAATTTTGTTTTTTGATGGTTCTAGTTATCGTGTGGGACCTGAATCTGCTGGTTCAATTCCTGGTCCTGCTTGTTATCGTCGTGGGGGGCGATTAGCGGTTACTGATGCCAATGTGATGTTAGGCAAAATTCACCCGCAATATTTTCCTTCAGTCTTTGGAATTGATGGCAATTTACCTTTAGATAAAGAGATTGTCATTCAGAAATTTACACAGTTAGCCCAAGAGATTGTAACTGCTACAGGAAATCATTGTACACCAGAACAAGTAGCGGCTGGATTTATGGCGATCGCAGTTGAAAATATGGCAAATGCAATTAAAAAAATCAGCCTGCAACGTGGTTATGATGTCACACAATATGTACTGTGTTGTTTTGGCGGTGCTGGCGGGCAAGTTGCTTGTTTAATTGCCGATACTTTGGGGATGAAAAAAATATTTCTACATCCTTATGCTGGAGTTCTCTCTGCTTATGGAATGGGATTAGCTGATGTGCGGGCGATTAGAGAAGGAGGAGTTGAACAACCTTTAACCCAAGCCTTAATTCCTCAATTACAGAACTTAATGAAATATTTAGAAACTCAAGCTAGAAATGAAATAAATGAAGTACATAGTCAAGTAGAGGTAGTGCGAAAAGCTAACTTAAAATATGAAGGTACTAATTCTATTTTGACAGTAAATTTCGCCAATGAAGTGGCAATAATGCGACAGGAATTTGAAACTGAGCATAAATCTCGCTATGGTTTCATGCAACTAGAGAAAACCTTAATTGTCGAATCTGTTTCAGTAGAAGTAATTCAGAAGATGGATACACCTGAAGAACCGTTAATTACTCGTACCCGTTCTCTAGATGAAGCACCCAAATCTGTTGAAACAGTCAGAATGTTTACTTATGATAAATGGCATGATACACCTGTTTATCGACGGGAAGATTTACAACCAGAAGATAGGATTATTGGAACTGCAATTATTGTCGAAAAAATTAGCACAATTGTAGTTGAACCTAACTGGGAAGCAAGATTAACTGAACGTAATCATTTAATTTTGCAACGTTTTAGATAGAGATTTTTCATTTCATCTCATTAACTGAAAATACTAAGTCTCAGAAAATTATTAGGAGATTTTCAATGTTAAATTTTTCTTCTCTTCCTTCGGAAATCCGCCAGCTTTGTCGAGATGGTAAATTAGATACACCTACCCCTGGACTTGCACTAGGATTTGTTCAAGCCAACTTAGTAGTATTACCATATTCTTTAGCATTTGAATTTTTACTGTTTTGTCAACGAAATCCCAAATCTTGTCCAATACTTGATGTTACAGAAATTGGAGATCCTGAACCTAAAATAATCGCTCCTGGTGCTGATATTAGAACAGACCTACCCCGCTATAGAATTTTTATACACGGTGAATTAATTGAAGAAACAACCGACATCAGACCATTTTGGAGAAGCGATTTGGTAGCCTTTTTAATTGGTTGTTCCTTTTCATTTGAAAATGCCATGCTGAATTCTGGACTACCAGTAAGACATGTAGAAGAAGAAAAAAACGTCCCAATGTACAAGACAAATATTGAATGTATCCCGACTCGAATCTTTTCCAGTCCTTTAGTAGTTTCCATGCGTCCACTTCCAGCTAATAACATTGTTCGGGTTGTAGAAGTAACCAGTCGATATTACAAAGCACATGGTTCTCCTGTACATATTGGAAATCCAGAAGAGATAGGAATTAGAGATTTACAAAAACCTGATTATGGTGATGCTGTTACAGTTCGTGATGGTGAGGCTCCTGTTTTTTGGGCTTGTGGAGTCACTACTCAAACTGCAATTTTTCAAGCAAAGCCTGAGCTAGCAATTACTCATTCTCCTGGACATATGTTTATCAGTGATTTAAAGGACGAGTATCTTACTTTATAAGTATTAATGACAGTTACCTGTAGAAAACACAAGCATAATTGACAATAAATCAAAAATGGGCAAGGTATCCACCGTCAACCGCCAAAATCTGACCAGTGACATAAGATGCGGCTGGAGAAGCAAAAAAAACGACAGCACCAGCGATTTCTTGTGGATATCCCCAACGACCAAGGGAAGTTCGTTTTTCCAACCAAGCGGCGATTTCTTTATCGGCAACCACGTCTGCATTGCTCTCTGTTGCGAAAAAACCTGGAGCAACGCCATTGACGGTTATTCCAAACATTCCCAGTTCGGCGGCAAGAGCGCGAGTTAGTGCTTCGAGTCCACCCTTGGCAGCAGTATACACTGCATCACCTGCACTTGCGATCGGGCCAGCGATCGACGTTATGTTAATGATTTTCCCATCGCCATTCTCAATCATCAGCCGTGCTGCTTCCTGGCACAGATTGAAGGAAGCAACAAGATTCGCATCGATAAGCCGACGCACCGCATCCATTTCAAATTCAAAAAAACCGCGACGATCGCGCATACCAACATTATTGATCAAAATATCCAAATGCCCGTATGTTTCTCGAATTTCGCTAAACGCTTTTTTAACGGCTGCTTCGTCCGTAATATCTAATTGTAATGGCAAGGCTGATCCGCCAATTGCACTGACAGCTGCAACTGCGCGATTTAGGGTTTCATGATTCCGTCCATTGACAAGAACAAAAGCACCAGCACTCGCAAGTGCTTTGCTGATTTCTAGTCCTAATCCTCGCCCCCCTCCAGTAACTAGGGCAATTTTTCCATCTAATGAAAATTCAGGTAGTGTCACAGCGTTTCCTTTGCGGGGTTATGATTTAACAATTTATCACTCTTGACACAGGAGTTTGCTAAAAAAGGGTTATATTCTCGTTACTAAGTTTCGTCTAGTAAAGAGGGTTTAGAGGCAGAGCCTCCTGATTTTTAAATATAACTTTTACAAACAGTCAACCCTTTTTCTTTCTAATATTTATCAAATCTAAACAAATAGGAATCAAAAATGTACACAACAACTCAACCCGACCCCGTTCGCTTAGAAATATTTAAAAATCTCTATCAATTTATTGCCGAACAAATGGGAATTGTTCTCCAAAACACGGCAACATCTGTGAATATTAAAGAAAGGCTAGATTTCTCCTGCGCTATCTTTGATGCTTCAGGATTATTAGTAGCAAATGCCCCGCACATTCCTGTACATTTAGGCTCAATGAGTGAAAGTGTCCGCAGTTTAATTAATGATAAAGGCAATACCATAAAAGCAGGAAATGTCTATCTATCAAATAACCCATACAACGGCGGTACACATCTCCCTGATGTAACTGCAATTACCCCTGTTTTTTTGGGGAGTGGGGAGTGGGGAGTGGGGAGTGAGGGGGATGAGGGGGATGAGGGGGATGAGGGAGAGTTAGAACTTGAAGCGTTAGCCTCAGAAACTCGTTCATCCACCTTTGAACCTCAAAGTTTACAATCGCCAATCCCTACTCCCCAATCCCCAATCCCCAATCCCCAATCCCCAATCCCCAATCCCTACTCCCCACTCCCCACTCCCCAATCCCCAATCCCCAAAGTCGGCATACTTTTCTACCGCGCCCATTATTTAGCGGGAAACACTAAGGTAATCGATGCTTTATGCCAAGCTTTAGTACAGAAAAATTTACAACCTGTGCCAGTTTTTGTTTCGTCATTGCGTGAACCAGATGTTCAAGTTGAGTTGAGTGAATTTTTTCAACCCAAAGAAGGCGAACCAATTGCACTGCTGCTGAATACCACCAGTTTTTCTTTAGCAAGATTGGAAAGCGAAACACCCCAAACCGAACTGTGGCAAAAATTAGATGTGCCTGTATTGCAGGTTATCCTCAGTGGCGGATCAGTTGAACAGTGGGAGTTACAGTTTCAAGGACTTTCTCCCCGCGATATTGGGATGAATGTAGCGCTACCAGAAGTAGATGGGCGGATTATTACTCGTGCTGTGTCTTTTAAAGCAGTTCAAACTCGTAATTCCGATTTAGAGACAGATGTGGTAGTTTATGAACCAGTGAGCGATCGCATCGAGTTTGTTGCTCAACTAGCAGCAAATTGGGTGCGTCTGCGTTCAAAACCACCCCAAGAGCGGCGAATTGCCCTAATTCTGGCAAATTACCCCAACCGCAATGGACGCCTTGCTAATGGTGTGGGACTCGATACCCCAGCTAGTTGCACAGAAATCCTGCAAGCTTTACACCAAGCCGGGTATCAAGTAGAAAATCCACCTGCTCAAGGAGATGAGTTGATTCAACGGCTAACATCTGGCGTAACCAACGATCCGGAAAGTCAAGAATGGCATCCGGTGCAGCAAAGTGTCTCTTGGACAGAATATCAAGAGTATTTCGCTTCATTGCCACCAGCCGTGCAGCAAGGTATTAGTGAAAGGTGGGGACTGGGGACTGGGGACTGGGGACTAGGGACTGGGGAAAAGGAAAACGGGGGAGACAAGAGCAATATCCAATCTCCAATCCCCAGTCCCCAATACCCAATCCCCGTTCCAGGAATTCAACTCGGCAACATCTTCGTAGGAATTCAGCCACCAAGGGGCTATGATAATGACCCCAGTTTGAATTATCATGCGCCGGATTTAGAACCAACTCATGCTTATTTAGCTTTTTACTATTGGGTTAGAGAATGTTTTGGTGCTGATGCTGTAGTTCATGTGGGCAAACACGGAAATTTAGAATGGCTACCCGGTAAAAGTGTGGCTTTATCGAGTAATTGTTACCCAGAAGTAGCTTTCGGCGCACTTCCCCACCTATACCCGTTTATTGTCAATGACCCTGGTGAGGGTTCCCAAGCCAAACGTCGTGCCCAAGCAGTGATTATAGATCACCTGACGCCACCCATGACTCGCGCGGAACTCTACGGTTCTTTACAACAGTTAGAAAATTTAATTGATGAGTATTATGAAGCGGAAAGTTTAGATCCTTCCCGTTTACCAGTGATTCGCGATCGCATCCGCGAATTGATTCTTCAAGAAAATTTACATCTCGATTTAGGAATCCAAAACGCAGAAATTTTAAATTCAGAATTTTTAATTTTGAATTCTTTAGATGGTTATCTTTGTGAACTCAAAGAAGCTCAAATCCGTGATGGCTTACACATTTTTGGGCAATGTCCCCAAGGACAGCAACTAAGAGATTTAATAGTAGCGATCGCTCGCATACCCAATCGCTATTCTCTAGGCATTACCCGCGCCATAGCCCAAGATTGGGGTCTAGACTTCGACCCCCTCACAGCAGACTTGTCCATGACTAGTGGTGAATATTCAGTAGTCAATGGCACAGAATGTCGCACCATCGGTGATATTGTTGAAGTCCTAGAACAACACGCCGCCCTTTTAGTAGAAAAACTCATCAGCCAGAACTCAGAACTCAGAACTCAGAATTCAGAATTCCCCGTCTCACCATCCCCCTCATCCCCCTCATCTCCCTCATCCCCCCCACTCCCCACTCCCCACTCCCCACTCCCCACCGTTCTCAACTGGATACGCGATCGCCTGCTTCCTGCTTTACAACAAACCGACCAAGAAATTACCCATTTATTACACGGACTTGATGGCGGTTATGTCCCCAGCGCCCCATCTGGCGCACCCACCCGCGGACGCCCGGAAGTTCTACCAACGGGGAGAAACTTTTATTCTGTGGATATTCGCGCCATTCCCACAGAAACAGCTTGGGATATCGGCAGAAAAGCCGCTGAAACCCTCGTTGAATATTACACTCAAGAACATGGTGAGTATCCCAAAACACTAGGTTTATCATTGTGGGGAACTGCCACCATGAGAACTGGAGGTGATGATATTGCCGAGGCCTTGGCTTTACTGGGAGTCAGACCCCTGTGGGATGGTGCAGCACGGCGGGTGGTGGATTTTGAAATTTTACCTCTGGCGATTTTAGGGCGTCCCCGCGTAGATGTCACCTTGCGAATTTCCGGATTCTTCCGCGATGCTTTTCCCAACTTAATTGATTTATTCGCTCAAGCAGTGACAGCAGTGGCCAACTTGGATGAACCGCCAGAACAAAACCCCCTCGCCGTTGCAGTTCGCCAAGAGACTGATTTGTGGACTCAACAAGGTTTAACTTTAGAAACGGCAAAAGAGCGATCGCTTTATCGCATCTTTGGCTCTCGTCCAGGTGCTTACGGTGCCGGACTCCAAGGTTTAATTGAATCGCAAAACTGGACAGATGACCAAGATTTAGCCCGCGCCTACATCAACTGGAGTTCTTACGCCTACTCATCAGGGGCAGGGGGAGCAGGGGGAGCAGGGGGAGCAGGGGGAGATAAGGGAGAAAATACTTCCTCATCCCCCTCATCCCCCTCATCCCCCACTCGCCACTCCCCACTCCCCACTCCCGAAATCTTCGAGCAACGCCTAGCCCAGATGCAAGTTGTACTCCACAATCAAGACAACCGCGAACATGACCTGCTCGATTCTGATGATTATTACCAATTTCAGGGAGGCTTAACAGCGGCGGTGCGTTCTCTACAAGGAAAAAATCCTCAAACCTATTTTGGGGATAATTCTATACCCGCCCAACCACGAGTCCGGCAACTGAAAGAAGAAATCGCACGGGTGTATCGTTCTCGCGTAGTTAATCCCAAGTGGATTGCAGGAGTTATGCGTCACGGGTATAAAGGTGCTTTTGAAATGGCGGCGACAGTAGACTATTTATTCGCCTACGATGCTACAACTAAATGTGTCGAAGATTATATGTATCAAGGCATTGTAGAGGCTTATTTACTCGATCCAGTAGTCTTGGAATTCATTGAGGAAAAGAATCCTTACGCACTGCGTGATATTGCCGAAAGATTATTAGAAGCACACAAGCGCAATTTATGGGAGGATGTAAATATAGGAACATTAGAAGCTTTGAGAAACCTAGTACATCAAGCTGAAGCAGTTATCGAAGAAAAATCAATGGTGTAGGAAAAAAATATGGAGAATCTAGCGTATTTACACCTAGCTTACGCCTACGAAGACGGCACACCCAGTGAATTGATTTCGTTCAGTTCTTTGTTTAACAAAGCAACTGCACCAGACTGGAAACGGCTTTCTGGAAAGGCTTGGAAGTATATGCTGCCCCTTGCTTTGTCTTTGTCGATTCTCAGTGCTGTCAGCAGCGTCATGGCACTGGAAAAAGGCGATCAAGGGCCTTCTGTCAGGAATTTACAACAAAAATTAAAATCAGCAGGTTTTTACCAAGCTCCCATCACCGAAGTGTATGACGTATCCACAGAACAATCTGTGCGGCGTTTCCAAAAGGCTGCTGGCATACAAGTAAACGGTGTTGTCGGACCAACCACCCTAGAAAAATTAGAAGACTGGCAAGCTAAAAAGCCTAGTTCCACAACTACAGCGAAAAAAACGACTGCTGCGACTACACAAGCTAAAAAAACTAGCACTACGAGTTCAGCTAGTTCAGCAACTAACCAACGCCGCAATTCCAACTACCTAATGAAGGGAGATGAAGGCGAAAATGTCAGGGTTTTGCAAGAAAGGCTAAGAGTTGCAGGCTTTTATTACGGGAACGCCACAGGAATATTTGGCCCAATTACTGAAGAAGCTGTTAAGCGCTTCCAAGATTCTTACAACTTAAGTGTTGATGGGGTTGTTGGCCCGGCAACATTAGGTAAATTGCCGCCAGCTGGCGTTGGTGATGGAGAAGAAGCTCCTAAAAAGGTAGTAAATCGAGATAAACTCCGCCTTGGCGATCGCGGTGAGCCAGTTAGATTGCTTCAAGAACACCTAATTCAGGCAGGATATTTAGAGGGAGAGCCAAATGGCTACTATGGTCCCTACACTGCGGATGCTGTCAAGAGATTTCAGGCAGCTAATTTCTTGGCAGCAAGTGGGGTTGCTGGCCCAACTACTAGAGCTAAGTTATACAGCTCAATAAATACTGCCCCTAAAAGCGAGTTTAGTGTCCTGGAAATCCAAACGCGATTACGGGAGCGCGGTTTTTATAAAGGTAAGCTCAACGGTGTGATGGCAGATGACACCAAAAAAGCAATTAAACAAGCCCAGGAATTCTACGGCATTAGCCTCAAGGATCTTAAGAGCGGACGCTTCTAGCATCCGCTTTGGTGTTGTTAGTATCAGTCCTCAACTGCTTGCTTGCCTCCAGTAACAGCAAAGAAAGGAACTGCTCAGAATTCCATTTATTTGGTTAGTTTGAGTAGTTTCGTTTTTTTATCTACCCAAATCCTAAAGCGGCATCAGCGCTCGTTGGCACTTGGGACACACCGCATGGATGGTCATTTGACAGTCAAGTAAGTGAAAACCTTCTTTTTGAGCAGTTTTTGCCCCAATTTTTAAAATTGAGTCATTTTTAAACTCAATGGTTGAGTTACAGCGAACACAAATTAGGTGATGGTGGTGATGGGGATAAGGCTGGTTGAGTTCATAATGCTTATGTCCCTCACCCAGTTCTAATTCCCGTAGAATTCCCATTCTGGCCATCAACTTCAAAGTCCGATAAATAGTTGACAGACTGATCCCTTCACCATCAGTTTCTAACCGATGATAAAGATCTTCCGCACTCAAATGTTCACCTTGCGGAAGTTCTTGAAAAATGTGTAAAATTGTTTCGCGCTGGGGAGTCAAACGCCAGCCTCGTTCGTTCAGTTCTGCCTTGAGTGAAGTAGTTGTGTAAGCAGTCATAGCTAATATTTCTCAACAAAGCCTGTTAGTTGAGAATATAACAAATCTTGGGAGCAATTTGCAACAATCATTGCCTATTGAGAATCTTTACTAAATGATCAAGAAAAATTAATCAAATCTTGATAAATAACTCAGCTAACAATTGATCCCCACCTTCAAGAGATTCTGAACAAAGGTCTGGGGAAAGTGCTGTATGCTTAGATGCAAATAATTGGCTATAAGCTTCTAATAAGTTTTATGTCTGGGGATCAAATGCAGTCATTTGTCGCTAGTAACTTGTCAGGTAAAGTTTTCAAATGACAAAGCGCAAAATCTGAGCGGAGGAAACCTCCGCTCAGACTTTCTAACAGATGACTAATGACAAATAACCATTGACTAACTTAGAGACTCCAAATAATCGCGGATAAGGTTCCGGCGCTTGGGTTGGCGTAGCTTTTGCAAAGCCTTGGATTCAATTTGTCGTACTCGTTCCCGGGATAAATCGAGAGCGCGGCCAATTTCTGCTAAAGAGTAAGGATGGCCATCTGCCAAACCAAATCGCATCAAAATTACGTCGCGTTCCCGGCTAGTCAAATCCGAGAGAAGATGATGCAAGTCTTTTTGTAAAGATTCTCGCATTAACATTTCTTCTGGAGTTACATTGTCAGTTTCCAGTAATTCTCCTAACTCAGTATCTTTGTCCTTGCCTACCTTGGTTTCCAAAGACACGGAGCGAGGAACCCGCAACAAAACTTCACGCACTTGTGTAGGTGTCATTTCCAACTCAGCAGCTAGATCCTCTAGAGTCGGGGTGCGACCTTTTTCTTGAGCAATTTTGCGCTGGGCTTTTTTGATTTTGTTTAACTTTTCTGTAATATGAACAGGTAGGCGGATTGTGCGACTAGAAGTAGCGATCGCCCGTGTAATTCCCTGACGAATCCACCAGTAAGCATAGGTACTGAAGCGATAACCCTTAGTTGGGTCAAATTTTTCTACAGCCCTCTCCAAACCCAGAGTACCTTCTTGGACTAAATCCAACAATTCCAAACCACGATTTTGGTACTTCTTAGCAACAGACACAACCAGGCGAAGATTAGCCTTAATCATGTGTTCTTTTGCCTGGAGTCCTTGGGACTGAACTTGCTCCAACTCTTCTACTGTCAACTTAGCGATTTCAGCCCAGCGACGTTTGCCATCTGCCAAAATCGGTCTGAGATCCGATACCATGACACCAGCAGTGGCAGCCCACCTTTCCAAAGACGGGCGATGTCCTAGTTCTGAAGTTAGACGCTCTTGAACTTCAATTAACTTCTGATAAGGCGAAATTACCTCATCTCCTTGCTTTGCGGCATTAGCAAGTACTATCCGCATCCGCAAGTAGCGCTGAACTTTTTGAGCTTCTGAAACCTCTTCATCTCGACCTAACAACCTAACCCGACCGATTTCCTGAAGATATAGACGTACAAGATCTGTACTACGGCGGTTAGCGCTAGCGGCAAAGTTAGTATGGTCAACAGAAGCCATTTCTAGCTCCTGTAAATCATCTACCGATAACTCACTTTCATCAACCGTGAGATCCGAGTCCAAAACCTGGCGGGACTTTTGGGTATTGTAGGCGGCATCTGCATAAAAAGATGTTGCTGGCATAAAACGTCTCAATGGCTCCAGGTAACAATAGATTAGGGTCAGCTTTAAGATTACGGTCAGCTATTCAACTGTTGCTATTGTTCCCGTGATTCACGATGAACTAACACGGTAGAGAATTCCATTACAATTTTTTTGAGAAATTCAATGGAATGGTTTGATTGGATACAGTATTACTGAACTTAATCGGCTGCTAAGCTTCTAATTGAACCAATAGCTATTCAATTGTGCAGCGAGGCTTTCAATATCTAAACTACTTAGTTAAGATTTCAAATTTGATGGTTTTTGATAGTTACTTTTGTAACGTGGTATAAACATAATTCAGTGAATATCTTGTTTATAATTGTCATAGTCACATTTACATGGCTACCAAAGTAATATCCTGACGATTTACCAATTTTTTCTCAGGATTATTTGGTAATAAGTTTAACTAATAGATCAGATAGAACTGATTAGTGGCGGAGGGGGAAGAAGACGCGGGGAGGGAAGAAGACGCGGGAACGCGGAGAGTGTTCGTGATAAATTCCGCCTGTCCCAAGGTCTCCGTGTCCCCATATCCCCATCTCAAACCACTAGTAGTCATACTCAGGCTTGATATCTCGTAACATTAGTTCATCAAGTGCTTGTCGGGGTGTGATTTGACCCTGAAGTAGGTGATAAACTTGCTCGGTAATTGGCACAGCAATGTTTTGTTGCTTGGCTCGTTGTATCAAAACCCGACAAGTGTTAACTCCCTCAGCGGTTCCTTGTAAATTTGTGAGAATTTCTGTAAGCGTCTTACCACCAGCTAGCTGATAGCCGACTTGGTAATTGCGACTTAAGGGACTGTTGCAGGTTGCTAACAGATCTCCTAGACCCGATAAACCATAAAATGTTCCCGTCTTTGCGCCCCAGTTATTACCGACGCGAATTATTTCTGTAAGTCCACGGGTGACTAAAGCAGCTTTGGCATTGGTTCCTAGTTGTAAACCATCGCACACACCAGCGGCGATCGCAATCACATTTTTCAAAGTTCCCCCTAGTTCCACACCAAGGGGATCTGAATTGGTATATACCCGGAAACGATGTGAGGAAAATACTAACTGCACTAGTTCAGCAGCCGTGGGGATATTACTGGCTACCACCGTTGCAGCTGGTAATTGCATTTGAATTTCTTTAGATAAATTCGGCCCTGACAGAACAACTACTGCATGGTTAGGGAATATTGTTTGCCAAATTTGCGACGGTGTACAGGTAGTTTGGGGATCTAAACCCTTGGTTGCTGTGACAAAAATTGTTTCTGGAGAAAGAGGGAAAGAGTGGACTTGGGAAACAACATCCCTGACACCTGTCATGGAGATAGCTGACAGGATTATGTGGACATCTTTGACTACTGCTTCGAGAGTTTGGGAACCGTGACGCGACCAAACACGCACCTCATGTCCATTGGCCGCTGCTAGATTTGCCAGCGCCGTACCCCAAGCACCTGCACCCAGAATTGCAACGGATTTTGGATTTTGGATTTCGGATTTTGGATTAGTCATCACTCAAGAGACTCCATGAGTTGCGCCCACAAGGAAAGATAAAAATTTTTCTTTCCCACTCCCCATTCCCATACAGACGCGATGAATCGCGTCTCTACAAACTCCCCATTTCTCCATCTCTTCACTCACCAATCTAAAATCTAAAATCTAAAATCTAAAATTGACTGCGGGGATTACGTTCCATTAATTCCCTGACTTGTTCAGCATGATATGAGCTTCTTGTCAATGGTGAAGAAACAACTTGTAAAAATCCTATTTCTTCGCCGAATGCCTTCCAAGCAGCAAATTGTTCTGGGTGAATAAAATCATCTACTTTCAAGTGTTTTTGACTGGGTTGGAGGTATTGCCCAATTGTTAAAATGTCGCAATCTACAGATCGCAAGTCTTCCATGACTTGACGGATTTCGGCGTCAGTTTCACCGAGTCCAACCATGATACCGGATTTAGTGTAGGTGCTGGGAGAAAGTTGGCGAGTTCGCTGCAATAATTCTAATGTGCGATCGTAGTTTCCTTGGGGACGCACCCGGCGATACAAGCGGGGGACGGTTTCCGTGTTATGGTTTAACACCTCTGGCGCTGCTTGGAGAATCAACTCTAAAGCATTCCAATTACCGCACAAGTCAGGAATTAGCACTTCAATTGTGGTGTTGGGTGAGACGTTACGAACTGCGTTAATACACTCCACAAATTGAGATGCACCGCCATCTGGCAAATCATCTCGGTTTACAGAAGTGATTACCACATGATTAAGTTTCATGCGGCGAACAGCTTCCGCTAGTCGTGCAGGTTCGGTGGGGTCTAATGGTTTGGGTTTTTTCTCAAAATCAATATCGCAGTAGGGACAAGCGCGTGTACAAGCAGGCCCCATAATCAAAAATGTGGCAGTACCAGCGTTGAAGCATTCACCAATATTCGGACAGGACGCTTCCTCGCAAACTGTATTGAGGGTTAAATCCCGCAAAATGTCTTTAACGTTACCGATGCGCTCACGCCCAGGTGCTTTCACCCGCAACCAGTCTGGTTTTACAGTCACAATCCGCTTTGACCACTAAAGTTATACAAATTTAATGTTAGCAAGCAAAGCCTTTGGTGAATTGATTATATATAGATGTAATTTTGTCATTTGCCACGGGTTGTGATATTTTGGTTTTATAGTGCCGTTTTTATGGCGGGATGTAGCGCAGCTTGGTAGCGCACTTCGTTCGGGACGAAGGGGCCGCTGGTTCGAATCCAGTCATCCCGATTTGTGTTGTCGAATAACTAATTATTTGTCGTCGTTAACAAATTAATGTCGTGATTAACGAATGAATATCGCTGTTAACAAATTAATGTCATCGAAGTTGCTTTTGTAACCGTTAACAAATTAATGTCGCCGACTGTCTTTTTTGGGGCTGGTTCAAAATCAAGCTTCCCCAAAGTCTAATATAAACTTCATCCAGGTTCAAACCTGTGGTGTTTGCAATATTGCTTGAAAAGTTTATATACCAAGGGCTATATATCAACAGGCTGTTTAAAAACCTCCAGTTTTCAAAATGGACGTGGTTTAACTGCAAATATTCAGGATAATCCCGAACGAAGTGCGCCTTTCAACCCTCTTAAATAAAGTTGTAATGATGAAAAATTTTTTCAACCCACCCCTAGCCGGGATGGTTGTTGAAACCCTAATTTGTAAATCTTCTGGGAACTCTGAAATATCTTTCAACCCACCCCTAGCCGGGATGGTTGTTGAAACCATATTTTAACTAAACTTCTCCTTCATTAATATACTGCCTTTCAACCCACCCCTAGCCGGGATGGTTGTTGAAACCTCTCTTCCCGCCCTTGGATTTTCAGTAGTGATCGCATCTTTCAACCCACCCCTAGCCGGGATGGTTGTTGAAACTCGACCCGTCTAGTATCCTTGTTTTGCAAGCTGTCCACAAACACTTTTGTCAGGTCTGCTTTGAAGCATGTCCAACTGAAAATTCAAAAACTAAATTAACTGACAGTCTGATTTCTGAATTTACTGCTGGACAAGGGTTTTCAGTTTTTGGCGGGAGTCCAGGGATTTTGCCCACGCTTTCCCTTGCCAAAAAATATTTGAGAGGGTTCCCCCGACGAAGAGGGTGATTCAGTAACCACCACTGCGGTAAACCGCACCGTTACGAAAACGGCTAGGGCAAAAAGCCTTACTCTTTATTGCTGGGAGCGCACCTGTCCCTATTTTGCTATCCTTGTATAAACTTCTTTTTTCGTCGCTGAACAGGTCGGAAAATAATTGGTTTATCCAAGTTACAAAAAAAGGCATATCCTGTCTAGTTAAGCTAGACAGCAGCATCAAGAGCGGGCAGTTACCAGGGTCAGAAAGCATAACAGTCTTCCAACTGTCAAACTAACCCAGATTTTTCGCAATACAGAGGCTGTAAACAGTATGAATTGCGGCGCTGTTATTTTTCATATTAAGTTTTCAAGGTTCAGTATTTTATTTAGATTGATGAAGTAATTCTGCATTGATAAGCAAATAAGGCTAAATCCCGTGCTTGCTCTTGTGGACTACCTCTAATTGCTTGCTGTTGTGTTTCAATAGAGATTCCAACTTTTGTGGCTTGATTTTGGATATTCTCAATCAATCTTCCATAACTCCAGTTATGTACTTGTCGCCGATACTCTTTGGCGTAATTTTTTTGACCTTCGATAAAACCGGGTATTTTTTTCTCAGCTTTGAGGAGAACTTCGCTTTGAATAATTTCCCGCATATCCCCAAGCTTTGGTATAACAATACTTCCAGCAGAGTATACTTTTGCAATTTCCACAATTTTTGTGGCTAGTAACCTGTCTAAATATTGTCCTAACTCGGATTCGCCAAAATCGTTTGGCGCAAACTGTTTTTGAGATTTGTGACGTTCGTGAGAAGAGCGTTGTTTTTGCTGTCGTTGACGGTTAAGTAAGTTGTAATTATCACCTAGTAGCTGCTTAACGCTGCGATAAACGAGGACTTTGTTATTAGCTGCATCAAAAACAGCAATGGTTACAGGTTTTTCTAAACCAAGGCTAACACCAACTAGAATATTCGATTTACCTTCATATAAGGGTTTACTGGGACGAGGAAAGGGTGTATTAATTCTAGCAAGTGTAGATTGTTTACGGATGACATCATCTTTCTGTTGAGGGTTGAGTTTGCCTTTCTCTTCGGCTTTTACTAACTTATTCTTAATATCTGCTGTTTTTTCTTCAATAACTTGTTGAGTTCCTTCAACAGTCCACATGCGAGTATCAAGAGAGCAAAAAAGAACTAAACGGTGTACGTTCCAAGGTTTTCCTTTACCTTCTTGCTCTAACCAAGATATTCGTCCAGTACGTAAAGTAAATAAGCTACTGGAATGTTGTTTTTTACCTTTACGTTTAGTTTCTTGGTCTTCTAGAAAGCGATGAAATAAATGAAGGTGTCTTTTGTCACAATATATTTCAAACTTCAGCTTTCCCAACCCGTTAAAACAAACAAAAAGTCTTTTCTTATCGTTGATTTCCCATTTCATGTCCTCAGTAGTTTCATAAACTACTGGGAAAGGAATAGAACTCGATTTTCTTAAAAGGTTGGCTTGCCACGATTTAGCTTCCTTTTCATCTTGGGCAACTTGCTGAACTGCTTGTTCTAGGGTCTCTAGCCATTTTTCACCAGTTAAATCTCGTCCTTTAGGAACTCGGCTTGTTAATTGGATTTTCAGCCGTTCAATTTCTATTTCTTTTTTTCGTCTTTGTTTGGTGTATTGTTCGAGGTCTTCTTCAACAAAACTTACCTGACAATTATTTTTCAGGAGGTAGACTAAGGCACATCTTGTCAGAGCATCTTCTGTTTGACGATAAGCTTCAAATAGACGGCTTGGTTTAATAGTTACAACTTTATCTGGTCTATCAGCTTTTTCATCTTTAGGCTTCCTGCTTCTTCTGCCTCTCACCTTATGATTTGTCTCATGAGTTTGATGTGTTGCAAATGAAGCTAATATTTCAGTTGATTTTGTTCTGATATTTTCTAAACTTGATTTACTTTCTTGCTCAAGTTCTACATCAGTTTTGAGCATTTCTAACCATCGCTCTTTCCCTTCAATTTTAAGCTGTCGTCGCCTATTTAAAGCCAACCAAGATTTGTATATATACGTGACTAAGGTTATTGCAGACGTATAAAAACGACCGGGTTGACCTATAAATGGTTCTTGGTTTTTGAGAGAATCACACAATTCTTTGATCGCAGTTTTGGGAACTTTTGCAGTTTTAACCCATATCTCGAATTCAGAATGTTTTCCTAATCGTTCCAATATTTCATTGACTAAGGGCGTATTTTTCTCTGCCATGAATTCCCAAAGATGGCGGAGGGTTTTGTCATCTGCAACTAGACGACATTGAATCGTGATCACGCTCATAGATGCACGTAAGCATTGTTGTAATTAATAACCCAATTTAATTATGAGCTTAATGACGCAATAGCGCAAAAGCTAAATAGCGCAAATACATTTTTGTTAATATACTATGCAAAAATTAAGCCCGGACAGGGACTTGGTGCTGGGATGACTGAAGAAACAAGAGAAGTTAGGGGAAGAATCCCTAAAGAGTTAAAAATTGCATTTGAGATTGCCTGCGCTCGTTTGGAACTAACCCAGACGGCAGCGCTGGAAGATGCTATTAAGGATTGGTTGAAAAAACAAGAGTCTGCATCTGCTGAGAAATAGAGTTGGCTTGGAAGTGTTGACTCTATTGCTAATCACCTAATATTTGGTGATGATTTCTGGATCTAGCCTGTAACCATTCCCATTACATAAATCCCCATCAGTATTCTCAACTAATTCAAGGCTTAAATTTTTGCCCATAGCTTTTCCAATTAATTCCATTAACGCTTTTGCCCTTACTTGGAAAAATATTTCAAAGTCGTCGTTGCGTAAAATTTCTAGTTTGATACCATGCGATCGCATTATTTCATCCAAGCTAGCTACCGCAGTTCCATGTAGCTCGAACTCTTTGAGGTAAGCTGAAGGTGCTTTGCTGCCGATTCTTTTATTGGTTTTGGCACTTAGAGGAGTGCGATTAACTAGGCAGTTATATTTTTTGGGGTCAATGCCTTGTTTGCGACACCATGCTACCGGGAAGATGTGGTGCGAATCGATTTGTTCTTCAAAATAAACAACGTCGTTAATTTCCTCGCCTGTAATCCAATCTACTGCGCCTTCACGCCGTAGTAATGCCGCAAATCCCTGATAAACTGCGCCAAGTCGCTTTCTGACGCTAAGAAGTCGTTCAAACGAGAAATTTGCTTGTGTGATACCAAAGGGAACGGAACCACCTTCAATCCATGCTGGTACTTCGACAATATCGCGTCCAGCTTGGGAATCGTGCCAGTGGGTATAAATTTCACCAAACATCCCGCACCACAGCCAACGCTCTAACATGGAACGTACTTGAAACGAACGAGAGCGATCCCCAATAATGGTCAAAATTGCACTCAAGGCAACTAACTGGATAGGGCAAGCAATATCATCAGCATCAAAGATTTTTTGACCGCGTAGAAAACGAGCCGCTTCTTCAAAACCTTTGTTAACGGGGTCTGCCCATATTTGGTATTCTTCTTTTGTTAATTTTAATACTTCGGTACGACTGCAAGCAACACCAGGCAATTTATCTAAATTCCAACCCTGTTTAGCTGCTTCGATTCTTCGAGCGTAACCAGCTACTAAGGTAACAGCTTGCATAAAATCGGTACTACGAACCTTCCGCAAAACCTTGAATGTCTGAAAGCGATTTTCGCGGTGCTTCCAATCATCTCGCAGGCTAAAATCACCCGCGCAGTAACTCGAACTCATTAAATCGAAGAAATTGAGGTCACATCCGGCTGTATTCGTATCCTCAAAAACTTGGCACACCGCCTCTTTTGGTAATGAGTCACGTAGTTGAATTACTGGTATTTGATAATGCTCAAATTTTTTGATTACTTCTAATTCTAAAGTGTCAATTAGTTCGAGTTTTTGAGAGTTGTACTGCCAATATTTAGAAAACTTGCTGCGCCATTCAGAGAAAAAGAATACTTTGGATAATGGGAACAAAAGTGCTTCATACTCGTTTTCGAGAGTTGAACAGTCAATAAAATCGCCGTTTCGAGTTCGCATAATTTTCGATTCAGGTAAAGCGATAATGGCGGTTTTGCGGTCATGTTCCGGTTCAAGGCATTTTTGAATATCTAGGTAATACCATTTTTTCGCCAATTTCTGGCTTTTGGGGTCTTTGATAACGACGGGTTGCCCAGATAGCAGCACCATAAAAGAAGTAGTTAATCTTTGCTGACCATCAAGCACAAGCAAATTCGGCGTTTGAATTGCAGCATTTATTACACCATCAAGCATTCGCGGTTTAAATTGTTGATGCTGAGTACCTTGCTGTAACATCATGACTGCGCCAATAGGGTAAGCCAGTGATATACTTGCCAGTAAACGACGCACATGGGTATCGTCCCATACCCAATCTCTTTGAAAATCTGGTAGTTGAATGCGTCCAATTTTGATGTCCTTCATGACATCGAATAAGGGATATTTTGTAATATCAAATGTCGAAATCGAATCCATTTGGTGTTCTGCTGTTGCTATCATCGCGCACGTCTAAAACACAATCTGTATGCCAGCCTAAAGAACCCTTGTAGTCATTGCAATAGTTTTTTAGAGTAATTGATAGCGACTAGCGACTAAATTATTCCTGGGTAAAGTCTGAAGGTAAATTGATAATTCCTTGAGCAACAAGCTGTTTAAATTGATTAATTAAATCAGCCTGCCGTAAAATTCGGGTAACGTATTTGGGTCTGTAACGAAAATCTCTTCCCCAGTCTTTTACAGTTTTGGGACTTGTCCCGGTAATTTGTGCGATCGCATTAATGCAAGCTTTGCGATAATTACGTCCTGGTTCGTGAGTAACCCAACGACGACAATACTCCATCGGTTCTAGGGGCAACTGACAGAGGATATCAATTTGATGTTTATTTTGGTGGGATTGCCTCCCGGTTTGCATTTTGAGCGTTCGTGAGTTAGTAAGGGTTATAGCAGCAGGGAATTGTGAAGACACCTAGCTACTGCACCCAAAACCCATACTTGCTGACCTCAACTTAAGAAATATCTGCTCTTAGCACAAGTATTTTAGTCATGATTCACGAGTAAATTATTGTTGCGGAAAGTCAGGGGGTAGGACTATTTTTTTAATTTGGTTGAGCATATCAGCCATGCGTAAGATATGCGTTGCATAATTGGGGCGCTTCTCGAAATTGGAACCCCAATTACCTATAGTCCTTGGACTCAGCCCAGTTGCTTCGGCAAGAGCGGCTATGCAGGCTTTTCTGTACCCCCGGTCATCGGGGGACATATCAACCCATCTTTTACAGTATTCCATCGGCTCCAAGGGCTTTTCACTGAGCGCGTCGATTCTATATTCAGCCCTTGGGCGAATGATGTCTATGACCTTACTTGATCTGAGTAACATATTTAGTCACGATTCATGACTATGTTAAAGATATTATGAGCCACGATGTATGTAGAAAAGCAGTGCGATCGCTGATTATCGCTCAGGTATTATTTGCATCTTGAATAACAAAGGTAATATTTTTTGTTTGGGCGTAGACATAACTAGGTGTTAAGTTATAAAACTAACTAGTAAAATAGCAACCAATGAGCAATGAACCTAATACCTGCCGTAAGTATGTTGAACCAAAACTAAGAGATGCAGGATGGGAACAGGAACCACACGATTATACTGAGCAGTATTACTTCACTAATGGCAAAATTCGCCCCAAAAACAAGCGTCAACCTCGTGGTGAACGAAAATTTACAGATTATTTGCTGCTGTATAACGGAGAATTTCCCTTAGCGGTAGTAGAGGCGAAAAGGAAGCGCAAAACTCCTGATGAGGGACTGGAACAGGCAATAGACTATGCCAATCTTCTAGGGGTGAAGTTTGCTTACTCCACTAACGGAAAAGGAATTGTAGAGTTTGATTTCATCACGGGTAAGCAGTCTGATGTGATGGAATCGTTTCCCAGTCCTGATGAACTTTGGCGACGATTAACTGGGGAAGCGAAGGAGCAAATTAGAGGCGACATAGCAGAAAAACTGTTAACTCCGTTTTATCCAATTCCAGATAAACCACTGCGTTACTATCAACGAAATGCTATTAATGCTGCACTAGCGGCAATTTTCAAAGGTCAAAAGCGCTTACTGCTAACATTGGCGACAGGAACAGGTAAAACTACTGTTGCTTTCCAAATCGCTTGGAAATTGTCAAGTTTGGAGTGGAATATTTCTGGAGAATCTCGTTCCCCTAGAATTCTGTTTTTGGCAGACCGGAATGTGCTGGTAGATGACCCGATGAATAAGGATTTTTCTGCCTTTAATGAGGAGAAAATTTACAAAATTCAGGGGGAAGCGAAAAAAGGACGTGACCTCTACTTTGCTATTTATCAAGCAATTGGTGATACACAATATAGCTTTGGACTTTACAGAGAATATAATCCTGATTATTTTGACTTGATTATTGTTGATGAGTGTCACCGAGGTAGCGCCAGGGATGAAAGTAACTGGCGACAAATTTTAGAACATTTTGAACCTGCGTATCAGTTAGGACTTACAGCAACACCGCTACGCGATGATAATGTTGATACCTATCGCTACTTTGGCAATCCCCTTTACACATATTCCCTCAAACAAGGGATTGATGATGGTTTTTTAGCTCCCTATCGAGTTTATCGAATTACTACCCGTTCCGATCGCGAAGGATGGCGACCTAACGCTGGACAGATTGACCGCTATGGAAGAACAATTCCCAATGAAGTTTATCTCACCCCAGACTTTGAGCGGAAATTGGTGAGAGAAGCCCGGACAAAGGCGATCGCACAACACATCACTGATTTTTTGAGGAGTGGCGATCGCTATGCCAAAACTATTGTCTTTTGCGTGGATGAGGAACACGTTAAGGCAATGATCAAGGAATTACGCAATCTCAACAGCGATATCACCAGAACAAATCCTGACTATATCACTCGCATTACCTCTGATGCTGGTGATGTTGGTAAGGGGCATCTCTACAAATTTAAAGATGTCTTGGATGAAACTCACATTATTGCTGTTACTGCTAAGTTGCTAACAACAGGGGTAGATATTCCTACCTGTAAAAATGTTGTGCTTGCCCGTGTTATTCGTTCACCTACAGACTTTAAGCAGATTATTGGACGGGGAACTCGTGTGCGAGAAGAACGGGGTAAGCTGTCCTTTAATATACTCGACTACACCAACAGCACAGTATTGTTTGAGGATAGAGATTTTGACGGTGAACCCGCCCTGATTAATGAATCAGAGATAGATGATAATGGGCAAATACTCTCTGAACATGAAGAGGAATTAGAGTCAGAAGAGTTAGAAGAGGAAGCAGACGACTTGGAAGACGATGAAAGGTCTGGATTTCCGGGACTTCCAGATGATGATGACATACCACCTCGGAAATATTACGCTGACGGGGGAAGCGAAGAGATTGTTGAAGAAAAAATTTATGATTTAAACCCAGATAATCAACTGCGCTTGTCTCGATTAATTGACTACACCAGAGAACAAGTTCGCATCCTGTATCGTTCAACTATAGAAATACAGCAACGCTGGGCAGATCCAGAACAGCGTTCAGAGATTATTGAGTTGTTAGCGGATAGGGATATTGATTTCGATGAGTTAAAACAAGTTACTAATCTTCCCGAAGCTGACCCTTTTGATTTACTATCTCATATTGCCTTTGATGCTCCGGTGCAGACTTGCAAGCAACGGGCTGAAAGGTTGCGTCGTCGCAAGGCTGACTTTTTTGAGCAGTATGGGGAAGATGCTAGGGCAATTTTAGAGATTATGTTGGACAAGTATGCACAGAAAGGAGTTGATGAGTTTAATATCCCAACCACATTTAAGGCTAACCGCGAGTTTCATAAATATGGCAATGTGGCTGAAATTGCTCAACTATTTGGTGGAGTTTTGCAACTTAGGAAAGCAGTGAATCAATTACAAAATATATTGTATATTGCATAAATAATAAAACAATAAGCCATACAAAGATGAAACAGTTAGAACTTCCACTTTTTGTTCCAGATCGATTCGATAGTCTTAAAGAATATGCTGAAGATGCAGCATTAAAAAATATAATTATTCCCGTTCAAGAAGCATTAGATCGTCTCGATGATACCTTTGATGATATCAGAGCTTCAGGTAGAGGGGCTTTCTGGATACTTAGAGGGCAATCAGGATCGGGAAAATCAACTTTCTTACATACAGCTTTTTTATTTCGGGAAGATATAGAAACTATTTCTATTTTTAATGATATTTCTGTTTCAGAAGCATTAATTACTTTGAAAAATAAAGGATTTACCAGACAATATCAAATTATTGTAATTGAAGGCAGAGAAGCTTTAACTGATTTTTCTAAGCAAGATTTAGAAAGAGATATTCATTCTATCAATAGTTTTATTCGTTCACCTTATGGACGAAATTGTTTAATTGCTTGGACTTGTAATACTGACGAACTTCAAAATATATTAATACAGTTAGCCAATAATATAGGATCTGATTCTCTACTTGGAGTAGGAGAACCTGTTTACTCTTTTACTGGCCCACCACGTAGTGATTATATAAATATTGCTAATCGCACAATTGCTACCTTAAACGAAGGAGCATCTTTGATAGACTTGGGAATTTCAGAGGAGCTTTCTCGACAGCTAGTTAGCAAAGCTCCAACTATTGGTAGTTACTTAAATATTCTCCGACAAGAACTACGTAAAAATGAAAGAAATGTAAAAGCACTCTTAAATAGAGAGATGTGTCGAATGTGGGTTATAGTTATTACAGGTAATGACCGCGAAGACTTTGTAACATCTCTAACTAGAGGAAGATCATCAACAGCAGATATTGAAAGATTAATAGTTGCTACAGAAGCGAATATAGTAAAAGAACTAAAAGCATATCCTGATAAAATTGGCATTCTGGCAACAGCACTAGATGCGAGAATTATTCATCTTCCTATTTTGACTGTACTCGCAATAGCGAGAGAGTATGCTGATGAAAAATTGCAAGAGAAAATGAAAGACTTAAGCATGAGTCTCAAGAAAGACGCAACAGCTAATGAAAGATTAACTAAAAGCGAATTAGCTAAAGCATTCAAATCAGAACCTATTGGTCTTGGTATTCCTGGGAATAAACCTGGTGAAACTACTAAAGAAGCATTTGACAAGTTATTAAGTATTACGCAAACTGACGATCAGTTAGTAAATGAGACTCTTGGAAGAGCATTAGTAGCTTCCAATTTAGTGGATTTTTACAAAGCTGAGGTTGATTTTGGTAAAGGATTAACTCGTCGAACCGATTTAGTTTGTGAAACAAACTTGGGGCGAGTTCGACTAGAACTTATGTGGCGTAAAAGTACTGGTCGTGCAGAAATAGCAAACTATGTTTTAACCAAACTATATAACTATGGAAAAGCGATTGAATTTCTTGAGTAATTTTGAGCCATAAATTGCTTTAAACGCTTGATGTGCAACTTTGTTGTCGTGTTGAAATTAGCAGTGAAGATGCATCTCGGAGATTCTTCGCTTCACTATGGTTCTCTCAGAATGACAGTTTTGCACAAGTTGTACGCAGCATTTTATATATAAATAAACTATGCCCAAACGGACTAGTAAACAAAACGATAAACCCGTTACCACCGCTCAAAAACTGGGAAGCGTGGTTAAGTCAGCGCGTGACATCATGCGGACGGATAAGGGATTAAATGGAGAATTAGATCGGCTTCCCCAGTTGACTTGGATCATGTTTTTGAAACTATTAGATGATTCCGAGAAACTGCATGAGGTGGAAGCAGAATTAGAGGGAATATCCTATAAACCAACGATTCAACCGCCTTATCGCTGGCGAGATTGGGCTGCTAATGAAAATTTTACGGGCGATCGCCTGAAAAGTTTCATCAACAATGATGAGGCAATTTTACCAGATGGCACGAAAGGTTCAGGGTTACTCGCCTATTTGCGGAATCTCAAAAGCAAAACCGGACGCGATCGCGCTGATGTTATCGCCAAGGTGTTCAAAGATGTCACTAACCGCATGATTAGCGGGACTTTGCTGTGGGATGTGCTGAGTAAGGTGAATGATATTCACTTTGACAAATCAGAAGAAGTGAATCTACTCAGCACCCTTTATGAGTCCATGCTGAAGGAAATGCGAGACGCGGCGGGAGATTCGGGAGAGTTTTACACCCCCCGTCCGGTAGTGCGGTTTATCGTGCAGGTGATGGAACCGAAACTGGGGGAAACCATTTTTGACCCTGCTTGCGGAACAGGTGGTTTTTTGGTGGAGGCGTATGAATACCTGAAAAAGAATTGTAGCGCCCAAGATTGGCAGATATTACAAAAAAGCATTATTGGCGGTGAGGCAAAATCCTTGCCTTTGATGTTAGCGCACATGAGTTTGCTGTTACATGGGTTTGAATATCCTGATATTGATGATGGTAATAGTCTGCGGTTTACCCTTTCGGAGATGGGTGAAAAGGATTGGGTAGACGTGATTCTCACAAATCCGCCGTTTGGGGGCGAGGAGGAAGACAGAATTAAAAATAACTTTCCCCCAGATAGACAAACGAAGGAAACGGCGTTGTTATTCCTTCAGTTGATTATGCGTCGTCTCAGACAAAGACCCAAACCAGGACGCGCAGCAGTAGTATTTCCCAATGGGGTGCTATTTGGAGATAATACTTGCGCCAAACTCAAGGAAGATTTACTCAAGGATTTTAATCTGCATACCATTGTCCGTTTACCTAATGGGGTATTTGCGCCTTATACTGGCATTCCCACAAATTTGTTATTTTTTGACCGTTCTGGACAAACGAATGAGATTTGGTACTATGAGTTACCTTTGCCAGAAGGACGGAAAACTTATACCAAAACTAAGCCGATACAGGATGAAGATTTTTCTGTATGTGTAGCATGGTGGAAGAATCGAGAAGAGAATGGACAGGCTTATAAATATAACTTTAGGGAAGCTTATAATCAGGCGATAAAAGATGCAACGCCTCATTGGGATGCTGGTAAGAAAGCAGAGGAAACGGCTAATCAACTTGCAAAGACAGTCAAGGAATTAGCTGAGAAAATCCAAGGTTTGCAGAATTCAATTTTGGATTTTTCACCATCCAAAGATATTGCACAGATTAAAAATCAGATTCAGGTAGTCAAGGATGAGGTGAAACAAGCTCAAACTGCGGAGCAAATTCAGCGCGAGATTGCTAAAGATGAGAAAGCTAAAGGGGATGCTATTTACTGGTCAATTTATAATCTTGACCGCAAAAACCCAAATAGTCAGCAAGATTTTGAGCATTTACCGCCTGAGCAGTTAGTGGCAGATATTTTGGAAAAGGATAGGCGGGTTGCTGAGATTATGGGGGAGATTCGGCAGTTGTTGGCGGGAGCAGAATGACGAGTAAAGATTTGTTTTTAGTACCACTTAGAGAAGTCCTCATTAAATCGGAAGACTGGATAGAGATTAACCCTACAGAAAAATATAAACAAGTAACTGTCAAAATTTGGGGGAAAGGTGTTGTAGAACGTAATGAGGTAACTGGAGCAGAAATTGCCGCTTCAAAAAGATTAAAAGTGCATTATGGGCAGTTTATATTGTCTAGGATTGATGCTCGTCACGGTGCTTTTGGTCTTATACCAAATTCTCTTGATGGTGCTGTGGTTACTAATGATTTTCCTGTTTTTACACCCAACAGTCAAAAGATTTTGCCACAGTTCCTTGACTGGATGAGTAAGACAAAGGATTTTATAGAACTTTGTAAAGCTGCTAGCGAAGGAACTACAAATAGGGTTCGCCTAAAAGAAGACAAATTTCTTTCGATGAAAATCCCCCTACCACCGCTAGAGGAACAACGGCGGATTGTGATGTGGGTTGAGAAACTGGTAGGGAAGATTGAGGAAGTGCGATCGCTACGCCAAAAATCACTTGAAGAAGCAGAGGTACTTCGGGTATCAAGTGCCAAACTAATATTTAATGAATTAACACAAGCTGATAGACAACCTCTGCGAGAACTGGTAACTGTTCAAGGTGGTGGAACTCCGTCTAAACAAAATCCTTTTTTTTGGGAAGGTTCAATACCTTGGATATCCCCCAAGGATATGAAGCGTAGAGAAATAAATGATTCCATCGACCATATATCAGAGGAAGCAACCCTCAAATCACCCGCTAAACTGCTGGAAACAGGTTCAGTTTTAATAGTTGTTAGAGGTATGATTCTCGCGCACACAAGGTATGATTCTCGCGCACACAGTCCCCTCAGCGATTTTAAAAGTACCGGCAGCCATTAATCAGGACATGAAGGCATTAATTCCAAGTGAAAAAATCATATCGGAGTATTTATGCTGTGTTCTTTGGACATTTAATGATTTACTTTTGGAATTGGTAGAAAAATCTACACACGATACGCGAAAACTAGAAACACCAAAGCTTTTAAATTTCAAAATTCCAGTCCCGCCCCTCGCCGAACAACGTCGCATAGTTTCCTATATCAATGAACTGCAAGCCAAAGTAGACATAATGAAACGATTAAGACAACACGCGATAAAAGAACTTGATGCGCTGTTACCTTCGATCCTAGACAAAGCCTTTAAAGGAGAATTTTAGGGGCAATTCATGAATTGCCACTATACATAGGTTTATTTGCAAAAATTAGGAAATATGATCGCCTAAAAGCCAAATTAACCGATGTAGTTGCTTTTGCCAGGATAAAAAAGTGCGATCGCCCTGATTTAATATGGAAACTAGACCTTAAGACATCGCTACAGCTACAATCAAGAAATAAAACACATCTGAGGCTGGGGGAAAATGTCGGAGGTAAAACCAGCAGAAGCCAAAGCTACAATACGCATGAGCGGTCAAGAGATGGAGAATTTTGAGGTTCCCATCGATATCTTAGTACGCGTATTGGCCGGATTGCAGCAAATTGTTTACCTACTTGCCACTGTCCAAGAAAAGCGTAGTGTAGGACAGCGTTTTAGAGTGCCGATGGAAATGCAGCAGCTTTACAGCTTGCGTGCTAGTATACCCCAGCCTGGAAGCTACGCTATACCAGTATTGCTTAAACCTGAGATTGATAGTCAACTGTTAATCTTAGACAACTATACAGAAATAATGCTAAACCTGGAAGGTTTTTTTTCAAGCCTTAACAGTTCTGACTTCAACAAGGCTCAGGATATCTTTCCAGACTCTAAACTGAGAAATCGTGCCTTACGCGAAACTAGAAAGTTTTTACCTAAAGCAGATGAGCTATGGCAATTAGGCTTTTCTAGAACTGATAGCGATAGAGAATTAACACTTACTAATAAAGTCATAGATCACATCGATAACTGGCTGACTCAAGACACACCAGAAGATGCAGTTATGACAGTAACTGGTGAACTAATTCGGATTGATTTTGATAAACGGTTAGTAGTGTTGCGTTATCCACCTACTCACCAGGAAATCGAATGTATTTATCTGGAAGAGTTGGAAGACTCAATGATTAAAAATCGTCGGCAGATGATCCAAGTTACAGGGCAGTTTACCTTGGATGTTGATGGACATCCTACCAAATTAACTGATGTAACAAGAATAGAACCTGTTGATTTATCACATATTAACATTAGAGAAGTTACTGGGGATGGTAAAAAACTCCGCTTGATAACCCCTCTTTTATTGACACCCGAACTGGATGAAGAGACGGAGCAACTTTTAGTTGTAGAAGAGCCTCATGTCGGTCTTCACGTTTTTGCATATACCCGTGATGAACTCATTCACGAGATTAACGAACAATTACTCATGATGTGGGATGAGTACGTCAATGTCAGTGTAGATAACTTAGCCTTAGATGCACGACAACTCAGAGAACGATTAGTGGAGAAAATAGAAGAGGTAGAGAATGCCCCGACAAAAAACTAAAGTGGAATCTGCATTATTATCCAAGGGGTTTCAGGAAACTCAAAACGACCATCATTACTTTATTTACTTCACGAAAGATGGCAAAAAGACTACAGCTAAAACAAAGACAAGCCATACTAAAAAAATGAAAGATATTCCTGACAATCTCTTAAGTCAGATGGCAAAACAATGTCACCTAACAAAACCTCAGTTTTTAGACTTGGTAGATTGTCCTCTTACTCAGGATAAGTATGAAGAAATTTTGCAAAGGCAAGAAATTATAGAAATCTCTGCTAATTCGCCATTTGTGTTTACTCTAGAAAACACTAAAGATAACTCCCATTCAGCTATTAATTCGCAAGTAGAGAACCTTGAGGTTAAGCATTCTGATGATCAGCACAACTAATGACAATCATGTTCTTACAACACTACTAACACATTCTTTTGCTGCTCAATAATTTTGACATCTCCACAAAACTCATAAAACAAGGCATATACCAACCATCAATTCACAATGCCAAAATCTTAAACTTTGCCTCACAGTTTGTACATTTTGACAGCGAGCTTAATTAATCGTAGTATGTAGCGCCAAACCGCTGTTCGTCTACCCATATTTCTAACTGTAATTAAACTCTCTTTTCCAGTTCAGCATGGTTTTATCGCAGAGAAAAGATTGTCGTGGAAAGTGCGATCGCATCCTTATAAACGAGTCAAGCTGTAATTCCTGTATTTTATAAAGTTATAGTACGCTGACTCCCATTGCCGGATTATCAATTAAACTCTTCCTCGTAATCGCTCTTGCTCTCTATCGCTTCTCTGGTTAATCTGGAGTCTCATGCGATTGTATAAATTAACTTGAGGATCGGAATGGCTAATGGAAGCGACTAAGGCATAACGTTGCATTTCGATTTCATCTGGATTTGCCCATTTACGGTTACAATTTACAACTAGAATCATGGGCAAATTATTATATTTTATGGCTCTGGGCGTTATTTCTACTTGTCCTCTTTGCACTGTTGCTTTCTTCCGAAGGGTGGAAGCTGGAGACAAGTTACAAACGATATTAGATCCTTTGTGTTTTTTCTTCAAGATGTCCAGTGAGATTTCGGCAAATTTATCAGGTACATCTGTTTTGCTAGCATCTACATAAGCATTCACGATACTTTCGCGATCAATTCCCTTGAAAAGGTTGAATTCCATCGTGACTCCTAAATATGAATCTCCACGAGTGGGACGAGTTGGTGGATCAAATGCCAAGGTGATTGATAGTATGCGAGTACCTTCTACTTCAAAAAATTCAGGCGGTAATTGGGGAATTTCATAAATATGAAACTTGCCTACTGGAATTAAGATATTGTCCTCTGATAGAACAACGTAATTCTCAGCAGAATACATTGCACGTTCCAAATCACTCTGCCCATAGCCATAGATTGCTAACTGGTTCTCGATTTGCTTTGTATTTTGACTCTGAGATTGTTTACTATTACATTGAAATTCAGGCGGAATTTCCTTCGGAAGAACCGCAGAGTTGACAATAAGTGCCCGAATTAGATTAGAACTAGCTTTTGGATATTTTGTAAAAAGTTGAGCAGCAAGGTTAGCAACACGAGGAGCCGCAAAGCTCGTACCACTACAGATGTGAAATAAAGAACTGTTGAAATCTTTGGATAAAGTGAGAACAGAAACACTAGCTACACTATCTGGCAATACATTGACTTTAGGTAGACCTAAATTTTCTCGATAACTGAGGTCTAACACTAAATCTCCACCAAAGTCCACAACATCAGGCTTAATCATTCCATCTACGCCAAAGCCAGTTCTGGTAAATGGAGAAGGGTATCCTGATAAATTTGCGATCGCCTGACGACGAACATCAGAAGGTTCTGTGACACTACCGCGACCAAATGATAAAGAACCTACGGTCAATGCAATTGCTGAAGTTGCTGGGTCAATAATTCGAGCGCTCTTATTCAGCAGATAATTTGGGTAATCAGTCCGTAGCTGCTCATTTGACTCTGCTTCTTCATAGAAAGCATTACCGGCTGAAATTACAAACAGAATATTTTTATGTTGGTATTGATAAGCAATTTCATCTATTTTGGCGGCTAGCCGAAACTGCTTCAGACCATCTCGGTAAATTTGATCGGCATTACCTAGCGAAATATTGATGACTTTGCAGTTAGGATACTGTTCAACAAAAGCACGAATAACTTCATCAAATTGAGTTTCTATAAGAAGATCCTCATCATATCTGTTATTTTCATCTGTTACACGAGCAGAAAATAACCAAGCTGTTGGATCAAAGGAACGCTGTTGAACGCAGTTCTCAACATTTCCATAGATAGCAATGCCAGCGACATTTGTACCATGCCCATGTACATCATCAGCTCCACCTTTTATGAATTGCCGTTTTGCATCTGGGAATACTTCAGCCTCACCCAGTACCTTAGAAATTAAAGGATGACCACGCTGTACACCAGAGTCAATAACAAGAACGCCGCAATTATTTTCAGGTGGGGGAACAACTTCGGGAAAACTAGAAATGGACAGATTACAGCATTTACGGCTGCTATGAGGTACAGTAGCAACAACTAGCAAACCAGTTTCTTAAATGTTGAGGATTTATTAAGTCGAGTGCAACTGAGATTAGTTTATCAACCATTTC
>NZ_JACJSJ010000093.1 GCF_014698115.1 Nostoc sp. FACHB-973
CAACTAGCGTAGGCGTAGCCCGCCGCAGGCATCGCCCTCTGCCTGTTGCGTCACTTCTATAGTACAAAAGCACTATATTTTAGCGATCGCCTGTGCCAGTTGCGTAAGTCCTGATAGCTTGTAAATGTTGTTCACGTGACCAAGGAATTATATACTGGCGATTTTCATCATCAGTTTCAGCACCCAGAATGTAATCAAGGTCAGCTTCCTCAGTTTTGTATAAGCATAAGTTCGAGTTATTTACCCTCATACTTTTATAATGTTCAGAGCGGGACTGAGAAATTTCAAAGTTACAATAATATTTATTGATGAAGATGTGGCAATCATTTGTGTCAGTTGAAAACCTGTTGCTTCGATAGGTATAGCACAAGCCTTGGTGGTCAGGACATTAACAGATGATAAAACTTAGACACAAAAAGACTTTTCACCCAGTCCCCAGTCCCTTGCTATAAAACCAATCTGAAAAGGGCAAGTTTAGCCGAAGAATCTGCCGCTAGAATGCAAATCATTCTAGCGGCAGATTGTCAATATTTAGTACTTAAAATTTAGATTATCCAGGATAGAACACGAATGTCCGCAACTCAATACTCTCCCGTGGAGGTGGATTCGGCGGGCTGGTGGGGTCTTCAAATGCTGTATGGAGTGCAAAGCGGGCGCGTCCGTCCTCTGCGGAATCGAAACACTTGATAAATAGCGCTTCGTTCCTTTGCATTTGTGGGAAGTAGTACCACTTATGTTTTGGGTTGTAAGTGACGGCGTAGGTTTCACCAATGCGATCGCGGTATATTAGGTTATTAATTACCAAATCTGTTGGTGCAACACTTTGGGCATCACATAGTGTTAATGGTGATTCTTGAATTGTGTCACCAATTCCTCGCCAAACATTGATAATTGCAAACCGTTGTTGTAATAGGCTGTCAATGTTATCTATACCCTGCGCTGCCAACTCTCTGCGTACCCGTCTATGTCCGCCGGAAGTGCTGAAGTCATTGTGTACGCGCTTGACGGGTTCCCTAATGCCATTGTTGATGTCCTGCTTCATCAATGCAGCATTACGCAAGGTGTGATCGAATATCACTACCTCAGTTGCACCAGTCACTTCTTTTAATAACTGTTTCGCTTCTGGGTAATAAACTTGGCGTATTTCCTCTTCATCGTAAAAGTTACGAACCCTGGTATTATGCTCAGTAAATGCGAAACCTTCTCGATCTAGCGAGATATTCTCTGAGATCGAACGAGCATTGTAGATTGGCACCTTGTATGACTGATAATTGCCATTGGAACGGAGAACACCTGATGGTGGTTCATAAGCGTAGTTGAAAAGCTTGTCTGTTATTGGCAGCAGGTAACTGAGGTCAGCCTCTACAGATGGCAAATCCTCAAAAATCGGCCTGTCTAGAACTTGGCTATTTAAGCTCATAAGTCATACCATTTGTAATTTTGTGATTAGACCTGAGTTGAAAAGGCAGTAGGGAATAGGGAGTAGGGAGTGGAGAAAAGAAATTTTCTAGGACTGAAGTTTCAGGTTAACTATCCACCGGTTTATTCGTCCCTGTATCAATAAACTTAGCCAATACTGGCAAATATTGCATGAACAACAGCGATCCCAGGATGCAAAAAAATAACAGACATGACCCACAAAAGTCATCTCTGCATGACCATTACGAGGATGTGAATAATTTAACTGTACAGTACTTGCCCCTTGTAAAATACTACTTGTCTACCGAGTTTACGGTGTTTATTTTAGGAGTATTACATGGCTATAGGTAAAATTCAAGTCCTTAGACAATAAAATATATGATTATTTAAATTTATGGAAGACTAATAGTTAGTGAAACTAAGTATATCTTGGTTTACTTCCTTAGCTGAAAAAGTAAGAAGCCTCTCACCTATTGGGAGTGTGGGAGGGGTGGGGTGAAATTCTCTCCCAGTCCCTTTTGATTGATAATCTAGGCGATCGCTCTTCACTGGACAGTGAGTGCATAGACAATAGTGCGATCGCAACATTTTACAGGAAATTAAAAAGCCCCTGGTCAAGTCAACACCAGGGGCATCCATCTTTATTCCCTGATACTAGAATCGCATCTGCTAGGCTACGGTACATAGTCAATTATGCAATTATTTCATAATATTGATGATAATTTTGCAATCAGCCTCACAATTGCCGCAGCAACTCAGTAAAAAGGCTTAGCCCAGTGCTAAGCCTACATATATTTAGTGCTTAAAAAGACATCCAAAATTAATTTAAACTGACTTTAAAGACAGTTCATCTTCCTATAGGTTGTGTCCAAATATTCTAAAAATTGGTAAGGAATTACTTAATAATTGATAATAAAAGGCTTGGCTAGGCCAAGCCTCTATATATACCAAGCATTTACTACACCAAGATTAATTTAGACCCACTCTTACTTTAGTTCATCTTCCTATGGGCTGTGTCCAAATATTGAAAAATCTGGTATACCATTTTTTTGGTTACTGAATAAAAAAAGGTTTGGCTCTAAACCAAACCGGAATAATTGCTGTGCTTAACAACGTACTAAATTAATTTAGTTCTACTCTGTTTACAGATCATCATCCTAGAGGATGTGTCTAAATATTGTGAAATTTGATATCCAATTACTTTGTCAAAATAGTGACTTTTCTGTTTTAAGTATATATAAAAATATACAATTAACCTAGCTTAGATATGATCGAGACTTAGGGTAAAGTTATAATTGATTTTATACGAAGTATTTACACGGTTAAGTGCTAAAGTTACGATTAGTTTTCAGTTCTAAAATAGTTGGACGCATTTTCACCGATAATTCGTATTACCAGATCTAGCTAAATCAGAATTACACTGACTTCAGTTTCAGTAGGACAGTATAAATAATTTAAGATTTGTAATGACGACTTTAGTCTTCTCTTGGAGATACCACGGGAACAAAAAATCGCTAAAGAGCCGACACGAGTGCCCAGTCCATAGGGCAGGCAAGACTTCGACGTGAGCGCTCAGTCGAACGCTGCCCACCCCACAAGATTGGATAATTTTATTTCTTGGAGTTCCCTTAAAGCAGATTACTATAAGACACATAACTGTGCTAATGACAAGCGCAAAGAGAATTTGCAACAGATAGATTTGAAAGTTTCTCTTTGGCTGATATCAGGTTAAAAAAAACCCTGGGTATTATTCCAGGGTACATACACGTTTTTCAGGCATTAACAGGCTGAATATTAACTCTGAAAAATAGTTATTTCTACTATCCATAGAATGATACGAAGATTGCCGTATATATGGTATTGATGGTTTTTGCTGCATGGACTATTTGTATATAGTATTTTAGAACACTAAACGGCAGTTTTTTAGAAAATTTTCTATTCCTTTAGTAAGGTGTTAAACATCTTATAAATTGATATTAATCTCTCGTTTAGAGCAAATTATAATAATTAACTTACTAGCTAGTTATAAATTTTCTTTGGTATTACTCATGAAAAAGGCATGGCTAAAAGCCACGCCCTATATATACCAAGTGTTTACCATACCTAGCTAATTTAGAATTACTTTCACTTCACTTCATCTGTCTAGAGTGTGTTTACAAAACTTGTACAATCTGTTGGGAAATTAAGAATTTCTGGATATGAAAAAGGTCTGATTTAACCTAGACATTAATCTAATACCCGTGCTTGATACAAACAAATTATATTAAATTATACTTATTTCTAATACATCTAAATTAAAAGATGAAGCGAAAAGTATAATCTGCAAATAAATCTAGTGACTTGAAGAATAATTCAGAAGTCTAAATCACTCTTCGTAGGGCATTATCAACCGCCACTGATAGCGTAGCCTAAAGCCTTTTATTCTGCTTCTCCTGTGGTCGCCGCTACGCGAACGGCATAGGCTCTCTACGAGACGCTAGACGAACGCTTAGAGCGAGTTCGCCAGCGTCTTGAACACCACTAAATCTTCTCTTTCAGAGACGCTACGCGAACTATTTAGTGGGCTTTAATTTATTGGGTAGTTGGACAAAATACGCAACTGAATTCTGGCTCCTGACTCTTGAATTGTGTCTCGATAAAAAAGGCTTGGTTGTAAACCAAGCCTCAGGTAAGAGTAGAGTCTATCAGGAGAATTTAGTCATTTTAATTGACAAATACATCTGTCTTAAGAGAGTAGACAAATATTTTATCGGCTTATTCAAAAAAAATTATAGTAATAATAAAAAAGGCTTAGCTGAGCGCTAAACCTTCATAGAAAGCAGTTATTCGACACACCAAAATTAATTTAAACTTGGTCTTAATTATAGTCATCTTCCTCTAGGATGTGTTCAAAGATTATCAAATCTGATATGGGAATCCGGTTTGATTTTTGAACAAAATTAAGTCTTTGTAGTAGCGTGTCAAAACTAAAATGTTGCGAACCAAGAAGCTACTTAGAAACTTGAATTTATTTACGCCCAAGTACTTAATGTTTTTATTTTATACAATATTAAATAATTGCAATCATCTAAAAACAAATTTCTGCATCAGCTTTATGGTAAACTGGTGGACAGTCTAAAACAGCAATGTTCAAATGCTTGTACCTCAATAACCCTCTCTTATGCCTAACTTCCCTCTTACCGATTTGCCAATAACTTTAAGTTGCGAAATACTCTCAAAACACTGCTTGAGCATTAATGCTTTCTATTATCTTTGTAAGGTCATTTAAAGCCAAGGGGTGAAACTGAATAAATGATCGCTGTTAAAATCTAAATCTATTCATTACTTAAACTATAGTAAGTAATTTAACAGTTGTTAGTGTTATTGCTTAACTTTCAGTATCTTTTTAATTTGACAAACCGATAGTTCAAGCGATAGTGTTGCAAATAATCATTTGAAGTTTCTAGAGCTTTACTATATAAAGTTATTATGAATCGATTAAGAAAATATTTTGTAATTTTGCGTATAATCGAAAAGTATGTACTAAAGGTATAAGCTTGAGGCTTTCTTACCTCAGCTTTTTTTACGTGGGCGAGGATTATTAGCTAGGCTAAAGCAAAACAAAACCTAATTCTTTCTGACCACTATTTTATCGTTTCCAGCAAGCCTCGTCTGTATCTCTCAAGAAAGACAATGAATCCTAATAAAATCTTCTGGAGAAGAGATGTATTTGGCACATTCATTCATGAGTGATGAAAAGAAGCAAAACTCTCACCAGCCTTTGATTTTGGTAGTGGAAGACCATGATGATAGTCTTCTGCTAATTAGCTATGCTCTAGAGTCAATTGGTTGTAGATTCATTTGTCAAACAGATTGTTCTGCAACGGTGCTGGTGGCTAAAGAATATCAACCTGACTTGATCTTGTTGGATATTTTGTTACCAGGTCTGAGCGGTATCGATGTTGCGTGTCATTTGAAGCAAGAACCCCTAACTTACAAAATCCCAGTGGTTGCAGTCACAGCTTTAGCCAGTAGGGAGGATCAAGAGCGTATCCTCAAAGCTGGCTTTAATGATTACATTAGCAAACCCTACATGATCGAGGATTTAGAAGCTGTAATTCGTCGCGTGCTTGAGGGAAAATCCAGTTTGAACCCAGCTTTTGAGGTTTGCCAAGATTAATACTCCAGCAGAAAATTTTTGAGTTTTTTTTACAAGCTTAGGCAAAAATGATCTCAAATATTCTTGGGTAGTTGAACAGTGAATAAGCTGCCTTTACCAACTTCAGAGGCTACTTGGATAGTTCCTGTGTGTGCTTCTACAATTCGGTGAGATAGATGTAATCCTAAGCCACTACCTGAGCGTTTGTTTCTACCTTGGCGAAATCGCTCGAAAATTGTTGCCTGGTCTTCAGGCGCAATTCCATATCCTGTATCTTCTACTTCTATTGTTACCCAATCTTGATGTTTAGAATGTGGTGATTTTTCAAAAATGCGGACTGTTATGCCTCCTGTGTCTGTAAATTTGATGGCATTTGCAATTAAGTTGTATAGTACTCGCCTGAGTTCGAGCCGATCGCCCATAACTATACCAGCATTTTTATCCAGTGGGTCTAATTTACTGGTATCCACTTTCAAAGTCAAACCTTTTTCATTAGTTAGAGCTATGATTTCGCTCACCACTTCTTGAGCGACTTCTGGCAAATCGCATACCTCCCAATTCAAGGTTTTTTTACCTGCTTCAAAGCGATAAACTTCTAGGAGGGTGTTTACCATGAGCATTAAATTTTGGTTACTGCGAATCATCACCGCGATCGCTGTTTTCATTTCCGGCGAAATTTTGCAGAATGTTTCCATCTCGAACAGATTTAACATGCGATCGGCGGCTACCAAGGGAGTTCGCAAATCATGAGTTAGACGGGAAACGAAGTCTTCTCGTTGGCGTGCCATTTTTTGTTGTTCGTCGAGACTGTGCTTGAGACGCAACAGCGATCGCACTCTTGCCAAGAGTTCGTCGGTATCAAATGGTTTGCGGATAAAATCGTCAGCACCAGCATCCAAACCTTCAACAACGCTGGATTCGTGAAAAGCAGTAATCAGCAAAATTGGAATATAACTAGTAATTGCAGGGTTATTACGAATACGACGTGTAACTTCATACCCATCCATCCCCGGCATCATCACATCTAGCAAAATCAAATCCGGTGGAGATTGTTCTATTTTCCCCAAAGCCGTTATCCCATCTGGAGCCAAATCAACTTCATAACCCTCACTTTCTAAAATTGTTTGCACCAAAATGAGATTGTCTCGTGTATCATCAACTGCGAGAATGCGATCAATTTTATAATTTTCAACTACAGACATGATGTATCAACTTGTATCAGTTTTTTTAGTAGTAATTTATAGTTTAAATTTGGGAGAGCCTATTGGTGATTTCCTAACAGGGGTAGATGATTGATGTGGATTTTGAGCCGAACAAAAAACCCCATTCTGATCCAACTGTAAACTCGGAGGTTCCACTACTAAAGTTTCTAATGTTACTTGACGGGGTAATTCAATTCTAAACATTGAACCAACTCCCAATTGGCTCTCAAGAAAAATTTTGCCGCCCATCATTTGTACCAGCGAATCTACAATTGCTAAACCCAGACCCGTGCCTGGATATTTACGAGTAATAGTTTGATCGACTTGGCGAAATGCTTCAAAAATATGTTTGAAATCTCTGGGTGCAATCCCAATACCTGTATCTCTAACGATGATTGCCACTCGGTTTGTAGGTAGTTCCTTAACTTCAACCCAAATCTCGCCAGACTCTGTGAACTTAATGGCGTTGGAAAGCAAATTAATTAAAATCTGTTTTACACGAACCGGATCGTTAAATCCCAAAGGATTTTGTAAGTCTGTTTGCACCAGCAATGAAAGATTTTTTGCCTCAGCTAGAGAACGCATTTCTGCTACAGCGGCATTTATTACCTTTGGGATATCAAATATTTCTGGTTTTAAGTCTAACCGTCCTGCCTCCAACTTAGAAAAATCCAGAACTTCATTTAGCAGCATCAGCAAATGCTTACCATTATTCAAGATGCGCTCAACCATATCCGCTTGTTGGTGCGTTAGTTGACCAAACTTGGGACGCAACAGTATTTGCGAAAAACCAATAATAGCATTCATTGGTGTTCTAAGTTCGTGGGACATAGTAGCCAAAAAATGCGATTTTAGGCGCGATGCCTCCAATAACTTGAAGTTTTGCCTTTGAATCTGTTGCTGTTGTCTTTCCAATTCTTGGTTCTTACGAATCAGCTGTTCGTGACTTTCTCTGAGTTGCTGGTTTGCTAAAGCTGCCTGCATTTCAGCACGATAAACGCGAATAGCGTTCCGCAAAACGTGTGCCAAGATTTCCGAAGATATTCTAGACTTAGAAAGATAGTCTGTAGCACCAGCTTTCATTAATTCAACAGCGATTTGTTCATCTCCTTGGCCAGTTAGGACTACTAGAGGAACTTGAATTTCCGAAGCGCGTATCTGTTGGATGAGAGTTAATCCATCCTGGTCTGGTAAGCGATAGTCGAGGAAAACACAATCATAGGTAGTACTGCTTAAGACAGAGAATGCATCATTGCCATCGCCTACCTCAGACAGATTCATTTGCACACCTGCTTTAATCAGGGCACGGCGTACTGCCATCCGGTCTACTTCGTCATCGTCTACAACCAGAATTTTCAGCGTCTCTTCCATCGGTTTTTATTTTCGCCGTAAAACATAGGTTGATGTATAACATTTCTCTCTTCAGATTATCCTATTAAAGAATGTAAGATTTTCTGACATCTAAAATCTGTAACTTAATTAACTAAGGCATTTTGCACGAGATCCAATATGTTCAAAATTCAAAAATCAGAATAATTCAAGAATTCAGACAATATTTACTAAATCAGTATACCAATCATACTAGACTCACGATCGTTTCTGACTTCTGAATGATAGTTGCCATAACTCTCTTTACCAAAGCAACACACTGCCTCATAGTGGGTGCTAATTTGTGACTCTAAATCAGGAAACGCAAGTGTCATTTGGCATATCTTCAAGAGGCTGGGTGTGATTGCCACCCAACATTGTAAGTATCTCTAGTTCATCTCCTGTAAGGTGAACTAAGTTAGTAATATTAATTTTGATGAATGTACACTTGACATTAACAACATCAATTTCCTTGTCCTCCGTTAGTCGTATGTTAATCACTGTTGCAGACGTTTCCTTAGGGTTAATTGATTTTGTTGTATCTTGAATCTGGTTAATTTAGCAGTTATTGGAACTAAACTGCTAGCTGATGGCCAATCCCTCTAAAACAATTAGCAATTAACAAACTGAAAAATATTGAACTGAACACAGCAGACAAGGCTGGTATAAAGTAAAATAAAATACTTTATAGAGCTTAAAACAATTGTAAATGAGTGAGTCAACCACCGTCGTCAGTCATTAGTGAGAGTTGCACACCGTTATTGTGTACCGCAAGCTTGAGTCGTTTTACCCATGAGATTGCTCAGACGAGGCAAATAAAAAAGTACTGTGTCTACTTATTTGTAAATTTTCAGCAATCTTACCTCCTGGAATTTGGACAACTTTCTTAATGATCGCCAGACAAATATTAGTGTTTTCCCGGCGATCGCAAACTTTCAATGTTCGGAAAATTACAAGTGTCAACTTGTTACTGCAACTATCGTGAACTGGGGATTGGGGATTGGGGATTGGGGACTGGGGATTGGTTATTAATTCTTATCCCTCACTCCCTCACTCCCTCACTCCCTACTCCCCCTACTCCCTCATCTCCCCAGTCCTCATTCCAAGCTTTGTACAAGATAATAGTAAATAACTAAGGGTTCATAGCAACTGAAAGCTGAATTTTGAGTAAAAAGGATTAATTTAGCATTGGTATCAATATTTCATCCTTTTTGTGCAAGTAACCATATATCTCCAGCTAGATTTGTACTCTATCTAAATATAAAAAAATAGGATATTTATTATTTCTATCGGTGGATGCAGAGTGGTCAAAAGATCATCTATCTTTGGTTTGGGAAAATAAAACATAGGTAAGAATTCGGCGCTCAAGATGAGGCAGTGCTATAGACTGGTTTATGGACTTGCAGCAACTGCCGTTCAGAAGTCATAATTTAGAAAGAATCTAATATTATTTATATATTGATTCATTAAATTTTCTCCTGACTCTTGAACTATTGTGA
Organism: Nostoc sp. FACHB-973; assembly: GCF_014698115.1. Classification (GTDB taxonomy): domain Bacteria; phylum Cyanobacteriota; class Cyanobacteriia; order Cyanobacteriales; family Nostocaceae; genus Nostoc; species Nostoc muscorum. The sequence goes on from NZ_JACJSJ010000093.1 coordinate 9,627, forward strand.
CTCCGGAATTCTTAACAAAGAAAGTACTTACAAAAGGTAATACTTTGAAAGATGCAAATAGTGTAAGAGCGAGTGTAGCGATGAGTGAAATTAGCATTATTTTAATTGAAGATCACGACTTAACACGGATGGGACTACGGGCTGCATTACAGTCTCACAGTGCATTAAAAGTGATTGGTGAAGCGGCAAATGCTACTCAGGGATTAAAACTTTTGGAAACAGCGAAGCCAGATGTAGCCGTTGTGGATATTGGCTTGCCTGATATGGATGGCATTGAACTCACGCGTAAATTCAGACGCTACCAAGCTGAAACTGGGCAAACAGCAACCAAGATTTTGATCCTCACAATGGATCACACAGAGGATGCTGTACTTGCGGCTTTTGCGGCAGGAGCAGATTCTTATTACATGAAAGAAACAAGTATCAGTAAATTAACTGAGGCTATACAAGCAACTTATGGCGGTAACTCGTGGATTGATCCAGCGATCGCCAATGTGGTATTACGAAAGATGCGCCAAGGAATTCCTGGCGAAACCCAAACCTCTGACAAGCCGAAAACCGTAAAAATCGAAGCGCTGGCCACAGAATACGAGCAAGTTTTGGAAACATACCCCCTGACTCAACGAGAATTAGAAATCCTAGAGTTGATTGTGGCTGGGTGTAGCAACGGGCAAATTGCCGAAAAACTCTACATCACAGTTGGTACTGTCAAAACCCATGTTCGGAATATTCTCAATAAACTTTGCGCTGATGATCGTACCCAAGCTGCTGTTAGGGCTTTGCGTTCTGGGTTGGTAGCGTGAGCGGGGAGATGGGGGAGATGAGGGAGATGAGGGAGATGGGGGAGAATAACTCTTAACTCCTAACTCCTAATTCAGCACTCCCAATGCCCTCTCATCCCAATCGTTCTTGTAAACATTCGGCAATGCGTAGTGCTGCACCTGGTTTTCCCATGCGCCGCACACCATTTTCGGCAATTATTTGCAAATTATCAGGATCTTTGAATAAGGACTGTACCATCTTTGCAACTTCCGCTGGTTGCTCAACTAAAATCAAAGATGAGCCTAAAAGCCGACTTTGAGCTTCAGCAAAGACACGGTTATATTGAGGCCCGTTGCCAGGAATAGCGATCGCAGGTTTCCCTAAACCAATAAACTGTTCTGTAGCTGTACCTGCCATTGCGATCGCCAAATCTCCTAAATGCAAGCAGTCATTATAAGCTTTCTGTGTTAACAGTAAATATGCATTTCTTTGTTTAAATGTCAACAGATTTGCATCGGAAATTCGGATAGGAGATTCTGATGCAGTTCGCCAGCCTTGGGATTGTACACTTTGAGATAAGAGATTGCAATCTAGACTAGGGGCGATCGCACCTAAAAACACCACCGTGCCAGAAGTGTGGAAAACCGAATTTCGCTCTTGGAAACTTGTCAGCAATGCAGATACCGCAATCATAATTGTTTCCCAGTTTTTATAGGCCTCTGGGGGACGGGAACCAGGCAAAAGAGTCACTACAAAAGGTCGAACTGTCTCCTGTTGTTGGCTAGCTTGACTATAAAATTGTGCAGATGAGAATGTGGGTTCTAAACCATCCATCATTGGATTACCCAGATAAAAAGCTGGAATTCGCCATTGTTTTAATATTTCCGTCGTCAGTTCATCTCTGAGGAACACTGCCCTACAACGGCGACGACTCATCAACCAACGTTCCCAAGGATGATACACTGAACCAGAAAAGTTTTCCCAAGTTACACCTTTGGATTTTTTTGGTAACAATCCAGCTTCATCTCGCACATGATATTCTGATTTTGCCGTACCAACAAAAGCATAATTAGCACCACTAAAAGTTGCAAACAACAGTGGGACAATATCTCCCACAGCTAAAATTGCTTTTTTGTTACCTAATTTTTTTTGGGAATTTACCCAGCGGCGAATCGCTTTAATTTGGCTGAGGGTAAGTTGCAATAAACCACCGCGTACATCCCGCGCCAATTGGCGTCCATCCATATAAATAAACCCACCAGAAGGCATAGTGTGTACTGAACCGATGAAGGGAATATCCAACTGTTCGTAAGCACGTCCTTCACCCACCAGAGGTAAAGCAAAGATTTCTGGTGGGTTTGATTGTCGCAGGAGTTCTTGCAAAATTCGGACTGCAATTATATCTTCCCCATGTCCGTTACTTAATACAAGTAACCGCAAAGGAGAAGTTGCAGTTTGTGGGTTAGAGTTTAGGGATAACCGAGATGCATTACTCATAGAATCTTGCAGTAACTATTGTGACTATCAAGTGATGCTGATATCATGCCGCAAAATTGATTTGTATTATTCTGGAGTTTAAACCAAATCACAATCACAAAGACGCAAAGACGCGATAAATCGCCGTCTCTACAACAATCAATTCTTTGTAGAGACGGCGATTTATCGCGTCTGATGCCTTAAATTTCGACATAGCAGCATTCGCTTCTTGTGGTATCTTACACCCACTGGGGGATTAAAGCTGGATTACTCCCAATACGGTTCAGTTAAGGAAATTTATCGGTTGAGGTAGGCAGGGGGAGCAGGGGATACAGGGGATGCAGGGGGAGAAAAAAAGGCTTATCTGAACCGTATTGGGATTACTCCAATCTCTACTTTTGACATCGACCTAGTTAAAAGACCCCGTTAGGGGAAGTGATTTGAAAACAGGGTGATGCAAGCCAGCTTGGAGAAACGTTGGCAAGTTTCAATCCCCGTTAGGGGAAGTGATTTGAAAACTGATTCAAAAATTAAGATTTGAAGGAAAAATCCCATCAGGTTTCAATCCCCGTTAGGGGAAGTGATTTGAAAACTCAAGGGTGGTTTGAGTTAGGCTTAAGGTTACCCAGGGTTTCAATCCCCGTTAGGGGAAGTGATTTGAAAACTGCTGTCTACGGCAACGACATCAAAGTCAAGTCGAAAGGGTTTCAATCCCCGTTAGGGGAAGTGATTTGAAAACACACGCATTACCCGACAGAAGGTGATGCGACACAGCAGTTTCAATCCCCGTTAGGGGAAGTGATTTGAAAACCCAGTACCAAAATAATTACGTTTACCCAGAGGGGAATGGGTTTCAATCCCCGTTAGGGGAAGTGATTTGAAAACATGTAGTCCGGCTGTTCCCAACGGTCGGAGTTTCAAGTTTCAATCCCCGTTAGGGGAAGTGATTTGAAAACCGATGAGGAAGAACGCCAAGACTCCGTAAAGGAGCTGGTTTCAATCCCCGTTAGGGGAAGTGATTTGAAAACATGAAACTAAAAACATAGGCAAAACAATTCTTTCAAAAGTTTCAATCCCCGTTAGGGGAAGTGATTTGAAAACCCTACCCTTGTAGAACTATTACTATGACTGGGTTTGAAGGCTTCATTTTAGCGGGGGGTCTAATTTACCTGTCAATAAGCTAGATTTATTGAGAATTCAGACTAGTAGACCCTTCTCAAACTCTTACCCAGCAAGCTTTTCGCGGGGGTCAACGGAAGAATCAGGGTTTTGGCGATCGCTCTACCCCCGCTAAAAATTTGCGTATATTAAGTAAAAAGACATACTTTTACTTTCGCTTGGAAACGTGATATTAAGTTTTCAAGGTTCTGTTATGCTGCCACAAAGTATAACAAAGTACTTTGGACTTTTCACACTCTAGACCGCAAACTTAATATAACGAAATGAGAAAGCAAACTGGGATTTGAGTAAGTCAAATGGCATTTTGAGAAAGTCAAAGCTTGTTTTACTTGCGGAAAACACCAAAATGAGAAAGCAAACTGGGATTTGAGTAAGTCAAATGGCATTTTGAGAAAGTCAAAGCTTGTTTTACTTGCGGAAAACACCAAAATGAGAAAGCAAACTGGGGTTTGAGTAAGTCAAATGGCATTTTGAGTAAGTCAAAGCTTGTTTTACTTGCGGAAAACACCAAAATGAGAAAGCAAACTGGGGTTTGAGAAAGTCAAATGGCATTTTGAGAAAGTAATTGCGGATTTTGCTTATTGAATTTAGTCAAAAAATGAAGTTTAGATGAAGTTATTGGAAATATTGCTGATAAATGCTGATGATTTTTTATCTCTGTAGCTTAAAGTATATATTTATACTTTTTCAAGAATAAAAAAGGCGATCGCAAGCTTCAATGATAAACTCTATGTCTTTAAACGACAGATTCATTTTAATTTTCCTAGGGACTTCCAATTAAAAAACATCCCATCCCCGGGGGACGCTCCGCGAACGTAGGGGCGCACAGCTGTGCGCCCCTACAACGTGGTCTATTTACCTGAAAATTGCTGTAAGTAGTGGACTGTCTAGGCTAAAATAGTCCACTACAGTAATTTTATTTTTAATTTATAAATGACCTCTGAAATGCTGGATTCGGATAACGGCTAATAGTAATTTTTTAACTCTTACCTATTAACCGTTACCCCATTTAACTAACTACCGCTTCAGCTTTTTCCTCTACTTTTTCCTTCACTAGCACATAGGGCGTTTCTGCACCCTGCGCCAGATATTCTGCAAGCTGACTTTCAATTTGATCGCGGACAATTTGGCGATATTCTAGAAAGTGTTCGTTGTGGGCACAGGCAGAGACGTAATGTTCAACAACTCCAGGGTTACGTTTGAGAATGCTAAATAAATGATGCCAGAATTTCCAACGGGTTTCGCGTTTGATTCCTTGTCGCCAAATCACAATTAACAAGGCTTTGATAACTACCCACTCTGGCATTTTAGCTGGTGCTTTCCAACTGGGTAAACCCATCATCAAGAAACAGCGGTAGGTGCGATCTAAGTATTTAACTGGGTCGTATAAAGCACAAAATGCCTCAACATATTCTCTGGCAAGTTCTTCTAAGGGACGGGTGGGAAGAAAGTTCATCAATGTTGTTTGATTGATGTTGGCAATCTTGCTATCTTGATTTTCCCGGAGTCGTCCTTCTTTTTTCAGGCGATGCCACAGGGCGGTATTGGGTAAGGCTTGCAACATGGCAAAGGTAGTAGAGGGAATTGCTGCTTCTTCTGCAAAGCGGACAATGCGATCGCCAGCACCCGCTTTTTCGCCATCAAACCCTATAATAAACCCAGCCATCGGGCGCAATCCAGCTTTGGTGATGGTTTGCACTGCCTCAGTTAGGGAATTGCGAGTATTTTGAAACTTCTTAGTTAGTTGCAAACTATCTTCATCCGGCGTTTCGATTCCCAAAAACACCGCCGAGAAACCGCACTCAACCATCAACTCCAACATTTCTGCGTCTTGTGCCAAGTCTACTGAAGCTTCAGTGTCAAAGCGGAAGGGATATTGATGTTCTGCCATCCAGACTTTTAACTCTTTGAGCAACAATTTCACATTGCGTTTGTTGCCAATGAAGTTATCATCCACCATGAACACACCCCGCCGCCAACCTAGTTCATAGAGGTAATCTAACTCTGCCAAAAGTTGGGACGGGGTTTTGGTACGTGGTTTGCGACCATAGAGAACAATGATGTCACAAAATTCGCACTGGAAGGGACACCCACGCGAAAACTGCACGGACATCATGTCATAGGCATCCAATTCTAATAAATCAAAACGGGGTATTGGTGTGCTTGTGACATCTGGTTTTTCTGTGGCGCGGAAAGTTCCAGAAGTTTCTCCCCGTTGAATTGCGTCAATAAACATCGGCAAAGTGATTTCGCCTTCATCCAAAATCAGGAAATCTGCACCAACATTTTGGACTTCGTGAGGTACAGAAGTGGGGTAAGGGCCGCCCACTGCAACCAACTTACCACGCTGCTTTGCTTCTTGAATTTGGTCGAGTAAATCTTGTTTTTGAACAATCATCGCCGACAAGATGACTAGATCTGCCCACGCCCATTCTTCTTCTGTTGCTGAACGAATGTTGCGATCGACTAGCTTAAATTCCCACTCTTGGGGCAGAATTGCTGCTACTGTTACTAAACCCAGAGGTGGTAATAAAACCTTGCGATTGACTAATTCCAAAATTTTTTCATATGACCAAAAGGTTTTGGGAAATATTGGATACACCAGCAATACTCGCATTAGTATCAATCCTCACACTTTGATTATTATCCCAACTCTAACGAAAATAAAGACTTATTGACTTTTTCTGAAAGTTGTTTTAGTTTACCACTGATATTGAATGGGGAGTGGGGAGTTGGGAGTGGGGAATTCTTTACTTGGAACTTGGAACTATTTTGCGTTTTTTCCTACACTTTTTCCTTTGCTGGCGGGACGATGCCAAATTTATTTAAACCTGCGTCGATTTCCCTAAGTGCTTTAAAATCCTCTTCTGGTAAGGGATAGGTGTTAGTGTTAAACAAACCAGCACCTAAAGCAGGTTGCTTTTCTAAGAAAGAGAAAGCTTGACGAAACTGATACGGCTGGGCTTTAATCGGTGCATCAAAGTGGCAAGGAATAATCCACTCAAAGTTCCAACTTGCAACTTTATCAGCCCAGTCAATGGTTTCTTTGGGTGCGCGGTTGAGAATTAGTGTCTGTAAAATTGGTGCTACGAACAACCGATTATTACCCCGTAGGGCATCAAACGATCGCTGCCAGTCCTGCCATTTAAAGGGATACAATCCAAAATAAGCTTTTTTTGAGCGTTCTGTTGCTTTTAGGGCATCTTGGAACACCTTACCCCAAGGACGTATTTCTAAGCTGTTTGGTTGAAAGTATAAAGCAAACAAACAGATCCGCTGCCATCCTTTGCGGCGATTTGGTTGAATATCTGCAACAATGTCACAAGCATTATCTTTGGCATGGAATAGCAAGGGATATGGATCTAATTGGACGATCGCAGGCGGATCTTCTGAAATGGAAAGCACTGAATCTGTTACAAGTAGAGAATGCGATCGCTTGTGAAAAAAAGCAACTTCCGCAAACCGACCAGAACCAAGGTTAATGGGGCCAAGCATGGCATAATCAAACTCATCAGCAAAGGGTGTTTTGCTGCTATCTTCTGGAAGTAGCTGAGTGCGTTTTGGGGGTAAGCCAAGCCAGCTAAGGGGCAGATTTAGCGGAAAACTCCATTGATTCGGCGCTACAAACACCTGTGCAGTCGGGAAGTATCTAGCGAAGGGACCGACGAAAACCTTGTGTTCTAAACCAGAGACAGTTGGCAGGATAATGTACTTAACATGACCATGTTCAGCAACCAACTCATTGACAAGCCGGATGCACTCTGGGGTAGGCGCAACAGGCGCATAAACCAACAAACCCCCGGCTTCCAGCTTCACAACAGTCATGCGAATTGGCACAACAACATAAAAAATGCCCTGAATCTGGTCAAAATTCCAGATTGTATCCTTGAGGACTTCTTTGCGGATTGTCCGCCGTCTACCATACGGGTAGAGTGGCACAAGAGGCCATAATCGCCACGAAAAGTCCCTTGGATGAATCTGTTCTGCATTGACTATGCGTTCATCAGCCACTCTGCGATCCCCTTCAAATTTCCTGCTCAAATTTTAATAGGATATGGCACTTTTCATTGATTTGTGAAATATTTTTTATTGGCTGTTCTTTGTCCTTTGTCAGTTGTCATTTGTCCTTTGTCCAAAACTAATGACTAATGACTAATGACCAAAGACCCACAGTCAGATTATTCTTTAACGTCAAAGTCAACTTTATCGTAAATATCTGATAGAGAGATTTGAAATTCAACAGAGGATAAGATTAAAACGCTATCGTCATCCTCATATTCTGAGAAAATCCATTTTTTTGCATCAGTTTTATAATACTGTTCTACATGCTTTTTGTATTGATCTATCAAAACATATTCTTGAAAACTGGGTATGCTACGATAAGCCGCAAATTTTTCATCTATATCATAACTTCTAGTAGATTTAGATAGCACTTCAGCAATCATCAAGGGATTGGTAATTGTATCTGTACGCCCTTCAGCAAATTCTAATGAACCTTGAATAACCATGACATCTGGATATGTATGAATTCGCTTTTTAGGAATCCATAAACGTTGTTCAGCTACGAATACTCGATAAGGTTGTCGCTTCAAAGCAAAATTCAGAGATCCGCTGAGATTCAAAGCTATTTGATTGTGATTTGGTGTTCCACCTGTCATGGGTATAATTTGACCATCTATATATTCACTACGATATTCTGAAATGACCTCTAATTCTAGGTATTCTGTGGGTGAATATTGGCGTTTTTCTTGTAATTGCATAAGACAAACAATTTTGGATTTTAGATTTTGGATTAGTGCAAAATTTAAGAATATTTAGCGAGAGCTAGAAATATTTTGACTTATTTTTACAGTAGGGGCACAACATGTTGTGCCCCTACAATTATCTTTATTTTTACGCTGGGTTCCAAGTACCGTGGAAACTGTGAGGAATCACGCTGGGTAATCCTAGTTTACAAACTGGTTCTGCATCTAAGCGATCGCTATCAAATATCCAAACTTCACTACTATGAGAATTACCATCGTAAACCACGATTAACACCCAACCTTGTTCAGGGTTTTGACTATCTTGGGCGTGAATGGGTTCTGAAGAATAAAGATTTTCTCCTAAATCTACTTCCGTGAGGGTTTCAGTTTTGTAGTCAAAACGAGCGATCGCACTTAACCATTCTTTACCTGTCTTAATTCTTTCTGGGCGCAAAGCTACATAAGTATAACGCCAAGGTTGTCCGACTTGCGATCGCTGCACAACAGGAAACTCACAAACCCGGTTGATAACTTCTTGAGTTGCTGTCACTTTGGCAGTTTGAGGATTGAGACGCACTTGCCATAATGTCCCTTGAGAAACGGTGTGTGTTTCACCAGTTGGAAATTCTCTGAGATATTCATTACTTTGTTGAAAATCTGAATATCGCACCACATCCAAAATTACCGAACCATCTTGATTTTCACACCCATTACCAAAATGCCAATTAAACCAAGGATCGGTTTCACCACGACTCACTAAAGATAAGTTTTCCCTGTCAAATATTAACACCTGAGTTCCTAACTGAGGTTCCCAGGAAAGAGATTCACTGAAGGTAGTTAAACCTACTAAAAATGATAGTGTTTTCATCCGCATCGGTGGCACGAAAAACACCAGATATTTTTGACTTAAAACAAAATCATGTATTATTGCATAGCGGTCTAGTTTGAAAGCAGCTTTTTGAATAATTTTGCCAGAGGTATCGCTTTTGTAGAGATTGAGTTGTACAAAAGTTCCGAAACTGATACCAAAATTAAAAATTTCGCCTGTATGTGGATCGCGTTTGTAATGAGCAGAATAAGGTAATCTATTATCCAAACCACCTAAATCATCTAATCCCTTGGTTTCTAGAGTTTGCAAATCAAGGGCATAAGGCTTAGTTGCTTCCCACAAAGCCAACAGTTTATCAGGTAAAGCCAACACTGAAGTATTAGCTGCATTCTTGACTTGCGGGTTCCACCGCTTCCAAATCGGCCCCGGCGCGTGTGTACCATAAATACCATAAAGGAATTTATCTGCTTTAGTTTCAGCTTGATATTCTGCTGTTTGCACATAGCGATAAACTCCCGTCACTCCTGCATCGGTGAAATGGACGCCGAGAATCGCCCCATCTCCATCAAACCAGTGTCCCACACGCACACCACCGCGTTCTAGCCGCGCTGGGCCATTGCGGTAAAGACTACCACGCAAGCCATTTGGGACTTTACCAGAGAGAATTGGCAATTGGGTAGTGGGGAATTCTGTAGCTGGTTTGGCGATCGCACCTGCCCAAGCTCTTTTTGTTGACTTTTTATTAACTGTGTGCATATTCAATTAATATCTGATAAATTATTGATTTACACAGATGCATTCTACATTGTTGTGTATTGGTGTGTTATGGCTTTAGCCTAACGCACCCTAGTAACTCCTGAATTCTGTTAGCGTAGCGGGGCGTAGCCCATTCTGACTTCTGACTCCGGAATTCTGCTGTATATGAGCTTGCTCATAGTAACTGCTAGAAATAACCACTAAATTGAAGTCAATCAATATTCTAAAAGGTTGAAAAAACTATGATTAGCCAACAAACAATAGATATCGTTAAATCTACAGCACCAGTCTTGAAAAAAAACGGTCAGCAAATCACGACTCGGATGTATGAAATTATGTTTCAAAACCATCCAGAAGTCAGAGAACAATTTAACATGTCTGCTCAAGCAGACGGTTCTCAGCCTGCGAGATTAGCTACAGCAGTTTATAGTTATGCTAACCAAATTGATAATTTGCCTGCTTTAAAATCGATGGTAGAAAATATTGCCCATCGTCACGTGCAGACTCATGTTACACCAGAACAATATCCTATTGTTGGAGAAAGTTTACTGCAAGCGATGAAAGATGTTTTGCAAGAAGCAGCTACAGAAGAAGTGATGGCGGCTTGGACTGAAGCTTATCAGGTATTATCTCAGGTTTTCATCAACAGAGAACATGACATATATCTAGAAGAAGAAAAATAACAGTTTGTCCATTTTTAAATACAAGACTTTGCGTCATCACAAGTGCAAGGTAGGGTACCACAGCTGTGCTACCCTACAAATTTATATACCCCATGTAATTAGAAACCGTGATACAACAAATCTAAATCTACCCTTGTCAGGTGATTTGGTACGATATAAACCATATTCCCACAATTAACTACAAAGGGTAAAACAGCTAATACAAGTTCTATCATGACAACTAAACCAACCTTGAATTCTTGGATTAACTGTCCCCAACCAAATCCCCAAGCAAATCTGCGTTTATTCTGCTTCTCCTACGCTGGTGGTAGCTCCATGATTTTTCGCACATGGTCTAATAGCCTACCTGGTAATGTCGAAGTCTGTGCTGTGGAATATCCTGGACGGGGAAAACAGATAAATTTATCACCTTACACGCGGTTAGAAGCTCTTGTAAAAGCGATCGCTCCAGTTCTTCTACCATATTTAGACAAACCATTCGCCTTCTTCGGTCACAGCATGGGCGGATTAATTAGCTTCGAGTTAACTCGTCTACTGCGCTTAGAGTATAATCTTAAACCGTTTCACCTTTTCATATCTGCTCGCCGCGCCCCACAAATCCCACCTACAAAACCACCCTTGCACGTCTTACCAGATCCGGAGTTACTCGAAGAACTACGCACTCTCAACGGGACACCCAAAGCAGTACTAGAAAATCCAGAACTGATGGAAATCTTCCTCCCTGTTTTGCGGGCAGATTTTGCAGTTTTAGAAACTTATATTTATACTCCACAACAGCCTCTAGACTGTCCCATTAGTATATTTGGTGGTTGGCAAGACAAAGAAGTTAGCCATGAATCTCTGCAAGCATGGCGAGAGCAGGCGATGTCTACTTTCTCTTTACAAATGCTTGACGGCGATCACTTTTTTATACACTCTCATCAAAATTCATTACTTAAACTTATATCTCAAGAATTGCAAATACCCAGGCGTAATACGTCGTAAATATCGCCAAGGTAATCATTAAGAGTTAGGAGTTAGGAGTTGGGAGTTAGAAGTCAGAAGTGAAAAACTATCTCCCTCATCCCCCTCATCCCCCCTTTTCCTATTGTCTTTGAGTGGCGATCGCTAATTTTGCCCCCGGAACCTCACGTACCCGATCCATCACAGCCACTACTTTACCGTGACCAACTTTTTCATCAGCATTAATAATCACTAACATTTCTGAGTTAGAACCAATTAAAGTCCGCACTTGCTGTGTCAAATCATCAACTGCAACTGGTTTTCGGTTCAGGCTTACTACTCCTTGTTCATCTACTGTGATGGTAATTTTAGAGGGGACTTGTTGTTGTTTTGCTGTGGCTGCCTTCGGTAAATTTACAGGCAAACCTTCTGAACGTGTTAAAAACAAAGTTGACATGATAAAAAATGTCAAAATTGCAAAAATCACATCAATCATCGGTACGATGTTGATTTGTAATGGAAGTTCTGGTTCATCTGGAAGACGCATAAGTTTTTTCTCCTCGTTCATAGCGACGGCGATAAAGTAATTCTAGTTGTCCCCCATACTCCTGAATTAGCGCGATTTGACGCTGGTACAATCCCCGGAAGGTATTGGCAAACATGAGTATGAATATAGCAACAATCAATCCTGATGCTGTAGATACAAGAGCCTCACTAATCCCGGCGGTAACACTTGCGGTTTTGCTACCTCCCACGTCACCAAGATTTAGGGAGGCAAAGGAAGTTATCAATCCTAATACTGTGCCCAGAAGACCCAAAAGTGGTGCCAAACTAATGATTGTCTCAAAAATGTTTTGGAAACGTTTGAGTACTGGGATTTCAGCCTGCGCTTCACTTTCCAATGCCAAACGAAATTCCTCTGGATTTGGCTCCTCTAATTCTAAAGCTGCAAGAAAAATGCGGGCGAGTGGCAAATCTGCGTTTTTCTGAAGTTTATCCATTGCACCGACAACATTATCGAGGCGATAAAGATTCAATACATCCCGCACCACACGGCTTTGACGCTGATTGATCCTTACCCAAAACCTGATACGCTCGATGATTAGTGCCACACCCAATACCGAAAATCCCAGCAGCGGCCACATGACCACACCGCCTGCTACAAACAAATTCTGAATACCCATGTTCTCTAAACGTCATCAACAACACACAGTAAGACTAGCAGAATCTAGAGAAAAGTTGAAACTTTTTCTCAATAAAATTTAAAATATAATGATAATTTTTTCAAACGTAATCATGATGATTTTGATTTACTTTATGTGCTGCTTGTGTAAGTTCCGTACATAAATTTGCTCACTTTACATAAATTAATTTTATCAAAACAAAAATTTATTTTGTTTATAAATCGTGATATTGATAGTTTTCAAAGATGTTTTGGCTAATGTCGGGTTACATAAAACTACCTCAAATAATTTTAATTTTTTGCTTGATATTTGTAACCGTGCATTCTAAGATGACTGAATTAGTGAGAATAGGTAGCAATAGCTATGAGCTTTTCCGGTATTACTGTCAAGCAACGTTCCAAAGAAGTTGAGGCTCTCAAGTCTTTTCTGGCTTACAGTCTGATAGGCTCACTGGCGCTGCATTTGGGCGTATTGTCTTCAGGCATAAGTAATTATTTGACAAGAATGCCTGAAGAGAACGATCAACCAATAGAAGTGGCGATCGTTGATGCTCCGACTGCGGAACCAGAAAAACCACTTGAAGAAATTCCACAAGAAATCAAAAAAGAACCAGAAATTGTACAAAAACAGTCTATAGAAACTCCGCCAGTAGAAAAAGTTCAGCAGGAATTTGAACAGATTACGGCAGTTGCCCAGAAGCCACAGCCGACAAATACGCCGCCAAAAGCAATTCCTACCAAGCCAGAAGCTCCTGTGAAATCTGCACCCATTCCAGCTTCGCCTCTATCTGGAGGCGGTGGTGGCGGTGGTGGTGGTGGTGGCGGCTCAGGTGTTGGTTTAGGCTCAGGTAGTGGTATTGCTGTAGGTACAAGCAGTGGTACTGGCACTGGCGGAGGAACTGGCACTGGCACTGGCGGTGGTGTTGGCAGTGGAACTGGCACTGGCACTGGTAGCGGCATTGGTAGTGGCACTGGCAGTGGAATTGGTAGCGGCACTGGTAGCGGCACTGGTAGTGGCACTGGCAGTGGAATTGGTAGCGGCACTGGTAGTGGCACTGGTAGCGGCACTGGTAGCGGCATTGGCAGTGGAATTGGCAATCAAACAGGAAACCGTCCGGTAGCAGTAGCGCCAACAGTCCCAACACCTCCAAAAATTAACACTTCAGGTAATGGTAATGGTCGTGCAGCCTGCCGCGAATGCAATGCCAAGTATCCTGAGGCAGCAAGACGGCGAGGGGTAGAAGGGAGAGTAGAAGTAGCTGTTGATACTGATGCACAAGGTAATGTTACTAACGTGCGGATTGCTCGCTCCAGTGGAAACCGCGATTTGGATCAAGAAACCTTGAGACAAGCGCGTGACTGGAAATTAAAACCCGCAGAAGGAGGCAGACAAGGAGTATCCATCGCCACTGAATTTGCCATAAAAGGTTCACAGCGACACCGCCAAGTTCAAGAACGGAATAGACAAAGACAAGCAGAACAAAGAACCCAACAGGCAGCATCCAACTCTAACACCACAGAAGGAACTTCAAGACGCAGGCGGCGAGAGTTTACACCATCTAATGAAGCTACAGCCACAAGACCGACAGAATCGGGATTTAGTCGGCGTCTACGTCGTCAGAGAGTCGAAAATACTGCCACAAGTTCATCATCCCAAACAAGGACAACTAGCTCTCAAGGAAGTGCAAGAGAGTCTCTACGCCGCATTCGTAGTGAACGAGCGACTACTAATTCATCACAAAAACCACAAGCAAGCACAAATCGACGGCGGCGAAGAGAAAGCACAAGCCAAAACAAATTGCGGGAGTCTTTGCGCCGTTTACGCCAACCTCAATCGCAACCCGCTGCACCAAGTCAGCAGTAGAGCTACAAAACTGACTGCGATCTAAAATGGTTTTGTCAATTAGTTGTTAGTTGTCATTGATTCAGTGTTTTTCTGATTCCCATTGACTACTAACAACTTTTTATTTTGTGTTGCTGATGGGTAAATCCGATTTTTTGTGAACTCTCAAAAGGTACGGTTATTGCGATCGCTCTTGACTATAAAACCGAACCTACTCAACTTGAATCCCGATCTAGTCTGATAGGTAGGAAGCTTGAGATTGAGCTTAGTGAAATTTGAAGATTGCTCGACAAACGTATTATATCAGGTGTTCGCAAGCTAGAAAGCTTGAGATTGAGCCTCCTAAGACTAGATAGTTCATCTTAGAGGTGATAGTTATGGCACTCATTCGTTGGGACCCATTCCGGGATATTGAACGCTTAGAACCATTCCGGGACAGTGAACGCTGGGAACCATTCCGAGAAATTGACACCTTACAGCGGCAAATGAATCGCTTGTTTGACAGATTAATACCAACCGACGGCGGTGAAAGGACTGGATTCACCTTCATTCCTGCCGTAGAAATAGAAGAAACTGATGATGCAATCAACTTGAGACTAGAAGTACCTGGTTTGGAACCAAAAGATATAAACGTAGAAGCGACTCCCGAATCAATTTCCATTAGCGGTGAGCGCAAGACTGAAACCAGGACTGAAGAAAACGGCGTCACTCGCTCTGAATTTCGTTATGGCAAATTCCATCGCGTAATTCCGTTACCTTCCCAAGTTCAAAACGACAAAGTACGAGCTGAATACAAAAATGGTCTTCTCCACTTAACTTTGCCGAAAGCTGAGTCAGAAAAACGCAAAGCTGTCAAAGTTAACATCGGTTGATTCAACGTTAGGGACTAGGGAGTGGGGAGTAGGGAGTAGGGAGTAGGGGCTTGATAACGGGTAAACTTTCAATCCCCAGCACCCAATCCCCAATCCCCAATCCCTTTTTTCCTCAGGTGCTAAAGAGGAAGGTTATATGGCTAAAGTAGTTGGAATTGATTTAGGGACTACGAACTCTTGTGTTGCCGTGATAGAAGGTGGGCAGCCGATGGTAATTGCTAACGCTGAGGGACAACGCATCACTCCTTCAGTTGTGGCTTATACCAAAACGGGCGAACGCTTGGTGGGTCAAATTGCTAGACGCCAAGCAGTGATGAACCCAGAAAATACCTTTTATTCTGTTAAACGCTTTATTGGGCGCAAATTCGATGAAGTTACCCATGAAGCTACAGAAGTTTCTTACAAAATTTTGCGCGACAGCAACGGTAATGTCAAACTTGACTGTCCCGCAGCCAAAAAACAATTTGCTCCCGAAGAAATTTCTGCCCAAGTCCTGCGGAAGTTAGTTGATGATGCAAGTAAATATTTGGGAGAAAAAGTTACCCAAGCAGTAATTACGGTTCCTGCTTATTTCAATGACTCCCAACGGCAAGCCACCAAAGATGCTGGCAAAATTGCAGGTGTAGAAGTTCTCCGGATTATTAACGAACCTACGGCAGCAGCCCTAGCTTACGGTTTAGATAAAAAGCAGAATGAGACCATTTTGGTCTTTGACCTTGGTGGTGGAACATTTGACGTTTCTATCTTGGAAGTGGGTGAGGGAGTATTTGAAGTCAAATCTACCAGCGGTGATACCCACTTGGGTGGTGATGATTTTGATAAAAAGATTGTGGATTGGTTGGCTTTTGAATTTCAACGCAATGAAGGTATTGACTTACGTAAAGATAAGCAAGCCTTACAAAGATTGACAGAAGCAGCCGAAAAAGCCAAAATTGAACTTTCAAGTGCGACTCAAACCAATATCAATCTCCCCTTCATCACTGCCACTCAAGAAGGACCAAAACACCTGGATATGACCCTGACGCGGGCTAAATTTGAAGAGATGACTTCGGATCTCCTAGACCGCTGTCGCAAGCCAGTAAAACAAGCACTGGAAGACGCCAAACTTACCAACGCCGAAATTGATGAAGTTGTATTAGTCGGTGGTTCCACTCGTATTCCCGCTGTTCAAGACTTGGTGCAGCGGATGACGGGGAAAGAACCAAACCAAGGCGTGAACCCTGATGAAGTTGTAGCCGTTGGTGCAGCTATTCAAGCAGGTGTCTTAGCAGGTGAAGTTAAAGATATTCTGTTGCTGGATGTTACGCCTTTGTCTTTGGGTGTGGAAACCCTTGGCGGCGTAATGACCAAGATTATTACCCGCAATACTACTATCCCTGTGAAAAAATCAGAAATTTTCTCGACGGCAGCAGATGGTCAAACAAATGTAGAAATTCACGTTCTCCAAGGTGAGCGGGAATTAGCCACACATAACAAGAGTTTGGGTACATTCCGCCTTGATGGCATTCCACCAGCACCTAGAGGTGTACCGCAAATCGAAGTTACCTTCGATATTGATGCCAATGGTATTCTTTCAGTCACAGCCCAAGACCGAGCTACGGGGAAACAGCAGTCGATTTCTATTACAGGTGCTTCTACCCTTGATAAGCGGGATGTGGAGCGTATGGTAAGCGATGCAGATGCTCACGCTGAAGAAGACCGGAAACGCCGCGAACAAATTGATACCAAGAATCTAGCAGATTCACTAATCTATCAAACCCAGAAACAGCTGCAAGACTTGGGTGACAAGGTGAGTGCAAGCGATCGCTCTTCCATTGAAGCACTAGTAAATGATTTACAACGGGCTATTGACCAAGATGATAGCGATCGCATTAAATCTCTATCTAGCGAGTTACAACAAGCCTTAATGCAAATGGGTAGCGCTGTCTACGCCCAAGCTGCGAGGAACACGAGTGGTGAACAACAAGGCCAGGGCACTGAAGATGTGATTGATGCCGATTTTGTCGATCACAAATAATTTCCTCTCAACTAAATATTCAGGGTTTTACATTTTGGTTATGCCTTAATAAGCGATAATCACCGCTTCTTATTTTTAAAGAGGCGGTTGTTCCTTATACACAAATGGCTTCCTCGATCGATAATCCTCTATCAGAAGGAAGAAGGGTTATAAATAAAATGGGCAATTAAATACACTGCCAATAACTTGATTTGTCAATCTATGTAAATTTCCCTGATGAAACCGACAAAAATCTCCTATGTCTATATCTTTACGAATAAAATTCAGGTGCGAATACTTTGGTAAGATTTCTACAGTCTGTTCAAGCAGCTCCTTTGAGGTCTTTAAGATACTGTTGTGGAAGCCTAGTCTTATCCAACCAAACGAGTCCGTGCTTGCCTTTTCTTGGTGAGATTATCTGAATTATCTAGTACTTGATTTACAACACTGGCATTATTCAGAGGGATTATACTTTAGTTGAAGACCACACATTCTGCATCGCAAGTGCATCACGTCAGGCAAAAGCAGCTAGTTATAGGCAGTAGGAATTGTTTTTCAAATGAAGCACTATAGGAATGGTGATAGTGTTTGCTCATCACCAGGTATATGCTCAGGGGATAGTCAAGACTAACTCTGAATTTGCTGCTAAGCAATATTCGCACCTTGTCCTTGGCATCAAATTCACTGATTTGAATAAAACTTCTACATAAACACACACTGATGCAGTTTGATTTGCTTGAATAGCTATATTGATAGGACATTGATACGAAGGAAATTCAAGATTCCTAATTATGGCAAGTAAATTCATTGATGTTAGGGAATATACTGTCAGGGCGCACAAAAGAGAGATTCACACTCGTGTTTTCCAGTTTGTCTGTAAAGAGTGTAACGATCTGACAAAACGTGAGACTTATGGACCTCGACCTTTATATTGTGAGAGATGTCGCCCTCCCCAACCGCCGAAGAAATCCCAGCCAGCATCTGTCAAAGCTAAACCCAGACCAATGTCTTACAAAAGTGATACTGACTTAAATTGATTAAAGCGCTATGAATTCAAAGGGACAACTAGAACCACCTCCGGGCACATTTCTCTCGCCACTGTTGGAATTACGAGACTATTATGCTCGCCTCACAGAAGAGTATGAACGCTTATTTGTGCAAGCGCGATCGCAACTCGATCATGTAGAAGCGTTGTTATCTACCTGGTCTTTCTCTGATGGCAACAAGCATATATCAAGACTGAAGGCAGTTGACGAAACCTCCACTTCTTCCCCAGAAAGCTCTCTGCGGTTTTTGTCAGCCCATGATGACATCTCCCAAATCAACTTGGTGGAGTCTATAGAGTCAGAACTAAAAGACTCAGACGACATTGAAATTGATACTTCCTTTGCTGCTGTTGATACAAAAACAAGTCAAACTCGAAGTACATCCCCAGATATACAGGCACTTCCAGAGAACAACGATAACTCAGCTAAGGTGCCGGAAATCCCCATGCTACCCCAGTATCAATCTCTGTCTCGAATGGAAGCCATAAAACAGCTATTGCAAGAACAGGCAGGTACTGTGTGTCATATCGATTTCATTGTGCGATCGCTTTATGGAGAGTTAGATTCTAATCTGTTTAGAGTAGTTAAAGGTAGAGTTCAATCTTCCCTCACCCAAGGCAGAGAAAGAAGCTACTGGGTAATTATTCCCGAAGAACCCGGTTGTTACACTCTGGATTTAAGTTTAGTCGCCCCAAACAATGGCAATGGTGCTTCTAGGAGCATCAAAAACAAAAAGAAGAAACCTTTCGTACCTCCCAAGACAAAAACAGTACCAATGCTCAAAGCCTTTGACGGCCAATTCTTGATTGATGCCCTCACTTCTCTTTTTGAACAAAATCCAGGTAAAGTTTTCACCGTGGCTGAAGTAATCGCCGGAATTTACGGAGAAATAAATTCTCAGGAACTCCGAGAGATCAAAAATAAGGTGCTGAATGAATTATCTAGAGGCTATCGGACAGGGAGATTCTCTAAGGTTCCCGACCAAATCGGGTTGTATACTTGGGACTCCAATATGATATTGCAAGGTAGTTATCGGAATTAGGGATTAGGGACTAGGGATTGGGGACTGGGGATTGGGTATTGGGCATTAGTTATTTCTCCCCTGCCTCCCCTCCCTCCCCTGCTCCCTCATCCCCCAATCCCCAATCCCCAATCCCCACTTATGCCAAAAACAGCTTGTATGCTGGATTCTTGTTTTCATCCCAATACCGATAACCAAGGGTATCCAGAAATGCTTGCCACTCTTCCATTTCGTGGGGAGGAACCTGGATACCAACGACAATTCGTCCGTAGTCTGCTCCATTGTTGCGGTAGTGAAAAAGACTGATATTCCAATTCGGACTCATGGAACCAACAAACTTCATCAATGCACCAGGACGTTCCGGAAACTCAAAACGGTAGAGCAATTCATTCTCAGCAAGGGGAGAGTGCCCACCCACCATGTGCCGTAGATGTAGTTTAGTAAGTTCGTCGTCTGTTAAATCCAGGGTTTCAAATCCCTGAGCTTCAAAGGTTTCTACCATCTTTGAAGCATCAGCACGGTTTTGAATTTGCACACCAACAAAAATATGGGCTGTTTTGGCATCGGCAATGCGATAATTAAATTCGGTGAGATTGCGTTTGCCAATACATTCGCAAAACTGGCGAATACTTCCTCGTTCTTCAGGAATTGTGACTGCAAAGATAGCTTCGCGGCGTTCGCCAAACTCTGCCCGTTCTGCGACGAAACGGAGGCGATCGAAGTTCATGTTTGCACCGCAAGCTACAGCAATTAAAGTTTGTCCTGTGATTTGTTCTCGTTCTGCGTAGGCTTTGGCAGCTGCGATCGCCAATGCACCTGCTGGTTCTAAAATCGATCGCGTATCCTCAAACACGTCTTTAATCGCCGCACAAGTATCATCCGTATCCACTAAAATAATCTCATCTACATACTGCTGACACAAACGGAAGGTTTCTTCACCTACTTCCCGCACCGCTACCCCATCAGCAAATAACCCCACTTGGGATAAACGCACCCGATGTCCGGCTTTCAAGGACTGAGACATGGCATCGGCATCTACTGGCTCAACACCAATCACTTTAATTTCGGGACGCAACCGTTTCACATAAGCTCCAATCCCAGAAATTAATCCGCCCCCGCCAATGGCTACAAAAATCGCATGGATCGGTTGCTGATATTGCCGTAAAATTTCCATACCGATTGTTCCCTGTCCAGCAATGACATGGGGATCGTCAAAGGGATGAATAAAAGTTAACCCTTTTTCGGCTTCTAATTGACGGGCATAAGTATAAGCATCATCGTAGGTATTTCCATGTAATACAACTACTCCGCCCCTACTTTTAACTGCATCTACCTTGACTTGGGGTGTGGTTATCGGCATGACGATAATCGCTCTGGTTTCCAAGCGCTGGGCTGCCAGAGCAACTCCCTGAGCATGGTTACCCGCCGATGCTGCGATTACACCCTGTGCCAATATATCTGGCGGCAGTTGTACCATTTTGTTATAGGCACCCCGCAATTTAAAGGAAAATACTGACTGCATATCCTCACGTTTTAGCAGGAGTTGATTATTCAGCCGTGCAGACAGATTTGGGGCATACTCTAGTGGTGTTTCCTGAGCAACATCATACACACGGGCTGTCAGGATTTGAATGAGGTAGTCACAATACATGGGCGTCAGACAACTTTAGATTTTAGATTTTGGATTTTGGATTTTCGACTGATTCCACGGATAAATCCGCTTGCTGTATATCATCTAGGAATCATTCGTCAACGGGTTAGCAAATACCAGATGGAGATTAATTTTACAGCGATCGTGATGTACCTGTGAGGGTGAGTGGGGAAGATGACGATGATGAAGTGTGGGCAGACAAGGAGAAAACTTCCAATATATCTTTCCCCTTGTCCCGAATTATTGCCCCATTCCCCACTCCCCACTCCCCACTCCCTACTCCCTATGTTGCTTACGAACATTCACCTTTAAATTTGTGTTAAAGTGTCAAAGAAAGATTAAATTCGGTTGTGTAGTTTGTTTTTATATATATTTGTATTACAGACCTATCCGGATATAAATCTCTACACTCCCATGCTTCTGGAGACACTTTATGTCAATTTATGTCGGTAATCTATCCTATGAGGTTAGAGAAGAAGACCTCAGGCAAGTCTTTTCAGAATACGGAACTGTAAAAGAAGTTCAATTGCCTATTGATCGAGAAACAGGCCGGGTAAGAGGTTTTGGCTTTGTACAAATGGAATCAGACGCCCAAGAAGCAGCAGCAATCGAAGCCCTTGATAGCGCTGAGTGGATGGGTCGGAGTTTAAAAGTTAATAAAGCTAAACCTAAGACAGATGGCGGTTCCTCTGGTGGTAGACGAGGAAGTGGCGGTGGTGGTGGATACTCCCGACGCTATTAAGGTCTAGAACCAAGAATTTAACTCTAAGGTCTTGAGGGCAGACAAGGCGTCTGCTTTTTTTTGTGCTTCCGTTGAACAAGGTGCTTACCACTTACGCACACTCATGAAACAAATCTTAGTAGGAATAGACTATGACGCAAATAATCGTAGGCGAAAATGAAGGTATCGAATCAGCCTTACGTAGATTTAAGCGAGAAGTGTCTAAGGCAGGAATTTTTCCAGATATCAGAAAGCACCGCCACTTTGAAACACCCCTACAAAAACGCAAACGCAAAGCCATCGCTAAGCATAAACAGCGTAAGAGAAGTTTTCACAATTAATTATAAGTCTGTGCGATCGCTTTTTCAATAGGTTGGGATGTGTTTTAGCTTAGTTCCAATGAATTGCCTGATAATTATTAAGGCAATCTACAGACAGCAAAGATGCAGACTCTGCAAAAACTCTCCCTGCCAAATATGGGCTGTGGAACCTGGGCTTGGGGCAACCAATTGCTTTGGGGATATGACGAAAGCATGGATGACCAGTTGAAAGCCGTCTTCAACCTTTGTGTAAGTAACGGTGTGACTTTATTTGATACAGGTGATTCTTACGGAACTGGGAGATTGAATGGTCGAAGTGAGCTACTTTTAGGACAATTCAACCGAGAATATGTAGGTTCCAATCAAGAAAATATTTGTATTGCTACTAAGCTTGCTGCTTACCCCTGGAGATGGACACGCCAATCAATGGTAAGGGCTTGCCAATCATCTGCTCAACGTCTGGGAAAAAATGTTGATTTAGTACAAATGCATTGGTCTACAGCCAACTATGCTCCCTGGCAAGAAGGGGGGTTGTTGGATGGTTTGGCTGATGTCTATGAGCAAGGGTTGGTTAAGGGAGTAGGACTATCCAATTACGGTCCGAAACGGCTCAAACAAGTGCAGAAAAAGTTTGCCCAGCGAGGCGTTCCCATCACTACTCTGCAAGTTCAATATTCTTTGCTGTCTACATATCCTGTTACCCAACTCGAACTTAAAGATGTTTGTGATGAGTTGGGAATCAAATTGATTGCTTACAGTCCTTTGGCTTTGGGGCTACTGACTGGAAAATACTCTGTTGGAGGTTCTTTTCCCAAAGGTATACGAGGTCTGCTGTTTAGACAGATTTTACCAGGAGTGCGATCGCTTTTAGCATGTTTGCAAGAAGTGGCACTGTCCAGAAACAAAACTATGTCACAGGTAGCAATTAACTGGTGCATCTGTAAAGGAACCATTCCCATCCCTGGAGCAAAGACTCTGGAACAAGCCAGGGAAAATATTGGTGCGTTGGGTTGGCAATTAGACGCTGGTGAAATTGCAGAGTTAGATAAAGCAGCGGCGAGTACAGACAAAAAAATGGTGCAAAATATTTTTCAGACTAAGTGAAGTTTTTGGACATTAAAAAGACCTAAATCCAGAATTTATGTCCTAATATTTGAGCTAAAAAACTTGATTTTTTAGTTGAACTAAGAAAGAATGAATATTGAGTCTAACATCTTGTAGACACTCTTGGTGACAACTTAACCTTATCCAATGTCCACAGTCCGCGAAAGCGGACTTTTTGTATGTAACTTCAAATTTTAATAAGAAGTCATGAGCTATTATTGCTCAATTATTTGCGTATTTTGGGTATTGCTAGTCGATACTTCATTCTTACTAGCTTGTAAGCGACTGACTAAGCTTCTCCGGACACGAACGCTTTTACGAACACCACCCGCCATCTCATATTCATGGCTGTCTTTACCATATTTAAATGCAACTCCAATGAGCATTTTTTCCATTAGATCGTTCAAAGTTTTATCTAACTCTTTCATCTCATATTTGTAAGAGTCAAGTAAACTCAGAGCGCTATTATAAGCATTTATTTTGCTACGGTACTGCTCAACTAATTGTGTGAGATTTGGCAAGTTACGATCATCCCCAAAATCAATGTTTGTATCAATTGCTTTGAGTCCAGAGATTCTCAATTCAGCTTTTCGTAGAGCGCGATATGTAAGTTTTTGACGAGTCATAGTTATGTTTTTTGTATCGTGTTTTATACAACTCCTATTTGATTTTTAAAGAAGGTAGGTAAAACTTGAAAAGGCTAATTCCGTATTGCCTAACAGACGTGATTAATTGCGCCTCTACTACCTATGGAAATAAGTTCAAAAATCAAAATGGATTTCTATAAAACTAGCTTGCCTTACTAAAGTTTGATTTTGGTTGAGTAAAATCCACGAAAATTAGTCTCAAGTTTAACCATTGTCTCAGCAATATTAACTAAAATCGTCAAACTGTAACGAAAATTCTGAGGTTTGTAACAAAAATTGTGGTTTTGGTAACTAAGCTTGTTATTTTAAGTAGAACAAGGTGAAAAAACCAAACTGTGTAAAGATAAGTAAATACATAAATGTGTCTACCAAGGTAACAGCGTATGGGCAGCCGTTTAAG
>NZ_JACJSJ010000094.1 GCF_014698115.1 Nostoc sp. FACHB-973
TCCCCTGCCTCCCCTGCCTCCCCACTCCCCACTCCCCACTCCCCACTCCCCCTCATCCCACTTGGTCTAAATATTGATTAATATCATCAATGATGCGAGTCAATTCGGCTTCTGTAGTTACGCGGATGTTAATGTTGCGAACAGTCAGCAGGACTTTGGCTGCGAAGGGAGTCGGCCAAATATTAGGATTGCAGAAAACTTCTAAAAAGACTTCGCCAGTGTAACGATATTCCAAGGGAGGCTGGGGAGTGGCTTTACCGCCGCCAGGAATGGGTTTAGCAGCCACAGCTTTGAGGCGTTCCATTAACTGGTCTATTGCTACCTTTAATTCTCGTGCTGCTTGGGGTGAAAAACTGAAGGACACAGAACCTTCAACTAAGTTGAGTGTTAGAGGAGTTGAAGACATTAGCTTTGTATTAAAACTTCTTGGTAATTACTAATGTTACCCCAATCAGTGGTTCACTTTAGAACTTGGTCAATTATCGAATAATCGATTGGATAGTGGCAGATAATTAACTATTTTTCCGGAAAAACCTTAGGAATTACATGTATGAATTACACAACTATAGCAATCCGATTTTATTTGGAGAATCACTCGTAGAGGTAAGGGACTGGGGACTGGGGACTGGGGACTGGGAAGAAGGAATAAAGGTGTACTTAGCTTCCCAAAAATCAAATATGAGTCCTATAGAAAATTTACTGACAAATAAATTTAATTAAAATATTTCTCCTATTAATGCTAAAAATCTGCTGCCATCGCCAAAAGCATTCTCTACATATGTCTGCTTTCTAGCTAATTTTAATTATAAATATTGTCAATAATTAGAATAAAAAATTGTCAGTTATAGAGAGACTTAACTCTTACTGTGTCAGACTTTGATACATTTTATTTGTATTTATTTGTGTTTTGAGTTTTACATTAGAAGTCATAGAACTTGATGTAATAAATAATCTATGATTTCCGATAACCGTGCCGAAGTGCGAAAAGTTTTAATTATCACCCTGGTACTCAACCTATTTGTAATGGGATTGAAAGCACTTGTGGGGTACTGGACGGGTTCTTTGAGTTTACTAGCTGATGCTTTGCATAGTGTGACCGATAGTGCTAACAACGTTTTAGGATTAATTGCGAGTAAATTTTCTTCTCCACAACCCGATCGCGAGCATCCTTATGGACACAGCAAGTTTGAAGCGGTGGGAGCATTAGGAATCGCGGCCTTTTTGGGAATAGCCTGTTTTGAGATCCTCCAAGGAGCAATTGAGCGAATTCTCAAAGGTGGTGGTGAACCTGTGAAAATATCGCCCCCTGAGTTGTGGTTATTGCTAATTGTGTTGGGTGTAAATATTTTCGTAGCGTTTTACGAACGTGGTGTGGGTAAGCGGGTAGGTAGCCCGATTCTCATTGCTGATGCTACACACACCATGAGTGATATTTGGGTGACAATTTCTGTAATTGGCGGCTTGATCGGAGTTTGGCTGGGTTATCAATGGATGGATATCGTGTTAGCTTTTCCTGTGGCTTTGTTGGTATTTTGGAGTGGTTGGTCAGTTTTAAAAGAGAATTTACCTTGGCTGGTAGATCAAATGGCGATCGCACCAGAAGCAATCCATGCCATCGCTACTTCTGTCCCTGGTGTGATTAACTGTCATGCGATCGCTTCTCGCGGTGTTCTTGGTCGTCAAGTGTTCATTGAAATGCATTTAATTGTAGACGCACCAGATGTAGAAACTGCCCACCAGATCACCGAAGAAGTCGAAAGCCGATTAGAAGAACGGTTTCGTCCTGTGAGGATTTTAATTCACGTCGAGCCACCGGGATATAAGTCTGAGCAAATTAGTTTTGAGGCGAAGGGATGAGGGGGAGTGGGGAGTGGGGAGTGGGGAGTGGGGAGTGGGGAGGCAGGGGAGGCAGGGGAGGCAGGGGGAGAAATAACAAATGCCCAATGACAACATTTTCGTATTAATTATTACAATTGTTAACTAAATTGGCGACGATCGCAACTAGTTCGCTTGGATCGACTGGTTTAGGTACATGAATCTGAAAGCCTGCTTCTAGGGCGGTTTTACGATACTCCAGATCGCCGTAGGCGGTTAAGGCAATGGCGGGGAGTTTTCCGTAAATGTCCGGTTTGAGCGACCGGATTTTGCGGATGAGGGTGTAGCCGTCTTCACTCGGCATGGCAATATCACATATCAAGATATCAGGCTGCAATTGGGGTAATACTTTCAATGCGGCGGCTGCGGATGCAACTGCTGTGACAGATGCTCCATCTGCTTCTAGTACAGTTGTGACATAAAAGCGACTATCATCATCATCATCAACTACGAGGATGTTTAAGCCAACAAGAGGGAGAGGAGGTTCCATAACATCTCCATATAACGTTGATAAGATAAAAATTATTGCTAATGACCTGCTTGTTTTATTTTCTCACTGGCCACATCATTGGTAATTTTACTGCGATCGCGCCTTTTTTTCTAGAAAATAACTCAACTCCTTGACTACTATTCAATTTACAGCTAATTTTTCGCTAGCATTTATATTCTTGCTACCTAGATAAAATTCCCTTGAACTCTATATTTATTTACATAAAGAAAATTATCTTGGATAAATAGTATTTTAATCATAAAATCTGATCGTAAAGCTTTTATAATAAATTTTGGTCGGATTTATTTAGATAGATTAAACCAAAAAATTGACAACTAAATTAGACATCCTCTTACCAACCCGCTGGAAGCTCTTTATCAAATTAGTGAATAACGGGTTGAAAGTCCTCATTTTCAGGAAATCTTAGGAGGCTATAAAGTGTTTAATAGACCACCAAAGACTTTTAAAATATCTTCTGATATTGAGGTAGATTGCTCAGGCATACTAGTCATCATTGGTATTAAAGCGTGAACACTAACGATATTACCGTTCCCTTTGAAGTTGATCTCACCAACTGCGATCGAGAGCCAATTCATATTCCTGGCTCTATTCAACCTCATGGAGTCCTTTTGGCATTAAAAGAACCAGAGCTAATTATCCTTCAATGTAGCAATAATACTTACTCTTTATTTGGCATTAGTCCGGAACAATTACTAAATCAACCTTTAAGTAACTTCTTAGAATCTGAACAAATTAATTTTTTGCAAGATTGTTTATCTCAACAGGATTTGCAAATTGTCAATCCTCTGGAATTTACAATCAAATCTGGCGATAAAAATTTACATTATGATGTGATTATTCATCGTTCATCTCAAATTTTGGTTCTGGAATTAGAACCGACATTCTTAGAAAAAAGTAACGCCTTTTTTAAATTTTATCATTTACTTAAACAAGCTATATCTCAATTACAGGTGGCATCGAGTGTCATAGAACTAAGTCAAATTCTTGCCCAAGAAGTTAAAAAAATGACTGGTTTTGAACGGGTGATGGTCTATCGCTTCGATGAGGATTGGAACGGCATAGTTATTGCTGAACAAAAGCCAGAATATCTGACATCTTATTTAGGCTTACACTATCCAGCTTCGGATATTCCCGTACAAGCTAGGCAACTCTACAGCCAAAATTGGTTGAGGCTAATACCGAATGCTGACTATCAACCAGCAGCAATTTTACCTGCAAATAATCCCTTGACTGGGCAGCCTTTAGATTTAAGTAAGTCGGTGTTGCGGAGTGTTTCGCCTTTACATATTGAGTATATGCATAATATGGGCGTAACGGCATCAATGTCAATTTCCATTATGAAAAATCAAAAATTATGGGGACTAATTGCTTGTCATCATCAATCACCCAAATATGTTCCCTATGAAATTCGTCATGCTTGTGAATTTTTGGGACAAATTACATCTGTAGAACTGAGTGGAAAAGAGGATAGTGAAGATACTGAATCCAAAATTAATTTGAAATCAGTTCATAGCAAATTAGTAGAGTTCATGTCGGCAGAAAATAACTTTCTTGAAGGTTTAATTCAGCATCAACCGAATCTATTTAATCTTGTCAATGCCGAGGGAGCAGTGGTATCTTTTGAGAAAGAATATTTTTCAGTTGGCAATACTCCCGAAAAGCCAGATATTCAAAATTTAATCGAATGGATTTATCAAAATGTCCAGGAAGAAATTTTTTACACTGATTCGCTATCACAAATTTATCCAGAAGGAGAAAAATTCGGTGACGTGGCTAGTGGCTTGATGGCGCTTTCATTTTCCAAAATTCAGAGAAACTATGTTTTATGGTTTCGCCCAGAGGTAGTGCGGACTGTCAATTGGGGAGGTAACCCGAATAAACCTGTAGAGGTAACGGGAAATGGCAGTTTGCGTTTATCACCCCGGAAATCCTTCGAGTCATGGAAAGAAACGGTGCGGTTAAAATCTCTGAGTTGGAAACCTTATGAAGTGAGTGCGGCACTGGAGTTGAGAAGCGCTATTATTGGTGTGGTGTTGCGAAAAGCAGATGAACTAGCGCAGCTCAATATTGAACTAGAACGTAGAAACAACGAATTAGATGCCTTTGCCTACATTGCTTCTCATGATTTGAAAGAACCACTGCGCGGTATTCATAATTATTCCAATTTCCTCATTGAAGACTACGGCGAAATTCTCGACGAAGAAGGTAGGCACAAGTTAAGAACTCTGATTCGTTTGACTCAGCGTATGGAAGATTTAATTGATTCGCTGCTACATTTTTCCCGCTTAGGAAGGATAGATCTTTCTATGCAGGATACTGATATTAATAGTATTGTTCAGCGAAATTTAGACTTGTTGAGCGCCCGAATTGAGGAGATGGGGGTAGAAATCCGGATTCCTAGACCATTACCAACAGTGTATTGCGATCGCGTCCAAGTAGGCGAAGTCTTTAACAATCTCATTGCCAACGCCATTAAATACAACGATAAACCCGAAAAATGGATTGAAATTGGCTATGTTGAAGCCGCTTCACCTGCACCAGTAACATTCTATGTGCGAGATAACGGCATTGGAATTCGAGAAAAACACTTTGAGGCGATTTTCCGCATCTTTAAACGGCTACACGGGCCAAGCAAATATGGTGGCGGTACAGGTGCGGGATTGACCATCACGAAAAAAATTGTCGAGCGACATGGCGGTAAAATCTGGGTGGAGTCAACTTACGGCGAAGGCAGTACGTTTTATTTCACATTACAAGGAGTAGACTGAACTCATGATTGGCAAAACCGCCCAACCTTTGCTTGTGATTGAAGACAGCGATGAAGACTTTGAAGCGCTATGTCGAGTCATGCGCCGAGAAGCTGTGATTAATCCCGTCTTTCGCTGTACCGATGGTGATGAAGCGCTGGACTTTCTCTACCACACTGGTTCCTACAGCGATTCTCAGAAATTTCCTTGTCCCTCGATTATTTTGCTCGACCTGAATTTACCAGGAACCGATGGGCGAGAAGTCTTAGAGCAAATCAAGCAGGATCGAAACCTCAAAAATATTCCTGTGGTTGTATTTACAACTTCTTCTAACCCTAAAGATATTGAAGTATGTTATCGATATTGCATTGCTAGTTATATATTAAAACCAATCGACATCAACAGATTGGTACAAACTATTCAAAGTTTTATCACTTATTGGTTAGATATCGTAGTTCTCCCTGATGCTGTTAGCAAGTAGTCATGGCACAGCCGCTAACCATTTTAATTATCGATGATTCTCCTGAAGACCGACAGGTTTATCGTCGCTATCTCCTGCAAGACCAAGAACACAGCTACACAATTCTCGAAGCAGAATCGGGAGAGGAAGCGTTGGCATTATGTCAAGAGTTGCAGCCTGAGGGGATTTTATTAGACTTTCTTTTACCAGACATGGATGGACTGGAATTTCTGGCAGAATTACGGCAGCAGTTAAAGGGAAATACGCCAGCTGTAATTATGTTAACAGGATATGGCAACGAGTCCGTGGCTGTCCAGGCGATGAAAAGTGGTGTCCAAGATTATCTAATCAAGGGACAGACAACAGCAGAACGTTTGCGTTCTACTGTCTACTCAGCAATCAAAAATACTCAGTTACGTCAGCAACTACAACGCAGCGAAGAACGTTTTCGCACTTCGGTGGAAAATATGCTCGATTGCTTTGGCATTTACTCAGCCATTCGTAACGAGACGGGTGAAATACTTGATTTTTGCGTTGATTATGTGAATGCCGCAGCTTGTGAATTTACCCAGATGAATAAGGAGGAACAGCGGGGCAAAGGGTTATGTGAAATT
Source organism: Nostoc sp. FACHB-973 (assembly GCF_014698115.1). Classification (GTDB taxonomy): domain Bacteria; phylum Cyanobacteriota; class Cyanobacteriia; order Cyanobacteriales; family Nostocaceae; genus Nostoc; species Nostoc muscorum. Next base: position 6,208 of record NZ_JACJSJ010000094.1, read on the forward strand.
TTACCGAATTTTCGAGCCAGTGAATTGTTTGATGAGTGTTGCCAAGTTATAGAAACGGGTAATCCTTTGGTGAAAGAATCACTCATCTACACTTTAAATTTTGATAGCAATCAGGTGTTAACCAAAACCATTGATATTCGCATCACCAAAATGGGGGATGGTTTTGTCGCTTCCTGGCGGGATGTAACTGAGAAACACCAAGCACAAGAACGATGGCGCGAGAGTCAGCAGTTGATCGAACGCATTGCCGAAACTACTCCCGGAATTTTGTATGTTTACGACTTAGTTAAACAACAGAATGTCTATATTAATAGTCAGGTTAGTAAATTGCTTGGCTACACTCCAGAGCAAGTTCAAGAAATGGGAACACAGTTCTTACCCAAGATCATGCATCCTGAGGATTTCGCTCAACTTCCTAGTGTGTTCCAAGAACTTGGCTCAATTCAAGATAGCAATATCGTGGAAAATGAATATCGGATGCGACACGCCAATGGAGAATGGCGCTGGTTTTTTAGTAGAGATACTATATTCACCAGGAATTCTGATGGTTCCCCACGCCAAATTATCGGTACAAGCTTTGATATCACTGAACGTAAGCAGACAGAAGAACAGCTACGTTTAAGCAACGAGCGTTTCCAACTAGCAGCAGCGGCGGTTAATTGCCTAATTTATGACTGGGATCTGGAAAACGACAGAATTGACAGGACTGAAGGACTAACTAAAATTTTGGGTTACTCCTTAAAGGAAGCACCAACAACCCATCAATGGTGGAAAGAGCAAATTCATCCCGAAGATAGAGAGGGTTTAATTCATCACTTCCACGCTATAGTCTCTGCCAATGAAAATCACTATACGGTTGAGTATAGGGCACGACACAAAGACCAGGAATATCGATATGTGCTGGATCAGGGAGTGATTACACGAGATGCTAATGGCCAGGTAATTCGGGCAGTGGGTAGTACAACAGATATTAGCGATCGCAAACGTGCTGAATTTGCTTTGCAAGAAAGTGAAGCTAAATTCCGCCGCATTGTCGAATCTAATATAGTTGGGATTTATTTCGGTGACTTCAGCGGTCGAGTCTATGAAGCAAATGACGCTTTCTTAGAAACCTTCGGTTACACCCGTGAAGATTTGGCAGCCGGAATCATCCGCTGGAATTCCATGACACCGCCAGAATATCAAACCCTCGACCAGCAAAAAATTCAAGAACTGCAAGTTTCTGGTGTTTGTACTCCCTTCGAGAAGGAATATCTTCACAAAAATGGTACTCGGATTCCAGTTCTACTAGGAATTGCCCGGATAGAAGGCACAAAGGACAACGGTTATAGCGTCTGCTTCGTTCTCGACCTCACCCAACGCAAACGTGCTGAACTAGCGCTACGCGAAAGCGAGGAACGCTACCGCTACTTATCCAATGCCATGCCACAACTCGTTTGGATCTGCAATCCTCAGGGTGAATGTGAACATGTGAATGAACGCTGGTATGAATTTACTGGACAATCAGTTGAGGAGGTAATGGGGTTTGGCTGGACAAAAGCTATCCATCCAGACGACATCGAAGCAGCTATGGCAGGATGGACTCAAGCCTTGCAAACAGGGGAACTCTACCAACAGGAAATCCGCTATCAAAAACGCGATGGTAGCAGTTCTTGGCATTTAGTACGAGGTGTGCCCATCAAGGATGAACAAGGAAGTGTCATCAAGTGGTTTGGCACAAGTACAGATATTGACGATCGCAAACACTTAGAAGCCGAACGCAATCAACTTTTGCAACTTGAGCAAGCCGCCCGCGCCCAAGCTGAAGCTGCTAACCGCACTAAAGATGAGTTTGTGGCAATGGTATCCCATGACCTACGCTCTCCACTCAACGCCATTCTCGGCTGGGTGCAACTGCTGCAAAGGAGCAAATTCGATGAAGCCAACCTCCCTAAAGCTCTCGAAACCATTGAACGCAATGCCAGGTCTCAGGAAAAACTTCTCGAAGACCTACTAAATATGTCTCGCATCCTCCAAGGGAAGCTACAACTTGAGGTCAGCCAAGTTAATCTCGGAGTAGTTGTAGGCGCAGCAATAGAAACTGCTTACCCATCGGCAAACTCCAAAAATATTCGTTTAGAGTCCATAATTGACAGGTCAATTTCCACAATTTCCGGCGATATCAACCGTTTACTGCAAATTCTCGGCAATTTACTCACCAACGCTATTAAATTCACCCCGTCAGGGGGAAAAGTAGAAGTTAGATTGTTTGGCAATGGCTCTCATGCCCAAATCACAGTTAGCGATACAGGTATGGGCATCAGCCCAGAGTTTGTGCCCTACGTTTTTGAACGCTATCATCAAGGACATTCCACTCACAAACAAGGTGGTCTAGGACTGGGTTTGGCCATCGCCCGTCATCTCGTCGAATTACATGGCGGCTCTATTCAAGTTGCTAGTCCTGGCGTTGGACAAGGAGCTACTTTTACCATCAAGTTGCCGTTATAAAAATTAAAAATTAATACCTTTAATTTGACCAAAATAAAAAAAGTTATAGCAGTAGCCAATAATAAATAAGAATTTGAGTTTATCAAAAAAGCCTGTAATTAGTCAACTCCTCAAAGCAAGTAAATTCGTAGATTTATTGAGAATAATTCGCGTAAAATTAACATAACTTAACCAAATTTATAATTTTTGTAAAGTTTTGGGCAGCGGAATTCAAAAGCTAAAATCGACTTGCATATAGAGTCTTGATAAAGTCCATAAATTGTGAATTTTTCAATAAAAATTTTGTGTAAAAAATTTATATATTTCTAGATAATTTTATCAAATTTAAATATTCAGCATTTTCGATAACTGCCATTATATTTACTTTAAAAAATACAATGTTTTACTTGGCTTGAACTTCAAAAAATACGCCAAAATATAACTAAAACTACTGAAAAAATTAGATTTAAGTCTCAAAAAACATTATTTATCATTCTAGTAATCTCACTCTAGCATCCAGAAAAATTTTCAAGTGATAATGATTTTTCATACTCAATTTTATTGCCTGTAATATTGTGACACTAGGATGTATTTGTCATCTTTTATTAATTAAATCTGTTTTTGCAAATGTTTGTCAAGTTAGATTGGTTGATGAAAACAGCGCAGTCAGATATATACCTAGTGTGAATAATAAATTAGCAGTCATAAGCTGGAGTTAAAAAACTAGTAATTTCAGTTTTGAATATTTTAGTAATTATCTGGAAATCTTCCAAAAAAATGATCGAAAAATTCGACTTTACGTTAATTCATAAATTAGTAGAAAATCAAGTTGAAAAATCTCCTCAAGCTGTCGCTGTTATTTGTCAAAATGAGCAACTAAGTTATGAAGAACTTAACCAAAAAGCGAACCAAGTAGCGCATTACTTACAGAAACTAGGAGTTAAACCAGAAGTTTTGGTTGGCGTGTGTGTAGAGCGATCGCTAGACATGGTGATTGCACTACTAGGCATTCTCAAAGCAGGTGGAGCTTATATACCTGTCGATCCTAGCTATCCCCAAGAACGCTTGGAATTTATGCTGGAAGACTCCCAGATGCCAATACTCGTGACTCAAAAGCATCTGATTAAGCAATTACCACGGCTAGAAAATATACGGGTTGTGTGTATTGATACAGATTGGCAGGTGATTACTCAATACAGCACAGAAAATCTCCATAGTAAAGTAACTGGCGAAAATTTAGCTTATACCATCTATACTTCAGGTTCTACAGGTAAACCTAAAGGTGTTCAGATTAAACACCGCTCAGTAGTCAACCTCCTAAATTCCATGCAGAGGGAACCAGGACTAACGGCAGAAGATACATTGCTAGCAATCACAACAATTTCCTTTGATATGGCAGTCCCGGACCTATATTTACCTTTGGTCGTGGGCGCTCGTATTAAGCTGATTGAACGGCAAGTAGCATCCGATGCGGTGGAACTTGCCAAGGTTCTATCTGAGCCAGAAGTCACATTTGTACAGGCAACTCCAGCGACATGGCAACTGGTTCTAGCCGCAGGCTGGCAAGGAAATAAAAGACTAAAAATATTATGTGGTGGAGAAGCCTTAATGCGATCGCTAGCCAATCAGCTGCTAGAGAAAGGAGGCTCTCTTTGGCATATGTATGGACCCACGGAGACTACTGTTTGGTCAATGATTTACAAAGTAGAACCTGGGAGCAATTCCTTACCTCTTGGTCGTCCCATTGATAACACACAAATCTACCTACTAGAGCAACCAAAACGCCGAGAAAACGATCCAATGAAAATAGCTCCTATTGGTATCCCTGGCGAAGTGTACATAGGTGGAGAAGGAGTTGCGCGAGGTTACCTCAACCGTCCAGAATTAAATCGTGACAGGTTTGTTCATCACCCCTTCAGTAACGAACCCGAAGCACGCCTTTACAAAACCGGAGATTTAGCTCGCTATCTACCAGATGGAAATCTTGAGTTTATTGGTCGGATTGACAATCAAGTCAAAATCCGTGGCTTTCGCGTGGAATTAGGAGATATTGAAAGAGTTTTGAGCCAGCATCCATATATCAAAGAGACTGTTGTTATTAGTAAAGAAGATAATTTTGGTAATAAACGCCTGATTGCCTATGTTGTTCCCAATACTCACCACGAGAAATTAGTATCATCACAACTAATAGAACAGTCATATACTGAGCAAATTCAGCAGTGGGAAAAGGTTTGGAGCAGTACTTACAGTCAGTTTCCTGAAGATTGGGCTGGCTACAATGATAGTTTTACTGGTCTACTTATACCAGCAAATGAGGTGTGTGAGTGGGTTGACGACACTGTTGAGCGGATTCTTTCTTTATGTCCGCAACGAGTATTAGAGATTGGATGTGGAAAGGGACTACTTTTATTTCGCATTGCTCCTTACTGTAGTCATTACGTAGGTACAGATATTTCGGCAGAAGCTACCCATTATATAGAGCAGCAACTGAAGAACGATCCACAGCATTGGTCACATGTAAAGGTATCTGACAGAGCTGCCCATGAACTTGCAGGATTAGAACCAGCCAGCTTTGATACGGTGATTATCAACTCTGTGATTCAGTACTTCCCCAGTGTGGATTATCTGTTGCAGGCGATCGAGAAGAGTGTCAAATTGGTCAAACCGGGAGGGCAGATTTTCATTGGTGACGTTCGTAGTTTACCGTTACTAGAAACTTTTCATACCGCAGTTCAACTGGGCCAAGCTACTTCTTCTCTTTCCAGTCATCAACTCCAACAAATGATCCGGGAACGAATTTTCCGCGACAGAGAACTAGTGCTTGATCCAGACTTCTTTCCTGCTTTGAAGCAGAGAATTCCCCGTATTAGTCATGTTCAAACCTTACTTAAGCGAGGTCACTCTCAAAACGAACTTATTAGGTTTCGCTCTGATGTCATTCTTCATATTGAGACAGATGTCTATCCAGATGCAGAGCCTTTATGTTGGGATTGGCAACAACAGGATATATCAATACCACAAATCTGCAAATTTCTGCAAGAGAAACAACCAAAAACTCTCAAGATTATCAATGTGCCTAATGCTCGGGTTTTCCGAGATGTGAAGGCAGTGGAGCTGTTAGCGAGTGCCAATCAACCGCCAACTGTAGGACAGCTAAAACAAACCCTCTGGCAAATCCCTGAACAAACTACAGTACATCCAGAGGAATTTTGGAATATAAGCCAATATCTACCCTATAAGTCCCATATTACTTGGTCTGAGTTAAACACTCCAGACACCTATGACGTTGTGCTGCAAAGCCAGTTGAAAGCAACAAACCAAAGGGCTATTGTTGTCCTGCCGGAGCAACCATTAGAGTTAAAACCATTGAGTGCTTATGCCAATAATCCTCTTCAAGTAAACCAGAAAACCAATTTGGTTCCCCAACTACGTACTTACCTGAAGGAAAAACTACCTGACTACATGGTTCCTTCAGCATTTGTAGTTATGGAAACCCTACCCTTGACACCAAATGGGAAAATTGATCGGCGATCGCTCCCTGAACCTAAAAAAGAGCGACCCATGTTAACAGAGGCATACGTCCCACCTTCTACTTTACTAGAAAACCAGCTGGCTGAAATTTGGTCTCAGATTTTAGGAATAGAACAAGTTGGTGTTGAGGATAACTTTTTTGAACTTGGAGGACATTCTCTGCTGACAGTTCCGCTACTTGCTCAAGTAGAAGAGATCGTTCACATTAAATTACCCTTGTTCTACCTGCTTAAAGAACCGACGATATCTGGATTAATCAAATCCATTGATGTTTTACAAAATTTGGATTCTATGAAACCTGTTGAGGAATTCACAAAGGTAGACTTACTAGCCCAAGCCGTCTTAGACCCAACAATTCGCCCGGAAATACCGTTTGTTGAACCTACAACTGAACCAAAGCATATCTTGTTGACAGGCGCAACAGGTTTCTTGGGTGCTTTTCTCTTACACGAACTTCTGCAACAAACATCGGCGGATATTTACTGTCTTGTTCGTGCCTCTAATTTTGCAGAAGGTCGGTACAAAATTCAAACCAATCTAGAGCGTTACATGCTCTGGAGTGGCGAATTAAATCCCAGGATAATTCCCCTATTAGGCGATTTATCAAGACCTTTTTTGGGGTTAAATCATCAAAAGTTCCAAGAGTTAGCTCATAAGCTCGACCTAATTTATCATTCTGGGGCTTTCGTAAACCTGATTTATCCGTACAAGGCGCTGCGAGCTACCAATGTGTTAGGAACTCAGGAAATTCTCCGGTTAGCCAGTTTAGGCAAAGTCACCCCTGTCCACTTTATCTCCACCATTGATGTACTTGAGCCTCTAATCTTTAACAATCCAACACCGATCCCAGAAGATGAACTATTGGTAGATGGTGAAAAACTAACTAGGGGTTATGCCCAAACTAAATGGGTTGCTGAACAGTTAGTAATGGCAGCCCAATCGCGCGGAATTCCTGCTTGCATCTACAGACCAGGAATGATCTCAGGTCATAGTCAAATAGGCACTTATCACATAAATGATTTGATAGCCAGAATCATCAAAGGCATGATTCAACTAGGAACTGCCCCCGATCTGGAGCAATCGATCAATATAACTCCCATAGACTATGCCAGTAAAGCAATTGTGCATCTCTCAAGACAACGAGAATCGCTAGGGAAAGCCTTCCATATTGTCAACCCTCACCCATTGCCCTGGAAAAAGCTTGTGAGCGAAATCCGCAGTTTCGGCTACTCAATTCAATTGCAGCCAAATGAGAAATGGCAAACAGAGTTACTTCAATTGGATATCTCCCAAGAAAATGTTTTAAATCCTATTAAATCACTGTTCACCGAGAAATCTTCTCAAACCCAAATGACCTATTTTGAAGCTTTTCTACTAACGGCTCAAGCTTTTGACTATCAAAATACCCTCAATGGGCTTAGAGAAACTTCCATAGTTTGCCCACCCGCAAATACCAAGCTTTTGAGTACATACTTGTCTTATTTCATACAGTGTGGTTTTTTGGTACCTTCCCTTAGCAATTTTGAAGAAAATAGATCAACCGCTAAAGAATGGCTGGGAACAGCAACCAAATGGGATGATTGCAGCGGGATATCTGAATCCAACAACTGTTACCAAGTGGCATTTTCAAACCTGAATGAGTAAACTGCCATGTTGATTTAGGAACAAAACCCCAGTTTGTTTTTAATGTGGAGTATAAATGATTAAGTAGAAATTGATGTTGGGTATTACCCTAGAATATGCGGTAGGTTAAGTGATTATGTTGCTATCTAAAGATTTTTGTAGCAATTGTTATTTGGGCAATCAAGAAAGGAACTATTAATGATGAATACTTAGTAGATACAAGTGAGCAACATCATGCAGTTGCAGCAGGGTATTACTTATGAAAATTAGAAAAAAACTCATACATAATTCTATTGGTTCGAGGCTATTTTTTTATGTCTTAAGCGGTGCTTTAGTAGGATTAAGTGCTATGTCATACTTCTTCTATAAAGCGATGGAAAGTCAGGCAGAGAATGAGATCAGAGGTAATCTAAGTAAGCAAGTTAAGTTGATTGAAGGAGATCTTTCTAGAGTAGAGCAATCTGTAAACGATATATCTGCTTCAGTTAAAACTATACAGCGTCAGGGAATCATCAAACCAGAAATCTATAAGCAATTAGCTTTTGATCTCTTCCAGGAACGTTCACCCTTGACTATGGGTCTTGGTTTTGGTCAGACTGATTTTCAGTTAGCAAAAGACCGTCAATGGTATTGGCCATACTTTCATGTTGACCAACAAGCACCAAATGAAATAGGTCAGCTTTTACCAGCACCCCATCAAGATATTCGCTACGTGGATGTTCAACAGGATAATTACTCCAAACAATACTATTACACATCAGTTGTAGCATCGAGAAAAGATATTTGGTTAGAGCCATATCAATGGTATGGACTGACTTTGACAACCTACACAGGTCCTATCTTCGACGATCGTAATCAACTTATTGGTGTTACAGGAATAGATATTAGTGTGACGGCTCTAGGTAAGCAACTCAAAGAATCTGTAACTAGAGGAGAAGGTTACTTTGTAATCGTAAGTGAGAAAGGCAATTTGTTAGCATATCCACCCGACGCAAAGAAAGCTAAATCACTAGCAACCTATAAAGACATACCAGAGTTAAGGGATGTATGGCAGCAGATTGAAACCGATGATGACGGTTTTATCCAGACACAGGGTAAATACTGGGTATTTCAAAGAGTCAAAAGTACCAACTGGTTGATGCTAGCAGTAGTACCCCAGTCGGTTGTGTTAGTCCCAGTATTGTCCATTGCAGTTGGCGGTGCCTTAGGTGCCGGTTTGGTACTAGCGTTAGTCGTCACTTTGTTTATCCGTCAACTCAATAACCGCTTGCAACCTATTCTTGAAGAGTGCCAGAAGCTGGCAGAAGCTGATGCCCAAAGGGCAATTCGTTTGGGTCAAGATTCTGGAGTGGTTGTTAATAGCAAGCAAAACTATCAATCTGAGTTACAGGATGCTGATGAAATCGAAATTTTGGCACAGTCCTTTAACCAAATGGCATCGCAATTAAAAGAGTCTTTTGAGGACTTGGAACTGCGAGTAGCGAAACGCACAGCCGAACTGCAAGCAGCCAAAGAAGCAGCTGATAGTGCTAGTAAAGCCAAAAGCGAATTCCTCGCCAATATGAGCCATGAATTACGCACACCTCTCAATGGTATTTTAGGTTATGCCCAAATCCTTCAAGGTTCAAAAAATCTCACTGCAAAACAGCAAAAAGGTATCAGTGTGATTAGTCAGTGTGGTTCCCATTTACTGACTTTGATTAATGATATTCTTGATATTTCCAAAATTGAAGCTCAGAAGATAGAACTGTATCCGAACAATTTTCACTTTCCTTCCTTTCTTCAAGGAATTGCGGAAATTTTTCGGATGAAAGCTGAACAAAAAAATATTCAATTTATCTACGCAGCTGATGAACATTTGCCTATAGGTATCCAGGCTGATGAAAAAAGGTTGCGGCAGGTTTTAATTAATCTATTGGGTAATGCTATCAAGTTTACCGATCAAGGTTTCGTGAAATTTATAGTTAAACAAGAAAAACTGAAAAGCAACAATAATGGAGAACCATCAATCTATCGAATTCGTTTTCAAGTTGAAGATACTGGTGTAGGTATGTCCAATGAAGAATTAGAAAAAATATTTTTACCATTTGAGCAGGTCGGCGATATTAAAAAGCAATCACAAGGAACAGGATTAGGATTAACTATTAGTGAAAAAATTGTTGGCATCATGGGTGCTAGTTTAGAAGTGCAAAGTCAATTAGATCAAGGTAGTATTTTTGCGTTTGATGTAGAGGTAATTGAAGCAAGAGAGTGGGCAGAAAAATCTAAAGTTTTTTCCCAAGGAACTCTCGTTGGTTTCCAGGGTGAAAAACGAAAAATATTAATCGTAGATGACCGTTGGGAAAATCGCTCAGTGGTTGTTAATTTGCTCGAACCTCTAGGATTTGATGTTATAGAATGTGGTGATGGTCAAGAAGGTTTACTAAAAGCAGCCGAGTGTAGACCTGATTTAATTATTACCGACATTTCAATGCCTGTGATGGATGGTTTTGAATTGATAGACCGTCTACGAAACGATGCTGATTTAAAATATGTAAAAGTAATTGTTTCATCAGCCAGTGTATATCAAACTGATATTCAAAACAGTTTAGATGCAGGTGGTGATGACTTTCTTAGCAAACCTGTACAAGCAATTGATTTGCTAGAAAAGCTGCAAAAATCTCTAAACTTACAATGGATTTATGCTCAAAACTCTGAAAGTCAAAATGCAGATGTCTGTGATTTAGAAATTGATCCACAAAACCCAAATTTTTTATCTGCTAAAAAACAAATAATACCTCCGCCACCAGAGGCTCTGTCTAAGTTATATAAACTTGCTTTACAAGGGCGGATTAAAGCTTTACAACAAGAATTAAAACAACTGACACAAGAAGATAATGAATTAAATCCATTCGCTCAGGAAATTTATCAATTATCTCAAGAATTTCAAATTGAGAAAATTCAGTATTTTATTCAAGAATTTATCAAAAAAACTGAATTTTAAAATATCAAATTTTAAATCACATTTAATAATTTGGCAAGGTTCATAATGCATCTATCTGACACCAATGTAATTTTAATTGTTGATGATATTCCCACCAACTTAGAAGTACTTTCAGAAGCCCTAACAGATGCGGGATTTGATGTTGCAGTGGCAACTAGTGGTCAAAGTGCCCTCAGACAAGTTGAATACGATTTACCAGCATTAATATTGTTAGATGTAATGATGCCGGGAATTGACGGATTTGAAACGTGTCGGCGATTAAAAGCTAATGCCAATACCAAAGATATACCAATTATTTTTATGACTGCTCTTAGTGACTCTGTAGATAAAGTCAAAGGGTTGTCGCTAGGTGCTGTAGACTATATCACCAAGCCGTTTCAACAAGCAGAAGTATTAGCTCGTGTCCAAGTTCATGTACAACTGCGAAATGTAACCACAGCACTAGAGGAGCAAAATCTGCGTCTGAAAAAAGAAATTGACGAACGTATTGCCGCAGAAGCCGCTTTGCAGCAGCTGACTCAGGATTTAGAACAGCGGGTAGCAGAAAGAACTAAAGAACTTTCACAAGCTCTGCACACTTTACAAAAAGCTCAAGTGCAGCTTGTACAATCAGAAAAATTAGCTACTCTAGGCCAATTAGTTGCTGGTGTTGCTCATGAAATTAATAATCCAGTCAATTTTATCTATGCCAATATTCATCACGCTAATTACTATATCCATAACTTAATAGAACTAATACAGCTTTATCGAATTCAGTCTCCTCATTCCACTGCTGATATTCAGAAAAAAATTAAAGAAATTGACTTAGAATTCTTGATTGAAGATTTACCAAAACTTCTTTCGTCAATGGAAATCGGCGCTGAAAGAATTAGTGAAATCGTCAAGTCTTTTCGGACTTTTTCCCGCCATGATGAATCAGAACTGAAAACAGTAAATATTCATGAAGGTATTGACAGTACTTTGAGAATTCTCGAACATCGCCTGAATCCAAAATTGGCGCATCAGACTATTCACGTCACGAAACAATATGGTAATTTACCGAAAGTTGAATGCTATGCAGGAAAAATGAACCAAGTGTTTATGAACATCCTCAGTAATGCAATTGATGCTTTGGAGGAAGTAATAGGCACTTATGATTCTTTTATTCCCCCTACTATTTGGATTCACACGCATATTTTCAAAGAAGAATATGCTGTAATTAGGATTATTGATAATGGCCCAGGAATATCACAAGAGGTTCAAAAACGGTTATTCGATCCTTTCTTCACAACTAAACCTGCTGGTAAGGGTACAGGTTTAGGGTTATCGATTAGTTATCAAATTGTTACTGAACAACACGGTGGTTTATTGAGCTGTATTTCTAATCCAGGTAAAGGGACAGAGTTTGTAATTCAAATTCCACTCCGGCAGTCAGTATTATCTGATTATCAATGGCAGGTATCTCCAGACTTACTTGAATCAATAACACACAGTGAACTAGTTCCTGTCTCAGGAAATATACACCAGAATTCAGGATTCAGAATTGGTGAATTTTGAAGTAAAACAAGTTTTATAGCTGGCTTTGAAATTTAGCTTATGAAAAAGGGAGTAGGGAGTGGGGAGTAGGGGAAGTTTGGTTGTGGGATTTTTCGCGTGATTAGCTTTCTGGAAATCTGCTGTATGGAAAACTCGACAGTAGGTGCATAGTATTATTCCATTATCTCATCGGTTGCAGATGCACCTGGATAAAAGCGATCGCTAATAATATTCTCCAATGAATATAAACATTGCCCCGGAAAAGTTGACAGGGACAGATTCGTCTCACCTGACGCTAAATCCTTCGCATTCTCATAGGCTTCCTGGAGTAATTCTGCCAAATAAGCCTTTAAACTATGATTTTCACTCAGTAACTTCAAAATCTCCCGCCGTTGGACGCGAATTGTAGCCAACCATCTCCGACTACGCTGTTCTGGCTGATATTCCCACTTCAGTAAATGTCCAATCAAGACGCTGAGGCGATTTCTCAATTCTTGACGTTCTTTTCTACCCAAGGACGCAATTTCCTCAATTAAATTGGACAAATCCAATTGACTCCATTGGTGATGACGCAACAAGTTAGCCTGTTGTTGAGTCCAGGCGTAGAAATCAGTTTCATAGAGGTTTTGGTTCGCGCTTTTTGCTGTTGGCGTCTGCATTGTGGGATCAAAACCTGGCGATGTTTTCCCAATTCTAGTACTATGTCAACCCAAAGATGACGGGTGGAGGTGGGGAGTGGGGAATGGGGAAAGAAAAACTTATCTTCCCCTCACCAAAAACTAAATTATTCCCACTCAATGGTTCCAGGCGGCTTGGAGGTGATGTCATAAACCACCCGATTCACCCCTTTGACTTCGTTCACAATTCGAGTGGAAATCACTTCCAGTACATCGTAAGGCACTCTTGCCCAATCAGCAGTCATGCCATCTTCACTGGTGACAATTCGCAAAACAATGGGGTAAGCGTAGGTACGTTGATCTCCCATGACGCCAACGCTACGAATTGGCAGCAACACTGCAAATGCTTGCCAAAAATCGTGGTACAAGCCGCGTTGGTTAATTTCTTGCCGCACAATTAAATCGGCATCGCGCAAAATATTTAACCGTTCGGCGGTGACTTCACCCAGAATGCGAATTGCCAAACCAGGGCCGGGGAAAGGTTGGCGTTGGACAATTTCTTCTGGTAAACCGATGGAACGCCCAACTTTGCGGACTTCATCTTTAAATAGTTTCCGCAGTGGTTCCACCAATTTAAATCGTAAGTCTTTGGGTAAACCACCGACATTGTGATGGCTCTTAATTTTCACTGCTACCCGTTCACCAGTTTGGGGATCGACGTTGGTATCAGCCGATTCGATGACATCTGGATAAAGAGTACCTTGAGCCAGATAGTCAAAGTGACCGAGACGTTTGGATGTTTCTTCAAATACCCGAATGAATTCGTGTCCGATGCGGCGACGTTTTTCTTCAGGATCTGTAACACCAGAAATGGCTGTTAAAAAGCGATCGCGAGCATTCACATATTCTACTGGAATATGAAACTGTTCTTGGAACAGCTTCACCAATCGCTCTGGCTCGTACTTCCGCATAAAACCTTGGTCGATAAACACACAAGTCAGTTGTTCACCAATGGCTTTATATAACAAGAAGGCTAAAGTCGAAGAATCCACACCCCCAGACAACGCCAACAACACCCGCTTTTCGCCGACTCTGGCGCGAATTTCCCTAATTGATTCTTCCACAAAGGCCGCTGTTGTCCAAGTGGGTTCACAATCGCAGATATGGTAGACAAAATTCCGAATTAATGCTATGCCACCAACTGAATGTACTACCTCTGGATGGAACTGCACGCCGTAAAGTTTCCTTTCGTGGTCGGCAATGGCAGCACAGGGGGTATTTTCTGTATGCGCCAGCAATTCAAACCCTGGTGGCATTTGGGTAACTGAGTCTTGGTGACTCATCCACATGGTGGTCCCATCTTCAACATTGGTGAGCAAATCTGTGGGATCATCTATATATAATGATGCTTTCCCATATTCCCCCCGGTCGGCCTTTGCCACTTCCCCACCGAGTTGATTCACCATTAGCTGCATCCCATAGCAAACACCCAAGATGGGTATTCCCAAATTCCAGATTTCTGGGTCACAATGGGGAGCGTTATCCCCATAAACCGAATTCGGTCCACCAGAGAGGATGATTCCCTTAGGATTGAGTTGGCGCAAATGTGCAGAAGTAGTGCGATAGGACAAAACTTCAGAGTATACTTGAGTCTCGCGGATGCGACGGGCAATCAGCTCGGAATATTGGGAGCCGAAGTCCAGAATCACAATCAATTGACGATTCAGCCGTCCAAAATTTTCTAATGTTTGGGGAGCCTGTTCTGTTGGTAGAGTCACCGCTGTATTCATGACGGGGAGAGTTATGTCTGTGAAGGATAAATTGATGCCCTGTAACCTATAGCTCGATGCTATTATTCAGCCTGGGCAGGCTGATAATGGTATAAATAACCTTGACAAACGCGCATTTATATGCGTTAGCCTATGCCCTGAGTCGGAGATGGTATTAGAAGGATAAACTTACCCGAAAGTGATTACTTAAAAGGTTATTTATGTGAATTGTTTACGATTATTCATAATAAGTTAACATAATTTTCCTATTAACAAACGGGCTGTTTTACTCTTCACGATAATTTTGCGATCGCGATCGAAGAGCATCGAGCCACAGACTGTAACTTCTGTGCCGCTTTCGCTATGACTTTGGATGTATTCTTGGGAACGAGCGTCAATGGTTTCGGCGATCGCACTGTAAACTTGGTTTACCCAATCACTGCCTGTGGAAGCATCCAGGGATCTAAGGTGTGCGAGTGCGGCTTCGGCGGTAGGACTGTGAAACACAGTTTGAATATCTGGTGATTTTAAACCAGCGATCGCACAGTGGGCTGCTAAAATTTCCCGGCGTCCATCTGCTAAGTGATGATGGGTGTGAAAAATCCCTCCTGCTAATTTCATCAGCTTCCCGTGATAGCCAAATAATAAGATTTCTTTCACACCCAGCACATCAGCTTCTACTAGCATTGGGCCAAGCCAGTTAGCAGTTTTCACCAATTGTTCGGGATTAATCCCTAGTTTTCGCGCTAAATCTAGGCCATTCTCCCCAATACAAAATACCAAACTCTCAAAACGACTGGCTTTATTTTGTAATTCAGCCCGAAAAACAGCAAGTTGATCTGGTGTACTCAAAGGTTGGGAAATGCCGGTTGTGCCTAACAGAGAAAGTCCTTCAACCACACCAAAAGCAGAATTTGAAGTTCTAACAGCAAGCGATCGCCCTTCGGGTAGAATAATCGTCACGGTGATTTTTTCCCCAGGTGCCAACATTCGTTGCAAATTCTCTTGCAACAGCCTTCGAGCATAGGCATAAATAGCAGGCTTGTCATCAGCATTCATCTGTCTGCCAATTCCTTCCCCACCTTGAATAATTACAGCCTCTTCACCCTCTTGTCGCCATTCCACCATTGCCCAAATTGGTGTATTTCTAGTTAGGTCGAGATTATCACCAGGATCGCTACGGGTAATTGCTAAAGCTGTATTTTCAGATAGTCCCGCGACTTGTTCGATTGGGATTTCTGCTATTTGGCTTGGTTCAATTAGATCTACAGATGCTAGAGTTAGGGGTTGGCGATCGTGTAACCAGTGTAAAGCTGCAACAGCAGCAGCGCAGGCAAAGACGGGGAGTGTGTATCCAGAACGGGACATTTTGTAAATTCAAAAATCAAAATAATTCTTCAAAATTGTTCGCGTAGCGTCTCCTAGAGAAGACAATTTCAGACGGCAATTTAGATCCAACTGTAGTTTGCTTCTCTCAGGGTAACGTTCCCGCTCATCGGACGCAGATGATTTGTGCCCCTCAGCGATTGCTTCGCGGCATTCTGGTGCAACGGGATTATTAGGCTGCGGTTATTCAACAAGGGGTTAACTGAGGGAATTCTCAATAGGACGTTTAGTTGCTTCTTCAGCACGCATCTTTCTAAATCTGTCTCGAATCTTTTGTAAATCTTCTTCGGTTTTAACTGCGTCTAAATCTTCAATTAACTCCTCAGCTTGCACAATATATCCTGGGTAAAACGCTATCTTCTCTTGAACGTTATAAAGCTTTTGAACGCTAAGCAGTGCTGTAGATATTAGACCTAACCATGCCGCAGCACTCACGCCCAAAGGGTTTGCCCAAGGATTTTGTGAGTCTTTGAATACAGGGCTAGTGCCACTAATAGCAATCAAAATAGTCAATAAAATGGAAGCGCCTATGATTGTGTTATTTGTGTACTGATTACGCTTAAAACGAGCTTCGTATGAATCTCTGTATCGTTCTATTCTTTTCTTCAAATCTCCAGGCTTAAGACTATCCATCTCAGGCGACATTTTTCTCCTCACTTTTACCGTTTATCGTTGCAAGTCCAAAACTAGCAGGTTTTAAAACATCTTCTTAGATCGCGCTGGGAGAGCAGTTTGGGAACTCTGACTCAGATAATATAGCTAAACTATAAATATGAGAACAGGAATGATGAAAGAGCTATGCTTAAGAACTCCTCAATCATTAGTGCATCACCCGAAATTATGGGGGGGACTCCGGTTTTTACTGGTACGCGGGTTCCTGTGCAGACGCTTCTCGACTATTTAATGGCGGGAGAGTCAATTGATGATTTTTTAGACGGCTTCCCAACTGTAACTAGAAAGCAAGTCCTTGGATTCCTGGAAGAAGCTGGAAGACAGGTCATAGCTATGGTGGCATAATATGAGGCTGCTTCTAGATGAGTGTATTGATCGCAAATTTGCGAGAGAATTTTCTGGCTACGAGGTGAAAACAGTTCCACAGATGGGATGGGCGGGAGTCAAGAATGGTCAACTTCTTGCCCTCGCTGAGGCAGAGTTTGATGTTTTCATCACAGTCGATCGCAACTTATCGTTTCAACAGAATCTACCACAGTTCAATATTGCGGTAATTGTTTTGCAGGCATCATCCAACCGATTAGCAGATCTAAAGCCTCTGGCATCGGGGGTTTTAGCTATTCTAAGTATAGTAACTAAAGGGCAAGCTACGATAGTCAGTGAGTAAATACAAATTGTAATTAGTTAGACTCCCACCTCTGATAATAGAACTTGCATAGCTTCCCAAGAAACTCCTTGTTGAATATAACGAGGTGCTTCAGGATTGTAGGGACTAGCTACTCGGTCAATATTGAGAATAATTGCCCCATCTGGTAGAACGGGCACATCGGGATCAAATGCTGTTGGGTGCATTAAAGAACTGGAAAAACCTTTAAAAACAGCAATTGTATCTTGCTCACCAGCAATTTCTACCGTTACCAGTAAGACTTCTTGGCGACGTTTAGCGGTATATTCTTCCAGTTGCTTGCCAATGGAATTCATTTTTTGAATTTGAAATTTTCAATTTTGAATTGAAGCACAACGACGATTATTGAGGTGTAGCTGTGCGTCCTTGCTTGCCTAGCTTAATCAGGACAAAGTAACTTAAATAAAGCACATAAATTACTAAACTAGTTATGCCGAGAAAACCTAAGAACTCAGCTTTACTATTAGCATGGAAATATTCTTTGAACATTAACGGAGCCTCGAACCAGACGCGACAATAGGGCGTCTTTAGCGCATTCGCTGAAAAAGCACAACTTAAAAAAAGTGTAGAAGCTACTGCGCCTAAAAGACAATAAACAGTTGTAGCCCAGCGCCAAGAAGTAAAAATAAACTTTAAAGATCCACTGGTTTGATACTCAATTTCATCGTTGATATCCACCCAAAACCATAGCGAAATGGGGATCAAAATCCGAGCCATGAATCCGGAAAGAAAGCTAACTGGATACTGGGCAATCATGAGATAAACGGTAATTGCCAGGAGGCTTGATACTCGCCAGTATATAGCTAATAAGCGTTGTATGCCTTCCGCTTTTTGCACAAATGCCCAAATCAGCAGAATCAACGGAATAATTACCAAAAATAATACTGCCAGTCGGTAATCAATCCAGACAAAAGGGCGGAACCAAACATTATAATCCATAGTTTTTCTCAAATGATAGTTGAACAAAAAGGCAGAATTCAGAATGGGCTACGCCCCGCTACGCTAACAGAATTCAGAATCAATAAGTTAGGAGTATCACCAAATTTTAAATTTGGTGTGGTGTTTCACCGATTATTCATTCGCCAGTCTAGAGAATACCCAACTAAATTATGACCAAATAATTACTAATTCGTAATTCGTAATTCGTAATTCGTAATTCGTAATTCGTTTGAGTCATAGCCCCTACTAAATATGCAGATTTAGTGGTCTACAATCAGTGGTGGGTTCAAGCCCCCACTGATTGTAACTACGAATTACGAATTATCAATTACGAATTATGTTGACGCCTTGGTGGAGCGTTTCCGGCTTTGTTCCTGACTCCTGAATTCTCTTTGTACTATAAAATACGTTTGTAGGGGCGTACATCTGTGCGCCCCTACAAAGAACTAATTTGTTACAAATATTTTTGTAACATGTATTCCGAAATGAAACTTTGCCGATTACTTAATTGACTTTCCTGAATTTCTGTATTTGCCAAAAAAACAAGCAACTCAAAGATTCTAAATTTTGATTTTGCACTTACCTATATGTAGTAGTATCAGGGAGAGTTAGAAAACTTACTCAGAGACCATACATTTGGTAGTTTTGGACAAAACTCCGAGTTTATTAGGGTGTAAAGGTTTACTTCCCAAATAAAAATGCTTAGCTCTAGATATTTCACCGATTCTCCACACCTTGACAAAGAGGGTGAAAAGGCGAGAGTTCGATTCTAGACGGGAGTGATATCAAAGTGCAAGATATCAGCTAAGTAGATCCTGGTTGCCTGCTGAGCAAAGAAACAGAAAATTCAGTTGCCTCAATTTCTAGTCATCGTAAACTCGGCATTCAATCGCGTCTGGATTATCATCACAATACTGTTCAAAAGAGTTTTTTGGCTTGCTTTGGCGCTGGTGAGAAGCTTCGGCTTGCAATTCTTCTACTGCATCCCAAGCAGCAGCACACTCTGGTGAGTTGCTACCGTTGATATCACAGACAGTACGTGCTTGTTCGACTTCTTCTTGGATTTTTTCTTGGATGTCGGCCTTTGCTGTTTCTTGAATGTTGGTCATTGTTTTAGTCTCGTTGTGTGTTGTTAGTACTAGTATAGAAAAACTTCAAAAATGGTAGTTTTTGGTTTGATTACTAACCATTTTAACCACTTGGCTGATAATTAAGTTAGTGTTGGAGTCTATTGATTTCTAACCAATACAGCAAACTGCCACATGTATAATGCATCCACCTTTATTTTTTAAGATTTTATGGAATCAGTACTATAGATAGACAATCATACAATATATTTAGATGCATGTATTAGGGAATGACAACCCCAGCTTCCTGGGATGGTGAATACAAACAACTGGGGTCAACTCTTGTAGGATGCAATTCTTTTCAAAATGAAAAATCAAAAACTACTAGCCTAAAAAGCAGAAGAAGCCCAAAACTCATGGCAGACCAAATGCAATGGGCAAACGCCCTATCAACCCATCATTCATTGGAAGCAGCAGTTACAGATGTGGTACAACGAGCTGTCTCGTCGTTAACAGCACCTGCGGATTTAGGGCTGGTCTTCATTTCGTCTGCTTTTACGAGTGAGTATTCTCGACTATTACCTTTGTTGGCTGAAAAACTTTCTGTGCGTGTGCTAATTGGCTGTAGTGGTGGAGGTGTAATTGGCACAACAGTTAGCGGAGAAACCCAAGAACTGGAAGCTGAACCAGCTATCAGTCTGACTTTAGCGCATCTTCCAGGGGTGGAGATTCAGGTATTTCATGTTGTTGCTGAAGAATTACCTGACTTGGACAGTTCACCTGATGCTTGGCTTGATTTGGTTGGTGTACCACCCTTCCCCACACCCCAGTTCATTTTGCTGTCTAGTTCCTTTGCCTCTGGAATCAACGATTTGTTGCAGGGGCTGGATTTTGCTTATCCAGGATCGGTAATAGTGGGGGGACAGGCTAGTGGTGGGGGTATGGGTGGTCGTGTTGCCCTGTTTTGTAAGGATGACTACGGCGATTTGGGTCAAAGCTTGTATCGTGAGGGGACTATTGGCATAGCTTTGACTGGCAATATTGTTTTGGAAACCATTGTCGCCCAAGGATGCCGACCCATTGGCAAACCGTTGCAAGTCACAAAAGCCGATCGCAATATTATTCTAGAGTTAGATGAGCAAGTACCTTTAGTAGTATTGCGAGATTTGATTGCCAGTCTCAGCGAAGAGGAACGGACTTTAGCACAACACTCTTTGTTTGTAGGTGTGGCAATGGATGAATTTAAGCTAGCTTTACAACAGGGAGACTTTTTAATTCGCGGTATTCTTGGTGTAGATCCTACAGCAGGAGCGATCGCAATTGGCGATCGTGTTCGTCCCGGTCAAAGGCTGCAATTCCACCTCCGCGATGCTGAAGCCTCCGCCGAAGATTTAGAATTACTCCTCCAAAGCTATCAAGACCAACGAAACTCCGAACCCTCTGCCGTAGCTGCTTTGATGTTTGCCTGTCTGGGAAGAGGTGAAGGACTGTATGGTAAACCAAATTTTGATTCTGAACTATTTAGGCGCTACCTCAGTGACATTCCTGTAGGCGGCTTTTTCTGTGGCGGTGAAATCGGCCCTGTTGGTGGCAGAACCTTCTTACACGCCTATACTTCAGCATTTGGAATTTGTCGGCAAAATCAGTTGTGAGTGGGGAGTGGGGAGTGGGGACGCGGGGAAAACCAATTCCCAATCCCCAATCTAAAATCTAAAATCTAAAATCCAAAATTGCCTAACCCAGCAAAAGTGTACTGTTATTATCAATCAAGGTCAGAGTTCCACCAGTGGTGATACCTGAGTTTGGCTGTGATGCACTATATGTTTGAATGTAGTGCCGCACTTCTAGCGGAAAATGAGGGTAGTCTAACATGGCATCGCCATCAGCAATAGTTGCCCAGAAGTCACGCAGACCAGGAGCTAATTCTTTTGCCTGTGATAATGGTAAGTTTAAGGGAGAGTTAGTTAGTAGTTTGATTAAAAATGGGAAAGAGCGATCGCCCATCCACTGCCGTGATGACTGCTGCAAGTCGGGAAACTCCGGCACTGACTCTACCCTATGGGATAAAATTTGCAACCATTCCCCACCTTGGTTATCTCGATGAAACTCCAGCACCCGATAAGGGTGAGGATAACTAACTAAAGAACCAGTGGTAATATCATATACTCCGTCTGAGTAGGCAACATCCTGAACGTGCAAATGCCCGGTAAACACTAGTTTTACTCCGTAGCGCTTGAGCAATTGCAACAATTCTGCTGAATTTGCCAACATATAGCGATTTGCCAGGGGGTGACGCGATTGATTGGGCAAATGCTCAACCACATTATGATGCACCATCACCAAAATTAATTCATCAGCAGACGCCGCCAGCACTTCTTCTAACCAGCGTAGCTGTTTGGTATCCAAACATCCGACCTGCTCACCTTGGTCATTAAAGAAGTTAGAATTCAGTCCAATGAGTTTCACTCCAGGTAGCAACTGACGAATGTAGTAAATCTGTTGTGGATCTTCATAGCCACACTTAGTGTAATAGTAGGGAAAATCAGCAAAAGCAATTGATTGCTGGTCAGCCAACACTACAGGAACGTCGTGATTGCCAGGAACAACATAGACAGGAAAAGGTAGCTTGGCTAAGCGCTGTTGTAACCAAGCGTGATTTTCAGGTTCGCCGTGTTGGGTTAAATCTCCTGGCAATAACAGGAAATCTAAATTGAGTTGTGTTAAATGTTCTAGTACACTTTCAAAAGCCGAGATACTGACTTCCACGAGATGAAACCGACTAGGATGATTCCAGATTGTGTGGGGAAGTGCTAGGTGTAAGTCACTGACTACCGCAAAGCGAAAATTGAGAGTCATCGATTTAGGAAAATGTTAAAAGTAGGAGCTAAAACAAGTCTTTTCCAAAAAGTATAACCCTTACTTTATATTCCTGCTCAGGAGTGCGATCGCTTAACATTTGTATACATTGAGCATCAATTACACGCTATAGTAACAATTGACTTCAAGACTTATGAGATGCATTCAATCTGCAAAAATCAAAAAAATTTGATTACTAAAAATTACGAATTACGAATTACGAATTACGAATTACGAATTACAAATAAGGAGAATAAATTTTGGCAGCAGTCCGAGTCCGCCAACATGTTAATCCACTTGCCCAAAAGTATCAAACACCAGTAAGTCCTCTTGACTGGGAGAAAGTTTATGCAAAGCCAAATCAATCACTACATCTAGATATTGGCTGCGCTAAGGGACAGTTTTTGTTGAATATGGCCAAGATAGAACCAAACTGGAATTTTCTCGGCTTGGAAATTCGGGAACCGCTGGTGGTGGAGGCGAATAAGTTGCGTTCTAAGTTAGGTTTCACAAACCTGCACTACTTATTTTGTAATGTGAATAATTCCTTGGAATCGCTGTTATCTTCCCTGCCTCCAGGAAGTTTACAACGGGTGACAATTCAATTTCCCGATCCTTGGTTTAAAACCCGCCATGCTAAACGTCGTGTAGTCCAACCAGAACTGGTGGCAGAATTAGCTAATTATCTTGCGGTTGGGGGAGTTGTATTTCTGCAATCAGATATGGAATTTGTCGCTGTGGAAATGCGCGATCGCTTTGCTGCCCATCCGGCTTATGAGAAAATTGGTACAGGAGAATGGTTGCCTGAAAATCCCTTACCAGTCCCCACAGAACGGGAAATATATACTCAAAACAAGGGTGAACCTGTTTATCGAGCTTTGTTTGAAAAGATCAGAAATTCAGATTAGTACACTGTGGTACAAGCTAGTTTAGCAGAGCTAGCTGTGCCAACCTACAAATTGCTATACCTCATGTAATTGGGAACTGCTATAGTACTTATAGACTTAAGTCTTACTTGCGATCTTGTAGTTAGACATTGCCCAGAGATTGGGAAAACTTTTGGGACTTAAATGTTTTATTAAGGGTCAAAAAATTAATAAAATATCTTCTAATAACTGCCGTCAAAGTTTTTGAATAGATTAATTTATAGATATCTAAGCTATAGAATGAAATACTTTTGATTAAAAACTGTCGATTTATTATTTAGTGACATAAAAGTTTTATTTCTGTCTAGTCGAAAATTTATAAAACATAGTTAAATCATTTGGCTGATGCCTAGAATATAGACAGATTGGTGAATTACATTAATTTGTAATTAAGCCTATATCTTATATTTCTGAGGAAAAGCACAATGGAAAGCAAAAATTCAAATATTCGATTGGAAATTAACAATCTAATTGATGACGCTGTTAATAATGCAGTAGCACGACGGAACTTAGGTGAGGATTCAGAAGATGTTTTGCTAAGTCTGTCTGATGAAGAAACGACAAACGTTGCAGGTGGTCTTGCAAGTGCTTCTCTTGTGAGATTCCCGATTATTTGTGGATTGATTGCACTACCACAGATCGAGAAAACATCGTTTTATTAAATTAGCAATCAATATTAAACTCTTGCACATTTAATTTGCTTATTTAGGTTGATGGAGAAGAGTTTGACGAGAAACTAGCTGTAAATCTCCATCAGCTTAAAAATAAAATTCACTATAGGTTTAATTTATGGAAGACATCGCTACAGAAAAGACTACACTTTGTCCTAGTGCCAGACCAGAATGGCAGGACAGCGTTGTTTTCGGCGTCATCAGTGGCACAGTCACAGAACCCCGCGTAGCTTATCTCAAGCAGCCACAACCCGTCACAGATGAACTGATAGCAAAAGCTAGTCCAGTGACACCCACTGAGATTTTTCGGACGGCGGCACCCTGTGCAACCAAGAGTTGCCAACATTTTGATGGCAAAGATTGTCGTCTGGCAATGCGAGTTGTAGAAAACTTGCCAAAGGTAGTAGAGGAACTGCCGCCTTGTTCCATACGCCGAGACTGCCAATGGTGGCAGCAGGAAGGCAAGGCAGCTTGTATGCGTTGTCCACAAGTGATTACAGATAATTACAACGCCTCTGAATTACTAGTGAAAGTAGCCACACCAACTGTTAGTTAAACAAAACCAGAAAGTTTATTTAAGTTAAGGAGAAAATCATGTCAATGAACATTCATCAGAAACATCTTACAAATCAAATTGAAATTAGCAACTTGATTGAAGAAGCAGTTGTGAATGCATCTGCCAGACGAAACCAAGTTTTAGATACACAAGAGGTACTGTCAGAATTATCTGAAGACGAACAGAAAAACATTACGGGTGGTGGAGTAGCAAGAGATGTGATAGATACAATAATTCGCATTGGTGGCTATCTACTGGGTTAGTGCTGCTGCACGTAATTCGTAAGTTCTATACCGCAGACATTTGATTAATTTGTAATGGATATTTTAGTGATATCGTGCAGTACTAGTTTTCAGAATCCTTGCGGAAACAGCTTGTGGTAGTAACTCAACTACCACAGCTTTCTCTAGATCAAAATTCGGTGATACATTTAAAGCTTATGACATTTATCTTAAACTCTCATAATGTTGTTGATTATTTAGTTGAGCAAGGCTTATGTCAGCAGTCTGATAAACTACTGATTACAGTGGAACCAATTGCAGCAAAAAACTTTAATTTATTAATAAATTTACCAGGCGATCGCAAACTTCTAATCAAGCAAGAACGACATAATCAACAAGGCCAAGCAACTGGTGAATTTTTCGGCGAGTGGCGAATTCAAGAATTCTTCCAAGGATTTGCGAATTTAGCACACCATCGCCCATTTTTGCCAGAAGTATTGCATTTTGATGCGGAAAATTCCATTATTATTTTCACATACCTAGATGACTATCGAGATTTAATAGATTTCTATAGCAAAGAAAATAGCTTTTCTCCAGAAATTGCTACGGCGATCGGCAAGTTTATAGCGACTATTCATCGTGATACTTTCAACAATCAAGAGTATAATAATTTCTTTTCTGCAAACGCGAATAATCTCATAGTTAATCAGATATCGTATTTGATTGAGAAATTAGAAAGGATAGAGCCAGAGGTTTTTGGTTTAGTGCCTAATGATGGTTTAAAATTCTTTGCACTGTATCAAAGATATGATAGTTTAGGAAAGGCGATCGCCGAATTGGGTAATGCTGTAATTCCTTGTTGTCTAACCCACAATGACCTCAAACTAAATAATATTCTCCTGCAAAAAAATTGGCAAAATTCAAGCAATAATATTATACGCCTAATTGATTGGGAACGCTCTAATTGGGGAGATCCAGCTTTTGATTTAGGCATACTTATCAGCAGCTATGTGCAAATCTGGTTAAATAGCTTAGTTATTAGTAATTCTTTAAGTATTGAAGAATCTTTGCGCTTAGCAATAACGCCTTTAGAAAAACTTCAGCCTTCAATTGGTAGATTAACCCAAACTTACTTAAACACTTTTCCCGAAATTATAGAACACCGTCCAGATTTTTTGCTGCGGGTAGTGCAATTTGTAGGTTTTGCCTTAATTCAACACATTCAAGCTGTAATTCAGTATCAAAAGTCTTTTGGAAACACAGAGATTGCCATGCTTCAGGTTGCGAAAACATTATTATGTCGTCCTGAAGAATCAAGACCAACAATTTTTGGTAGTGCAGCTGTTGAATTAACTCGCCTTCATGCTTCTGTTGCTTAATATATTTTGTCACCACTCAACTATGATGTCATTATTAAATTCTACTCAATCACAGCCCTTAACTGGACGATTCCCGGAAGTTTTAGAAGATATTGTTCACAACATTGAGATTCGATCTGATTTCTCAATTCGTCATCCAGATTACAAACCCTTGGAATTACCATCAGAAGCGGTTAGTCGTTTCCAGAAAATTCCCAAGCAGATGCAGCAGAAATATTTAACTCTGCAACTACGGAGTTTTCTATATGGTATCTATTACAACGGTTCAATGCGAAGTGCCCTAGCACTCGATGGAGAGGAAAAGAGTTTACCCCTTGATTTGGAGAATAATACCATCTTAGGGGTAGATGTAGGATTTTATGAACGATTACATGAAAGTAATTATGGAGAGGGATATTTTGACCCTAATTGGTCTGTTGTCAGAAAAGAACCTGATGACACTTTAGTAGTAAATAAGAGTGGTTTAAGACTATATGTTCAGCCAGATAAGCATCTTCAAACTCTCGATAAACCAGCCGTAGTTGGTGATAACATCTCTATTAAAATGCCCAAAAATCGGGTACAAAATGGCTTTTATATGGCGGTTAGCAATGTAGGTTTCAATCATATTGATGACACAAATAATCACCTTGAAACAGTGCGAATCTATTTCAATATAACTCCTGAAGGTGCTGTTGCAGTCATGAGTCATCTGACACAACAGTTGAATAGGTTAGCGATTCCTTTCAGTTTTAAGGTCTTGTACAATCCTAAGGAATACCAACGCTATGATTCCGGAGTGCTTTACTTTCATAAGAGAGACTATGAACTAGTTAAGCAAGTTTTAAAAACTCTTTATCAAGAATATAAATCAATTTTTAAAGCACAAATTCCTCTATTCACCAAACATCTAGCACCTGGATTAGGCTTAGCAGAAGAACCAGACCAAAAGTATGGTAATCAGGAAAGTTTTGGCATGAATCGCTGTCAAATTGTGGCAAATGGTTTGCTGACAGCTTGGAATCAAAGTGATGACTCACCACAGGAGCGAAAACGAGCTATACTTGATAAATTTTCTCTTTTAGACATCAGCTTAGATCGTATATACTTGAATTCTAAATCTAAAGATATTTACGAACTTTTTGATATATAGGACTTATATTTTATTGTTTAAAAAATTCGTGAGACTATACAATTTATATTTGATTTTTATCCTCAGTTCAAGATAATTCTTGGACTGATTTTTTATATGTAAATCTCATTGTATTGCAATACGGTTCAGTTAAGGGTTATTGGCGTAGAATATTGGTCTTGAAGACGCGATGAATCGCGTCTCTACATGAGGGTTTTGGGCTTAACTGAACTGCATTGCATTATATTGATTGCGTGAAAAAAGTAAGTACACCCTAAAGCAAGAGCTAATTAATTTTTCGCTCCTGGCTATTAGAAGTAGGATAAAAACAGACTTACAGCTGAATTCAGGAGTAGAGCCTCTAGTCAAAATTG
>NZ_JACJSJ010000095.1 GCF_014698115.1 Nostoc sp. FACHB-973
AATTGGAGGGGAGTGGGGAGTGGGGAGTGGGGAGTGGGGAGTGGGGAGCAGGGGGAGCAGGGGGAGCAGGGGGAGCAGGGGAAGAATAACTCTTAACTCAGCACTCAGCACTCAACCCTCACTCTTCTACTGGATTTTTCATCTCAATAATCAAGTTGGGGAGTCCCTCTAGTTTTTCTGTAGGTTCAACTTCTTCTATTAGTGGCACAAAAATTTTTAAGCCGGCTGGCACGCACTTAACTTCTATCGGTGTTGTGCCGATGATTTCGCCATCTAGAACAACTTTTTGTGGTGGCTCTGTAGTGATTTTAAATTGTTTGGCTCGCAGGTAACCGATGTCATCGCGTTCTGCTGCGTTGCCTGTAGAAGCTGTTTGAAATAAATGGAATGTAGCGGCGATCGCTCCGGCTTTACTTGTTGGAGCTACAATTGTTAAATCTAGTAGCCCGTCATCATAAATCAGACCTGATGGCCCCTGTGCTAATACTGAAGTGGGAGGCGCGGCATTGGCAACTGTCACTGCACAAGCGCTGGTTTTGATTATTCTGTCCTCAGTTTCAATTTCAACATCAAAGTTCTTTAAGTTTCTCAGTTGCTGAATTCCTGCTAAAACGTAGGCCATCATCCCAAAGCGATTCTTGGCTTCTCGGTCTGCTAGTTCTACGGTTTCAGCTTCAAAGCCAATACCTACTAATAGTACCATTGGAAGATCGTTGCAATAGGCTACGTCTACATTGCGGGTTCCTCCCTGCAAAATTGTCTGACATGCAGCTGCGATCGTGTCAGGAATTCCTAAAGCTGTGGCAAAGGCGTTGGCTGTACCCCTAGAAATTATACCAAATGGAATATCAGTACCGACTACTGCCGCCGCCGCTGCGGAGAGGGTGCCATCTCCCCCCGAAGCAATGATCGCATTTACCCCTCGCTCTACTGCTGCATACGCTAGGGCGTCAGCACCAATTTCCTCAGTTGTTAGATGAATGTCTAAATCAATTTCTGGCTCTAATATTGCTCGAATTTCTGCCAGTTCTAATTCTGGGTCACCTTGACCCGCTACTGGATTGAAGATCAGGCAAGCGGAACGATTCATAGGGGATGACAAGTATGCTTGGATCACTAAGATATCATTTTTACCATTCTTGTAAAATTTTGACTTCCTTCGCCCATTAGTACCCACGATTTCGCCATTACTGAAAAATACACGATTTTCTTGGATATGCCTTTAGCTCTCAAACCAATGCGAGTCATGCAAGGCAAAATTCCTCTGGTTTTTGAACGCAATAAACCCAGTCGTTTTGGGATCATTCCTCGACATGGTGGTGAAATGCGCTGGTTTAGTGTGCCAAGTTGCATGGTCTATCACATCGTCAATGCCTACGAAGAAGGCAATGAGGTGATTTTAGTCGCCTATCGCATGGATTGGACGCAACTATTTATCCGTGACATAGAAAACCCCCTGATTTTTCCCAGCACTGATGCCCTACTGGAAAAAGTCGAACCGGAACTCACAAAATTGTATCGTTGGCGGTTTAATCTATCCACTGGTCAAGTTAAAGAGGAAGTACTTGACGATGAAGTTGCTGAATTCCCCCGCATTAACGATAACTATGTAGGACGCAAGATGCGTTATGTGTACTCTGGGCTGGCAGCCGTGTACATGGAACGCCCCTTATTTGATGGAGTCAAAAAGTACGATTTAGAAGCAGAAACGACGGAAACTAAGCATTTTGGTCGCGGACGTTTTGGCGGTGAATGTGTCTTTGCTCCTCGTCCTGGTGGCCAAGCTGAAGATGACGGGTGGGTATTGACTTATGTTTACGATGCCGTGGAAAAGCGATCGGAATTGATAGTTTTAGATGCCCAGAATATCACTGCTGAACCTGTTGCCCGCGTACTCATCCCTCAACGAATTCCCTTTGGTTTCCACTGTGAATGGGTTTCTTCTGAGAAAATAGCAAACGCTAGGAGATAGGCAAAAAATGCATCTATCGTAGTGAGTTAAAAACAAAAACCCAACATTTTTGTCTTTGTTGGGTTTGTGATATTTGAAATAATAGACCTCTTGCAAAAGTCCCCTAACACCCCACCCCCAGCCCCTCCCCGCAAGCGGGGAGGGGAGACTTTGACGTAAGTCAAAGGCGGGGTGGGGTTCTTTTTTTTGATTTATGCAAGAAGTCTAATCTACATTCTTAACTGACGAGAATATAACAAATAGTTTATTACCAAATAAGGAATTCACTAAAATTGAAGTCGAGCAAGAACCATTTTTTAGAAACAGCGAAAATTTCAGTCTCTATGGAACAAAGCAAATTTAAAATCTATTAAGAAATTTAAATATATAATACTTTGAGTACTTAGCATTGTAGAATTAACAGTGGATTTTGTCGATTAATAAATTAAGTGAAAGCTTAGCTATTGTAGATACAGCAGAATTCAGGAGTCAGAATGGCCTGCGCCCCGCTGCGCTAACAGAAGTAAAACAAGTTTTACGCCAAGCTACTAAACTTAGGTTGTGTACTTCACCAATTTGAAATCTGCTGTATAATCAGCACTTTCATTTCACTAAATTAATATTAGGGACGGATCTAATTGACGAACCACTCATTTTTCTATTATTGGTTTTTCTTCTTCGTTATCACTCTTGCCCGATATTTTCTGATAGCTGGGGGAGCGTACTTGCTCTTTTATTCAGTTCTGGGAAAGTCTCTCGCCAACAAGAGTTTGCGTTTGAAACCGTTGATGAATTCTTCCATTATAAAGGATATTGAATTATCGGTACTCTCCGCAGTAATTTTTGGTATTTGTGGAGCGTTTATTATTTCAGAGTATGCTTCTGGAGCAACGCTTTTATACACTAATTTACAGGAGTACGGACTGTGGTATTTGGGAGCTAGCTTTGTTGTGGTGCTGATTCTTCAGGATACGTACTTTTACTTTATGCATCGGATCTTTCACCACCCTCTAATTTTTAAATGGATGCATTATGGACACCACCGTTCGGGAGAACCAACGCCTTGGAGTTCTTCGGCGTTTGATTTTCCGGAGGCGATCGTACAAGCACTTTTCTTTGTAGGTGTAAGCTACATAGTTCCGCTACATTTTATCACCTTAGTTGCCGCACTTATAACTATGACGGTGTGGGCAGTGTTTACCCATCTCGGATTTGAAGTATTTCCTTCCTCATCTAAGAGTCACTGGATAGGAAAGTGGCTCATTGGTTCTATGCATCACTCAATACATCACCGCAAGTATAAAGTACACTACGGTTTGTATTTTACGTTCTGGGACAAGCTGCTTGGTACTGAAGACCCTCATTATGAAAATCAAACTGACACATAGGAGTCATTAGTCATTAGTCATTGGGCATTAGTTATTGGTTACAAGCAACAAAGGACAAATAACAAATGACTACATGACAAAGACAAGGGTAAATCGCCGTCTCTACAAAGAATTGATTGTTGTAGAGACGGCGATTTATCGCGTCTCTTGCTTAACCGAACAGTATTACAATGTCTGTGGAGTACAGCCTATTCAGTAGTTTGTGATTCATCTTTCTTTTTCGTTGTTTCATGGCCAAAGCGAATTCCTACAAAAATATCGTAGATAAACTCTAAAAAGTCTTTCTTTTGTCGTAATCCTGAAGTTTGATAACAGCCTTTTTCATCTAATAAAGGCTTCATCAAATAGTATGTAGATTGATACTTATACCAGGGAATACAAGTCCATAAATGATGAACTAAATGGTAGTTTTGTCCCAAAATTAGGATATTAAGAATCGGGCTGGGATATACACGAGCATTTTTCCAGCGATCGCGTTCCCTAAAAGGACGATGGGGTAGATAATCAAAAAAGAAGCCCAGTATTAACCCCACTATCCCAGAAGGTACAACCCAAAAATTGAGAAGGTACATCAAAAAATGATATTGAATTGCTATATAAAAAATTCCAACAACAATTAAACGACTGATAAACCATTCCAATAGCTCATACTTTCGCCACAATCTTCGCTGAAAGAAAAACACTTCGTGGTACAAAAACCGAAATGCAATTAGCAACAGTGGTCCGCCTGTGGAAACATAATGATCTGGGTCATCTTTGGGATGGTTTACATGGGCATGATGCTGCAAATGCACGCGCGTAAATACTGGAAAGACAAATCCTAGCATTAGGGCGCTACCATGCCCTAGCATGGCATTAATTATGCGATCGCGGTGGGCAGATTTATGACAAGCATCATGAATTACTGTCCCAGCACAATGCAAAGCAATAGTATTAACGGTAAAGCACAACCAGTCCGGCCATTGCCAAAGCCAATAACCAAAGTTAGATAACACCAATGTTCCCACCGATGCCAAAAATAGCAGCAGAGTGGGATTGAAATCACCAGGAGGCGCTAAAAGTTCCTTGGGCGGTAATTTCGGCAGTTTGTCTGCTTTGGATGCAATTTTTGTTCCTAGTTCTTTATTTACTACGTCTTCTAAGGTGACTTCCAAATTATTGCCATTTTGCTTTTTATACTCATCAACAGCTGGGTCAATGATGATTAGGCTTTTGGCTGGAATGTCAAAAAAATTAGGATCTAAAGAGGTCATAATTTTTTCCTGGTCGCGGTTCCTTGATAAAGTGAGCTTGAAATCCCGAATTCAGCCAGCACAGAAGAGATTTCTTGCCCCGATTAGAGAGATGAAACCCTGAAAATCTAGCCGATACTGTTCTTTATTAAAGTTAGGATTGACTGTCAAATGTATAGTGTAGGAAAAATAGAAGTTTTTTGCTATACTACACGCACTAACAAGATATTTGATTTTTCGTTTTTAGAGCTAGTCCTATTACTAATGATCTAAACAGCAGCGGAATACATATTTGGCTTTCATATCGATATTTATCGGTTTACCAAGGCTATGTTTTTTCTGCTGAAGTTGTGTTTTCCTATTGCTTTGGTGAGAAACAATTCTCAACAATATAAACAATACAGTTTTTTGATTCATTAACGCAAGAGTTTTGCCGTAATTTCATATATGAGAGAAATCTTTTAGACACAAGTATTATACTTGTCAGAAAAATTTATATGTTATTTGTTTATGATGTTTAAATTTTTAATGATAAATTCAACTTTTCAGATTTTATTTCAGCAGTAGTTCTTATTCAATACCATAAAATGGGATTGATCTTAAAAAAGCTAAGCTTTGGAACTTTCTAGACTTTCAAATACTTAGACTTGAATTTGAACGAGTAAATAAGGCATGTCTTGAGATTAGAGGGTGAGAATGAGGTATTTTCATCGTGATTTGCCAATTATAGTTGCTCGATATCTCTTGCAAAAGTAATTTTTGCACATTTGCAGGGAAAGGGCAAAGGAAAATTTGTCCCTTTTGCTGAGTTCTACAAGTATATGCAGAGGCGATCGCCTCTGCATACTTCAATTCCCTAAAACCTACGCAGCGAGCATCTTTCTAGCCGTGGCTGCGACATAAGTCCTAAATTAAGATTCTTGACTTATTAACTGATTTATGCTTATTACTAGGATAAAGTCGAGGTGAAAACTTACCCTGTATACAAACCAACCATGACTCTAAATTATGAGGTTTAGAGATTTCAAGGGCTTTTGTCCAACTTTAATTTGTTCATGGCTTGGTAGTGTTGGATATTTGACCGATTGAAAAATGGTTAAAATTGCCAAAATCATTACGCATTAGGTAGAAAAATGTACTATTTGTTGCCTTTACTAGTAAATATACTAACTTTCAGCAGTTCATACGCTTCCAGTGCGATAACACCAAGCACAACGCCAGATTTCCCAAAAATGCATTTAGCTCAAAAGCTAAACTGCAATAATGCTCAAACTCAGACAGAAATCAATGAATGCAGTAGGTTGTCCTATCAGAATGCGGATAAAAAATTGAACGCAGCTTATCAACAACTAGTGCCTAAATTAGACAGAACTAGAAAACAAAAATTGATTGCTGCACAGCAAGCATGGATTAAGTTTCGAGATACCACTTGTGAGTTTGAGAGAAGCGAATATGAGGGTGGAAGTATAGCCCCTACAATTTACTTTGGTTGCCTGGAAAATACTACAAAAGAACGTACCCAACAATTACAGGAATATCTTAAAAGCGATCCTTAGGGATTTCCAAGGAAAAAAATATTCCATAGTAGGGTAGCACAGCTGTGCTACCCTACTCATGTACAACTAATTTCCGATAATTTATTTTCCCGGAGGCTCAATAAAGCCCTGTAAGAAAGCAGAGACTACGTTAAATATAGGATTGTCAACAGCTTCTTGCAATGCAGTTATTCCGCAAGCTTTAATTGCTCCAACAACTCGCATCTTTAAGGTTGGATTTTGCTCTATCTGCTCTACAGCCTTCGCAGCAAAGATAGCTTTTTCAGTCTGTGTTGTCGTCGGGTAGGTTTGAGATAGCTGATCTAGTAAATCTTGAATCTCCTTTGCGGCTTTAGCCAGGGTCTGCCTTTCTTGAGGATTAAGATAAATGTTATTGACACTTTGATCGTGAATCTTATTATTAATGCCACTAGAAAAAATACTAATTTGGTTATTCCTAATTTCACCAATCTGCATTTGATTCTCTTCTGCCACAGCAATAGCCCTCTCAATAAGATACTTGTTTGTCTCAATTTGTATACCAAGCTTGTCTATCGTATGATCTAATTGATGTAGATTTTTTGTAACCCCATCAATCAAGCGTTTGTCTCTATATTCTAGAGAGCTTTCTAAACGATCGATTCTTCTCTGTAACTGATCGGATAACGCTTCAATTTTTCCTCTAAGCAATCGTATTTCTGAGTTTAGTTTATCTACTTCTCCTCTATCCCAAAAAGGCATTTGCCATTTACCTATTCTAAAGATTTATTTGAAAACTGTCTAAATATATCAAGCACTAGAGCTACCTTCTCCTGAAATATACGGAAAATTTCTTTTTTACGGGCAGTTCTGGAACAGTTTGGTTGGCAGCACGGATAATAGCGGCGTAATCGGTGGGTTGGTTATCAGTGACAAAACTACGTTTTTGCTACTGGTGCTTGATTACCTGTCAGTATAAACCTAATTCAAAGGGACGTTGAAAACCATCACAGCAACACTCTATGTTAGATTTTTGACAAACAATTTACTGCCTAGTGTCGCCTCAGCCAACCTTGATGTAGTTCACAAAGTAAAGAATTGTAATCCTTTCATCCCAAATCTAAAGTCCAAAATTGGTACAAGTCACTCACTACGGTAGTCTAGATGAGAGTGAATTTATCGCCTGGTTTGATATATTGTTTTATGACTTCAGTTGTTTCTAGTCCTCCGCGCACGATTCGTATCGGTTCACGCAAAAGCCAACTTGCTCTAGTTCAAACCTACTGGGTACAGGAGCAACTCCAAAAAAGCTATCCTGATATCACTTTTGAAGTCCACACCATGTCTACCCAAGGCGACAAAATCTTGGATGTAGCACTAGCCAAGATTGGCGATAAAGGACTTTTTACTAAAGAACTTGAGTTGGGAATGCTCAATGGCGACATTGACTTTGCAGTTCATTCCCTCAAGGATCTGCCGACTAACTTACCAGAAGGTTTAACACTGGCAGCAATTACCGAACGGGAAAACCCAGCCGATGCCCTAGTAGTGCATGAAAAGCACAAAGATAAACAAATCGAGACTTTGCCAGAGGGTGCAGTCATTGGGACATCTTCACTGCGGCGGTTAGCACAGTTACGCCATCAATTCCCTCACTTTACTTTTAAGGATGTGCGGGGAAACTTGATTACGCGGTTGGCAAAACTGGATGCAGGTGAATATGATGCCTTGATTTTGGCAGCAGCAGGGTTAGGGCGATTGGAAATGAGCGATCGCATTCATCAAATCTTACCCCAAGAAATCTCCCTCCACGCCGTTGGACAAGGCGCTTTAGGTATCGAATGCCGTGCCGATGATAGCGAATTAATTTCCCTGCTCAAAGCGATCGAACATCCCCCAACACGCGATCGCTGTCTCGCAGAAAGAGCTTTTTTACGCGATTTAGAGGGCGGTTGTCAAGTACCTATTGGCGTAAATACAGAAATTTCTGGCGAACAATTGACTTTAACAGGCATAGTCGCCAGTATAGATGGTCAAAAGCTCGTAAAAGATAGCGTCACAGGGGAAGCCAACGAAGCCGAAGCAGTAGGCACCCAACTAGCAAATGTGTTGCGGGAAAAAGGAGCGCAAGAAATTTTAGAAGAAATTTTTGCGGTGATTCAACGCGGTTCCTAAGGAATTGCACAAGCGGATGTGATTAGATAATTAAGTAATCAATGAACAGTCATCAGTAGCCAGTAAACAGCGAAAAACTGAGATGCGGATACATGATAACTGTAAATATGCTGAACCGGGGAAACAAAACTTACCATGCGGATTTTATTTGTTGCAGCAGAGGCAGCTCCCGTTGCAAAAGTAGGTGGAATGGGCGACGTTGTTGGAGCATTGCCCAAATTCCTCAAAGCAATGGGGCATGATGTACGGATATTCTTGCCTTACTACGGCTTCTTGCCAGACAAAATGGAGATTCCCAAAGAACCTATTTGGTGGGGAGATGCCATGTTCCAGCACTTTGCAGTCTACGAAGCCGTTTTGCCTGGTACTGATGTTCCCTTGTACTTATTCGGACATCCTGCCTTCATGCCCCGCCGCATTTACTCAGGAGAAGATGAAGATTGGCGGTTCACCTTGTTTGCCAATGGTGCAGCGGAGTTTGCCTGGAATTACTGGAAACCAGATATTATTCACTGCCACGATTGGCATACGGGAATGATTCCTGTGTGGATGCACCAAGATCCTGATATCACCACTGTCTTTACGATTCATAACTTAGCTTATCAAGGGCCGTGGCGTTGGTATTTAGAAAAAATTACTTGGTGTCCTTGGTATATGCAAGGACACAACACAATGGCAGCTGCGGTGCAATTTGCCAATAAAGTAAATACAGTTTCGCCCACTTATGCAGAGCAAATCAAGACACCTACTTATGGTGAAACATTAGAAGGTTTGTTGTCTTTTATTAGCGGTAAATTATCTGGGATTATCAATGGGATTGATGTCGAAGTTTACAATCCAGAAAATGACAAATACATTGCCCAAACATTTACTGGTGATACTTTAGATAAACGTAAGGCTAACAAAATTGCTTTGCAAGAAGAAGTAGGGTTAGAAGTCAATTCCAAAGCCTTTTTAATTGGGATTGTGACGCGATTAGTAGAACAAAAAGGCATTGATTTAATATTGCAAATTCTCGATCGCTTTCTTTCCTATACAGATGCACAGTTTGTCCTGTTAGGGACAGGCGATCGCTACTATGAAACTCAGATGTGGCAATTAGCATCTCGCTTTCCCGGACGCATGGCAACTTATCTACTGTATAACGATGCCTTGTCTCGCCGCATCTACGCCGGCACAGACGCATTCTTGATGCCTAGCCGCTTTGAACCTTGCGGTATTAGCCAAATGATGGCCTTGCGTTATGGTTCCGTGCCCATTGTCCGCCGCACAGGTGGATTAGTTGACACCGTAACACACCACGACCCCGAAAATGCAGCAGGCACCGGTTACTGCTTTGATCGCTACGAACCGCTAGACCTTTTCACCTGTATGATTCGGGCTTGGGAAGGCTTCCGTTTCAAACCCCAATGGCAAGAACTACAAAAACGGGGTATGAGTGAAGACTTTAGCTGGTATCAATCTGCTAAGCAGTACGTGAAATTGTACAGGTCAATTTACGGCTTGCCAGAAGAAGAAGAGGAAACACCACAACCAGAGTTAGTTTTAAACGAGGCAGTGGCCAGTAGTAATTCTTCAAGCCCCTAGATAACTACTTTTTGTGACTCGCGATCGCATCCTTCACACATTAAATTAACCTGAAAAATGCGATCGCGAGTTTTTTGTTTGCCATTAGAGAATATTTTTTTGTCGTTTCAATCCCTAATAGGGATTTTGATTAATTGCAATGCGCTTACAACCGTTCGGCGTCGGTAACTGCGAACCCGCCTTCAGTTTCAATCCCTAATAGGGATTTTGATTAATTGCAATTCATCATCGGCGAGAAAATCGTCCCGATACTGCTAGTTTCAATCCCTAATAGGGATTTTGATTAATTGCAATCTTACGACAAGTATGCATATGCCATACACAGGGCACAGGTTTCAATCCCTAATAGGGATTTTGATTAATTGCAATGAAAGGCTTGCTAAAAGTTCCCACTGATAAAAAGAAGCTAAGAGGTTTCAATCCCTAATAGGGATTTTGATTAATTGCAATGCTGTAGCTAGGGGCACTAATGGTTAATGGGGGATAGTTTCAATCCCTAATAGGGATTTTGATTAATTGCAATATCGGAGACGCGGGGGAGGATACCAACTGCCTAGTACAGTTTCAATCCCTAATAGGGATTTTGATTAATTGCAATTTCTAAGATTGACGCTCCACGTCTTCAATTGAAGTTTCAATCCCTAATAGGGATTTTGATTAATTGCAATCTGCTTGATAGCCACATAATCGCTGTAAAGATCACCAGCGCGTTTCAATCCCTAATAGGGATTTTGATTAATTGCAATTTGCTGACGATTAACAAAGAATGTATTTCTAAGTGTTTCAATCCCTAATAGGGATTTTGATTAATTGCAATCTCAAACAAATGGGACTGTAATTAATACAATTCAAGTTTCAATCCCTAATAGGGATTTTGATTAATTGCAATACCTTCGCGGGGTCAACGGCTACTGCCCCTCCCGGTTTCAATCCCTAATAGGGATTTTGATTAATTGCAATTGATCGGCTGAATAAATTACCAATTCTCCTTGTGTTTCAATCCCTAATAGGGATTTTGATTAATTGCAATCCTATTATTGTTGGTGGTTTAGTTGTTGGTGCCGGTTTCAATCCCTAATAGGGATTTTGATTAATTGCAATTCTATTCTAGTGGCTTTGAAATGGTGGATAAAATGTTTCAATCCCTAATAGGGATTTTGATTAATTGCAATTTACATTTTGGTAGGAGATTTTTTATATCCAATGGGTTTCAATCCCTAATAGGGATTTTGATTAATTGCAATCTGATGTGTCAATAACCACAAACTAGGATTATGTATCTGTTTCAATCCCTAATAGGGATTTTGATTAATTGCAATTACCGGACAAGTATTCTAGAAATTTTTCAGACGGGTTTCAATCCCTAATAGGGATTTTGATTAATTGCAATTGCTTGGGTATGGCTTGGGTATGCAAAAAAGCAGGTTTCAATCCCTAATAGGGATTTTGATTAATTGCAATGCAATTGGCATGATGCTATGAAAATACTGGGATATCACAAGTTTCAATCCCTAATAGGGATTTTGATTAATTGCAATATGAAGAACCTATATGGCTATTGTTAGTAGGATAGTTTCAATCCCTAATAGGGATTTTGATTAATTGCAATTTCAGGGTAGCCTACGGAAGATAGATAAAATTTATGAGTTTCAATCCCTAATAGGGATTTTGATTAATTGCAATATCTGTGGTATTTGAATCATGAAGCTACATCAAGATAAAGTTTCAATCCCTAATAGGGATTTTGATTAATTGCAATGAAATTATTCTGAAACTACAGGCTTAACAGGGGATACGTTTCAATCCCTAATAGGGATTTTGATTAATTGCAATAGTAGACAAACATTTCCGTTAAACCTGACTTTAGGTTTCAATCCCTAATAGGGATTTTGATTAATTGCAATAGCGAGTTCTTCGATGCACACAGCGGTGGACACTAGTTTCAATCCCTAATAGGGATTTTGATTAATTGCAATAGCAGAAGGATACACCTTTCCGTGGCAGAGAGTTTGTTTCAATCCCTAATAGGGATTTTGATTAATTGCAATAACAATCAACGTGGGACATAGGTATTGAAGATGGTTTCAATCCCTAATAGGGATTTTGATTAATTGCAATGGCTGTCGCCTGAAAGTACTGTGATATTTGGTTTTCAAGGTTCTGTTGCGCGGATGGGAAAATCATAACACAAGAACTTGTGATTTTACTAGATACAAATCGCTGAAAGCTAAGCTCAGTAAGGAGCGCGGATGATTTAAAGACACTACTGGCTTGAAGTTCTTACACAGAGGGCAATTGAGCCATTTTTGTAGTCACCCGCTCATAAACACCTACCCATCCGCGCACTTAGCAAAGAAATCCTGATAAAACTTAAAATGTTTCCTTGGTAGCCAACATCTGTAAAATTTTTTCTACATGATCCAACTCTCCAACGATTCGGCGAATTGGGTGAGGCCAAACCTTAACAAGAGTAGGAGTAGCAGAAACCTGATTAATTTCTGCTTGTTCTGGATGAGTTAAAACATCAATCACCTTTAAAGTATAAGGGTGTCCGAGCGATCGCTCTAAGAATTCGTGTAGATTTTGAAGGATGCGTTCAGTAGTTCCGCTATGTCCTGCAACAAACAGCCGGAGGACATAGCCTTGTGTTGTTAATTGCTCTTTTTGTGCTATCACCGGTTTGTGATATTTTGGCACAGGTTCAGAAAGGTCTAAACGTACAATTAAGTCGTGATCTTCCCAAAGTTGGGGAAATGAGGAATGATAAGTTGTTAAGACCATGCGATCGCACAATCCATCCTGCCAAGGAGCTGCTTGCCATACTAGCTCCCCTGTACCAAAAATGGTATTCAGCAAAGATTGATATTTAATTACAGCCGGATAAGCCTCAGCAAAAGTTCGCACTTGTTGAGTACGCGGATCTAACCAGTGGTCAATAGTCGCAGTATAACAAGGCACTAAAAAATGTGGTGGCTCTGGTAAATCTAGAATTTCCTGCAAAGCAGAACACAAATGCAAATGCCATCGACCTTGCTTGCTAGGGTCGATGCAGTAAATTAAATCTCCTCCAGGTGTAAATAGCGCAATGCCTTTGAACAACTGGGGTGTAGATAGTTTGTTTGTCGTCAAGTTATTCACAGGAGGCTAAGGAACTAAAAGGTAAAAAACTTTCTCTTTTACCTTTTACCTTAGCGATAACCGCAACCAGGAAGACGAAGATATTTGGGATTGGGGGGTGTGGGAGGTGTGGGAGGTGTGGGAGGTTCGGAAGGTGTGGGAGGTTCGGAAGCTTTTTCTAATCCCCCCACACTCCCCACACTCCCCCCACTCCCCACTCCCCACTCCCCACTCCCCATTCCTAAACCCGACCTCGGAGAAACTGCGCCATTTCGTTAGGAGTTGGTGACATTTCCAAGGCAGTTTCTTCAGTAATGCGACCGTCTTGATAGAGATTCAGCAATGACTGATTCATAGTAATCATGCCGTCAAAGCTGGCTTGTTTCATCAGTTCACCAATTTCATCATATTTGCCATCTTTGATCCATTCTTTGATTGCCTCAGTGTTAATCAGCACATCGTGGAAAGCAGCCCGCTTCCCGTCTGTTGTCCGGCACAAACCTTGGGCAATTATTGCGACTAAAGACTCAGAAATTGCCACCCGCATGGCATCCTGTTCTTCACCGGAGTAGAGGTTGAGTATCCGCTCAATGGTTTTGACAGCGCTATTGGTGTGCAAGGTTCCCATTACCAAGTGACCAGTTTGAGCGGCTTTGAGGGCGGTGTTCACTGTTTCTTTATCCCGCATTTCCCCCACCAGAATCAAATCTGGGTCTTCCCGTAAGGCTGCTTTCAAAGCGTTGTCAAATTTCCGGGTGTGCATTCCCACCTCCCGCTGTTTGACTAAGGACTTACGGCTTTGGTGGACGAATTCTATGGGGTCTTCAATGGTGATGATATGCTTAGCCATCTCTTTATTGATGTAGTCAATCATCGCCGCCATTGTTGTGGACTTACCAGAACCAGTCGGCCCGGTGACCAAAATTAAGCCTTTGTGGTGATGACAAATATCCCGAAAAACTGGAGGTAATCTCAACTGTTCCATAGTTAAGATTTTCAACGGAATCAACCGCAATACCATTGCAGGACCTTTCAGGGAGCCAAAGACGTTAATCCGCACACGAGCAAATTCGTACTGAGTTGCTCCGTCAAATTCTAAGTGTTCTTCAAAGCGTTGAATTTCTGCCTCCGTCATCACCTCCCTCAACCAACTCATCAAACTCTCTTTATCCGTTTCTGGATAATCTGTTGGTTGAATTTCTCCTCGGTTGCGGAAACGGGGTACTTCACCTACACCCAAGTGAATATCAGAATATCCTTGATCGTAAGCTTCCCTGATAATCTGCGCTAAAGTCAGTCCTGGAGGGCTACTTTTCGGGCGAGCTGAACTAGGTATTGGCGGTGGTGTACCCGGACGATGACCTGCAACAGGCGCAGAGTTAACAGCAGGAGAGTTGGCACTCATATCCAATGTTTGTGTCATCTGACGCTGGGTACTCATTCCTGGTGGTGGCGGTGGTGGGGCTGGTGGGGCTGGTGGCAGGTTACGTCCGGCAGCAGAGTTAGAACTTAATGGAGACTGTGATTCTGTCATATATCTTCACATTTGGCAGTTAACAAATTGAATTAGCGAGAAGTCAAGTCGCTTTCTGAGACGAATTCTGAAAGGCGCTGGGGTGCAAGCCCTAACGGTAATGCAAGGCGATTGAAATTCTAAAACCACGGTCAATACACTTCATCCAACTCGACTTGTATCTTTTTTGTCGGCAATTTGACTATTCAGAAGTTTTATAAAAACTATTTAGCCTGTATAACCTGGTTTAACACATGTAAGTCCACAGATTACCTCAGTAAATATTCTAGAGTAAATAGTTTTATATACTACTAAAAAATATAAAGTAAATATTCTAATTCTATTAAATGAGAAATTTATCGCAACTATGGAGTTTAATTGCTAGCAATTAGCAACACAAAGATTAGCAGTTCATGAATTCAGCGGATATCTCAATTATGAGAAGAAGTGCTGATTATTATAAGAAATGTTAAGTTGACTCGGAATCATATGCTGGGGATCAAGCTTGAAAGCTTATGTCTTTTAGCTTCTATGCCTTAAGACTGATGTAGAAAGCAAGCTTTTTGAATAAAAAGCAACTTGACTTTACATTCATAATTACAAAAAATTAACTGTAAAGTTTAGTAAATAAATGCTCATTTTCCTGATTAGGTTTTATATACTGAACTTCACTAAAACATTCAGTTTATTCGCAAAAAGCGAGAAAAAGCTGAAAATTAAAACTTGCTGTGTATTTTTGGGAGGAAAAGTCATGGTTTCGGCTCAGAGCTCTAATCTAGGAAAGACCTACTCCTTGATGATGATTAAAAGCTTTTTAATATGGACTTTCACATTGGCAGTATGCTTGCTGGTTGTCGGTTTTCCACTAGTTGTTTTGATGGCTACGGTCGGATGTCTGTTGTCGATTGTTTTGCAATCTGTAATGCCTGTTAGTGCTGTTTTGCTGGTTGCAGGCGGTTTAGTGATGTTCAATGTCATGGCAGTTGTATTTGCTGCGGGTGTGCTAACTCTTAAAGGAGTTCATCCTAGCGAAGTTAAGTGGTTAAGCTGGCTGCATGGAGAGGCAGACCAAACGCAGACTACTGTATACGCTGCTTGCCCTTTAACTTGTGAGATTAAAATGTAGTCTTTACAATTAAATTCGACAAACAGTGCGTCTGCCCGGTTAAGCCGGGTTTTTTCATGTTTTATT
This sequence comes from Nostoc sp. FACHB-973, assembly GCF_014698115.1. Lineage (GTDB taxonomy): Bacteria > Cyanobacteriota > Cyanobacteriia > Cyanobacteriales > Nostocaceae > Nostoc > Nostoc muscorum. Next base: position 15,670 of record NZ_JACJSJ010000095.1, read on the forward strand.
GATTTTATGGTGAGATCAAAATCTAGGTCTATTGCATTTGCCCGGTTAAGCCGGGTTTTTTCATGTTTTGTATGATTTATACTTTGATATTTATGGTTTTTGTGATGATTGGCCATTAACTATTGACTATTGACGATAGACCATTGACCATAGCCTTTGACAAATTACAACCGACAAATGACTAATAAAAAGCAGGTTTCCATTATTTTGGGTACTCGTCCGGAAGCGATTAAACTAGCTCCGGTAATTCAGGTTTTCCAAAAGTGTTCAGATTTTGAGTCGCAAGTAATTTTAACTGGACAGCATCGAGAAATGGTTGAGCAAGTCATGCAACTGTTTAATATCAAGCCAGATTATGACTTGGAAATTATGCAGACTCAGCAATCTTTAAATGATATTACCTGTCGCAGTTTACAAGGGTTAGAAGCATTATTTCAGCAAAAAAAGCCAGATTTAGTTGTGGTTCAGGGAGATACTACCACGGCTTTTGCCGCAGCTTTGGCAGCTTTTTATCAAAAAATTCCTGTTGGTCATGTAGAAGCAGGGTTAAGAACTGATGATATACTCAATCCTTACCCAGAAGAAGCTAATCGACGGTTGATTTCTCAAATTACTCAGTTGCACTTTGCGCCAACTCCTTGGGCTGTAGAAAATTTGCACCGTTCTGGTGTTTTAGGTGAAATTCACTTGACTGGTAACACGGTAATCGATGCGTTATTGAATGTTGCTGCAACCCAAGTCAGTTGTAATGTACCAGGTTTAGATTGGGGTTCATATCGCGTTTTGTTGGCAACAGTGCATCGTCGGGAAAATTGGGGAGAACCACTCGAAGCGATCGCTGCTGGCTTTTTACAAATCTTAGACAAGTTTCCTGATACAGCAATGCTCTTACCATTACATCGCAATCCGACGGTGCGAGTACCATTGCAGCAACTTTTAGGAAATCATCCGCGAATTTTCTTGACAGAACCTCTCGATTATGGGCAATTGGTGGGAGCAATTGGGCGATCGCATCTTTTGCTTACTGATTCTGGTGGATTGCAGGAAGAAGCCCCCAGCTTGGGCAAACCAGTACTAGTTTTGAGAGACACCACAGAAAGACCAGAGGCTGTTACAGCCGGTACCGCTAAACTTGTGGGAACTGAGAGTGAAAATATTTTTGCAGCTGCTAGCGAATTACTCAGTGACCAAACGGCCTATGAAGCAATGGCAAATGCGATTAATCCTTTTGGGGATGGTCATGCAGCAGAGCGCATTTTGCAGATTGTCCAAAATTACTTGGGTGTTTGATTACCGACATCAATTTAGGAAGCTAAAACTGCATAAGATCAGTGAGTCTGGAGTTAAGAATGAATGTCAGGCAATACTGCTGTTGATGGTTGAGTTCAAATATCTATGGGTGTAGCATCACGATATTGGCAACTAGTGAAAATTGATGCTGCCGGAGGGCGGCAAGTCCAGGAAATTACTCCGGCTAAAGCGTTTTTCGCTGATGTGTTTTCAGCAAAGGCAGATAATAATGATGTCCCAGACGCAGAAATTCAACTCCAACTGCTGCAATTATCGCGGGATGCTCCTGCTGATAGATGCTTGCTAGCCCAGCGTTGTCTACTCTGTTTTATATCTTGGCAAATTGAGCAAGTTTGCTTACAATTAGAAACCAATTTTGGGACTGCTCATGGTTTTAGTTGCAGTGATTTACTGCCTTATGTCCTAGATGATGATGGCAGATTAGAACCAGTTGGTTCTTATGAATGTCTTTCTCGAAAAATTTTGCACAGTTTTGACCCAGATCAAAGTAGTCTCACAACCTGGACAACGACAAAGGTAAAACAATATCCGGCGCTGAATCAATTTTTGCTGGAATCAGGATTATATCTTGTGAGTGACTGGGCAATTCTCAATGATACTAGACCTAAACAGCTAGAGCGAATTTTCAGGGAATTTTACTCGTTAACGCCTAGAGAAATTGAATATTTCGTCATCTTTTTAGAAAGTTACCACCTTGTTTATCGCGCACAAAGGCTACAACAACGTTCTTTAGGTATTGGGGGAAAATGTCTCCCACCCACTACGCAGCAACTACAAGAAATTGCTTTAAATATCCAAAGTCAAAGCGGTCAAATGCTCAAAAATGAAACTGTGATGACACAATTACAAAAGCTTGCTTCTTTGTTGCGACAGTATCGAATTCATGTGCGGGGTGGTTCTTTACCAACAACATCCATAGATGTGGTGGGTAGAGAAAGTATTCTGAATCTTGATGTTACCAATGCTGGAGAAAATGAAGACGAGGAAGCGGAGTTTTTGCAATTATATCGTCCTCAATTCCTAGCTTGTTTAGACCAAGCGTTAGCTTTGGTGATTACATTACGAGTGAAACAACTACAAGCGAAAAAAGGAGATAAAGCCAAAAAATTCCTGATAGCGCTCCAGCTAGTTCACTGTCAACAAATACCGATGACAGAAATTGCTAGTCGCTTAGGATTAAGGGCACAGGATGCAGTAACTCGCTTGTTAAAACTTAAGGAATTTCGTGCTGATGTGCAACAACAGCTTTTGGTAATATTGCGCGATCGCGTCCTTGATTTGGCAAAAAATTACTTTGATCCAGAACATCTCCAAACCCTAGAAAATCAGATATCATCTGCCCTGGATGAACAGATTTCTACAGTACTTAGAGATGCAAAAATTTCATCTCAAACGCCTAAGAGTAGTGTAGTCAACAATCTTTTTTCTCAGCAACTATGTCGTTATCTCGATACAATAAATGAGTAGATATGAAAAATTTATCAAGTAACATTCCTGAGCTACAGCTAGACTTTGAAGTTCTGGCTACAGAAACAATTACTCTCTCCTCTAACCAAATAAATCAGGCAGTAGAACTGAGTCAGCAAATTCCCACTACATCTCGGCAGTGGCAGACTTATATTAATGCTCTGGCGCTATTTGCTTTTGAACAATGGCTAGAAGAACGCGCCGAGTATTTAACTATTAATCGGGAAAAATGTACAGTTTTGCAGCCACCACTGGCAAATGCGATCGCTGCTGTTGCCAATTTGCAAGTTGGTGAATTTAAACTGTGTCTAATTCCCACTGGTAGCCTCACTGATTTAGAAGTGACTCTACCTAAACTAGTCGTAGATTTACCAGAATATGTTCCTCATTTTTATGTATTGGTAGAAGTTTTAGAAGAACAAGAATCTGCTGTAATTTCTGGGTTTATCTCCTATCAAAAATTAATAGAAAATCAGGTAAGAGCTAACTTACAGCCTGAGTCAGACTGGACTTATCAAATACCTTTGAGTTGGTTTGAAGATGAACCAAACCGCTTGTTGTTATATTTGCGTTGTTTAGAGTCTGAAGCATTAACTTTACCAAATGTCAAGGGCAAATCGACTCAGTTATTATCGACAATGGAAGGTGAGTTAGCTACATTATTACCGCAGTTGCGATCGCCTCAACGTGAACTTTGGGAAGTGTTGACTTGGGAACAAGGAAGTGCTGTTTTGACTAATCCAGAATTACTCAATTGGATTTACAATTTGCAGCAAGCAAACAAGTCTACACCCAAAACAAACTTAAAAGATTTACTCAAATTATTGACACAGCCAGCCCTCAATGTTGGACGTTGGTTGTGGGATGAATTAGATGAATTAGGCCAGGCATTTTCATGGGTGCTGTTACCTAGTTTGACACCGGCTGCGGCAATGCGAAGTCCTACAGAAGAATTCCAGGCAATTATCACCCAACTTCAGCACAGAGGTGTAGAAATTCCCTCCCAAGCGCGGGGTGCTTATCACGATTTACTATTAGCAGGAATTACTCTGCGGCTATATGCAGTCACTTGGCATATATTATCTGAATCAGACAGCCATTTATGGACATTATTGTTAGTGTTAGGTACAGCTTCACATGATGCTTTACCTTCACATTTAAAAATGCGAGTGAGTGACCAAACGAGCATTTTATTAGAACAGGGGACAAATCAAGAACAGGGAGATTCTTATTTGTTTACTCGTGTGGTTGGTGGTTGGGATGAGAAATTTCTGGTGAGTGTGAGTTTAATGGATGGTATGGAATTGACCTTACCTCCATTTGCATTTTATCCGGGGCGATCGCTTTAGTTTCTCTGGTTACATTTTTGGTAACGGGTGATTATATTACTCATCATCAAACCAACTCTCCTTTTTATATAGCAATCCTAAACAAAAAGATCCCCGACTTCTTGAAGAAGTCGGGGATCTGAGCCTGAACCGTATCTAACACAAAAAGGCTCATACGGTACTATTTATATCTAATCATCAAACCTTGTTAATAACTCCTCACGAGATAATTGTGATAATTGGAGTAGCAAAGGAGTAAATTGTTCAGGTGGTAATGATAATAAAGGCTCAACAATTGCAGATAATTGCTCATCTAATTCACCAAAACGAGCTTTGAGTAAATTTTCTACAACTACACGCTGTCCTTGCTGAACTCCTTGCTGAACTCCTTGCTGAACTCCTTGCTCTGTTGCTTCTGCTAACTTTTGGGTATAAAGAGGTGATAATCGCATAATTAACTGCCTATCTTCAGTATCTAAATTCTGACTGACTTCTAAGGTTATTTTCAAGCTATACAATAACTCTAGCGCTCTAGCGCGTAAAGGTTCATCTTCTGGAAGTGCCTCGATTTCATCAATGGCTTGTTGCTGAACTTTTCCCTTACCAAGAATTCTTAACCAGAGAGTTTCTCTAGTTCTGGGTAATTGATGAATTGCTACTATTGCTGTTCGCAAGTATCTGGGTAAACAATAGACTCCAGTTAACCAGTTTTCTTCATCAACTATAGCTGCAAATCCATCTAATATCCCTTGGGAAGCAGTCGGAGACAAAATCCACAATCTTGGTAAATTACTTTCTTCTAATCCTTGTTGATTGCGGTTAGCTTCGCGTTCATATTCACCCCGTATTTCTAACAACTTTAACAAGCAATTACAAATTTCTGTGGCAGTTGCGGCATTGCGGAAAGGTTCAAAAATCGCAGGTTTAGTGGCAAACCGACCTAGTAATCCCAGTTTAGAAGCTTCTGTTACAGGTTGTGATGTATCTGGTGCAAACCAAACATCTATTTCTCTGACTTCCCCTGCGACTCGCCGAGGAACTTGTACTGAACCCAATGGTTGTAATAATTCTTCTAGATAATCTTTTGCAAATTGGTCATAGGGAAACCGTGTCATGTTTTGTTAATTATCTTTGTCAATCGATCTAGCTTTTGTAGTGTATCAAAACAATCAATCACTACAGGAGATTGCAACAGGCGTGAGGTACAGATAATCGTAGGGAACATGGCTGTGCCCCTACCCGTGTACTTCATTTACCTGAAATACACTGTATATCTAACTCGCGCTCACTACGCAGTTCTTGAGCTATATCTGCAAAGTCATCATCTCCGTTAAACATCCCAATAAAATCTGTCCAGGGATTATTTACTACTTCTAGCGTCAGCACCTCAATATTTGCTAGTCTAGTTTTGATTTGCTGCTGTACAGATGCGATGCCTTCTCTAGGAGACGCTGCGCGAACGGCAACCCCAAAGGGGAACGCATCTGAACGATTTTCAGCTTCAGCCACACAATTAGGCAACTCTGGCACTGATGCGATAAAATGCCCCGATGATGCCTGTTCAATCAGAATATGAAGAGACAGCCTATTCAAACTTGTGACGGCTAGTAGATTCATAGACCAGGGATGCTAGATTCTCCTTTACCATCATAATGCTCTACAGTGTACTACGGTGTACACACAAGTTATCGAATCACACGATAGTGAAAGAAATTCAACCAAATTTGACGAAAATTGTTGATAATAAGAGTATTATAAGATTGAAGCTATATTTTTGCATTCAAAACCTAATTTACGAATTCTGAAGCTAATTTATAATTTCAAAACTTGATTTAGAAGTTCAAAACTTGATTTAGGAGTTTAAAACTTGATTTAGGAGTTTAAAACTTGATTTAGAAGTTCAAAACTTGATTTAGGAGTTTAAAACTTGATTTAGGAGTTTAAAACTTGATTTAGGAGTTCAAAACTTGATTGAGAAGTTTAAAACTTGATGACGGCAGGAACGTACTGGCTCATTAATTTTAACGTGAGTTCGATGTACAGGATTTTGACCTCACCTCCAGCCCCTCTCCTTGAAGGCTATGGTATACACACAAGTCGGAAAATCTATATAATACTTGTGTTATCGCTGTTTTTTCTGCTTTGTCGCTGCAATGGAAACTACAAAACTATCTAATGAAGGGCAAGTAATTATTCCTGAAGCATTGCGAAAAGCTTATGGTTGGGAAGTAGGACAGGAATTAATAGTAGTTGAAATGGGTGATGGTATTCTCTTGAAACCAAAGAAATTATTTCCTGAAACTACATTAAATGATGTTGCTGGGTGTTTGAAATATCAAGGCACACCAAAAACTCTAGAAGATATGGAAAATGCCATCCGTCAAGGTGTAGAGGAATCATGGCATGATTGCAGTTGATACTAATATTATTGTGCGGCTGTTGACTCAAGATTGAGAAATTTGTGAAACGCTCGAAGGGACTAACTACCTGCGAAGTCACAATACCTTGAATTAAGTCATACAAAAATTTTTGCATAACCTCCCCAAGCGTGAGAGATATAGAGAATTAGCGAGTAATTTACTCTCACCCGCTTGGAGGACTACTTCTCGTGCATTACCGTCTAAAATCTCTCTCTCTTGCTACTTTAGTGCTGTCGTGCCTCTCTATACCTGTAGGCGTTGCGGAATCACAGATAAAGGGAAATGTGCAAACTACCTTGATTGCACAGGCGCAAACAACGCAAGAACGCAGGGATGAAGTATTGCGGCTAAATCAATTAGGTATTCAACAATTCAATAAAGGCCAGTTTCGAGAAGCGTTAAAGACCTTTGAGCAAGCTTTAGCTATTGTTAAACAAATTGGTGACATAGCACTTGAAGGCACAATTCTCAACAATATTGGGCTAGTTTACAACAATCTGGGACAGTATGCCAAAGCTTTAGAGTTCTATCAGCAAGCTTTAGCGATCGCCAAACAAATTGGTGACACAGTAGGTGAAGCCATAACTCTCAGCAATATTGGGGCAGTTTACCTCAATCTGGGACAGTATGCCAAGGCTTTAGAGTTCTTTCAACAAGCTTTAGCGATTCGCAAACAAATTGGTGACACAGCAGGTTCAGGCATAATTCTCAACAATATTGGGGCAGTTTACCACAATCTGGGACAGTATGCCAAGGCTTTAGAGTTCTATCAGCAAGCTTTAGCGATCGCCAAACAAATTGGTGACATAGCACGTTCAGGCACAATTCTCAACAATATTGGGGTAGTTTACCTCAATCTGGGACAGTATGCCAAGGCTTTAGAGTTCTATCAGCAAGCTTTAGCGATCAGCAAACAAATTGGTGACACAGCAGGTTCAAGCACAACTCTCAACAGTATTGGGGAAGTTTACCGCAGTCTCGGACAGTATGCCAAGGCTTTAGAGTTCTATCAACAAGCTTTAGCGATTCGCAAACAAATTGGTGACACAGCAGGTTCAGGGCAAACTCTCAACAGTATTGGGGTAGTTTACGGCAATCTGGGGCAGTATGCCAAGGCTTTAGAGTTCTATCAACAAGCTTTAGCGATCGTCAAACAAATTGGTGACACAGCAGGTTCAGGCAGAACTCTCAACAATATTGGGGCAGTTTACGACAATCTGGGACAGTATGCCAAGGCTTTAGAGTTCTATCAGCAAGCTTTAGCGATTGGCAAACAAATTGGTGACACACCAGGTGAAGGCGCAACTCTCAACAATATTGGGGCAGTTTACAACAATCTGGGACAGTATGCAGATGCAGAAAAAACCCTATTTACTGCTATTGAGGTTTTGGAGTCTTTGCGAACACAGAAATTAACTGATGACCAAAAAATTTCAATATTTGAAACGCAAACTCAAACTTATCGGTTTTTACAACAAGCTTTAATTGCCCAAAATAAAACTAACACAGCATTAGAAATTTCTGAACGAAGTCGAGCTAGGGCTTTTGTTGAGTTATTAGCCTCAAAGATATCTGGAAGTACTAACGATAAACAAACTATTAAACCGCCTAGTCTTGAGCAAATTCAGCAAATTGCTAAATCTCAAAATGCTACACTTGTTGAATATTCAATTATTAACGAGCCATTCAAAGTTCAAGGTAAACAAGAGTGGCAAGAATCAAAACTTTATATTTGGGTTGTCAAACCAACTGGTGAAATAGCTTTTAAACAAGTAGACCTCAGATCACTAAAAACACCACTTGCACGGCTAGTAAATAAAAGCCGTCTATCCATTGGTGCTGGGGGTCGAGGTATTAAGGTAGAACCCAAGAATGAATTAACCAAAAAACAAAATTTACAGCAATTACATGAAGTATTGATTGTATCTATCGCTTCTCTTCTCCCAACTAACCCAGAAGATAAAGTTATCTTTATCCCTCACGATTCGCTGTTTTTAGTTCCTTTCGTTGCACTGCAAGATAAAGATGGCAAATACTTAATTGAAAAACACACTATCCTGACTGCACCGGCAATTCAAGTTCTAGATTTAACTCGTCAACAACGGCAAAAAGTAACGGGTAAGGATGTGTTAGTTATGGGCAATCCTATCATGCCCCAAGTTGGGATTCCACCTGTACAACTTCAGCCGCTATTGGGTGCAGAAAAGGAAGCATTAACTATTGCTAATTTATTCAAAATTAAAGCTATTACTGGTAAAGATGCAACAAAAGCGGCTTTTAAACAAAAATTATCAACTGCCAGGATTATTCATTTAGCAACGCATGGATTGTTGGATGATGCTGATAAGAGTATACCAAGTGCGATCGCTCTTGCACCCACCAGTAACGATGACGGTTTACTTACCCCTGCGGAAATTGTCGATTTAAAAATCAACGCAGAGTTAGTGGTGTTAAGCGCTTGCGACACTGGTAGAGGTGCAATTACTGGTGATGGTGTGGTTGGATTATCTCGTTCTTTGATTACGGCTGGCGCGTCTAGTGTGATTGTCTCTTTGTGGAAAGTTCCTGATTCATCTACGTCAGAATTAATGACAGAATTTTATCAGCAATGGGAGAAAAATCCTGATAAGGCGGCGGCGTTACGCAATGCGATGCTGATTACTATGAAGAAGCATCCTCAGCCTGTTAATTGGGCGGCTTTTACTTTGATTGGTGAGTCTTAGTTCACGCAGAGGCGCAGAGGCGTCCAGAGAAGGAAAAGAGTTTAGAGTGGATTTTGGTGGTGTCTACTGGCGATTAGTTTTTAATTATGACTGGTTATAATTTTTATCTGAAAGTTCAACAGTTTGATAAATTTTGCTCATTTGAATTATCTTGGGGTGTGGGACAGAATATTGGTGTCACACTCGCATATCCTGAAAATATGACGGCGCTGTACCAAGAATGGCAGCGAATTTATCTCCGATTTTATAATACTGAATTGCGAGGAAGGGTAGAAGAAATTGGTAGTTTTACCGCACCAAATGTTGATTGGCACGCGCATTTAGTACAGGCGGAAGCACAACTTTTATATGAATTTCATCACTGGTTACGCGGTGCAGAATTATATGAAATTCGGTCAGCGATATCTTCGATGGGCTACGCCTACGCCCAAGCAACCCATAATAGTAATAAACCCTATATTGATATTTTTATAACTTGCAATCCTCTAGAATTGGCACGATTACCGTGGGAGGCCTGGGAAATTGGCACAGAATTTGCTCTTGATTCTAGTAAAATTCGGATTGTTCGCACACCGATAAATAGACGGGAAACAGTAAATACCAATGTTTATAATGCTCGAAAAGCTAAAATATTAGTAATTTTAGGAGATGAAAGTGGTTTAGATTTTAAAACAGAAAAAGAAGCTGTAAGTTCACTAAAATCATTAGCTGAAATTACTTTTATTGGTTGGCAACCTCACGAAAGTATTACAGAATTAAAAACTAAAATTGTTCAGGCGATCGCCTCACAGTCTGGTTGGGATATTTTATTCTTTGCAGGTCACAGTAATGAAACAAATTTGACCGGAGGAGAAATAGCGATCGCTCCCAATGTGGCTTTATTAATTAGTGAGATAGAACAAGCATTAATTACTGCTAAATCAAGAGGATTACAGTTTGCTATTTTTAATTCTTGCAAGGGTTTAAGTATTGCGAATAAACTCATTGATTTAGGATTAAGTCAAGTTGCAGTCATGCGTGAACCAATTCACAATCGCGTTGCTGGAGAATTTTTTCTACAATTTATCCAAGCTTTAGCTCAATATCAAGATGTCCACGAATCATTATTAGCAGCATCGAAATATCTGAAGTTAGAAAAGAATTTCACTTATCCGAGTGCTTACTTAATTCCCTCTTTGTTTCGCCATCCAGAAGCAGACTTATTTCGCCTCCAACCTTTTGGTATCAAGCAATTTTTTCAGAGTTTGAAACCAAATCGTCAAGAAGCGATCGCACTTTCAGTTGTGTTAATAATTAGTTTACTACAGCCAGTGCAAAGTCTTTTATTACAACGGCGTGTATTGGTACAGGCTTTCTATCGTCAAATTACCAGTCAAGTTGCAAATGTTGCAAGTCCGCCGCCAGTTCTCTTGGTGCAAATTGACGAAGAGTCCATTAGAAAAGCCAAAATATCGAATCCTAAGCCGATGAATCGTCAGTATTTGGCGAGTCTAGTTGATCGACTGACGGCTAATAACGCTAAGGTAATCGGTATTGATTATCTCTTGGATCGGCCTCAAGAGCAAGGCGATCGCATTCTTGCCAAATCTATTCAAAGGGCTATATCTTCACCTAACCCGACATTGTTTGTGTTTTCTGCAACTTCTAATGATGACGCATGGCTGAGGGTACTACCTGAAATTGCTAGTCTTAATTGGAGTTTAGAAGGGGAAATTGACAATTATCCTTGGTATATGGAATTGTTACCCCATGATGATTTTCAATCACAGCCTTGGCATTTTGCTAGCTTATTAGCTCTTGGGCATCAATTACAAGAAATTCCTAACGCGCCGCAGCCAAAAAAAGACAGTAAAACAGACTTTTTTCAACAAATTAGTAATTTTTTTAAAGATACTAGTAAAGATAATAAAACGATTTTAAAATCAGAGCGAACGCACCTGCAATTAGTTACAGCTTTGAGTTATTCAATCAAGCAAAGTTGGTTACACCCAATCATTGACTTTTCTATTCCCCCTCATCAGGTATATCATTCCATTCCTGCCTGGAAATTATTAGAAAATCGAGATATTCCTCAAAGCTTACAACAGCAAATTGTGATTATTGCACCGGGAGGATATCACGAAGCTGGGATTGTGAAAGATGGTGATGATACTTTTCAAGATTCACAGTCACCACCAGCTATCAAATACTGGCGAAATCAACAAAATCCCATTAACAAAAGCAAAGTGTTTACAGGCGGTGAATATCACGCTTACATAGTGCATCATTTCCTGACGCAGAGATTAGTTGTGCCAATTCCCGATTTATGGATGATTGGGATAGCAATATTGCTAGGCAAAACTATATATTTACTGCAACCAAGAAAGCAGTATTCTGCATTGCAATGGTTAATATTGCCCAGTATTATTACAGGGTTGTATGGACTGGTTAGCTTACAATTTTACATTTGGTCAGCTGCAATCCTATTACCTTGGTTTTTACCAACACTAGCATTGTGGTATTACGTTTTACCTACTGTTTTCAAAAGGAAAAGTCATGAATAAACTTTTATTACATACTTTGGTGCTATCAACGATCGCTTTGAGTAATGCACCTGTTCTATCTAATCAAGTGACACCTCCTAAAAAAAGTTCCATACAACAAACTTTTTCTTGGACAAATATTTCCCGAATTATTTTTAGTAAAAAACCTCCTGTAGAACCGCGTAAAGGTGGTTCTCGTCCTACTGATAATGTCTGTATGGTTTCTCCAGATGCACCCGATAAACTTAGAATTGTTTGGAGCGATCGCCCCTTATTTATTTGGAAAGGTCAAGCGCAAACAATAGCAGTGCGTTCAATCAATAGTGAGCAAGATTTATGGAATCAACCAGTAACAGAAACTCAGAATATAACTTATGCAGGTAAACCATTGCAACCAGGTGAAACTTATAAATGGGTGGTCAATTCATCGAAGTTCGTCCCATTTCAAATCATGGAGACACAACAGCGCGATCGCATTACCGCAGAATTGAAGACTTTAGAAAATCAACTGCAAGCACAAGGAGCAGATATTGAGGCGATCGCCCTTGCCAAAGCCAAGTACTTTGCTGATTCTAATCTGTGGTCAGATGCCTTACAGCAAGCTTATTCCGTGCCATTACGCTCAGATGAATTGCAGAAGATGATCAAAAATATCGATAAATTGTGTGACGTACCGAAATAAAAGGGTAATAATTCGGCAACTCGTTAGCAAATAGCTCTGATTTTGCACAACCTCTGAACACTCAGAGATATATACCTGTGAGCAGCAAGAAAACCTCTGCAATATTTAAGATTTTAGGAGATACAACAATGAAAGGTTTGAAATTAGCAGCAGCAATTCTAGTATTTGGAACACTGACTTTTACACCCAAGGCTGAAGCTAAAAGCTTGTTCAGCACTCGACAAGTCATAGCACAAGTTCCCAACTCGCAAACTGAAAATCACAATGATACCGAAACATACTTTAAACGGGGTTTTAAGCGGATAGAATCAAAAGATTATCGAGGAGCAATTGAAGATTTTAACCAAATCCTGAAGATTGAACCTAAAAATGCTTATGCCTACCTTGGTAGAGGATTAGGTAATTTTGGTTTGGATGAATATCAAGCAGCAAAGACAGATTTTGACAAAGCTTTGGAAATTACTCCCGATATTGCCTATGCCTATTATTTCCGAGGTTTGACAAACTTTGCTTTAAAAGACAAACAAGGAGCGATCGCTGATTTACAAAAAGCATTCACACTGTTTAAACAAGAGGGGAATCAGGAGTTCGCCCAAAAAGCCACTGACGCACTTGAGAAGATAGAGGAGAGTTAAACTAATTCCTAATTCGTAATTCGTAATTTTTTGGTTTAATTCCCCTTGTGCCAAAGGGCTACCGTGTATACACAACTCTCAAATACCTGATGAATCTGGATTTTACCCCACCCTAACCCTCCCCGATGGATTGGGGAGGGAACTAGATTCCTGTTTCCCCCAATATATCGGGGGGATTAAGGGGGGTAATTCGAGTTGTGTATACACCAGCTGCCAAAGGGAGAGGCTAACGCCAATGTCTATACATGGCTTTGTTTCAGCTGAGGTCTAAATCCTTGTCGGAAACAGTCTTTAATTACGAATTACGAATTATCAATTACGAATTATTTTAAGCTCCCCTGTTCTAGAAATTTTTAACTCAGAATGTTAGCCATGCGCTATCGAAAACTTAGTTTAACCGCATTGATCACTCTCATCTTGACTATTTCACAACCCATCGCAAATTTGCCGATATTATTCCAACCATCGCAGGTATTGGCGCAATCCACAAACAGCAAAGCTCAAGCAGACCGACTATTTCAGCAAGGTATTGAGCAATATCAGACTAGTCAATTTGAAGCGGCGTTACAGTCTTGGCAACAAGCGCTAATTATCTATCGGGAAATCAAAGACCGTAAGAGCGAGGGTAAAGCTCTGGACAATCTGGGAGTTGCTTACTATGCCCTGGGAGACTACAACAAAGCCATTGAGTACCACTCCTCAAGTTTGGCGATCGCCAGGGAGATTAAAGACCGTAAGAGCGAGGGAAACGCCCTGGGCAATCTGGGAGTTGCTTACTATGCTCTGGGAGACTACCCAAAAGCAATTGACTACCAGCAGCAGAGATTAGTAATTACCCAGGAGATTCAAGACCGCCTTGGGGAGGGACAATCGCTGGGTAATCTCGGTCTTGTTCACTACTCTCTTGGAAACTACTCGAAAGCAATTGAATACCAACAGCAGAGATTAGTAATTACCCAGGAGATTCAAGACCACCTTGGGGAGGGAAACGCGCTAGGTAATCTTGGTCTTGTTTACTATCGTCTAGGAGACTACAAGAAAGCAATTGAGTACCTAGAGCAAGTTTTGGTGAGCAAAAGGGAAATTAAAGACCGCATTGGCGAGGGAAAGACTTTAGGTAATCTTAGTGTTGCTTATTATTCTCTAGAAAACTACTCGAAAGCGGTTGAGTACCAGCAGCAATACTTAGCGATCGCCAGAGAGATTAAAGATCGTTTAGGCGAGGCTACAGCACTAGGTAATCTCGGTCTTGCTTACTATTTTCTTGGAGATTACTCGAAAGCGATTGAGTACCCGCAGCAGAGTTTGGCGATCGCCAGAGAGATTAAAAACCGTTTAGGCAAGAGTACGGCGGTAGGTATCCTCGGTCTTGTTTACAGTTCTCTTGGAGACTACTCGAAAGCGATTGAGTACCAGCAGCAATACTTAGCGATCGCCAGAGAGATTAAAGACCGTTTAGGTGAGGGTACTGCTTTGAATAATCTAGGATTTACTCTCTACAAATCTGGCAATCTACCCGCAGCAGAGAAAATCCTGTATGAGGGAATTAAGGTTTATGAATCTCTCCGAGATCAAAAATTATCTGATATCAACAAAGTATTTCTTTTTGACACCCAAAAAAGCACCTACAGAATTTTACAACAAGTCCTGATAACCCAAAATAAAATCGACGCAGCCTTAGAAATTGCTGAGAGGGGTCGCGCTAGGGTATTTGTTGAGTTCATATTGTCTACCGTAAAAGAAAAACAAATATCTCCCAAACCACCAACAATTGCTGAGATCAAACAAATTGCCAAGTCACAAAATGCTACCTTGGTGCAATATTCGATTATTCAAGACAAGTTCAAAGTTATAGATAAAGAACAAACCAAAGAATCAGAACTCTATATTTGGGTAATCAAACCCACAGGTGAAGTCACCTTCCGCAAAGCTGACCTTAAACTCCTGTGGCAAAAAGAAAATACAACTCTTGCAAAACTCGTTACTACTAGTCGTCAATCTATTGGTGTTAGAGGACGCGGTGGTGTTCTCGTCAGTCAAGATACTGATGTTCCCATTGCCAAGCAAAGATTCCGACAACTGCATGAACTACTAATTTCGCCAATCGCTGACCTTCTCCCCAAAAAAGAAAGTGAAAAAGTCGTTTTCATTCCTCAAAATCAGTTGTTTCTTATTCCCTTCTCTGCACTCCAAGATGAGGAAGGTAAATACTTAATTGATAAACATACTATTCTCACCGCGCCATCAATTCAGGTGTTGAATTTAACACATCAGCAAAGAGTAGGGAATAGGGAATTGGGAGTGGGGAGTAGGGAAGTTTTAGTGGTTGGTAATCCTACCACAGCTAAGATTCCCATCACCAACGAAAATTTAATACCTCTTCCTGGTGCAGAATTTGAAGCAGTTCAGATTGCAGATTTGTTCAAAACGCAAGCGATTATAGGTAGCAAAGCCACAGAAACAGCAATTGTCCAGAAAATGAGCAAAGCCAGGATTATCCATTTTGCTACTCATGGCTTACTTGATGATTTTAAAGGATTTGGGGTACCAGGTGCGATCGCTCTTGCTCCTTCGCCTAAAGACGACGGTTTCCTGACATCAGGCGAAATTTTGGACATGAAACTCAACGCCGAACTCGTGGTTCTCAGTGCTTGCAATACCGGAGGTGGGAATATTACAGGCGATGGTGTCATTGGCTTATCGCGTTCTTTGATTACAGCCGGAGTTCCTAGCGTCATCGTATCTCTATGGTCTGTAGATGATAAATCCACCGCCTCATTGATGAGTGAATTTTATCGCAACCTCCAGCAAAATCCTGATAAAGCTGTCGCGCTAAGACAAGCAATGCTGACAACAAAAAAACTATATTCCAATCCTCTCGATTGGGCTGCATTTACCCTCATAGGCGAATCTGATTAACTCAATAACCTCTCTGCGCCTCTGCGTGATAAATTCCTTCAATAATATGCAAAAACAATCAATTTTTCAAATCACCTCAATTAGCCTAATTATCTTAGCAACTATTTCCTTGTCTAATCTAGCCAAACATCCCAAACTTTTGGCACAAACAACATTAGAAACTCAAACATCAACTTATCATCAATTACAAAAAACTCTCATCTCTCAAAACAAATATCAAGCAGCCTTAGAACTTTCTGAACGCAGCCGTAATCGGACATTAGTAAACTTATTAGCGCAGCAATTATCAATATCAGAAGTTAATCCGCCAAATACCGAGCGAATTAAACAAGTAGCTAAACAACAAAATGCCACACTTGTACAATATTCCATCATTAATGATGAAGTGATTATTGATGGTAAAAAACAAACTAAAGAATCAGAATTGTATATTTGGGTGATTAAACCTACAAGTGATATCGCCTTTCGTAGCGTTGACCTTAAACCTCTATGGCAGAAAGATAAAACATCTTTAGCTGATTTAATTAAGGATAGTCGTCAGTTTAATGATTTTCGAGAAAGAAATCTCAAAGGTGGTATTCAGACTTTTCCTAACGAAAATAATAACTCAAACAACCAATTAAAAACGCTACATCAACTGTTAATTAAACCCATTGTAGACCTTTTACCAACTCAACCCGATGAACACATTATATTTATCCCACAAGGTGAATTATTCCTCGTACCTTTTGCAGCCCTGCAAGATGCCAAGGGTAAATACTTGATTGAAAAACATACCATCGCCATTGCACCCTCAATTCAAGCATTGGATTTACTGTATCAGCGTCAGACTTTACGTAGAACATCTCCAGAGGACGTGTTAATCGTCGGTAATCCTACCATGCCTAGTACTTCTCTGAAGCCTGGTGAACCTCCACACAAACTATCGCAACTACCAGGCGCAGAACAGGAAGCAAAAGATATTGCAAGTATATTGAACACCCAAGCACTCACTGGTGATGCAGCCACAGAAACCACCGTAGTGCAAAAAATGCCCCAAGCCAGAATTATTCACCTAGCAACATGTCCTGACTCATTAGGAACACCTTACGGACTCGCACTTGCGCCATCAGCACAAGACGATGGCTGGCTAACATCTGAAGAAATTCTGAACTTGAACCTCAAAGCTGATTTAGTTGTGCTGAGTGCAAGTGATACAGCATTAGGCAAAATTACTGCTGATGGTGTGATTGGCTTATCTCGTTCTTTCTTCGCCGCCGGCGTTTCCAGTGTAATTGGTTCTTTGTGGACTGCATCAGATCGGGAGACGGCATTTTTGATGACAGAGTTTCATCAAAAACTCACTGAAAACCCAGACAAAGCAGTTGCCTTACGTCATGCGATGCTAGAAACTAAGAAAAAATACCCAAATCCCAGAGATTGGGCAAGTTTTACTCTCATTGGTTTGTTGTAGTAATAGTAAATTGTGAGAAAATTTATGATCCACCGTTGGCAAAGTTTCACTCTTCTATCTTTGGTATTTTACCTAAGTAGGTAGGCAGAAAAATTTATAGGTATGTAACGAAAATTTAACCAGAGCAATTAAAGTTAAATTTTACACGCTGAGTACTGTAGTTACCTTTCTGTCCCCTAGCTTTAA
>NZ_JACJSJ010000096.1 GCF_014698115.1 Nostoc sp. FACHB-973
CTGCTACGCCAAACTCCAATCACCTTTCTATCGTTTCCGTATAGCAGAGGCGATCGCCCAATCACAAGTATTCGTGGTTGTCTATAGAGAGCGCCAGGAATGCCTATCTTTTCGTCGTTTTCGTCTAACTTGTTAGTAAGAACTTTATACTCTTTCCCACCAACTAGTTCTTTATTTTTGTACCATCCTGCTAATTGTTGATTTTCGTAAGCAATCCAAATGCCTGCGGGTGAAGGAATACTTTTGGCTGCTGGGGTCTTTTCGTATGCCTTATGTTCAGCAGAATCAAAGTCAAAAGCTGTCATAGTAGCTGCTTGCCTTTCTTTAATGTTAGTTTTCGCAAAAAATAAGCGAAGCTCTAATTCTGAGTGGGTAATTCTGCACTATTTTCTTGATAGATCATTGTTTAATATCAATAGATTTCACTCTCTCATTGGCGCAGCCATTGATTTCAGATGTATCAAGTGCAGAGCTAATAAAACAGCGCTCTTGTTACTACAAAAGCGCCTCAAAACTTGGTAATTTGTATTAAGTGAACTATTCTTCTGGGCTGTTTCTCTGACGCAATAGCCTGAGAACTTCTTCTAAGCCTGCGTTTAAATTTCTCAGATCAGATTTCATTTCTCTAATATCTGCTTTCACTTGCCGCATATCCGAAGCTAAACCAGTTGCCAGCGTCATTGTTTGAGCAATGGCAGTTTGAGAGGTTCCAATGGTTCCTGCTTGAATTTTTAAGTTTGTAACATCTTGTGTCAGTTCATTGAGGCGTAGGTAAATATCGTCAAATCTAACATCGTCTGTCATTTAAACCTCCTTGCTGACATCCTCAACTACAATTTTAGCGGTATCGCTGTGTCATCTCGTCATCTATTCAAAGAGGCGTAGCTAAAAACAGAAAACAGCAGGCGCGACCGAATCAACGGTCGCGCCCACCATTTCACTTACGCCGCCATTCCCTCTATCGGCGCAAAATCGGAGTCTGTGAACTTACCGCAATCAAGAGGCTCGTCTGAGGATGGCTAATATTCCCGTAGTTGTTCCTATCATTAGCCGTTAGTCGATCAAATGGCTTATCCAGCAGTTCGTCACGAGATGGTTGCGTCAGTTCTACGATCGACAATACCCACACCGCATCAAATGCAGAATCACACGGGATTTTCTGCTGATGCACTGAAGTTGCCCGAATAACCCACCATCTGCTATTAGTACAGCCTACTTCGCCAAGCTTCTGATCGTGGTCGTAGATACCATCGTTTAGGATTTCAAACCCGTACTTTTCGCATTCATCAGCAATCTCTACCATGATTTCGTTCCCCGTTGTAGCGACTGGGGTTTCTTCTTCTTGTATGGGCAGTGTTCCGCGCTGGTAATGCCATGTGATGTAGCTGTGGCATCTTTTAAAAGTGTTCGCGCGATGGATCTCCTCACCATTGACCATTACTATCCAAGGTTGCGTTAGGCCATCGTCGTGGGTAATGCTAGCTACGAGCTTTTGACCTGCATAAAATTCGTGATCTTCAAACGAAATCTCTACTGATCTCAATTCTTCAACTGGTTTAACGCAAGAGGTTACAGTTGTTGTTGTTTGTGGCATAATTTTAAGATTCCTTATGGATAGAAAGGCGATCGCGTAGTTTTCCAGACAGAGCGATCGCCTTTTGATTTACATGAACAACGTTGTGCTTGCACAATGCTCACTCTCTTATTGGCGCAGCCTCATAAAGTAATTCAGAGGCAAAGCGTATCAGCTAATGTCAAAACATCAGACAGCACAAAGCTGTAGAGAAGATATTGAAGATATTGGGATGTTACCGTGTCCTTTGTACAGCCGCGTGGTAACAATTGAAAAGGCGATTGAGGATTTCACAATCGCCTTTGTTCTGCAAAGATTGAAGTTTTTTACAACCAGTTTTTAGACTTGGAGGGTCATCGGGATCTCCCCGGCGGCTCCAGCGTTAGAAGTTTACTTCCGGCTATTCCGGTTTTAGCTCCGGCTACTTTTCCCGGCGGCACTTCAGTTTTGGTTCGTCAATGTTCGTTGAATTAGTTTGCGATCCCTTTTTGCGTTACGGGTGCTGGCAGTTCGCTCTCCTTGCCCTTATGTCTTAATATAAAGTGTCACTTAGCGTTTGTTAAGTTTGACTTAACATTTAATAAGTGTTACTTTATATAAACAAAGCAGACTTAGTAAACACTAGGTGTTACTTTGTAGAAATAAATCCTAAACCAAGGCTTAATAAAGGAGGTGGTTTAGTGAGTTCATGTTTGATGAAGGTTGAAAAGCGTATTCAAAAGGAAGTTCCTGGATTAGGAGAAAAAATTCGACGTGCAAGAAAGGTTGATAAACGCCCACTTATAGAATTAGCAGCCTTGGCTGGAATGAGTACCCCAAACTGGTATGCCATTGAAAATGAAGAAATGAAAACATTGCCTCTGGCAACACTCAGAAAAGTAGAAGCTGTTTTAGGTGTTACTTTTGGTGTCGAATTTGACGAGGATGAGGACGAGGAAGAACAAGAATGACTTGATGAATGCGTTTATTTAACTAAGCATAATAATTTGAAGCGACCGCCCGCCTGCAAGCTATGCGATCGCTCACCTCAACTAGACCACTACAAGAGGTATAGCTATGTTTACACTACCAGTTTTTCAGCTACTCCTCCAAGACAATCCCAACTTATTCACCACAGAAGGTTTGTCAGCCTTACTGGAAGATTGTATTCGTCTAAAATATCCCGAACGCCACAAATTCACTTACCCCTCTCTGCTAGACCAACAGGTTTACTTGTCCCTTGCCAACCTTGGTAACGGTAGCAGTGAAGATGAAGAAATCATTCGCCGCATTCTGTCAGACCCTAAAGGCTGGTGCTTGGATGCCCCAGCAGAGGTAAAAGAAGGGGCTAAGTTTTATGACAACATGGGTAAAATGTTTGGCCCTCATTTTGAAACTGACCTTTTTCTTTACCACACTGTTCGAGACAAAATTCAACAGCTTCAGAAAAACTTGGGCATCTCTGGGGTGAGAGTGATAAATATTTCTGTACGCGATCGCCTATTTTCATACCCGACAGTAGAGGATCAGTTAATCACGCTGGATGAAGATCGCCTTACCCTTCAACAAGCTGTACCAGAAATCATCAATTACTTCATCAGCCTTGTGCAGATGCAGCCTGCATACAAATTATTTTTAGTTGATGAGAAAGAGCAAAAAAATTCCGTTTCAGTCACAACAGTTGAAAATGCGGCATCAAAGACAGTAATAGCAGAGGTTTACACCGAATCTTACAACTGGGAGCTAACAGGCGCTAACTGTTGGCGGGGCAAAAGTGTTGAAAGATTAGACCCTGACAAAATTCGTCTTACCCTTCATCTCGACTGGGATGAAAACGAGTTCATCTTTTTTGAAGCACATTACCCCGACTTGAGGAGATTTTCTTGAACCTATCCCACTAATAATATTTGTGCTACAAAGCTTAAGCTTATTGAGAAGTCAAAACGAAAAATTAAGGTTTTCAAGCACATTTTACAAAACTAAGTAGGGTTTTTTGGAATAGTGGGTGGGATAGGTTCAACAGTTGTACAGCTAAAGCTAAAAATAATCGCTAAAATTATGTAATACTTTTTAATACTGATTGTAAGTTTGAGGTCAAAGTAAACTTTGTCTCCTCAGAACTAATTTGCCATAATTCTGATAGCACAGGTATGGTTTTTTCAACATCCCAAGGCATTAAAATTTTTTGATTAAGGCTTGCGAATGGCCCATCAGTTTCAGTTAATATGCGTTCTTTAGGCATTTCTTTTACTAAAGATTTCCCTTTTTTAGTTGCAAGCATTGCTGGCCCAACTGAAAACCAACATCCCAAAGATATAGCTCTTTTAAGCTGCATTTGTGTGCCAGTAAACCAGTGCAATATCGGAATCCCTGCATCCTGATACTGAGCAAAACAATCAAGAAAGGAATCAACCGCAGCTCGGCTGTGAATTGACATTATGCGGCCACCAGCTTTTTTTGTAGAACCTAAGATGTGTTCTAAAACATAGAGTTGAATATCTTTATATTGTGCATAGCCTTTACTACCATCTAATCCTATCTCTCCAATGTATTTTGCACCTGATACTAATTCATCAAATAAATCGACCTCCTGATGACGTTCATGTGCCAACTGAGGATGTAGTCCTAAAGAAGTCCTGATGCGCTTACAGCCTTCAGCTAATGCTTTAGTGCCTTGCCATGCTTTTGGTGTAGTTGTGACAGAAAGAACATAAATATTTTGTTGGTCGCACCGCTGAACTACCGTTTTTGGATTGGGATAAAGATCAAGGTGACAGTGCATATCGATCATGAGAGAATTCCCTCCTTTTGTAGAAATTCTTCTACTTCTTTTATCCCACGTAGGAAAACTTGCTTATATTTATCAAATTCTACTGAGTCCAGTGTAAGTGGGCCACTGTCAGATAGCCATGCGTTAACATTTTTTGTTGATAATCGTTGAATTGCTATCATTAAGGCGAATAAATCATCACGGTTTTTTAGATCATGCTTAACAATTGATAAATTTGGATATTCATATAAAGTTAGGTCTGTAATGCCTGAAGACATGAAAGCAGCCCGTCTTATAAGGCAAGGGACACATTTACCACACTGCTGGCCTTTACGCTTCCATTTGCTACAAGATACAGTGCTAGATACAATTTCGTGCAAAACATGCTGATTATTGCATTCACTGAGCATTTCACCCTTTGTTTTAAATTGGTAAGGATTAATAATAGTTGTTTTTATTTGTACAGCATCAAAGATAGACTGTATTAAGCTTAAGAAATAAGGATGTGTTGTTCGAGTGCTTAAAGAACCTACTCTTCTGGAGGTTAGTGGAGCATTTATTGAAATGAATCCATTTTCTGGGACATAGAGTGGAATATTCTCTAATTGATTTACTTTAGCTACAACAAATGCTCCAACTGCTCCAAAAGCTAAAAAGTTCAAGCTCCTTGTACGCATTGTAATATCAGTCTTTCCATTCACTGATAGAGGATTAGCGTTGACTGAAAATCGTGAAAATTTGCCCAAAAACTTTTTGGCAATATAGTTTTGGCGGGATTTATCTCCTTTGTAGGCATGGCTTATTAATAAAGGAGACTTATCTTTTTCTATGAAGTCAATTACCCCAATCGCGCTGTCAAGACCTCCTGAGAATAAAGATACGCAGTCTCTTCCACGAAGATGGGTTAAGCGATATCTATGATGCCGAGAATAGGGATCAGGTGGGCTATATCCTCCTTCGGTAATTTCTAGGCTCCATAAATCACCACTGAGAAAATGCAAAGCTTTCTCAAGGTTTTGTATCTGGTTTAGCCAAACTGTTGGCTGATATAGAGGAACTTTCAGTCTAATATTTCTTGTCCAGCCATCATCTGCCATTTTTCTTAGGACAAAAGTATCAGCAGCAGTCACTGCTAATGCCAGTGTCATAAAATCAAGTTCGGTGGGTGAGATATAAATCCCTAATCGCTTGATGGGATCTATCAAAGGACTACCAATAGTTGCAATATTTCCTTGTTGGCGACCATGAAGTCCATATATTTGTACTGGGATTACCTCGTCGGATAATTTTGGAAGACGTTGGGGAATATGATCTACCACTACTGTTATCACTGATATTTCTCCCATTCTGACCATACAGCATTGATGACATCGCGCTGTATCCTAGCTATTTGGCTTTTTGTTAATGACCGAGCATTACCGCTGAACATGGGAGCCATATGGATATCAACCTCAACTTTAATAAGCTCTCTTAATGAGTTCTCCGCTGCAATTGCCTGACTTGGTGTGTCTGCTTTTATCCATGCTTGACCTGCATCTTGTACCACTTGTAAGAAAATACTTTCAGACACATAGACAATCATTGTATTGATAATCATGTCATCAGTAATTGCATTGGGGTCAAAAATAGCTACTCCATCAAGGGCCTCTGCAAGCGCACAATTCATTGCACTACGAATTTTGTCAGAATCTCCTCCAGAGGGAGTTAAGGCTTGAGTGATACTATTGATTGCAGCTTCCGATGGCATTCCAGCCAAAGAGCCTACATCAATAGCAACGTCTCCATCTGCTACACTACCTCCACCAGTCAGGGTGTGATACAGTGCAGCGCCTGCTTTTACTGTATTGCCTAGTCTTCTAGCTGCGGTAGTCCGACCTCCGGTACTTTTCCTCGCGTAGTGTCCTAAAGCTGACTTGAGTGCTGATGGATTGCCAGTACTAACAAAGTTCCCAAATGCTTGGCGAAAAGGTTTAAAGCGTAACGATTGAGGAGTTGGCAAAGGTTGTTGTGGCTGGTCATCCGCCCAAGGTGGTACTAGAGATGATTTGCCTCCAGGGCCAGGATGTGATTGTGATGTCCCCACTATGTGCCCTTATACCACTGTTTATCTTTTAGGGATGCTTTCATCCACGGTTTTTGATCATCAAAACTGTGAATGTACCGACTTAGGAATTTTGCTGCTTCTGGAGAAGAATCGGCAAGTAAACATGCACCTGCAAAGCCATCGGGCTGCTTAGTCCAGTCTGATGTTTGCCTTAAATGACTAATAAGCCCTTCCATCACAGGTACTTGTTCTGCTACTGGTAACATTCTTAAAGCGTCTTTTGCAGCAGTAGAGGAAATATTTTTAGTCTTCACAAGTGTTTCCAAGGCTTCGCGGGCATCTGGAGATAACCCAATTGCATAAACACCAATAGGCATAGTCTCTCTAGACAAATAGACTGCTGCCCGTAAATCCACACCTTGTAATTCAGGCTTAAGTTTACTCCATTTTTGAATAAAATCTGAGTTTCTTTCCCAACTTTTTGGTAAGCCAGAAGGAAGTTGCTCCCCATCCAAGGTTTCAAGCTCTTTAAGAATCTTCGGTTTACCTGCTTCAGCGTCAATCAGTCGGTAAAGGTCTGAAGTTGCTTCTGCACCAGCACAGCGCTCAAATATAACCAACTTGGTGATAATGCCTTCATCTAGAGGCATTCCACGACGTTTTGCAGTTTTTGTTCGCATCTTTACTACATTTAGCAAGCGTTTAACAATGCGAGGGTTACCTTGAATACTTGGGGAAGTAGCCAAAATAGGCGTAATTCGTTCAGCTAAGTCAAAAGCTTCAACCAAATTTTGATTACTAGCCGCACCAATTGTCTCTAGTAGCTTGTCTGTTTTAATAGGATCTTCTTTCCAAGATTGTTGAAGCGATTGTTCCAACTCACATCGGAGTTTCTCCAAGGCGGCGTTATCAATGCGATGTTCGACAGCAAATAGCATAAATAAATAAGCCCTTATCTCACGAATCCCAACTTTGGGTACTCGAATAGGCATCTGTATGAGTTTGTCGATGTAATCAATCTGGTGGCGATCGCTTGTGCCCTTAAAGTAATCGGCAACCGCACCTCTAATCATGTCTTCATCTGCTGCGATAATAAATGCAGTATTTGGGAGAAACAGGAATAAGCGGATAGCTTCTAACGTATGAATAGTATTAGCTGGTAAACATCGATCCAGATTATCAATAATTACAACAAGGGTCTTTCCAAGTTCTGTAAGTAATTCACTATATTCTTGCCGAAAAGCTGCAATTTGTTGAGGTGGTGTAATCTTTGAAGCATCTTTTAGGATTCCCAGCGTAGCTTCTTTTGCATCTTTTACTTCTTTTGTGACCTCTTGATAATCTTTTTCTGTGAGTTTCTCCTCGCCTTTAAAACTATCTAAAATTTTCTCACCTGAGCCAATAGTTCGATAAAGCATTCCCCCAGTCGGCACTCCATGAGCTAATGCAACGCCTTCTGCAAACAATCCCATAGTACGGAATATGCCGATTCGAGCTAAAAGGCCTTGTGCCTTCTGTGCTAAAGTTTGATTATTTTTGACCGCCTCATTGAGTGTAGTGGCGATTACCTCAAGAATTGCTACACGAGCATCATCGTAGCCTTGGTATAACCAAGCATCAAAATTGACAAGTATATATTTAGACTCTTCTCCATTTAAATTTTTTAAATCTTTCTCAATAAGCTTAAGTAAAGAGGACTTTCCTGCACCCCAGTTACCAAAGATGCCTAATGAGACTGGTAGCATCTCTGGTGCAGTCAGTATATCAACCGCTAATTCAGAAACTTCACCAAAATTTAAATAATCAATCTCTGACTCTCGATCTGCCCACATTCACATTTTCCTTTAAGTATTAATTTACGTAATAACGCAGAAGCTTTCAAGTTTTATGGTGAGAATAATACTTTTGCACCCACTATCGTAATATAACAATTACAAACATTACTACAATACTTGAGCTTTTGAGTTTAGCATGTATCGCATGTTGTTAAGTGGATGTTAATTAATAGGTCTAGGTAGATAGTCCAATAGCGGCGATTAATTATAGCACCTACAAGAATTTGTGGTGTATGCCGATAATAGATTGTTTTTTAGGTATTTATTCTTACGTATTGATACAGTAGCCCTCCTTGGCTGTAACCCCTCGTGTCTCTCTTCTCACAAACGACCGTTTTTGAGAATCTCTGCACGAAGACTACTCTTTCACGCAACTATGCGGCATTCACATTCTCAAAAATAGTTCTTGAAATTGCATTCTCATTCATGCACTGTATCCATGAATTTCAAGAATAGAAAGCGTGAACCATTCTTATCGGATATACCAGAGTCTCAACACAAGACCAGAACCTTGCGCTGCAATATGACGCGCTGAAGGTAGCAGGGTGCGAGCGCATCTTTGAGGATAAGGTAAGCGGCAGCCGCGCCGAGCGGGTGGGGCTTAACCAGGCAATGGACATGCTTAGGAAAGGCGATACGTTCGTGGTCTGGAAACTGGATCGGCTGGGGCGCAGTGTGGGCAAGCTGGTAGAGACGGTAGAGAAACTGGAGAAGCGCGG
Source organism: Nostoc sp. FACHB-973 (assembly GCF_014698115.1). Classification (GTDB taxonomy): domain Bacteria; phylum Cyanobacteriota; class Cyanobacteriia; order Cyanobacteriales; family Nostocaceae; genus Nostoc; species Nostoc muscorum. Next base: position 8,921 of record NZ_JACJSJ010000096.1, read on the forward strand.
GATAGATTTTAAAAGTCTCACCGATGCGATCGACACCAGCACCCCCTCCGGTAGTTCTTTTTTCATGTGATGGCATCCTTAGCCCAGATGGAGCGGGAGTTAATTGCAGAGCGCACCAAAGCAGGTCTGGAAGCCGCCCGCCAGCTTGGCCGCAAAGAATGTATTTTGCTTCTACCGCCTGGACATACAGGCTGACTTATTCGGCAACCAATGCCTGATACGTCGGTGGGGACGAATCGGCAGAGCGGGACAAACAAAAATTACGCCCCATGCAACGCTAGAAGCGGCAGAGCGGGAATTAGCCAAATATCAGCGCTTGAAATCCGAAAAGGGTATAACCTTTGTAATCAGCCTGCCAGCCCACTGGCAATCATCTCCGCTTGCTTCAGCACCGTTTCCGTTGCCAGCAACTGCATGTCCGGCGGGTAGCCGTATTGTCGCAGGATACGCTTCACAATGACTTTCAGCTTTGCCCGCACACTTTCCTTGATAGTCCAGTCAATCGTTGCGTTCTCACGGATTTTCTGGGTCAGTACCACAGCAAGTTCGCGCAGCTTGTCCTGCTGCATCAGCTCACGGGCACTGTTGTTGTTCGCCACAGCGGTATAGAAGGCGTATTCGTATTCTGACAGCCCCATATCCTGGGCTTCTGCATCGGAAGCAACTATCTCCTTACTGATGCGGATCAGCTCTTCCATGACCTCAGCGGCAGTGAGAATCTTGTTCTGGTATTTTTTGATGGCGTTCTCCAGCATTTCCATCAGAGTTTTACTCTGCACCAGATTCTTTTTAGCGCGAACCTTCAGTTCGTCGTTAAGCAGTTTTTTCAGTGTCTCCAGGGCAATATTTTTATGTTCATACCCCTTTAGCTCCGTCAGAAATTCATCGGACAGGATAGAAATATCTGGTTTCTTGATGCCTGCTGCGTCAAAAACATCAATCACCTGCTCTGATACCAATGCCTGATCGATCACCTGACGGATAGTAGTTTCCAGTTCTTCATTGCTGCGGCCTTCGCCTGAACTATCAAACTTGGTCAGCCGCGCTTTCACCGCCTGGAAAAAGCCCACTTCATCTTTGGCATCCAGTGCTTGCTCATGGGGAATGGCGATCGCAAATGCCTGAGAAAGTGCGGTCACTTCGTGAATATAACGCTTTTTGCCGTCCTCCAGCCCTAAAATATGCTCTTCTGCCGCCAGGATCAGTGAGAGTTTCTGGGCGGTAGCAGCGTCGAAATAGTTTTCATAGGCAAAGCCATGATACAGTGAGGAAACAACCTCAATCTTTTCCAGCATCAAAGCCACGGCCTGTTCCTGTGCAAGGGTCGGGTCGCCCTTGCCGCCTGCGTCGGAATAGAAGGACAACGCTTCCTTAAGGTCAGCGGCAATGCCCAGATAGTCCACTACCAGTCCGCCCGGTTTGTCTTTGTAAACCCGGTTTACCCGTGCGATCGCCTGCATCAGGTTGTGCCCTTTCATAGGCTTGTCGATGTAGAGAGTATGCAGACTGGGCGCATCAAACCCCGTTAGCCACATATCGCGCACAATCACCAGCTTGAGCGGGTCATCATCGTCTCTCATCCGATCGGCGAGCAACTTGCGTTGCTCTTTGGTGGTGTGGTGTTTCGCCAGCATTGGCCCATCGCTGGAGGAAGCGGTCATCACCACTTTAATGGCTCCCTTGGTTAAATCCTCAGAATGCCAGTCAGGACGGAGTGTGATGATTTCTGCATAAAGTTCGGCAGCAATGCGCCGCGACATGCTCACCACCATGCCCTTACCCGCAAAGACCGCCTGCCGCGCCTCAAAGTGGTTGACAATATCCTGGGCGATGCTCTGAATACGCTGCTGACTGCCGATTAGCGCCTCTACTTTCGTCCATTTAGCCTTGGCTTTCTGGGTTTCGGTGAGTTCGCCCTTGTCTAGTTCTTCGTCCAATTCAGCAATCAGCTTTTTGCCTTCGTCGCTCAAGCTGATTTTAGCAAGGCGGCTTTCATAGTAAATCCGCACCGTTGCACCATCTTCCACCGCCTGGGCAATGTCGTAGATGTCCACATAGTTACCGAACACTGCGGGAGTGTTGATATCATCTTTTTCAATCGGGGTTCCAGTAAAGCCTAAATAGGTAGCATTAGGCAGGGCATCACGCAGATATTTGGCAAAGCCATACACGACCTTTTTGCCGATCACCTCGCCACTGACATTTTTTTCGTCTACGGTTTTTGCGCTAAAGCCATATTGGGTACGGTGGGCTTCGTCCGCAATGACGACAATATTGCGCCGATCGGACAATTGCTCATACACATTGCCCTCATCGGGCTGGAATTTCTGGATGGTGGAAAAGACGACCCCGCCGGATGCTACTTTCAGCAGCTCTTTCAAGTGGTCTCGGTTCTCGGCCTGCACAGGTTCCTGGCGCAGCAACTGTTTGGATGCGGCAAAGGTAGCGAATAACTGATCATCCAGGTCATTGCGATCCGTGACCACCAGGATGGTGGGGTTATCCAGGGCCAGGACTATCTTGCCTGTGTAAAATACCATAGAGAGGGATTTACCCGAACCTTGGGTATGCCATACTACACCTGCTTTTTTGTCGCCTTTGGGCTGCTGCTCTACACCAGACAGTGTATCGCTTGCGGGGTTTTTGCCCGCTAAGGGAGCTACGCCGCTGTCTGCCGCCCGTAGGGTAGAGGCGATCGCGGCATTCACAGCATAATACTGGTGATAGGCAGCCAGCTTTTTCACAGTGCTGAGGGTGATAATGCCAGTTTGGGGGTCTTCCTTTTTGCTTTTTTCAAAGACGATAAAATGGCGCACCAGATCCAGTAGGGTCGTCCGGTTTAACAAGCCATTAATCAAGGTTTCAAGTTGACTGACCAGGGGCGAGGCTTGGGTTTTACCATCAGCGGTTTTCCATGCCATAAAGCGGCTGAATCCGGCAGAGAGCGAACCTGCTCTTGCCTCCAGCCCATCGGAAATCACCAGCAATGCGTTGGGGGTAAACAGGCTGGGGATGGTGTGTTTGTAGGTTTCAAGCTGTTGATAGGCCGCTTTGAGGGTAGCGTTTTCGTCTACGGCGTTTTTAAGTTCAATAACGACCAGCGGGATACCGTTCACAAACAGGACAAGATCGGGGCGTTTGTGCTGGTTATTTTCGATAACGGTAAACTGGTTGGCAACGATAAATTCGTTATTATCAGGGTTGGCAAAATCGATCAGCCAGACGAGATCACCGCGCTCGTTACCGTCTTGCTGGTAGCTGACCTTAACGCCTTCCGTGAGCAGGCGGTGGAACGCTTCGTTACCCGCAAGCAACTCAGGGGACTGGATACGCTGTGCTTCCTTGAGGGCTATTTGCAGGATAGCGGGGGCAATGCCGGGGTTGATGCGACGCAGGGCGTGTTCCAGGCGTGGGGTGAGGAATACTTCGTCATAGCGGCTACGTTCTGGGGTGCCGCTGTCGGGGGCAATGTCGGGGGCGTGAATGTAGCTATAGCCAAGCCGCTCGAATAGCTTGATAGCAAAATCTTCGATGGCGGATTCCGTCAAACGGCTCATGATCCTTCTCCCGTTTCTATTTTTAGCTCACTCTCCTTAAACACCCTGCATTCGGCTTCATAAACCTTGTAATCCAGATGGAACAGAATTTCGCTTGCGGTATAAGAGTACTCTCCCATTTCAAACTCACCGTATACCTCATCCCAAGACTCATTAAAGTCCTCTTCCTCATTGTATTGGAGTAACTCCGCTTCAGCTGCTTCATGAGCCATCAAGATAGCTGGGGTCTTACGCTCTTCAAAAGCGCGAATCAGAAATACAGCAACCGTCAGGGTGCTATCAATCAGAAATTCCCGTGTCAATATATCAACCTTGGTATTACGATCCCGTAGATCCTCAAGTGATCTGCCGTGTGAAGTAGGACTGATATCGTTTCTGAGATTACCGATTTGTTGAGCAATCGTAGCGAGAGCACCAGAAACCTGATTAACTAAATTCTCATTCGGGTAGCCAAGGGCGCAAAATGCTTTTTTTAGAACTGCATTCATGCTTGATGTAGTGGGCAAGGTCACATGCTTTGCACTACAAATCTCTTTCCCGATGCTTTCAAGCAGCGCTTTGGCATTTTCAACCGAAATACTAAAGTCAGATTCAAGATGTACTTCTATTCGTTCAATGTACAAATCGAGTTCTTTCCAGCGGCTATATTGCGCTATCGTCGATCGCAGTTTATCCATTAATAACTCACCCTTACCTCGCCACTCATGAGTTTCGGCAACAAGGTATCGCGAAGATTTTGGAGCGTTTGAATTTGTTTGTTATTACTTTCTAATTTCTCCAAAATAGGCGACATTTTATTATTCATATTGTTCAATTCATCTTTGGGCGGGACAGTTACTATTGCTATATCCAGATCACCTCTTTTTATATGTCCCATTGTCGTAGCATGGGCTTGTGAAATCGCAATAAACTCGTCAAGATGAAACTTGCACCAGTGATAGTAAAACCACTTTGGGAACTCTTCTGAAGTTACTTTGAATAAATAACGACCAGCGTGCTTCTGCCGGTACAAAGAAAATGTTTTCAGCCTTATATTCGTCCTTATCCTCCGGGTCGGCTCCGGCATACTCGCCCTCACCCTTTGCCAGTTTGGTGAACATTTCCTCGAAGGCATCGGAAATATATTTGAGGAAGATCAAGCCCAGCACTACATGCTTATATTCAGCCGCGTCAATATTTTTGCGAAGCTTGTCAGCGGCCTTCCAGAGCTGTTTTTCTAACGGTTCTTCTTTAACTTCTTTTGCTTTTCTGGTTGTGGCCATTTCTGTGTTTGCTTTCTGTGTCTCTCAACAAAATGTAAGTGGGGATACTGGGGTAGGTTAAAGAAGAAGTATTAGATATATCCTTCCCCCTCATCGCAGAACTGAATGTATAACTTTCGCTGACTGATGTTCAAGTGCGCTGTTGTAGAAATTGATTGTAGACCAAAATCGTCTCTCAAAAGTTGTAGCCCCCTCAAGCAAAAATACGAAAAATGCCATTTTTAAATCCTTGCAACAATGCCAAGATTTCTGCCCCTGCCTTACTCATAATGCAACATAAAAGCAGATGATAAGCTGTTATAACCTTATTCATGCAAAAAAAGCTACATTAACTACCCTTATATAACTCGCTCAGGTAGGTAAAAGGTCACGAAAGAGTCAAATATTACGTAGGCATTTCATTTGGCACTGTTGCAAAGATTCAAAAAAGATGTTGTTCGCCTTTTTCTATTTTCTACAACAGTATCACTATCTTCCACCTTCCACGCGCGTGATTGCGTTCCAGGGCATCCAAAGCTTTACTTTATCGAGATTGGGTAGTACCTCATCTATGATGCCGTATTCTTTCTTAATAAAACCCAACAACTTCTCCTCCACCGCAGTCAAATATGGTTGTTTCAGTTCCTCCAAGCGCTGTGCTGAAGCACTTGGGCTATCTTACAAGTTCTCTTCCGTAAACTACTGATGCGTAGGCGTAGCCCACCGCAGGCATCGTCGATCAATTGCATCAGCTGACATTCGACAAGTAGGTATTTATAGGGCTTTAGATACTGCAACCTAACGATACATTAGCCATTCCAAGTTCTCACAGTACAACTAAAATTATTAACTGCGGTGACAATTGCCCAGCAACCACCCTTAGCTCTGAGTTCGGGATTATCTTTTGCAAGGATTTGACAGACTTCACCTATCTAGGAATATATCGAGATTATGTCTTAAATAAAGTTGATAAATTAGATAATATTTCTTAAAATCATCAAGATATAAATAGGAGGGAACGGATATTGCAATTGGTCTTTGTCGCAGTGCTGATGGAAAATTAAAGGTTGAAACAGAAAAAACCAGCTATGCTCGACACCTTGAAACCATAATGGAAAGTGAAGGGATATTAAGGTGCAAAACGCTGTTGGTCAAAACATAAGAACATCACTTAATACTCTACATTACTATTTTTTACACTTCTTGGTTTATTTAGAATCACCTGCTACTTCTTCAACCGCATATTCAAGCTCTATCAAACCCAACAGCTTCTCCTCCACCACAGTCAAATACGGTCGCTTCAGTTCCCCCAGATGCTTCAGTACAGCACGAGCAGCCTCTTCTAACTGTCCGTTCGCTGATTTTCAACTTGTAATCAGGAATTAAGTCTTGCAGAGTAATGGTTCGAGCAAATAAAGAGACAGAGGCATTTTCATAGCAGTGAGAATCTGTTTTTGAAGCTGATTAAGAGGTGTAATAAAAATAGTAGAATCAGGGAGAAAGTAGAGAGTGATGTGACAAAAGGCTCTAAGTAGTTGCTCGGCAGAAGGGCGATCCGTTTTTCGTTTTGGATTGCCATCATAGAGACCTTGTAAAGATTGTTGGGATTGTTGAAGTGCTTGACGGACAACAAACTCAATTAAAGTAAAAACTCGCAAGGCGATGTTTAACAAAAACATTAAACCAGTGATTCGGTTTTGGTTTTGAAAGTAAATGGGTAAAGCAGGTAAAGAACCTCGTTTAAAACGATGAAAACCACGCTCGAGAAGCCATTCGTCCCGGTAGTACATCACAGATTGCGATAAAGTTAACTCAGCAGCCACAGCATTTGTGACATATAATCTCCAACCGGCTAAAGTCTCGGCCTGTTGGATGGCGGTATCAACTCGTTCGATGTGGAGTTGATAACGTATGCAATTAACTGGTTGGGATTGAGAGTTTTTTGATGGTCTTCCCCGCCTTTGATGGCGAGTCTTTTCAAATATTTCTTCTTTGATTGCAGTTGAAAACAAATCTTGGACACGATAACGTTTGAGAATGTTTTCCACCTGATAGATGAGTTTGTCTTTGTCTAAGGCTGGTTTTTTGGCTAATTTCTCTAAAGCTGTTTGTGCTTGAAGTAGACGTTGCTGTTGATTGTGAATTGCTCTTTGTGCCAGGCTATGGGAATAAACAACTAAGTAGCGTTCGTGCCAACGTATCCATTGATTGGTTTGTTGGTTCAACCAAAATTTTCCTAATTCCACCTCAAAACCCTTGCCCACGAGATTTTCTTGTTCACCTGGTTGAGGTAAACAAATATCCACAATTTCTGAGGGGGGGTGAAGTACCCATTGCTTGAGGTATTGGGGGTTTTGTCCACTCATGGGTAGAGGAACACAATAAATTCCGTGATTGGCTGCGATTTGCCCTCGAGTTGCAACAGAGCCTGCTTTACAATCAGCGATGAAGACAAACTTGTTATGTCCAATTACCTTCACGATTTTTTCCCAGGTAGGAAAATATAATGGATCATCAGCTCCATTTCCTTCGAGCGTGGCACTGACTAACGGCATTCCCATTGGGTCTAGCGTTGCTAGCAACTGACGATACTGCAACATATCTGGGCGTTTATCTTTGGAGTAACCATAACGCAGCAGATTTTCTGATGATTCGGTGTTATTTTGATGGTTGACGCTAAAACTAGTTGTATCTGTGCGTGCGATTTTTGTTGGTAATTCGTAGGCTCGAATCATCTGTCTTCCCAACTTGATTTCGATATCCTGCCTTGCCTGTGATTGAACGCCTAATTCTTCTACTAATCTTGCTAATCGGTCATCAGTTGTATCTTTTTCCCCAATTGACCACCCTGTACTTAGTTCCAATATCTGCTGATGTGCTTTTACCCATGCTTCTACTGCACATAGCCGATGGTCTGATTGCGTGATTATGTATGTCAATAGTAATACACTTAATTGTCCGTAACTTAAACCTTGGTGGTTTCCGTGCGGTTTTGATAACTTTTGGTCTATATATTTACTTATTTGTATCTGTTTGAGCCATTCCACTATTAAGGGAATATCGTCTATCCGTTCGGAACTTATTTTTACCTCTACCTCACTCATTGATGCACCCCGAAACTGTCCATTAGTTTGTTTTCACATTACCTGTATTCCGCCTCTCATCTCACAACAGTTCTTTGATTGCCTGATTCCTTTCTCCTCAAGCTTTTAATTCCGCTTACCACCTCCAAATCAGCGAACGGACAGTTCTAAGTTCTCGTTTTCCTGTAACCTACTGATGCGTAAGCGTAGCCCAAAGCAGGGATCACTCTTAGAGAAATGCCAATTATCTACATCTTGTAAAGTTCTATTGAGTTTTGTTCATTTCTAGCCAGTTGTAGAGTGGGAACTGAACTCTGTTGAGCGCTGTATGGATCATGTAGAGGAGTTCTACAGCACTCAACTAACAACTGGCATAGCTGGATGTCAAGAAGCGGGAAGTTTTATCTTTTCCCTCGTACAACTTCTTCACTATCCCGTTGTGTTGCTAACTCCATTGAAACTGCAATCCAAAGACATTGGATGCCAATTTGCCAAAATTGTTCAGGGTATTCTCCCATACTCCGACTGTTGGCATACTTCTTCCTGTTGCTGCGGTTCCAGTTTGGTCAGAGGCCAAACTTGTCCTTCGCTAATCAGCAGAATTTAGGAACTATTTGTTGTCAAATTTTCGTAGACATCAGTTGCAGCAATCAAGTAATTTGATTTTTGGCGGCGATGACCAAAGTGATCGCGTAACTCCGTCAGGGCCTTCTCCGCTTCAAAAAGCGCTCTCTTGACTTTTCTCTCTAGGTGCAAGCGATAAGGGAAGCTTAACCCTTCGGTTATCGCCTCTGTTCTTGGAGGAATGGCACTAAGATATCGGCAAATTCAATATTCATAAGGCTTTTGGGTGTGGGGTGTCGGGTGTCGGGTGTAGTGGCGTTCGATTATAGCGTTGCGTAGCAAAGAAGTTTATTAATGTTCGCACTTGTTTTTAATTTTCTTGATTTTTCCCTACACCCGACACCCTACCCCCTACACCCTGCCCTGACTAGGTTTCACGTTTTCTTAGTGCCATTCGTTCTTGGAGGTTAATCCTGAAACTTTAACAGCAGGAAAGTCAATAGTCATAACACCCTGATTCTTCTATGAAGATATATTTAAGATACATTCATACAAAAGCAGAACGTACATTCCGCTTTTGAGCTATCTATCGCGTTATAAGTTGTTTCGCTTCAGGTACTGAAAAATCCCTCGATTTGTGGAAGGCTTGGCCTAAGCTGCTCTAAGCAATATCGCTTAAATTCAGTAAAAATAATTTAATTTTTTTCTTGCAGTGATATGCTAACTCTAATTGATTTAATTCAAGATTTATCTTGTCGCTCTCACCTCAATCGAGCCAACCCATGAGCAGTGAGATTAGAAAAACAATTCTTATTCTGGCAGCGAATCCCAAGAACTCTACAGCATTGCGGCTGGATGAGGAGGTACGAGAGATTGACGCGGGTTTAACAAGAGCTAAGAACCGCGAGCAATTTGAATTGAAACAGAAGTGGGCAACTCGACCTAGAGATGTGCAAAGAGCTATGTTGGATATCAATCCGCAAATAGTCCACTTTTCTGGACATGGTGCTGGTGATGATGGATTGGCATTAGAAGATGAAACTGGGCAAGTCCATTTAGTAAATACAAAAGCTTTAGCAGGACTGTTTGAATTATTTGCGGAGCAAGTAGAGTGTGTTTTGTTAAATGCCTGTTACTCAGAAGTCCAAGCGATCGCGATCGCGCAACACATTCCCTACGTTATTGGGATGAACAAAGCTGTTGGAGATAATGCTGCACGAGAATTTGCTGTTGGTTTTTATGATGCATTGGGAGCAGGCAAATCGATTGAGATAGCCTATAAATTTGGCTGTAGCAGCATCCGTATGGCAGGTATTCCCGAAGATTTAACTCCGGTATTAAAGAAAAAATTAGATCCTGCATTACCTAAGTTATTTAGTATAAAATCAGACCAAAGCCAAGAGGTAGCGTTAAACAAACCTGAAAATATTTTGCTTAAGTCTATTACTTTAGAAGAACCCGAAGGACAAGTAGGGCTTGATTCTGCTTTTTATATAGAGCGTCCTCTCATTGAAGCTGATTGTTATGAACGGATAGTTAAGCCAGGAGCGTTAATTCGGATTAAAGCCCCTCGTCAAATGGGTAAATCTTCATTAATGGAAAGGATTTTACATCACTCAACTCAGCAAGGCTACCAAACTGCATCTTTAAACTTTCAATTAGCTGATGGGGTAGCTCTACAAAACTTAGATAAATTTTTACAATGGTTTTGTGCCAGTATTGCACGAAAACTAAATTTACCAGACAAGCTAGACAAATATTGGCAAGGTAAACTTGGCAGTAAAGATAAATGTACAGACTATTTTGAAGGATATTTGCTAGCAGAAATACCTGAGCCATTGGCTTTAGGACTAGATGAAGTGGATGAGGTTTTTCAGTATCATCAGGTGGCTGCTGATTTTTTTGGACATAAACCAATCAAAATCGACAGAAAAGAGGCATTTAAGCTTCGCAGTATGGGATTAGTAAAATTTCATGGTAATGCAGTTATATTATTGTGTGAACTGTATTACCGCTATTTCCGCGATCGCTTAGGGATTAGCTAATGAGTGAAAGTTTTTACCAAAGCTACGAATATCAAGTTGGAGGTAGTCTTCCTAGTGATGCTCCTACGTATGTACAGCGACAAGCTGACCAAGATTTATACGAAAGTTTAAAAGCAGGCAAGTTTTGCTATGTGCTAAACTCTCGTCAAATGGGCAAGTCTAGTTTGCGAGTGCGGATAATGCAGCGTTTGCAAGCAGAAGGGGTAGTTTGCGCTGCAATTGATATTACCTCTATTGGTGCTTCAAATATTACGCCAGAAGAATGGTATATGGGCGTAGTCAACAGCATCGTCAGACGATTAAGGTTACAAACAACTTTTGATTTGGAAACTTGGTGGAACGAGCGCAATTCACTGTCTTTTGTGCAAAGATTCAGTCAATTTATTGAAGATATTGTATTAAAATCAATTGTTCAAAACATCGCCATTTTTGTAGATGAAATTGACAGTGTTCTCAGCCTAGATTTTAATGTAGATGACTTTTTTGCCGTTATTCGTGAGTGTTATGAAAGACGAGCAGATCAGCCAGAATACCAACGGCTAACTTTTGTTCTACTAGGAGTTACTACTCCATCAGATTTAATTCAAGATAAGCGCCGTACACCCTTTAATATAGGTCAAGCAATTGAACTGATAGGCTTTCAACTTCAAAAAGCTCAACCTCTAGCAAAAGGGTTGGCATACAATGCTAATAACCCTTTGGCAGTTTTAGAAGCGGTGTTAAACTGGACTGGTGGACAACCTTTTCTTACGCAAAAAGTTTGCAATTTGATCTTTGCTGCCAATGCTCCTATTGTAGAAGGGGAGGAAGCAGACAGGGTAGAACAGTTAGTCCGAACAAAATTAATTGAAAACTGGGAAGCTCAGGATGAGCCGGAGCATTTCAAAACAATCCGAGATCGCCTGTTGCGGAGTGGAGAACAGGGTACAGATTGAAAAACAAGAGAAACAAATTCTTGAAACAGCCAGATTAAAAGCAAACAGGCTGTTGATTGCAAGTGCTACTTTGGCATCGTTACTTATAGTTGGAACTCTCGGATTTGCTGAATCTCAACGCAGAAAAGCTGAGTCAGCACAAAAAGATTTTGAAATTGCTCAGTTAAAAACCAGACAAGCCCAGAAAGGAGCGCAACTTGAGCAAATAGCAGCTATCGCCTTACGCCAGTTTTTAGATAACTCTACAGAAGAAACTAAATACAGAGCTTTATTTTCAGCAATGCAGGCTGGAAAAGAATTAAGATTTTTAGTAAAGAATGATTCTTTAAAAAATTATCCGGCTACGGGGCCAATTTTAGCTTTACAAATTATGCTTACTAACTTTCCGCAATCAAACCTATCGAGAAGCATTCGGAAGCAAACAAGTAAAATTGCCCAGCTTGAACATAAAAGTATACTTACTAGTGTCAGTTTTAGCCCTGACGCTCAAAATCTAGCTACAGCAGGGCTAGATGGCACGGTAAGAATCTGGAATTTATCAGGAAAACAGATTAGTGAATTTAACAGTCCTTATGGCGCACTTACAAGCATTGATTTTATAGATGAGCAGCTACTAGTAACTGGTGGAGATGATGGCATTATTAGAATCTGGAATCGTGCAGGAAAGCAATTAGCTAAATGGCAAGCCCAAGAAGGTGTAATTACTAACCTAAGCCTTAGTCCAGATAAAAAACTCTTACTAACCTGCGGAGATAATACTGCCAAGCTCTGGAATTTGTCAGGAAGTTTAGTAAAAAAAATACAATTTGATTCAATTTCAATTGTTAGTGCCAGCTTTAGCTCAGAGGGTAAAAAGTTTGCTACAGCAGAATCTAATGGTAATCTTACTTTCTGGAACTTATCTGAGTCAGGTTTATCTGAGCAACCCCTGTTAAAACTCAATTTTTTCTATCCAGAGCAACTTAAATACTTTAGCTTTAGCCCTGATGGACAACGCTTTGCTACAGTGGCTTTTGGGGGTACAGTGAGACTTTGGGATTTAGCAGGAAGACAGGTAGCTCAATTTTCTAGTGGCAAAGATACAATTATTAGTATGAGTTTCAGCCCTCAAGATGGTAGAAAGCTTGCCCTTGTGAAAGATACAGGTAACTTGCAGATACAGTCAATTCAAGAACTAGATCAACTATTGGCACAAAGCTGCAATTTGCTCAAAAGTTACTGGCAAGATTATACTGACATATCAAAATTATGCACTGCCTCATAAAGGCTATCATAGAAGTTTACCAAAAAGGGGAAAAGAGGAAAGGGTAAGGGGGAAAGGAAAGGATAAAGAACTTTTCCCCACAAGGTATAAAGCCCCTATTTTTAAATATGGAGAATAAAAAAAGAAGATTTTTAAGACACGTAGTGCGATAACTTATCAGTGTCCATGTTTGAAACAAGAGCTTTTAAGTCACTGGTTCCCTTTCCCCTTTCCCCCAATACTTTCTTCATCATCTTGAACCGCCTCCTCGTATTCGTCCTTGTATGGGCGGCTTCCATTTGTTAGATAGAGGATTGTCAATAATTTTCCGTAAATCTTTAACTACCTGAGCAGAATCTTCACTTGGTTCTAGAACAAATAATAGTCGGCTACACGGGCTACCTTGACTGCTGGTTGCACAAATAACTGGCTTTCCATACATGTTTCCCCTGATAATATAACTCAGTGTATTCTGGGTTTTGTAGTTTTGCAAAATAGCAGAAACACGTACACAACGGTTTAACGCATATTCTTGAGACTCAGGATAATACTTACGAGTCCATTTCAATACTGAAATAGTTTTCTCAGAAGTTTCAGATAATTGGTCATTATTTATACTTTTAACTCGAGCTACTGTGTTTGGTATACCGCTAATTAATTTGCAAAAAAAAGTAGTAGAAGTAGCAGATTGAGCTTGAGTTATGCTATTTACTCTACTCACACTTATAAATGTAATGAAGGAAGCAGTAATAGTTATAGCGTATTGGTGAAGTTTCATAAATGAAAGCTACTTTTACTTTACATTAATCTTAAATCCATCACACAACATCTGCAAAATCTCCTTGACAGCTGCTTTCTCTGGCTCCATCTGCTGAATACGATTCAGTAACCGCTTGGAATGTACTTCAACGATCACTCTCACTCCAAAATTCGTAGTGATAGTATGCCTGTTGGTAATCTCTGCCATTCTTAGTAATGGTTCGCCAATGAATACTACCGCTACCTTCCCCCTTGTACCGTCGTATTTTACTAGGGTTTACTGCGATACTCAACAGCGATAATATCGATACAGTTGGACGGTTGACGGTTTCAGCTTAACAATAGTGAGTAAACTACCTGCTGCGTCAATTACTTCAATTCGGGTGAGCGCATAGACATTCTTACTAGGAAACAATATGGCAGACCTTAGTGGTAATTGGTTAGGAACTTACTGGCAAGATGACATTCCTAGTCGCTTTGAAGCAACCTTTGTTCAGAGTGGAAATACTTTTAGTGGTTCCATTTTGGATGACAACTATTTAGGAGAAGCTCAGGTCAATGGCGAGGTAATTGGGCGCACTATCAGTTTTACTAAACGTTATTTAGTTACCTCACCTGTACCAGTTAGATATACAGGCATGGTTTCAGAAAATGAAGATTATATGCAAGGAGAGTGGAATATAGGTTTGCAGTGTTCTGGTGTATGGTCAGCCCGACGCAGTGGAGAAAACCTGATTGTAGATTTACAAAGTCGGCTCGAACAGCAGACTTCATTGACAATGACTTAATCGCTCACATAAATCCCTGCCTTACCCCCAGGCTTCCTTATGTGTAATTTCCGACTCCAAGACAGTCAGCACTTTCTCTTCCAGTCCAGTCAAATAAGCCCGATTCAGCTTCCCCAACGACTCCAGAAACTTCTGCACCGACTCCTCCAGCCCACTCGAATATACCTGATTGATGCGATCGCAAATCACCTGCATCCGCTCACACTCGGCAGGCAGGTAATCGTAAGACTTCAGGTGTTGCAAACCAATGGTGTACTCGCCATCCCACATTCTCACCGTGCAACTAAACTCGTTTACTGCGCTGACAATTGCCCAGCACCCGCCCTTGCCTCTGAGTTCGGGGTTGTCCTTTGTGAGGATTTGGCAGACTTCACCCAACTGGTAGGTATTAGGTACTTGGGTACGCTCCATTATGCGCTGCACAACATCTTTCACGATTCTAGCAGTTGGTATTTTCCCTCCAGCAAGTTCTACTGCCCTTAGCCACACTTCCTGCTGTTCCTGGGGTTGAAGCTTTGTCATGGGTCGAACTTGCCCCTCTGCTGTCGGCAAAATGTCCACAAATTGTGGACATTTTTGCAAGTTGTCCACAACAACTGCCGCATCAACTAGCTGGTAAGAACGGGAACGATTGTAGCCAAACCTGTCTAAACAGTATTCATCAAAGGTTTTGTGCGTGGAGCGATATAATCTGCGATCGCGTAATTCCGTCAGCGCCTTCCCCGCCTCAAAAAATGCCCTCTCCACTTTCCTCTCCAAGTGCAGGCGATCGCTTTGCTCCTCCTGGGTCAACTCTGTTACTTCAACAGCAGTAACGGTGATTGTTGCTGTAGCTGGGTCTTCTTGCTGGGAGATATCCTTATTTGCAGAGTTAGCTGCTGAAGTTGAATCGGTAGATGCGGCAGAGGTAGCTTTGTTGCGCTTACGGGGTGGTTTATTCATTTTTCCACCTCCTCTAGCTCAATGGTATTTGCTCAAAGTCAATCACAACACAGCTTTTTAATGTAGGTGCTAAATGCGTAGGCGTAATCCACTGCACGCATCGCTTATAAAATGAGACAGAGCTTAGAGCAAAAAGAGGTTCTTCAGCAGGTTCAATCATCACACTGCTTCTTCCTCAAACAAATCTTCAATATCACATTCCAGCACTTTACAAAGTCTTGCTACTTTTGCGAAAGTTTCTGAGCCTTTGCCATATTCCCAATTTCTGATTGTCGAAGTATCAACTCCAACTAAATCACCTAGTTGCTTTTGAGTTAATCCAATTTTTTCCCTTAAAGCTGCAATGCCTTTTTTGGGTGCTTCCGTTAAGTTCAACGGAGGTTTGAAAACTTTGATTAGGGCATTTTCTAGCTTTCTGAGTAATTCAGCTTCGGTTCTAATGTACGAGATTTTAACGCCTTCAAGACGACTTAAGGCTTCTAGCTTAGGATGGCTTTTCCATTTCTGCCTTAAATTGTCTGACATACCCACGTACAGCACCGAGTTATCTTTATCGATTGCCAAGTAAACACAAGGCTCATCCGGCAATGAGTTTCTGTCTTCAAGTGCCACAAATGGCAGCTCCCATAAATTAATATCCTCCATATAAACCATAACTTTTTAGCGCTTCCTTTGTAATATACACGCTAATATATTAGCGTTAATAGCTAAAAAATTCTTGACAGCGCTAAAAAATTAGCGCATAATAGGAAAAGATAAAGAGAAAGCGCCCTCGACTACCAATCTGAAGCGCTTTCTCTGTTCCTAATAATAAGGAAATTTCATTATGACCCATCCAACCTACACACAGCAAGCCCTCTCTCGTTACACCCTCCCCCGTCTCAAAAGAATCGCTGCTGAACTCGGCGTAACACCCACCGGGGACAAAAGAGCGACTGAAACCTGGCTAAACGCAATCATCACCCACCAATCCAACCAGCTTCATAAAGTCACGGACAACCAAGCCCTAGCCCAAGCCGAATTCAACAACTACATCGCTGACCAAGCCCAAGCGATCGCTCCCGAACCCCTCACAATAGTCGAAATCTCGTTTGACCATCACGAATATTACGCTGGTAATCAACTGATAGCCAGCATCAGCCATGACGACAACCACTTAACGCAACGCTGGGTAGTCATGGTTAACGACAAAGAAGTATTTCGTGCCAACACTCTAATGCGTTGCGATCGCTTCATCTGCACTCACCACAAAGACGGCTCATTACCTGTGCAGGAAGAAGCAGGGGGGCAGGGAGCAGTTAGCCCAATTCGCAATTCGCAATTCGCAGTTCGCAGTTTAGAGAATTGCGAATTGTTGCAGCGCCCCGCACCCTGCTCCTTGTCCTCTTCTACGACCGAAAACCAAATCATGGCGCATATCTTCAACGAGTGCCAGAATTATGGGTTTGAAATTCTTGATGATGGGATTTACAACAACCACGGCGTGAAACTGGGGCAAGTCGGATGCACTGACGGGAACTGGTGGGTGAAAAGGCGTTATTCAGTCCAGCAGCAGTATTCTAACTCCGTGCTTGATGCTGTGCGATCGCTGTCGATGGTGAACGTGTCTACTGATAGTAAATCCATTTTTGATGAATATTTTTTAGACCAACCCTTAGAGCAGCTAACTGGCGATAAATTGCAACGGCTGCTGGAGAGAGCAGAGTTAGTCACAGCGTAAGTTTTGGGCTTCGCCTGGGAAAAGGTTAAAGGGTAAGGGGGAAAGGTAAATTTCTTCATTCCCTTCCCCTTTGCCCTTTCCCCCTTTCCCTAATTATTTATTCACCAATCCTCAATTAAATCAATGCAACCAATAATATCAATCCCCCAACACTGGGCATACCCTCGCTTTACTTTGGAGCAGCGCACAGAACAAGGCATCATCTTGGGACTTTATTACTATCCCTCTGGTACAGAGTTGGCTGAACAATTTGATGATGGTTGGCGTTATGCTCTGATGCCTAACAAGAATTCTGATGAAATATCGTACTTGAAAGAAGATCAAATTAAACCGCTCACACCAGAAGAATTATTCTCACAAATTACCGCAGAGATTAAGTTTTACCAACAGCAAATCTCTATTCTGCAACAACAGTTAGTCGTATTAACTGGAGGTTTCACAAATGCCTAAGACGGTTGACCCCAGTTTTGACCGCAGAGCCAATGATTTGCTGCGTTCGATTCGACTTTGCGGTGGTTGTATGCCTCTGCATCGGCTTCAGTTCCAATTCTCTGATTCAGTTATTCAAACACTGTTGGACAGAGAACTGGTTCAAGTACAGAACACGGGACGCGGCTTTTTGTTGGAGATTGCCGAGGATTTTTAGGTTATTAATCCCAGGGGAGAAAAGCATGATTGACCACATTAATGCACTTCAAACAAGTTGGTATCTTTCCCCACCTTGGCGTGGAACAATTCCACCTGTTGAGGTGAATTTACTGGAGAGAGTTTACTTGAGAACCACGAAAACATTCGGCTACTGTTGCGGTATGCAATGGAAGCATGAGTGCTGGATTTATTCAATTGATTGCCGCAATGAAATACTCCACGCCACACAAAACCAAATCATCGGGACTGGAGAGTTAGAAGCCATCAAGGTGCAAAAACCTGCTTTTGTTTTGGGCGAAAGAGTGATCCTCTGTTCTCACGACAAAGGAACAAAGCAACGGCTGATTTTGGGGATTGCACTGGTGCATAATTCTTGGTTTTACATGGTTGAATTAATGTCGCCAACTTTAATTAAGACACCGACTATATCGAATCGTTTCTCATTAGTTGGTGAAAAAAGTTTGATGTGCGTGAATCTCTAAAGTTTTGAAACTTACTTAGGAGTCAAGCAACATGAGTTTACCTCTAAATCAAAATGTTTTAGTCGAGTCTCCATCATTGAGAACTTCTGCACTTTCTAAGCTAGATGATTCTCGTGCCCAAGAAGTTCTCAGCAAAGCAAAGGCAATAGTGTTCGCTGTATGGAACGGTAGCGGCTGGGCAACTACTGCACAAATAGCGGAATATTTTTCAGTTACAGAGTCCGCAGTCAAAGAGCTAACAAGAGTAAATCAATCTGAATTCCAAACCCAAGAAACTAAAACCCTTACTGGAAAAGACTTACGTGATGCTCGACAGACACTCTGTCTACCATCTAAAACTTCCCAAATTAGAGTTTTTTCGGCTTTGGGTGCATTAAGGATCGCAATGATCTTGCAGCAATCTCAAGTAGCAGCGCAAGTTAGAACCATCATTTTAGACTTGGTTGCAGCAGTTCCCAGCATCACTCCTCAAACTCCTGCACCTGTTCCTGCTCTCCCACCGGTTGAGCAGCGCTTACAAACTTTGGTCGAGGCGATGAGAACTTTAGCCGAACTCACAGGTGGCAGACTCAACCCGTACATGGAACAGCAATTTAAAGACTATGCCGGGAATCTTCTGGCTGAACATAACAGAAAATTGCTAACCCCTTCAGAAGAACGCTGGCTTGGCGTAGTCAACTTTGCAGAGAGCGAACTGGGAAAGAAAGTCCCCCTAAGCGGCACTCACTACCGGGGACATCTTGGGACATGGGTTCGCACGTTTTACCCACAATTAGGCGATCGCCAAGAAACGCGATTGGTTAATGGCGTTCAACAGCCCATCTATGTCTACGCTTGCCACGAACCGGCTGTTGCAGCTGGGTTGACCAAAGCTATAGAAGAGTTCTTCGCTCACCCTAGCCCTGGTGCAGCGCTAAGGCAGGCGGGGGCTTTCGCTAGCAAGAAGGAACCAGTGCTGACCAAGTGAAAGCGAACGCCCCCACCACAGAAACGTTCGCTAACTAAAGATGGAATTTATTGCTGAAGCATCGAATATTACCAATAACATTAAAAGTTTCTCTTTCATGCAGTCAAGCAACTAACAGTATTTTGAAATTATTTGTTACAACGATGACTTCTCTAGCAAATAATACACATCTGAGAGAGTGTCGTCACTTCAGGATTCCTAATAATCAAAATAAAAAGCGATTGCCGCTCAATAAGTAACAATCGCCACACAAAAACACTCATTGCATCTCTAGAGTAACAACAATGAAAGCCATAGTTACAGTAGTTGAAAAAATCACATCGGAAGCTCACATTAATATTCCTGACGATTTAACAGTAACAGCAATTAAGCAGCATATAACAGACCGCTATAACAGTGGCGAGATGCTGACTGAGATGAACATTTTCCACGTTGATTTTGAATCTATTAGCGCTCACATTGATTCAAAACCTTATATTACTTGGCATCAAGGCAACCCTTGCGAACGCCGTCAGTATTACTTCTGTAAACTGGGAAGATTTACTTTGACTCTGTTAACTGACACAGAGCAAAACTTGACTCGTACAGAAGTTTATTTTGGGCATTATAAGCAACTTATTTATACATCAGAAAAGGAGATATCAAAAGAATTGGCAACAATCGAACTCCAAAATTTCTTAAGTGGATTAGCTGTTGAACTTCAGACTTTAAGCCACATTGAATTTCCAGAACAAGTCTGAAATTAACATTGAAAATAACAGGAGTTAAACATGAGACTAACAACATTAGAAGGTCAATACCAGTGCATCGTGATTGACCCTCCCTGGTTCTATCGGCTGAGAAATCAGGATAAAACTCACCGAAACCGCATTAACTACAAGCCAATGCACATAGAAGAAATACTGTCATTGCCTGTTCCAGACTTAAGCGATCGCACAGGGTCAGTTCTTTGGCTTTGGTTCACCAACAATCACATGATTGAAGCCGCACACTGCTTAGAAACATGGGGTTTTAGCTTGAAAACTATTCTTACCTGGGAAAAAGTTACTAAGAGCGGTACAACCCATCTGGGTACTGGTCACTGGCTACGTAACGCAACTGAACATTGTGCTTTAGCTGTACGAGGTAATGTCAGGGCGTTTGCTGGACGTTCGCTTACTAATGAATCATCACTAATCCATGCACGGCGGCGTGAACATTCCCGTAAACCAGATGAATTTTTTGAACTAGTAGATAAACTCTGCCCAGACATGACGAAGTTAGAAATGTTCGCTCGTTCTTCTCGTGATGGTTGGGATTGTTGGGGGGATGAAGCCCAAAAGTTTGATAGTGAAACGAATGTTTCTTTGAGTGTATGAAAATAGCATTATATAAAGGGTAATTATGTCAACAAACATAGAATGGACTGACCAAACAGAAAATATCATCCGTGCTAAAGTCGGCGGTTGGTGGTGTCATAAGAAAAGCGAGGGTTGTGCAAATTGTTATGCAGAGAAATTAAATAAAAACTCTTTCTTTGGCGGAAACAAGCAACCCTACTCTGGACAACCACCCGAACTAGTGTTAGATACAGAAGCTATTCGGAAATGGGGATTACAAAGAAAATCTAAAAAGCATTTCGTTTCTTCAATGACTGATGTTTTCGGTGAATGGGTTCCGCGTTTTTGGCAACATGAAATACTGGACGGAATGTTCGTTGCTCCCAATCAAATATTTCAGATTCTCACTAAACGCCCAGAAATCATGCTGTCATCTATAGCAATCCTGAATCAGTCGTGAGAAAATACGTAAAGAGTGTAAATGTAACGTTTGCAACTAGATTACAGACATAGCTATGTGGATGCAATTGCTAGAAAAGTTTATCAAAAATAGTCAAGATAAGCGTGAAATCCAGCGAGCTACGGCAGTCAAAATGCTGTTGTGTGGTTACAAGCATCAAGAAATCATGCCAATATTAGGAGTTTCTAGTGGTTTCATTAGTAAATGGAAAAAAGCTTTTTTTAAAAACGGAGTGGATGGCTTAAAAGCTCAGTACAAAGGCTCTATTGGAGTCCTAAGTGCTGTTCAACGAGAGGAGATAATTGAATGGTTACAAACAAAAGATACATGGACTTTAAATGAGTTAGAATATCATACTGCCGCCAAGTATGGAGTGACATTCGCTTCGAAACAAAGTTACTACGATTTGTTTGAGACAGCACGTATTAGATGGAAGAAAGCGCAAGCAAATAATCCAAAACAAGATTTAGAATTAGTAGACTTAAAAAAAAGCAATTTGTGAGTTATTGGCAGCGCGAAGAGCAGAAATAGAAAAAGGAGAGCTAGTTGTATTCATGGTTGATGAATGTCATCTTCTCTGGGGCGATATATGTGGATATGTTTGGGGGAAAACTAGTGAGCGAGTTACCATTCCAGTGGGAAATGCACGTGAGAAACAAACATATTATGGAGCATTAGACTACAAAACTAAAGAATTTCTTACTTATCCTGCGAAAAAAGGTGACTCGCAGAACACAATTAAATTTTTAGAATATCTTCGTTCCCAACGTTCAGGAGCAAAATTATTAATTATTTGGGATGGTGCAAGTTACCACCGTTCCCAGCCCATCAAAGATTATTTAGAATCTTTAAATAGTGAACGGCTACCAGAAGACTGGTTAGTAACCTGTGAAAGATTTGCACCCAATGCACCACAACAAAATCCTGTAGAAGACATTTGGTTACAAGCTAAAAGATTGATTCGAGAGTTTTATTTTTTCTGTAATTCTTTTTCTGTCGTCAAGAGCTTATTTGAATTATCTGTACATTGTCAAATATTTGACTTTCCCAAGCTCTATGAGTATGGTATTTTCTCATGAATCATTTAGGATTGCTATATGGATGAATGGCTTTCTTGTCACGGGCTAGACAAGCTACCTTTAAATATTTGGCCAGGAACTTCGATTGAGAATCGCCGCACTTTAGAAGAACGTAGTCAATTCCTTGCTCAGATTCCGGCTTTAACTCGCTTCTGGTCAGTTGAACCATTACTAGAAGATTTGGGCGATATCACTCAATACTTGAATGATGTTCAGTTAGTAATTGTTGGTGGTGAATCTGGCCCAAATTCCAGACCATGCCACATTGAATGGATTAATTCAATTGTCCAACAATGCCAACAATCGAAAACACCCGTATTTGTGAAGCAGTTGGGGGCGAATGCGAAATTTGGGGGACAGCAATTTAAAACCCGCGACAAGAAAGGGGGAAAAATTGAAGAGTTTCCTCTTCATCTGCAAGTTAGACAATTTCCGTTTGATGCGTGAATAAAGCAAAACCCCCGCCTGTAGCGCAGTGCGGGGGAAGAATAAACTCACAATTTTTGAGGAATGGAGAATATAACCATGATTCTAGCAGAAAACATGATGAAAGGAGGTCTAGAAAGATGAATTGGCTCTCTGACCAAAACAGTTTTCTAGCCTGGGAATCGCGTTCTAGGGACACGATAGAAGTCAAACGTTGTTATGTAGACGTTGCTGGCGGTGACTTAATCGCTGGAATTTTACTTAGTCAGATCATTTACTGGCATTTACCGGATCATGAAGGGCAATCCCGACTCAGAATTGAACGTGAGGGGCACAAGTGGTTGGCTAAAAAGCGTGATGATTGGTGGAAAGAGTGCAGAATTACACCCAAGCAATTTGATACAGCTATCAAGTTATTAGAGTCCAAAAATCTAATTGTGACTGCGCTTTACAAATTTGCTAATAGTCCAACTAAACATATCCGAATCGACTGGCAGAATTTTCTTGAACTACTAAATCTTGTAGTTCAAACTCCATCATTAGCTCCTGAACATATCAAAACACAAGTAGCTTCTGGTTCTGACGAAAAAGTGAATTTCCGAAAAGGTGAAAATGGAATTGCCGAAAAGGTGAAAATGGAATTTCCGAAAAGGTTAAATTCCAATTGCCGAAAAGGTGAAAATGATCTAATAGATACAGAGATTACTTCAAAGATTACTTCAGAGATTACACACAATGCGCCCCTGGCTTCGCCACCCGCGCCCCCCACCCAAGAGAGTGTGTGTGAAAAAGAAGAACTTGATTTAACAACGGAAGAAATTGAACTTGAAAAACCAATTCCAGAAAAACCAAGTTTAGAAGAATCAGCCCCAGAAGAACCAATCCCACAACAACCCACTTCGTTGTTAAAAAATTCCGAGTCTTTGCAACAAACCGATAACCCCTCAAGAGGATCAACTATTGCGGGGGGGTCGTTCGAGAAATCCGAACAATCGAATAAGCCGCAACTAACCTGTCCCTACAAGACAGCCCGGAACGTGAAAGAACTGATTGATGCTTGGCTAACAGACCCGACTGCTATGAGTGATGATTGTGTGCCCCTGCTTGTTAGAGACTCAATCAAGTGGAATCGCTGGGTTTTACCTTGGCGCAATGGAGAGCGAAAACTCAATAACCTCTACCAGAACTTCAACCCTGTAGTCGTGGATTTCCTAGCACAAGAATTAGCCACTAAATCGAAACGCTCCGCACGACAGGAAATAGATCATGCGATCGCAGTCATGAACACCTGGGAGAAAACCAAGGGTGGGTGGACGAACCTGATGCAGCGTTATCACCAAGCATTGCAAACAGAAAAACAGCCCCTACCTCAACAGCGCACTGCTTTGGCTCACAAAGTAAAAAATATCACTGAGCTTGGCGGGGCAAAGGGTAAAGGGGAAGGGGAAAAGGTTTCAAGTCCCTTACCCCTTACCCATTCCCCTTTCCCCAACCATCACGCAGTATTTTTGGGTTCGCAGACTAATAGCATCACGCTCGAAGATGCCTTGGCACAAGACCGGATACGCCGTCAGCAAGAGCAATCTATTCGGGTTCCATCCAATGGGTATCAACACAGCCCACAAATGCTGGAACTAAAAGCAAAGCTTCAAGCCAAAGCAAATGAGCCAAAAGTTCGGAGCAACACCAGACCATCTTCCACGAATTTGCGAGAAGTTGAAGCGCAGTTAAAATTAGCACTAAGGTCATAATTATGCACTCTAATCAAGAC
>NZ_JACJSJ010000097.1 GCF_014698115.1 Nostoc sp. FACHB-973
GCAGGGGGGCACAGGAGCAGAGGGGCAGTTTATCTCCCTCATCTCCCTCATCCCCCTCATCCCCCTCATCCCCCTCATCCCCCTCATCCCCCTCATCCCCCTCATCCCCCACTCCCCCTCCTCCTCCAAAAACTGCCACTGCTCCCCAACCGAGGCCGCTTCCTGTAGTCAAACCGCCAACTTCCCAGGAGGCCATTGACCAATTGGAAGAAGCGGTGCGTTTAGATGTTGTACCCAACTCCAATCAGCCGATTACTCAAAACGAAGCGATCGCTCTCCAGCAAGAGTTAGAAAATCTCATTGGTCGGGTGGAAAGCGCCCATTTAGCGGTATCAGCCAATGCTGCCGATTTTGGGGAGGCTTCTGCAAATTCAGAGAGCATAGATGTCCAGTCTGTCAAACAAGAAACACAATTAGCCTCAACCAGACCAGGGGCACTAGTAACCAGCACAGAGCAAGCCTTGGCACAGGCGAAAGTAATTGCTAAAAACTTACCCGAATTGATTGCCGAAAAAAATTACGCTTTGGCTCGTCAGCAATGGCTAATTGCCAAGAGAATTTTGTGGCAACAGTTTCCTGTAGATCGCAGACTAGCTCAGCCAGAAATCCGCGCGGTTTGGTTAGACCGGGGGACAATTGTCCGTGCTGGTAGCAAGGCGGGACTAGCAGAGATTTTTGACCGACTGGCAGCAACCGGGATTAATACCATCTTTTTTGAAACTGTTAACGCTGGCTACACAATTTATCCCAGCCAAGTTGCCAAAGAACAAAACCCATTAATTCGTGGTTGGGACCCTTTGGCAGATGCAGTCAAACTAGCCCATGAGCGGGATATGGAATTACACGCTTGGGTTTGGACTTTTGCGGCTGGTAACCAACGTCACAATGAAATTATCAAAGTTAATCCTAATTACCCAGGGCCAGTACTGGCTGCTCATCCCGATTGGGCAAACTACGATAACCAGGGCAATATGATTCCCGTTGGTCAGACTAAGCCATTCTTCGACCCAGCCAACCCCGAAGTGCGCCAGTATTTACTCAAGCTGTATGAGGAAATCGTCACCCGTTATGACGTGGACGGTCTACAGCTAGATTACATTCGTTACCCCTTCCAAGATCCACTTGCAGGTCGAACATACGGTTATGGTAAAGCTGCAAGAGCGCAGTTTCAGCAGTTGACTGGTGTAGATCCACTGAATATTTCTCCTAGCCAACCAGAACTCTGGCAAAAGTGGACGGCATTTCGCACCGAGCAAGTTGATAGCTTTGTTGCTCACCTATCACAGCAGTTGCGACAAAAGCGAGCAAATTTGATTTTGTCAGTTGCAGTCTTTCCTTTGCCACAAATAGAACGGGTTGAAAAAATTCAACAAAACTGGGAAATTTGGGCAAGGCGAGGGGATGTAGATTTAATCGTTCCCATGACTTATGCTTTGGATACATCCCGCTTTCAACGACTGGCTCAACCCTGGATTGCCTCCAAACAATTGGGGGCTACCTTGTTAGTGCCAGGAATTCGCTTACTTTCTTTGCCAACAATTGGAGCATTCGACCAACTGCAATTGGTAAGGGATTTGCCGGTTAGTGGTTATGCCCTCTTTGCCGCCGAGAATTTTAACAATGAACTCCAAAAACTTTTTATTAGCACCCAAGGTAAAGTTCAATCCACAACAACTGAACCTATTCCTCACCGCCAGCCTTTTCAAACCGCTGCCATTCGTTATGCTGCCCTGCAACGAGAATGGAAATTTGTTTGGCAAAATGAGCAATTGCCAATGCCTGCTCGAACAATTTCAGATTTTAACAACCAAGCAGAAGTTTTACGCACTGCTTTAAATCAACTTGCGATCGCCCCTTCTGCTAGTAAATTACTAGTAGCTAGAGCCTCCCTAACTCGCTTCCAGTCCCAATTTCGAGTATTGATGAAGGAAGAAATCAAGTCAAATTCCTATCAGGTCAAAGTCTGGGAAAATCGCCTTGTAACCATAGAAAGGCTGTTGCGTTACGGCGAAAGGCGGGTAGGGTTGCGTTAATCGGGGAGTGGGGAGTGGGGAGTTATTCCAATACTGCTCGGATAAGCGGGGGAAGCTGGCGTTGCTTTCTTAGGCAAAACTCAACGCCAGCCTCCATTTCTCCCCCGGCTATTAAACAGCTTGCCTCAACCAAAAAATTCCAAAACCTACGCAGTATTGAGAGTTATTCTCCCCCATCTCCCCACTCCCTACTCCCCATTCCCCAATCTCCAGCTAACGTAGAAACACCTTTGTATTTCTTAACACTATTTTTCCAGTGTTTATACTTCAGAGATTACTAACTCTTTCACGTCAAAATATTAGAGAATGCTTAAGTGAGCAGCTTTAGATAACTATCGTTTGATGATAGCTATAGTAATAATCTATGCAAGCTTTATCTCAGTTTCTCGGGCTAAAAAGCTTAGAGTCAGTAATAGACTGTTCGCCGCTAATGGTTGTGCCGGAAACACCACTATCAGATGCGATCGCTTTGATGGCAACACAGAGCAAAAGTGTCTTGGTCAGTTCTTGTTCACAGTTAGTGGGATGCTTCACAAAGCATGATATTGTACAGCTTATAGCTTCAGGGACTGACTTGAAAACAGCCAAGATATCTGAGGTGATGCATACCTCGGTGAAAACATTGAAGGTGTCAGAATTTCAGGAAATGTCCTGTGCCCTGTCACTCTTATGCCAGCAGCAGTTGGATCTACTGCCAGTTGTGGATAACCAAGGGCAAGTTATCGGTGTGATCACTCCTGAGAGTATTTGTCAAGCACTGGCACAAGAAATAGAGAAAACTACAGATAACAACAAGCAAACTGAAGAACAACGGCGTTTGCTAGAGTCAGCGGGAGTGAATGAATCGGAAAAAATTCACGAATCCACTGAGATTGACAAGGATATCACGGCTTTTGAGGCACTATGTGAAAGTGAACAGCGCTTTTGCATCATAGCTGATACACTACCTGTGCTGATTTCGATGTCAGATAGTTACACTTTGGGGAATTTTTTTGAGAAATGGCTAGAGTTTATTGGACGAACTCTAGAACAGAAATTAGGTAGTGGTTTGACACAAGGTGTTTATTCAGAAGATGTCCAAAACTACATCGCTAGTATTGGTTTTTTTGGGGTAGAGTACAGTATTTTGTTTCCAGGGCAATGGCATAAGTACAAATGGCTACCAATACACGCTATAGTACTTAAAGACACCACAGCCAAACCCGCCCGCCTCATTGGAGTTTCTGTGGATATTACCTCCCATGTACAGGCAAAACAGGAACAACTGTGGCAATCCCAGCAAATGTTGCAGCTGGTTATGGATACTATCCCGGAGGCTGTTTTTCCCAAAGATAGAAACTCGGTTTTCTTGGGTTATCATCCCAACTTTTGGCAAAAATCTCTAGCGATCGCTGAAGTTTGGTCTAGAGGAACTGACAAAACCTATCCCTGGTATTTGGTACGTGCTTTGCCGCTATGCGATTGCCAAGGAAAAATTTTCAATTGCTACGCTAGTAATAAACAAGAAGCGGCGCTACAAGAATGCAAAGTTGGCGAACAAAAGCAGCTGCAACATTTACTTTCTTTTAGCCCATCTGTCATCTATACCTGCAAGATTTCTGGAGACTTCGGCGTGACATTTGTTAGCGAAAATGTCACGACAATCACGGGCTATGAACCACGAAAATTTGTTGAAAATTCTAATTTTTGGGCTAGTCATATTCATCCAGAAGACACAACCCAAGTGTTTGCTCAACTGTCAAAGATATTAGAGCAAGGACAGTACACCGTAGAGTACCGATTTTTACACCAAGACGGCATCTATCGTTGGATATACGACCAAGGTAAGCTAGCCCGAGATCAAACTGGTAACCCTATGGAAATAGTGGGTTACTGGGTAGATATCACAGAACGGAAGAAATTAGAACAAAAACTCACAATAGCACTAGAAAAAGAAAAACAACTCAGCGAACTTAAATCTCGCTTTGTCTCCATGACTTCTCATGAATTCCGCACACCGTTGACTACTATCCTTTCTTCTTGTGAGTTACTCGAACACTACCGCCACAAATGGACCGAACAAAAACAACTCACTCACTTGCATCGGATTCAAACGGCCGTCAAGCGGATGACTGAAATGTTGAATGACGTGTTACTTATCGGGAAAGCGGGAACCGGGAAATTAGAGTATAGACCAACATCCTTTGATTTAGTCAAATACTGCCAACAACTGCTGGAAGAAATACAGATGAATTCCAACAACCAGCGCTTGATTTCTTTCATCAGTCAATATGAATCTATACCTTGCTGCATGGATGACAAATTATTGGGACATATTTTCAATAACTTACTATCAAATGCAATTAAATATTCCCCAGATGATAGCATTATCAAGTTTAGTCTGAGTTGTCAAAATGGACAAGCAGTATTTGAAATTCAAGATTGGGGAATTGGTATTCCAGAAGAAGATCTACCCTTACTGTTTGAATCGTTTCATCGTGCCAGTAATGTCGGCAATATACTAGGTACTGGATTGGGAATGGCAATTGTTAAAAACTGTGTAGATATCCATGAAGGTGAAATTTTTGTCACAAGCACGGTGGGTTTAGGCACAAAGTTTACTGTGATTATATCGTTAAATAATAAAATATAAATAAGAGGTTAATTATGACGAAAATTTTAATAATTGAAGATGAAGAATCAGTCAGAGAAAATATTTTAGATTTGCTAGAAGCTGAAAATTTTGAAACTATTGCTGCCCCCAATGGCAGAATCGGCGTAAATTTGGCTATTTCTGAAGTTCCCGATTTAATTTTGTGTGACATGATGATGCCAGAACTTGACGGTTATGGCGTGCTAACAGCATTACGTCAAGACCCGACGACGGCAACAATTCCCTTCATTTTTCTCACTGCCAAATCTGCCAAATCCGACTTTCGTCGAGGTATGGATCTGGGTGCAGACGACTATGTAACTAAGCCATTCACTCGGGCTGAGTTATTAAGTGCCATCATGAACAGGTTGGAAAAGCACGCTACTTTAAAAAGATATTTATCTCCTCAGACTGCACTTCACAACTTGTCTCCGAAAATGCAGTTGTTAGAAATTAGCTTACATCGGGCAATTAAACAACATAATTTTCAAGAATTTGAGATTTATTATCAACCAATAGTGGATATTGCTTCTGGTAAAATAGTAGCCGCTGAAAGTTTGCTGCGTTGGCAAAGTCCGGAATTGGGGGTAATTTATCCGACAGAATTTATTCCCTTAGCAGAATCTACAGGTTTAATTGTTCCTATTGGAAAATGGGTAGTAAAAAAAGTCTGCGAGCAAATTAAAAGCTG
Organism: Nostoc sp. FACHB-973; assembly: GCF_014698115.1. Taxonomy (GTDB): domain Bacteria; phylum Cyanobacteriota; class Cyanobacteriia; order Cyanobacteriales; family Nostocaceae; genus Nostoc; species Nostoc muscorum. The sequence continues at coordinate 5,357 of NZ_JACJSJ010000097.1, forward strand.
GCGTGATGCTGGAATTTATTCATTGAATGTTGCTGTAAATTTGTCAGTACTTGAATTTAATCAACCAGATTTTATTCAGAAAATAGTGAATTTTATAGAAACCAATAAATTGCAAGCAGATTGCCTAGAATTAGAACTTACTGAAAGTATGATTATGCAAGATATCAATAGTGCGATCGCTACTATGAATAAATTGCGTTCTCTGGGTGTAAAAATAGCGATCGATGATTTTGGTACAGGCTACTCTTCTTTGATTTATCTGAAAAATTTACCAATTAATACTTTAAAAATTGACCGTTATTTTATTCATAATGTTGCCAACGACCCCCAAAAATCAGCCATTACCAAAGCATTAATTCAAATGGCTCACAATCTCAATCTAGATGTCGTTGCTGAAGGTGTAGAGACCGAAGCAGAACTAGCTTTTTTGCGCCAACACAACTGTAATTCCATGCAAGGTTTTCTATTTAGTCGTCCATTACCAGCAGCCGAATTTGAAAATTTTTTATTGACAAATAAATGTTTATATGTGTGAGGATTGGGGACTGGGGATTAAGGACTGGGGACTGGGGATTAGGGAATTAAGATTAGAAATACTATATTTCCAATCCTCAATCGGGAGTACCAATCCCCAATACCCAGTCCCCAATACCCAATCCCTTCAAAAAAATCGGACTTTAGGCTGGCGACAATTATTAAGTTTCAAGTCTAGAGTATAAAAATTGTGTATAGTGTTTACCGCCATGAAAGTTCCTGCGCGTTTCTTGCTACCAGTTTTTTTACTCACCTTGGTAGCAGCCTGTAACCAGACTCGCGCCTCCTCAGATAATCCACCACCGCAAACATCTGTATCTGATACCGAACTGACACAAAATACTACACAGTCAAAAAATATCATCCGGACTGAAGCATTTTCACCTAAACCTATCCAAATCAATCTCAAGAACTTACCGGCACCCTTCGCAACAGAAAGTGCGTCTAAGCGGCCTGAGGTTGTGCCCATTCCCCAAGATCCGGTACTACGCGTACCACCAGGCTTTACAGTTAACATTTTTGCTGAAGGTTTAAATGCCCCACGGTGGCTAGCTTTAACCCCTAATGGTGATGTACTGGTAACTGAAACCGGGCAAAATCGCATTCGTCTATTGCGTGATACCAATGGTGATGGTGTAGCCGATGTTCGAGAAACCTTTGCTACTGGGGACAACGGACTCAACCGCCCCTTTGGCATGGCTTTTGCAGGCGATTCCTTTTTTCTGGGGAACACAGATGCTGTATTGCGTTTTCCCTATACTCAAGGTCAAAACCAAATTACAGGCAACGGGCAAAAAATTGCTGACTTGCCTGCCCAAGGTTATAACAATCATTGGACACGCAATGTTGTTGTCTCGCCTGAAGGCAATAAATTATATGTTTCAATTGGTTCAGGAACCAACGTCGATGAAGAACCCTTACCACGGGCTTCGGTGCAGGTGATGAATTTGGATGGTTCGCAGCAGCAGACTTTCGCCTCCGGTTTGCGTAACCCTGTTGGTTTGGATTTTCATCCTGTAACTAAGGAACTTTACACCACTGTTAATGAAAGGGATGGAATCGGTGATGATTTGGTGCCAGATTATTTGACACGCATCCGAAAGGGAGAATTTTACGGCTGGCCTTATACTTACCTGACGCCAAAGAACCTCGATCCGCGTCAAAAAACCAAAGAACAAAGCAAACGCCCGGACTTAGCAGCCCGTACCAAAACCCCGGATGTGCTGTTTCAGGCGCACTCAGCAGCATTGGGTTTGCAGTTTTATGATGGTAAAACATTTCCAGAAAAATACCGCAACGGTGCTTTTGCTGCTTTTCGTGGTTCTTGGAACCGCGATCGCGGTACTGGTTACAAAGTTGTGTTTGTTCCCTTTGATACAAAAGGACAACCACAAGGCTATTACGAAGATTTTCTCACAGGGTTTTTGCTCAATCCTTCTGTACCAAGTACTTGGGGACGACCTGTGGGTTTACTTGTCTTACCAGATGGCAGTCTATTATTAACAGAAGAAGCCAATAACCAGATTTATAGGATTCAGTATACGGGAGGCTAGTTTGAAAATAGGGAGTAGGGAGTAGGGAGTGGAGAGTGGGGGAGATGAGGGAGATGAGGGAGATGAGGGGGATGAGAGAGTGGGGTATATTCGTTGTTTCATCGGGAATGGTTACCCAGATTTACTTCCTTTGCGGTAGATTATTGACAAATATTCATAATCATTGAGTTGAGAAATTAGTTATGACTCTGAATGAAAATAATACTCAGTCAAATATTAATGAAGCGTCTTCACATTCTGGTACACGGTACTGGGGTAATGTCGAGGTTATTGAAGAGGGAGCAACCTATAGAATTAGTCGCGTTGAAATCAAGCCCAGGCACGGCATTAAATCACAAATCCATTATCATCGCAATGAACACTGGGTTGTAGTCTCAGGTGTAGCGAAAGTCACTTGTGGTGATGAGGAAATACTACTAAATCGCAATCAGTCAACTTATGTTCCCGCAGCAACACTGCATAAGGTAGAAAATCCTGGTCATATTCCGTTAGTTATTTTAGAAATTCAAAATGGCGAGTATTTGGGTGAGGATGACACAGAGCGTCCCTATGACCTAAATTTGATCAAGGCTGTAGGGGAAAATGAGTAGGGGATGAGGGAGTGGGGAGTGGGGAGTGGGGAGATGAGGGAGATAAGGGAGTGAGGGATAAGAATTAATAACCAATGCCCAATGCCCAATGCCCAATGCCCTATGCCCAATGCCCAAATAAATCAAAACCACCCTTCTTGTTCGAGGGTTTCAATCAACTGCAAGCCACGCGGATCGCCTACTCCTAAGAGTGAGGCTTTGGCGTCTTCCCGTACTCCCAAATCTTGGTCTTCGGCAAAGGCTTGAATGAGAGCATCGATCGCTGTAGCGTAAACTACGTTAGAAGGTAGTTCGCGGCACAGTTGACCAATTGCCCAAGCACTGTTACTCCGTACTGCTGCTACTGGGTCATTGACTAAGGCTTGTATTAATGGTGGCATCGCCCCAATAATTGCTTCATAACTGACTTCTGCCATTTGTGCTAGGGCGCTAGCAGCCCACAAACGCACTGCGGAAATATCAGTTTTTAAGGCATCTGCCAGGGGTGCTAAAGAACGGCGATCGCGACAGTTTCCTAAAGCCCAAACAACGCCTTTACGCACATAGCCATTCCAATCCTGATTCAATTGAGCAATTAACGGACTCACCGCCTCAGAACTGGGATTGCGTCCGATGCCATAAGCTGCACTCACCCGAACTAAGGGACAGGTATCAGTTAACAAGCGAATCAAAAGGGGGGTAGCACGAGCATCTTCAAGATCGCAAAAAGCACGCGCCGCTAACATTCTTTGCTGGGGCTGGGGACTGTTTAGCAGGGCTAACATTACTTCTGGATCGGGCTTAGGCACTTCCGAGGAGGCAGTTAGCGGCTCTATTTTATCTAAGGGGCTTTCTAGCTCCTCCTCTGCATCAAGTAGGCTTAGATCGTCTTCGTCATACATAATTTAATTTCAATCCGATCGAAAAATGCTAACAATTGCTCACATTTTCTTCTTGCTTCAACCTAGCGATGTCGGCATCAACTAGTCCACAAGCTGACGCGATCAATCTATCAGTCCAGCAGGACTAAAACTGATGTGCTTAGAGAATACATCCGTTCGCTAAAAAAGAAGATGAGCAAAGATGAGCAAAAGTAAGTATTTGTTAGCTTATTGGGTGCTGTTATTTAACCCTTCTGGGGATTAACATGTAATCCCTGGCGCCAATAAGTTAAAGCTTTATATATATCAGTTGCGTTATTGTACACTTTCCGTTGCCCCTTGTTGACTTTGATCCAAACGAGAACGGCCATAACTCAGACGCTAAAGTATTTTATCGCTATCCTCTAATTTATTTTTGTGTATTGAGGAATTTTACCATCCATAGGGATTGGGTTTGATAACCCAACTGGTGGTAAAGATTTAATGCGGGTTTGTTTGATTGAAAAACTTGTAAACCAATTTGGCGATCGCCTCTTTGAATCGCCCAATTTTCCACATATTGCATCAAGGCTGTGCCAATACCTCGCCGCCGATGTTCTGGCGCAACATAGAGGACAAAGATATGAGCATGACGGTTACCCTGTACTTGATCTATGGCATTGCCCACCCAGACGCAGGCGATGGGGGGATGGGGGGATGAGGGAGATGAGGGGGATGAGGGGGATGAGGGGGATGAGGGGGATGAGGGGGATGAGGAAGAATTTACTTCCCTTGCTCCCTCATCTCCCCCTGCTTCCTCATCTTCCTCTACTCCCTGACTCGAAAAATCGACCCACCACAAGGGCGTATCGCTGGAGAAGTATTGCTTAACTGTTTGCTCTAGGTGGGAAAAATCCTGATTGGGAAAAAGATCTTGGTAAGTCTGCTGCATGAATTTTAGCAGCAGCGATCGATCTAAAGTTGAGCCACGGCGAATAAAGTACCCAGGTAGTAATTGCTCAGACACTTCTGATATTGATTTAGCTAGCTGAGTTGCGTGCTGGTGGTAAATCAGCAGGAGTAAGTTGAGAACTTACCTCCACCTCTTCAATTGGTGCCGGTGCTGCCATATCGGAGGGTAAAAAGATCCGAGCGCTGACTGCCACTAGGGCAAAGACAAATACCAAAACAACAAGCAGTGGGGCGATGTATTGACGAAAAATAGCCATATTTCAATTGCAAATAGCTAGCAACTTTATGAGAACCTAGCTGAAGATTTGTAAAGTATTCTTGATTTATTTTAGCGATTTTCTGGGTATGGGGACTGGCAAGGGTGAGGTCGTAGGGTGGTGGGGTAAAATTCTCTCCCCATCTCCCTAGTCCCCACTCCCCTACTTCCCCACTACTATTCCCGATTGCGCTCTAAGTCATCAAGCACTCTCTCACAATACCAATTCTCTGGCATTCCTGGATAAGTCTCTTTTGCCTGTTCAATTAATCGTTCGGCAGCGGCGGTATCACCGGATAATCTGGCAATTAGCCTGTTTTTGAGATAGCTATCAGATACACCTTCGTCTACCTGGCTTGTTATTCCTTGATCTAATGATGACCGAGACTGCTCTCTCCGCAATTGCCAAAATAAAACGTAATAAAGTGTACCAAAAATTAAAATTAGGCTGAGTGTTCCGAAAAAAGTTAGGAGGTTAAATGCTAGAAATCCTAAAACTAACTGCGAGAGAACATACCCAAGTAATAAACCAGTAAGCAAGAGGATGAATGTGCCGACAGCAATAACTACTTGATTCCCCATATATCCTCTTCTTCGTCCTCAAGTCCTGGTCTGGATGCTGCCACTGGTCGAGGGTTCCAGGGAGCAAATACTGGCAATAGAAGTAGTCCTGGCACAGCGGCGGCGATGGTTATTAAGAAAAATATCGGCCAACCCGTCCTTTGGGCAATAGCGCCTCCTGGGGCTGACAGAATATCCCGGCTGACAGCCATCAAGCTGGAGAGCAAAGCATATTGGGTTGCGGAAAACCGCTGGTTACAAAGACTCATCAAAAAGGCAACAAAGGCTGCTGTCCCCAATCCACCACAAAATTGTTCTATGTTGATGGCAAGTACCATAGCTTGGTAGTTTTTACCGATATATGCTAGGAAAAAGTAAGCTAAATTACTTACTGCTTGTAGAATACCAAAAACCCAAAGCGATCGATTGATGCCTATAGCACTCAAAATCGAACCACCTGCTAGGGCGCCGACAATCGTAGCAACTAATCCCATGCCGACTTGAATTGCCCCAATATCGGTTTTGGTAAAACCTGTTTGCAGCAAAAAGGGCGTGGTCATATTGCTCAACAAAGCATCACCCAGTTTGTATAAGGTAATGAACACAAGAATTAAAATAGCGTATAAGATACCTTGACGCTGAAAAAATTCACCAAAGGGCAAGATAACAGCATCAGCTAAGGAAGCAGGAGGACTAATTTCCTTGGGTTCTGGTGCTAACAAGGTGGCAAAAATACCAATTAACATGATTCCTGCCATCAACAAGTAAACTGATGACCAGGGTAATTTATCAGCAAGTATCAAGGCTAAAGCACCTGCGACTAACAAGGCGATTCGATAACCTAAGATAAAAACTGCTGCACCAGCCCCCATTTCTAGTTTTTCCAAAACATCGGTGCGGTAGGCGTCAGCGGCGATATCTTGAGTTGCACTGATAAAAGCAATGACTATGGCGTTGATGGCTAAAAGCTGTAATGCTTGTTTGGGTTGTTGAAATGCCATGATGGCGATCGCTACAATCAAGCCAACCTGTGTCAAAATCAACCAACCCCGTCGTCGTCCCAAAACTGGCAAGGTGAATCTATCTATTAACGGCGACCAGAGAAACTTCAACGAATATGGTAACCCGGCGAGGCTAAACCACCCAATAGCGGCTAAATCTACCTTCTCCACGGTCATCCAAGCCTTCAAGGTATTACCGATTAACAATAACGGTAAACCCGATGCAAAGCCCAACAATAACAAAGCCGCCATCTTGCGACTACCGAAAACTTGCAGCAGCGATTCAATTTTCCTCATGGTTTCAACTTTTTGCCTCTTTTGAGGAAATCTCAGTCATGGTAATTGGAGTTTGGATAAAGTACAACGAGGCAATGAAAAAATGTATCATCTAAACTAATACCTATAAGAATTTACGCGATCGCCGCAGCACTAATTGAGCATTAATACTTAGCAAAGGTAGTGTGTAGTTTTCTGCAAACACACTAACTCACCAAGATCTACTCGCCCTAAATCCAAATTCAGGATACCTTTATTGGGCAGTGCTTTACCTGATATCAATTTGAATAATGATTGCGACACACGGAGTACTCAAAGCGATCGCCAGTAAGGAACTTCCAGTGAAAAAAACATCCCATCCCTGCGGGACGCACTCGCGTTCGTAGGTTAGCACAGCTGTGCTACCCAAAAAATGTACAAATGATTTGGGATAATTTATTTTTTGGAAGTCCCTAATTCTTCGATAATCCAAAATCGTATTAACTTTCTTGAATTGGATAAACCTCATGCCCTCTTATTTGTACTTTGTGTGCGGCAAGGCATTTTTCCCAACCTTCACGAGTACCAATATCGCTTGTGTGCTTGAGCAATTCTAATTCCTCTTCTTGTTGGGTGAGTTTAGCAAATTCTTCGTAACGCGGGTATATATTGGTAACAAATGTTTCTTTTCGATGCAAAATTGGCGGATTTGCTCTAGTTTGATATTCTCGGTGAGTAACAGCTAGGGTTTTTAAGTCAATACCGATACTTGCTTTTAAAGCTGGATGAGGGTCAGTATCGAAATCAGGGTAAAAAAGATAGGATATTTGCGGTTTATCAATGTGATATTTTATCAATGTGGCTTGATCTACACGGCCAATGGTACGGCTAGCGCAGCCTTCGTAAATTCGCAGCAAAGGATCGAGTGCAGCAAGCGCCGAAACATGCACGTAAAGGGCACCGCGCGTGTGTTTACCAATTTTGCTTTTTTCACAAGCAGTTTGAATCACTTTCGGTTTGCCTAAGCTGAAAAGCTTTTGATCGGCGACTTGGCAAGCTTCTTCGTAACTACTAAAAAAGGCTTTGATGTCGTGACGCATTTCTGGCGCTAGTTTCTGCCATGCGGGGCGTCGATCAAAATGGGTGAGGGCGAGATAAACTTGGATATCTAGAGAACGACGATAAGCGATCGCATCCCATTCTGTTTCGTCGGTAGCTTGCAAAACTACGCCGAAAGCACGCCGAAAGTTACCAAATTCTATCAGTAATTCTTGTTCATTTTCCAATTCGCCTTTCACAGGCAATCTACCGCGCTTGGTAAAAAAAGCCATGAGTGGTTGCAGTTGTTCTTGGTAATCTTCAAACCGCTTGGTGGGAATGCGGACTCGCGGTGTAGAAGAGGTAGAAAAGAAGCGGATAGCTTTGTAACTTTCTTTTTGGGCTTCATCTCGAAACACAAAGTAGACACCCAGCGCTATGGGTACCGCATCCACACTTAGCACTTCATCAATGTAAGTTTTAAGTTCCTCTTGCTCGTAATATTTCTGAAAAGTATTGCGACGGGTTACAATGCCATCGTTGTAAGCCAGCTGAGTTTTGCTGGGAGCATTAATCAGCACTTGAGCTGCGACAATTAAAACTTGCTGGGTGAGTTCCCAAGCTTGGATGAGGCTTTGACGGCGTTCCTCTGCCTCTTCAATGACGTTGAGGACGTAACCCAAATTGACGACATCAGCGGGGGTGAGTGGGACATCGGGATAGTAGTAAGGGTCCCAGCCTGCGCTGGTGTAGCCTAAGTCTGCTATTCGCCGCACATCACCACCGTAGCCGCAACCGTAGTCAAAAAAAGTGGTATTTTGATCCAGGATTGCCCATTCTATGGCTAATCGCACGGGGCGGGAGATGTCAGTGCGAGCGATCGCAGCTCTATGGCGATCGATTTCTAAGGCTTCAGGCATAAGGGGAATTCGTAATTCGTAATTCGTAATTCGTAATTCGTAATTAAGAAAGTTGGGTAGATGCCGTTTTTTTTTACCGATTACCTAATATGGTTTCAATATTTGATGGCTAGTTCTATTAAATCTTCAATTTTCTTGATATTTTGATCGCCTGCTAAGTAACCGATACCGCGATGTAAGTGCAGGCGGAATTGGGTGGCGAGGGTTTCTTTATCGGTGTCATAACCGTCGTTATGACAGCGTTGCTTGAGGGCGAGGAGGAGAATATCGGACATTTCGCCGCCAAAGACGCGCCAAGTCATCTCGACGTTACTATCTTGGGGAATGGGGACGGGGGAGGGTGGGGTGGGTTCTGCTAAGGAACGACAAAACGCCCAACGACAGAGGATATTCCATTGGTCAATTTTGGTGTTGCGTCTGAGTTTGAGAAGTTGGTCTTTGGCTGTTTGGGAAAGTTTTATTCTTTCGATGGGAGATTCCATGATAATTCGTAGTTCGTAATGACGCTCGCGGACTCGCTAACGCTACGCTAACGTAATTCGTAATTGATTTAGAGTGAGATTCTAGTTTTTCTTTTAGATGTGGGAAGCATAGATATTATGATTTAAAAGAAAAATATGGTAACTAATAGTAGCATTACTGACCGGACAAGAAGTTTTGCGGTAAGAATTGTTAAAGCTTGTTGCTTTTTAGATGAAAAGCCTGGAGTTTATCGAATTCTCTCTAAACAATTACTTCGTTCTGGGACTTCGATTGCTGCAAATGTTCGAGAAGCACAGTCCGCCCAATCTAATAAAGATTTTATCAATAAATTAGAAATTGCTTTGAAAGAAGCAAGAGAAACACAATACTGGTTAGAAATATTAATTGAATCCGAACTAGTGGATAGACACAAATTTCAACTACTTCTCCAAGAGGCAAACGAAATTGGTAAAATTCTAGTTGCTTCCACCAAACGACTCAAAGGCAAATAATTACGAATTACGAATTACGAATTACGAATTACGAATTACCAAAAATATCCTGGTTGTATGGTTGTTTGACGGCTGGCGGAGTCGTATTTGAGGAGGTATTCGCGGGCGATCGCTTCATTATTTCTTAATGTTTCTACTTCTTTTTTACCGATTTCAGTATCCGTAGAAAGCAGAATGACTTGATGGCTGGCGGATGGAAAGTAGCGTTCTACTAAGTTACTGCGGTGTGAGGAGTCGAGTCTACCGAGTGGTGTATCGATGGCTACTGGTAGGCGGTGTCCAGAGACTTTGGCTAAACCCCAGAGAAAGGCGATCGCTAATAGTTGTTTTTCACCAGCAGAAAGGCGATGTTTAGGTACTGGTTTCCCATTAAAGTCGTAAAGCAAAAGGCTGAAAGTCTTAGTATCAATGGTTATCCGATGCACTAAGTCAGATTTATGGAGGAGATAAAGGAAGCAATTTTTAACTTCTTCTTCTAATTTATTGAGTTTTCGTAGGGTTAATTTTTCACGAAAAATCTTGAGTGTTTCTTGAACTTTCGCTGCTGACGTAATAATATGTTCGGTATTTTTATACTTGATATTTTCTACAGTATATTCACTTAATTCTTTTTTAGACTTGGCAATAATAGTTTCTAATTCAGCTAAACGACGGCGGATAGTTTCATAATTTGCTTTAACTTCAACAACTTGATTTTGCGCCGCTTCTAATGCTTGACGCAGCTTTGTATAATCTTCTGGTGCTGCTGCTGTCTGCACTTGCCTTTCAAGAGTATGAACTTCTTCTTCTTTACTTTTGAGAATAGTTAATTTTTCTTTCGCAGAAAGTTGAGAATTTTGTAAATGATAGATGAGATTATCTAGCTGACTTAAAGTTTCAGGATCAGCTAATAACCAAGGTGCTTCTATCGGTCGATTTTTAGCATATAAATTATCTACATCTTGGATTAGAAATGATTGGATTTTTTCCACTTGTGCTGAGGAAATTTCCACTTCATTTAACCAACTGAGTAAGCGCTGATCTCGCTCAATTAACAAATCTTTGGAGATTTGTACTTGTTGATAGCGAAATTCTTTTTCTCCCTGTGCTTGCACCTGAGTAAGCAAATTGGCAATTAATGCCAGAGGTAAAACATCAGCCGCCAATTCACACATCGACTGACGTACTTGTTCGATTTCCGCAGTTTTTGTATCCTGTTGTAATTCTAGTTGATTGCGTTCTGCTGCAATTTTACCGCCTTCATAAATGAATTTATCAAAGGCTTCTTGCTGTTTTTGTTCTAATTCTTCTACCTGATTTTTGAGAATTTCTAATTTTTCTACTGTTGTTTGATAATCTTCTTGCTGTTGGGTTAACTTAGTTTCAATTTCCTCAAGATTTGCTAAATCCTTACTATTACCAACTTCTTTAAGTTTACGATTAACTAGGATATCTAAATCAACTGCTAAACGGTCTGCTAATTCTAAACCTAAAAGCCCGCGAATTGCATCTACTACAACTGGTGGTGGTGTTTCCTGTTCTGCAAGTTCTTTAACCTGTTCCCCATCAAAGAGAAATAAATTAGAAATACCTAATGGCAAAAGATTTTCTATATATTCATCCCAGATATTAACTAAAGCATCAGGCCATGTATCACTATCACCTAAAATACCTAATGTATCTTTCCCGTCTTTAGGATTTTTTGTCCAACTACGCACAACACGATATTTTATTGGCTTATCGTTTTCGATATGTTCAAAAAGTAATTCAATACGGGTGTCTGCAACTGGATCTATTTTGCTGTTAACACATTGGTTGAGAAAATCGCTATAACTTAAATTACCACGGGTAGAACATTGGGCACGGGAGCCATAAAGGGCGAGACGAATAGCATCCATAAGCGTAGTTTTTCCGCCGCCATTCATTCCACCTAAAAGGATAATTGGGCGTGAGTTTTCCTCATCAATTTTTGGGTTTAGATTGATTACCTGTTTCCCAACGTAGGGGCCGAAGTTTTGCAGAACGAGTTCAAGAAATATCATTGATTTTTTAAGATTATTAAATATCTAGAAATACCGGGCGAATGGAATTCGCGGCTACACAGGCAAAGTTTATCAAATACCGGGCGAATGGAATTCGCGGCTACACAGGCAAAGTCCGTCTCCGCGGACTAAATAAATTCATAGTTCTTAGGTTACTTGGGAGTTAGTTCCTAGATAGGAATGATTGATTTTTGGCTATGGTGGATAGCTTGGTTTCTGATGTAATTGGCTATATTATCAATGGCATCATGACTAACTGTAAAAGCTCCATAGCTACCTTGCCATTTAAAAAACTCACCTGGCTTGATTTCGTGAGTGATGAAATGGGAACAACTTCCCTTAATTTGTTTAACCAATTCAGAGACACTGATGGTTGACGGAAAACCTGTTAGCAGATGGACATGATCTTCAACACCACCAATTGCAATTACGGTACATTTTAATTGTTCACATTCCTGAACGATCGCTGCATAAACTAACTTCTGAATATCAGGCGTAATTAGGGGCAATCTATCCCACGTCGCCCAAACATAATGTAAATACAATTGCGTAAAACTTGCTCTCATTTTTCTTCAACCCACGAAGGTGGGTTTCGTCTGTGTAGCCGCGAATTCCATTCGCCCGGTATTCTATTATTGAATAATTCCGTAAAACTTGCTCTCATTTTCCTTCAACCTACGAAGGTGGGTTTCGTCTGTGTAGCCGCGAATTCCATTCGCCCGGTATTCTATTATTAAATAATTCCGTAAAACTTGCTCTCATTTTCCTTCAACCCACGAAGGTGGGTTTCGTCTGTGTAGCCGCGAATTCCATTCGCCCGGTATTCCATTCGCCCGGTATTCCATTTGCCCAGTATTCTATTCTTCTGAATCTTTCTTTTTAAATTTCATACTTGCCCAAGTTAACTGTTTATCACTTTTCGCTTCATTTACCTCATTAATTGGTGGAACATCACCCAAAGTCATCTGCTTGACCTTTGCAACATCACCTTGACTAACTGCTTCGCTTAATTCGCGTTTCAAACGAGCATTTTTAATCGCTTCTTCTGGGGAACGGGAACTTGTATTAAAACATTTTTCTAGAGCTTCATATATTCCGACGCGACGAGTCTTTTTGCGATACTGGCGTTCTGTATCTAACAATTTCGCCATAAGTTCCAATTGCATGGCGTCACCTTCACAGATTTCTTCTAATACTATCCATTCATCACGACCTAGTAGGCTATAGTCAGCACCAGGACGGGGATCTTGAAATTCTTCACCAGTTATTTCTTGATAAATACGGGGTAAGCTATCATCAAATTCGTGTTTTTCTTCTAGCCAAATGCGCCGAATTTCGCTCATTTCTTCTACAGTTATTAAGGTGATATCGCGCATATTTTCTGGCGCTGTACGACGGATTTTTGTTTGCGCTTCTAATAATCGTCTGAGCCAATATTCCCGCCAATATTTAGTATAAGGGCCATGAATTGGTTCAATAGAGGATTCACCATCTACATGACGCTCAAAAAGTTGGACTTCTCCCCAAATGCGACGGAAGTCTCTTTTATCGCGGTCATCTCTGTTATCTAATTCATTCCGGATATCTAATAGAGGCTGCATCCATTCTTTTTCTTCATCATTTTGAATCATTGCCTCCATTGATTTATCTTTACTAACAATTGTGCAAACCCAGCAACCAAATCGAGAATCACCACAGCTAGCAGTAGAAGTATCAACAACTAGAGGACATTCATTATCTGCTGTTGCACCTCGATACATGGTGAATAAGTCTTTGTTACTATAACCCCAAGGGTTTTGCCACTGATTTAGGTAAATCCAAACTTCATCTGTACGCCAATCTTCTATGGGGCTATAAATTAAAGAATTAGGCAAGCTTGCACTATGGTAAAGCAGAGATGTGGGTGAACTTGAATCAGAAATAAGGCGATCTTTTAGGCTACCTGCTTGATGCTTTTCCATTGAGATAGCACGTTTAATACTTTCAGCCTTGCGCGTACCTAAAACAAGAATAACTTCCCCATTTACTCTAACCACATCACGGATAAAGCGGTTAGAAGGATGAATTTTCAGGCGGTCTGTACACCAACGAAATTTTCCTCGCGGGGTTGGATAACCTTTACCAATCAAACTTACCCAGAATGTCTCTTTGATTTCTGGTTGTAATAAATGGGGTTCAATGGGCATTTGTTGTTCTTTAGCAGCAACCCTCATCCTTTCTAAGGATTTGCGTACCCAAACTGAAACTACAGGGTTTTCTACCAGTGTGTCAGTTGTAATAACATGAATAGTCTTTTTTCGCTTTTCAAATGGTAATGCTGCGATCGCATTCCAGATCAGCTGTAAAGTAGCAGTACTGTCTTTGCCACCTGAATAGCCTACTACCCAAGGTATCTGATCCAAACTGTACAATTCTTGAATTTCAGTGGTGAGAGCTTGGATGTAGTCCACTAACTCTGCTACAGTACGTGTTTGCTGACCTTTATTTTCTGCTTGTTGTGCTGTAGTCATTTCTCCCTCTCTCTGAAAACATGGGTGTAACTTCATTTTTTCCATCTAAGTGCATGGAATTATCGGCTACACAGGTGCAATATATTTACTTACGTAACAATAAAGTTTTTAAAAACTTTATTGTTAATACTCAATTTTTTGGACAATCAAACTATATATTACTACTTCGTTTTTAAAAATTAACATGAAAGATAGTACATCTGACCCAACCGCTGACATCGCTAGAGAGTACCTAGAACGGGAAAACAAGGAAAAACAGGTACTCGCTTTACTGCTGGAGAAGTTTTTAGGCAAAAAGGATCAAATTCTCGTTCAAAAAACCGAGATGGGTGGCACTGAGGCTTATGTTAGCTCCGTTACATTGGAATGGTTTGCAGGTCGTGTTCACTTCGCCTCTGGCTTACCTCTGTTTCAAAAAAAATACAATCCAGAGACAGAGAATATCGAGATTGACGCGGATAGTATTGATGAAATTCAGCAGCGTCCCCTTGATTGGTCACGTCAAGCACCGCTAGTGCAGTATTTAGCGGCTCGACACAATCACAAGTTTCCACCGGTGCTAGTGGTGATTAATCAACCCTGGGTGGATAATCCCAAAGCTGCTGAATGGGATAGTGAAGGACGCGCCACTAAGTCTACTACTGATTTCATCCCCTTAGATAAGGACGCTAAAGTAGGTCTGCTAAATATTTCTGAAGATGATGTAACCATTTATGCACTAGATGGTCAACATCGATTAATGGGTGTACAGGGGTTGATGGAGTTAATTAAAACTCGTAAACTTCAACGTTATAAAAAAGATAAAGCTGCTGATGACAGTTTTATTACAGTCAATGATTTGATACAAAAATACCAAGTAGACCTTGCTTACTTACAAAATTTACCCAAGGAAAAAATTGGTATTGAGTTCATCTGTGCGGTAGCGGCTGGGGAAACTCGCACCGAGGCGAGGCGGAGGGTGAGATCGATTTTTGTTCATGTCAACTTGATGGCTGCACCGTTGACTAAAGGTCAGCTAACACAGTTGAATGAAGATGATGGTTTTGCGATCGTTGCTAGAAAAATCGCAGTTACACATCCATTATTAGAACAACGACAAGAGCGCAATCCCCGTGTTAATTGGAATAGTGCAACAGTGGCTTCCAATTCTACAGTTTTGACGACATTACAAGCTCTGCAAGACATGTCTGAGCGATATTTGAGTCAAAAGTTCCCTCATTGGAAACCCTTGGAGAAAGGTCTAATTCCTATGCGTCCAGAGGACGAAGAACTTGAGCAAGGGATTGAAGAATTCAGAAAGCTATTTGATTCTTTGGCTAACCTTCCCAGTTATAAAATTTTGGAACATGAGGATACACCAGCTTTGCGGCGGTTCAGCTTTGAGAAGGATGGAGGTGAAGGAAATATGCTTTTTCGTCCAGTTGCTCAAGTTGCATTAGCCCAAGCGTTGGGAATTTTAGTATTTAAAAAAGGTTTTTCTCTGGTAGATATTTTTAAGAAGCTGCGGAAGTTTGACCAACAAGGTGGTTTTAGTGGTATGGAGTATCCGCAATCTCTCTGGTATGGGGTTTTGTATGACCCAAATAAAAAGCGGGTGCAGGTTGCTGGACGAGATTTGGCGGCGAAGTTATTGGTTTATATCCTGGGTGGAATTCAGGAACAGATGGAACGTGCTGAACTTCGTAAGGCTTTGGCGGATGCTAGGACTGTGGAAGATAAAACGATAGGTTTTGATGGCAAGTTTGTTGAACCTAAGCAAGTAGGGCTTCCATCTGTCCTGTAATTATGCTTGAAATATATTTTGGCGATGCCATTGCAGCGCTTCCAGTTCTGGAAAGTATTGCTCTGTATTTGGTAGAAGTATTGTTTCACCATGAAAATCTTTCATAGCTTTAGTATGAGGAGATGCTTCTTCCAAATCATTACTAACTATAATTTTGTATTGCTCATCTACAGTAAACCAACCCCTATCAAATGCCCAATGATGGTTTTTGCAAAGAGAAATTCCATTATGAATTTTATTATCATAGAACTGTGAAAATGGTTTGATATGGGCGCCATCCACTATATTTTGATTTACTTTCTTAGTTACTTTTAGCCCACAAAAGGCACATCTGTAATCATAAATATGTACAATGGCTTTCCGAAAGAAAGCATTTCTAATAACTGCTCGTTTCAAAGTCCACCTTGGATTAGTCTCTAAAATTCCTGTTTCAATTAATTTTTTTATCTCTACTGCGTCATCTTGAAAAGTTTGATTTATTTGTAAAATAGCTTCTAAATCATTTTCATTATCAGAAAAGAAAGCTGCCACAAGTGCGTCAATTAGTTCTTTTCTGTAAAATTCATCTTGCAAAAACTTAAATAATTCATTGTCTAGATATGCGTATTCAACAGCCCCCTTTAGTTTGTTAATTGTTTTTGGCTGTAACCCATTAAATTCAGGCTTAAATTTTAAGTACCAAAAGCCCTCATTTTGTAGATGAAAGAAAGGATAGTGTAAACCACCTTTGTAAGTCGGAGAACCGATTACATTCCAATAACTCTCAAATGTTTGAATTAATTCGTCTGAAACTGGGATCTCATTAGTAGTAATGACACCTCGCGCAATCAAATCAATTACAGATAAAAGTAATATTGGTTTATATTGAGCATTACCACGTTTCCGACTAATACTCACATTTAATTCAGCAAAGTGTTGACAATAATATGCTATATTTTTCATACTTAATAACTTAATTAAGAAAACAAAAAAATCAATTTAAGAATTTACTGAGGTCAAATTCTTCTTCTAGCTGTTCTTTTGTTCCTCTTTCAGAAATCAGAACTAATAGAAGTCGCTCTGAGTAGTCAACAGAACCCCGTAATTCATTTTGCAATATCTCCAATCCACCATTAGCGTATTCTTCAAATATTTGAGTACGTTTATCCTCATCTTGTTCTTCTCTAGATGAGAGGATGTTGATATCTTGAGTTTCATTGATTCCTAATAATTTAATGATTAGGTCATATCCCAACGAAGCAAAATTCTCTTGTGGAATTGGAGATGGTTCTCTTTTTGTAGTTTCCCCCAAAGGAACGCGCTTTTTATATTTAACGCCCAATGCTGCTGCAAACACCATAACTTCTACATAAGTTTGAAAAGGCCCAGTTGTGTCTTTTGATGCGACTAGAGATTTCACCAACTCAGCCTTATCTTTAGCAACCCTGATTCTATTTGCAGCCATTGTTTTTATATATACTGTGTTGCTATTTTAACCTAAATCCAAAAATGCCCGCACCTTTATCTGCATTATTTTATACTAGTAAAAGGGCGATCGCTTAAACAAACAAATTATCCACTAACATAGTCAATCTTCCCTCTCTTCCCTCTGCGCCTTTGCGCGAAATCACCCCTCCGTTCTCACCGTCAAAACTTGCGGCGGCGTAGAATCTGGAGGATACAAAAAGTCCACCTGTACTTCTCGCTTCCCACCCGCCAACATCTTCAACGTCGCCAACGGTTCACCGGTTTGTCCTCGACGCTGTACCAAATGCACATAGCGCGTCTTTTCCACACCATTATCATCGATGTAACGCACCCGCACCGTTCCCCGAAAGAATATCTGTTCTACACCTGGCTTTAAAAACAGCAGTCTATCTGTTCCCCCTTCATCCTTCACAGGAGTCTGGATTGATACAGTCACCGTCTGAGTTTGATTAGTAATATTTCTGAGGGGTAAAGTCAGATTATATTCAACACCATAGTTACTGTGAGCAAAGTACGCCGTATCAGGATAGCGTTTTAACATAGCTGCACTTTGAATTTGTCCAGTGCTGAGAGTAATTAAATGTACAGTTCCCAAAGGATAAGAAAACGCCTTTCCTGTTTGGGGTATGGTTAATTCAGACACATTGGGATTATCCGTAAGCTGTGTTTGCCATTGCGTTCCTTGGGAGACACCGGCGACGCGACTAAATACCGTTGGTTCTCTGGGAGGGTCGAGAGGTGTGGGAATGGGGTCACGCTTTCCTGCTAAACTGCCTGTATCCAGAAGCTTTTGCCACTCGGCTAAGGTGGGGGAGCGATCGCTATTCTTAACTAAATTTGCTACATAAACTGGGCTACTACTTGCCAAACGCATCATCGTCGTGCGACCGTTAGAAGCAGGAGCCTGTACGGGAATGGGTAAATTCGCTAAGATTTGAGTTTCTTTTGGTGCTATAACCAGCTTTTCGGGAAAAATCCCTTGCCTAACTCCCCGCAACACATCATTCATTGTGCGATCGCCTGGCCCAGAGTAAACTGTACCTTGGGGATTATCCACCACATCAGGTAAAGCGATAAATGGTGCTTCTCTGGTAAGGTAACTAGCTGCTTGTAATACTTGCAGTGTCACAGGTTCATTTCCTGGATTATGTACGATTATCCCTTGGTAAACAGTGCGGTTTTCGGCTGGTGTTTGTGCCCTGACGATATGATGAGCAAATAAATCAAATCTGCCTTGAAAAGAATAATTTAAATGTGCTTCCTGTACTTGTTTCCCATCTGGAGGGAAAGTTGATAGTAAAATTCCTTCAGTTGTTACTAGTTCGGGACTATTGCTGTTAAAGGTGGGAATAATATCGAGTTTTCCTGGTAAAGGGCGTACTTCTTGGGGATGTACATCGATTCCGGCAATATATTGTGGGGGAACCGTGTAGATATTTAACGCCCGACATATCAAAGCAGCAACTTCGCCCCTAGTAGCGCTTTGCAGTGGCTTTAGTTGTTTGACATTGGGATAATTGACAACAATACTATTAATAGTGGCAGATGCGATCGCATTTTGGGCATAGTTAGGAATTTGTCCTGCATCATTGAAATATTGCTGTAATATCTGTATTGGGTTGGACACAGAACTGTAATTTTTTCCACCAGCTACGACACCAATGATTTGGGCGCGAGGAATTGGTTGGTTAGGCTGGAAAATTCCACCAGGATAACCAGAAAAAAATCCCTTTTGGTAAGCATTAGAAATTGCTTGATTTGCCCAATAATTACTGGGTACATCTTTAAATGTCGTAGCAGTACGTTTCACTGGTGAATCAGGAAAAGCATTTAGCATCAACACTGCTGCTTCGGCGCGTGTCACCGTTGCTTCTGGGCGAAAGCTACCATCAGGGTAGCCTGTAATAAGTTTACGATCTCCTAATTGCTGGACACAATTTTTTGCCCAATGGCTTTGGGTGTCGGAAAAGGCTAGGGTGTTGGGAGTTGATAGAGTTAAGAGAAAGACGACGACTACTGAAGTTTTTTTGAGGAGCATTAAAATAATTCGTAATTCGTATAGAAGCAGGGGACTTAAACCCCCAGAATTTGTTAATAAAGGCGGTTATAAACCGCGTCTACTGCGAATTATATTCGCCCTGGCTCTTTGTTAACACACTGTAATTATCCATCCCGTTCAACTGCCATAATTTCAGTATATTCAAACTCATTCGGACTTTGTTTCACCAAAGGATATCTTTCCCCAGCCAAATCAATATAATCCTGCTCACAATCAGGCTTAGAAGAATAGTAAGTAAGCACATATTCTCTGCCAATTCTATCTGCTATTTCCTCTTCAACTTCACCTCGCCATTGAGTTTTAGTTGCTAACACTATCAACTGATTTGCTAATTTAGGAATTGTCTTAGCAATGTGTCGCCGCGAATTCGCATCCAAGCTACCAAAAGGCGAATCCATCACAATGGGAAAAGTGCTACTATCAGGAATCATCATCATTTTTCGCTTTTCACTCCATTCCCTTACTTTGTCAATGATGCTGGCGATAAACGATAAACTGAGAATTTGGTTTTCTCCAGTGGAAGCTGCAACTAATGCTTCCATACCTGTGGTATTTTCTACTAATGTCAGTTCATATTTATCGCTAATTTTAGGAATGTATGGAGTCACAGAAATTTCTGTGAATATCTCTTGTACTCGCTTTTCTAATTGCAGGCGAAATTGTTGTTCTTGACGATTTCGGACTTCTGTTAATCGTTCGATGGCATCTTGAGTAGCGTTAATCCGTCGCTGTGCTAAAGTTTGCTTATCTTCATTCAGCTTTTGTTTGCTGATTTGTTTATTCAAACCTTCAATTTCAGTTGTGAGTTGAGCAATTTGCTGCTGATTTGCACCTTGTTCTCGATTTAATTCGTCAATTTTACTTTCAATTTCATCTAACCGTTTTTGTAAACTGCTAATTTCTTCATTAGCATCTTTTCGTAATCGTTCTTGAATATTCTCTAAATCGTTTTCAACTTGGGATATAGTTTGCCTTAGTTGATTAATCCTGGCTTGTTCTCTATCAACTTCTTCCCAAAATCCTATGGCTTGCTTATCAATTTCATCTACTTGGGCACTCATGCGAATTGCAGTTTCTTCCACCGCCGAGGAACCTGCTTTATCTAACCAAGTTTGCACATTTATATGAGAATGATTACCTTCGTGTAACTCGGCACCACAAATACAGCGTTGAGAATTGAGTAAATCATTGACAAATTCCCGCGAAATTCCCGACGTTAACTCGCCTCGCTGCTTCAAATCGTTGATAATTTCTCGGAACTGGGATGTAGTTTGTGACAGTAAAACTGTATAACCCCGCGCCGAAATAATTTTTTTCAGCGTTTCCTTGGTTTTTTTATATTCTTCTTGATTTGCTGCTTTCTGCGATTCTAAATTCTGCCATCTTTCTTGTAATTCCTTAGCAGCACTCAATTCTCGTAACCGACTACTTGTTTCTTTTTTAAAAGTTTGTTGATATTCTAACTCTTCTTGAATTTCTATTTGGCGTTTGGTAATGCGTTCACGCTCTCGTTCTATTTTTTCTTGTTGTCGTAACAACTGCTTAGTTTGCAAATCACCAATAGCTTTTAACTCATTTTCTAGAGTTTTTTTAGCATCGCCTAAGTGTCTGATAGAACGGTTGATTACCTCTACACCCAAGAAAATTTTTGTCGCTTCGGCAATTTCAGCTTTTTTATCAGAACGAACTATTTCTTCAATTCGTTCGCCGTCAAAGAAAAAATATTGATGTAATGTAGCGGGTAAAATTTGATTAATTATATCGTCTGGTTGCTGATTTGGTATATTCCATTTGCCATCGTCTCCACCTACCCACATGGTTAATTGAGTTTTACCAGCTTCAAATTCGCTTTCGTTTTTGTAACCCCGACAAGCGCGTTTGACTCGATAGCGTTTCCCTTCATGTTCCCAACCAATTTCTACCCAACATTCTACAGCTTGGCCTCTTTGAGTTTCCGCGATCGCTCTTTTATTTACTAACTGTTCTGTTGATGCAAATGCCGCACTAAATTTCTCATATAATACCCACGTAAAGGCATTTAGTAAACTGGTTTTTCCTGAGCCATTATTGCCATGAATAATCGTTGTATTCTGAGCATCTCCCCCAGCCAGAATCATCTCTGGTGTCGTACCATAAAAGGAGCGAAAGTTGCATAGCTTGATTGAAGTCAGCTTCATCGCACCTCTTCCTTGATAATTTTCAAAATCTCCTCATTAATCGGGCCATTACTTTTCTTATCTAGCCTACCTTTTTCCTCCTTCCATACCCGCTCAATAATTTGCCGTACTTCCGGCGGGGCGCTGGTAATTGGCTCCTGCACATCGTCGATATTCGCCTCTTGTGACATCTGGAATTTTCAAAGATATTTTTTATATTTTAACTTTCTCTAGTGCTGGAATCGCCTCGGTAAAGCCACTGTTAGCCTTATCTTTAAATTTCGAGAAACTATGAGAGTAGAATTCAGAATGGGCTACGCCCCGCTGCGCTAACAGAATTCAGGAGTCAGAATACGCTAACAGAAGTAAAACAGGCTTCATGCTAAGGTTTAAGACTTAGATTGTGTACTTCACTTTCTGGGAAATATGCTGTGTTTTGAAATCTGAATTTTTTTTGAAAAAACGCTTTATTCTCTCAAGGTTTTCTGATATTATTAATTTTAATTAAACCATATCATAATGGGATGTAAGCAACTTTAAAAATTTGACTTACATCCCATTATGATCAAATCCATAATTTTATTATTTCATACTCAACGCTTCTTTCTACCAAACTCAAAAAATTTTTACAAAAAAATACAAATTCCACCTGATTCATCATCAAATATCTAATAAACCATATCGCTTTTGTAAATCCAGTAATTTCATTCTGGCAACACCTGCGTTATCAGCCAAATCAGCAAATTCTACAAAGCGACGTAACTCCTTTTTTAACAGATTCCGCTCAACTTCTATAGTTTCTCTATCTAAATCTGGCGGCAAAACAATCATGTCAAATATAGTTGCGCGTTCTTTCGCTGGATGAGGGCGTAAAACTCGCCCCCGTCGCTGGATAAACTGACGAGGATTACCAGAACTTGATAAAATCACCGCAGTTTGAATTGCTGGAATATCAACACCTTCATCTAAACAACGAATCGCCACTAAACCTTGCAATTCACCACTTTCAAATTGACGACGTAATATTTCTCTTTCCTCTAAAGAAGTTTGAGCCGTATAGGTGCTTACCTTATATCCCAAATCCACTCCGAGAATTTTGGCAACAGCTTTGAGTTGGCGTAGCGATGAACGTTGTCCCGCGTCTTGTGAACCATCACTACAATAAAAAAGAGTGTGAGTAGTTTCGCGGCGAGTTGCCATTAAATCCCGCAAAGCATTTAATTTATTTTCCGCTGCACCAATTAACCTTGCCCTTTGCATCAACAACGGCTTTAAATCTTCATTGTCTTCTGTAGAGACGTTACATGTAACGTCTCTACATTCTCGTTCTCGATATAAAAGCGATCGCCCGATTCTTTTAGTTAACTTTAAATAAGCAATACTTTCTGCTTCAGTTAGCTCCACCAACACCGGATAATACAGATAATGTACCAAAGCACCTTGAGCGATCGCATCCCTCAAAGTGAACTCCGGTTGAAGAACTGGGCCAAAATAATCGAATAAAGATTGCGTACCAAAATCATCAAAATACCTCTCCGGTGTGGCAGATAAAGCTAATCTCAACCCCACACTACGCGGTAAACTTTCTTCTAACTTGGGTGCGCCTAAATTATGCGCCTCATCCCCAATAATTAAAGTTTTGGCAGGAAAATATTTGAGTTGAGACTGAAACCCATCTCCAATTAAAGTGGAGTTCGTAGTAATTACCGTGACAAACCGTTGAGAACCAGAACGCAGATTATAAATTTGCCCAGAAAGTTGACTTTGCCAAGTGCGTAAATTTTCAAAGGCTAAAATCGGTTGCAAATTAAATTTTTCACATTCTCTTGCCCATTGGGTGACAAGATGACGGTAGGGACACACCACCAACAGCACTTGTAAATTAATCTGCTGATATAATTCACAAGCGATCGCTAAAGCCGTAATAGTTTTACCACTACCAGTAGCCATTTTGAGCGTCCCTCTACCATTATTAGCAAACCAGCTAGCGATCGCTTCTTGCTGATATTGCCGCAATTGCAAAGATGGAGGCCTAGTTGGACATCCTGGTAATGGTTGCGAAGTTTGATAACTGCCCTTACTTTCCCTAGCAATTGGTAACTTTAATCGGAAAGTGGGCAGTTGCCGCACTGGATTTGCCGTCAGGTACATATGTTAAGCACAAACGTGGTGATGAACCTTAATTATTGGGAGTGCTGAGTGCTGTTAGCGGTAGCGGGGCGTTTAGCCGCGTGCTGAGTGCTGAGTCAGGAGTTATTATTCTCCCTCATCTCCCTCATCTCCCCCACTCTCCACTCCCCACTCCCCATTCCCCAATTCAGTTGTAACCCCGCCAAACACCAATAAGGGAACCCTGCACCTGCACTTGCATAGCGCTGACTTCAATGGGATTATACTTAGAATTTGCTGGTTTGAGAGTAACGCGATCGCCTTGACGATAAAAACGTTTTAATGTGGTACCAAATCCATCAACTCTCGCGGCGACGATGGTACCATTTTTCAACTGATTTGGTTCTGGTACTGGACGCAAGAATACCACATCGCCATCAGCAATTAAATCTTCAATCATGCTATCGCCAGCTACCCGCAAAGCGTAGGTTTGGGCAGGTAACTCCAAATTAGAAAAGTCTAAATGATCTACAGCATCAGTAAATGGTTCTATTAAACCACCAGCAGCGATCGTGCCCAAAATTGGTACACCTTGTTTAACAGCACGCAAAACCCGAATCGTTCGCGCTTGGCCTTCAGTCCATTCTATATATCCTTTAGTACGTAAATGTTCTAAACGACTTTGAATTGGTGCTGGTGACTTCAAGTTCATCGCTTGCATCATTTGCCGAATTGAAGGCGAATGCTGATGCATTCTAATGTATTCTGCCAACCATTCGTAAAGTTCTTGTTGAGCTTCCGTTAGACGTTCCATAAATTTGTGGGAAGTAATTATAAATGTCTCTAGAACATTAGTACTACAAAAAACTCCCCATAAGCAATAGAAAAGTAAAAATATCAAAGGCAAAAGTAAGAATATTTTATTTTCTTTTGCCTATTTATTCTTGATTTTTTGACTTATAAGTCGTCAAGAGTCAGCCGCACATCGCTATTCTGACTCTTGTACAGACGCGATTCATCGCGTCTCTATTTCCTTCATTCTGCCCCTAAGATACTAGCAAGCAAAGCCTTTTGGGCGTGGAGGCGATTTTCTGCCTCTTCCCAAACTCGTGATTGAGAACCTTCAATAACTGCCTCGGTAATTTCTTCACCACGATGGGCTGGTAAGCAGTGTAAAACAATTGCCTCCGGGTCAGCAAGGCTTAATAACTGCTCGGAAATTTGGTAAGGTTGGAAAATAGGCAGCCGGTTATCAGCTTCTGCTTCTTGTCCCATACTTGCCCAAACATCAGTATAAAGTACAGCAGATCCTTTGGCGGCTAATTCTGGATCATCAGTGAGTAGGACTTCAGTTTTGTTATTAGCGATCGCTCTTGCTTGTTCTACAATTTTAGAATCTGGCTCAAATCCTGTAGGAGTGGCAATTCTGACATTCATTCCCACCAAAGCACAGCCCAACATCAGAGAATTAGCTACATTATTTCCATCACCGACGTAGGTTAAAGTTAACCCAGCAAGAGTGCCAAAAGCTTCTTGAATCGTCAATAAATCAGCTAATATCTGACAGGGATGTTCTGCATCAGTAAGCGCATTAATCACCGGAATCTTCGCATAGTTAGCAAAAGTTTCCAAATCCTGCTGTGCAAAAGTGCGAATTGCCAAAATATCTAGATATCTATCTAAGACTCGCGCCGTATCTTGTAAAGGTTCCCCGCGACTAACTTGAGTGACATTGGGGTTAAGATCGATTACCTGCCCACCAAGTTGATACATCGCCACAGTAAAACTTACCCGCGTGCGAGTAGAAGCTTTAGAGAACAACAACCCTAAGACTTTATTACACTGCAACTTCAGCTGTTTGGTTTTAAGTTGAGTTGCCAATTGCAGAAGTTCTTGAAGTTCTGTTGGACTGATGTCCGCCAAACTTAATAAATCTCGTCCGTTCAACGCTGTCATGCTTGTGATGTGTAAAGAACAATTATATAATTTTGTTTCTTTACCCAGCCGTGTCAAAAAAGTACGATTTTAAAAATGTACCAGATATTTTGGCGTCCAGTCCAGGATTTGAGTTAGCTTTTGCTATGAATATTAATTTACCAACTTTATTCGTGATTACAATCACTGATTTTTTGGATTGTTGCATTTGCAACGTCCATTCAAGCATATATACTTGAAAAAACCGCGATATTGCCAAAATATATATCAGATTTTCCAGATAAATTTAGGGTAAAGTCCCACAACAAAACATCAAAAAGGCTTCCTCCCCCACTCCCCATTTTCCAGACAGATATTTTTTAGCGATCGCCTCTGGACAAATAGTTTTATTATGGTAAGATTAGAAATTGTGGTTGCTAATTGAGAGCGATCGCCTAAGCCAAACTCGCCAGCATAGCACAGTGGTAGTGCATCCGACTTGTAATCGGAAGGTCGCAGGTTCAAATCCAGCTGCTGGCTTTAAATCTAAAATATGTCTATTTGCCGAATGTCAAATTATTTGTCCGTGTTGACAAATTAATGTCCCTTAGTAGCTAATTTGGCTTTGAACATATAGGGTTGGTGTTTGCTAAGTAAGTCGGCACAATAAAAGCAAACTGTGTGAATAAAAGTAAACAAGGCTCAAGCTTTTTCCCCCTACTCTCTGCCTTATCCCAACAATAATTATTTACGCCGACCTACTTATATGTTAGTAGAGGTAGAGCATCAAAAACTCATGGCAAATCTGGGTGGTGTGCCGAATAATTTGAAATTTGAATTCATCCAAGCATTGGAAAGAGACGAGTGATGAAAACATGAGGTTATAATTGATTTATGTTGTCCATATAAGAGTCCTTAAATATGCTGAATGCAGTCGAATTTCAAGCAAAAATTAAAAATAGTTCAATTCAAATTACCGATCAGTACAAACAAGAACTCGGTGAAGGAGATGATATTAAGGTAATTGTTTTAGTGAAGAAAAAATCGTCTCAAAAAAGAGACATAATTGATGAATTGACAGAGAATCCTCTGCTAGTGGATGGATTTATCAGCCGTGAGGAAATTTACAATCGATAATTATGATATCTGGTGCATCATTCATTGATACGAATGTTTGGCTTTATCGTTTGTTTGACGACCAAAAAATAGAAATTGCAGAAAGAGAAAGAAAGCGTAATATTGCTATTACTATCACGGAAGCTGAAGGAATAATTATTATTACACAGGTTGTAAATGAGGTTTCTAGTAATTTCAGTAGACCGAAAAGTTTTGCGATCGCTAAAAAATAGTAGTGTATGATACAGTTTTTTGGAGAACGTAAAAAAGCTAATTGCCTGGGAGAAGTAATAAGTCTGGCTTATGAATAAGCCGCAAAGATCAAGCAAAATCAGCCGGACGGTAAATAAACTTCGCAGGCTACCCCATAGTTGCGGTCTACTGCTTGGCGTAAAAATTCAAGCATCTGTTTGAGGGTAAATAAATGAGAAAAAACCCCACATTCCGCAGGTTAGTTAGCAAAGCAGATAATATTTTCGACAGGGGGCACCAAAAAGTTGAGAATCCAGTGTCTTTCGGGAGTCAAATTAGTAATTTGCTTGCT
>NZ_JACJSJ010000098.1 GCF_014698115.1 Nostoc sp. FACHB-973
CAACGTTCCCGCCATCGGCGATCTTTCGACCGGCCCTTTGGCCGCGCGATGATCGGGTCCGAAGAAATCGCCGACATCATGCCGATCTCCGATTCTCGGTGGATAGGTGTACTTACATGAACATACCTGGTATGTTTCCAATATGACAATAGTAAGACAAAACTCCCTCAATACATCAGTAATTCTTCCAGAAAAATTGGCAGAAAAATATATTGAAGCAGAGCGTATGCATGATGTTCTGCTATTACTGCAAAACCTGATTAACAGTGAAGAAGCCACTGTTAAATTAATTCTGGATTGTTTGTATGATGTTGGCTCGGTTAACCTCATTAACCAAAAGCTTCCCGTACAACCTGTAAACAGGTTGATGAAATTAATTGCCCGTATGTCTAAACCAGTTTTTAGAACCTTGGCTTTCAATTGGTTTAAAAAGAACTGTCCGCAACTGATTGCTGATTGGTTACATTCTCAGGTCACTTTTGGAACTATCCCAGCTAAACCCCAAGAAATAGCGATCGAAGTTGCACCAGTTCAACCATATTCGGCACTCCAGACAGAAAGTCTCAGCCAAGAGATTAAAAATCTGCGTCAGCAAGTGAGATTGCTAGCTGGAATTTCAATAATTGCGATCGCTGTTTTAGGAGTAACAGCCACTTGGTTCTGAAGTCCAAAATCAGCACCATTATCAAATTTAAAATTTAATCGTTCCAGCAAGCTATTTTCGGCGTAAGATTCACTTGGGTTATAAAAACCCTACCAGCCTCAAATATTAATCATGGAAATGACCCAAATTGCAGAAGCATTATTTCAACAAGTCTATTCATGGGTGGGGTAATAGTTATGAATTAGTAATTATTCATTGTGAATTATTATGACTTTGCCTAAACCTAGCTTGGAGGACATCGAAATACATCTACTGTTGGAAGGGGTGTATCAGTACTACGGTTATGACTTCCGCAACTACGCCCTTTCCTCAATTAAGCGCCGTATTTTGAGCTTTATGCAATTAGAGGGGTTAGCTAATATTTCTACATTGCAAGAGCGGTTACTCCACAACCCTAACTATTTAGAAAGATTTTTGCTGGCTTTAACGGTGAATGTCACATCAATGTTTCGCGATCCCAGCTTTTATAACACCTTTAGAAGTCAAGTTATCCCGTTCTTGCAAACCTATCCATTTATTCGTATCTGGCACGCTGGATGTTCCACAGGTGAAGAAGTCTACTCAATGGCAATTCTACTGGAAGAAGAAGGGCTTTATCACCGTTGCCGCATATATGCAACTGATACTAACGAAAAAGTATTACAAAATGCTAAAAGTGGTATTTTTTCACTAAAATTAATGCAGGAATATACTCACCTTTACCTAAAAGCGGGCGGCAAAAAGTCTTTTTCCGAATATTATACAGCAGCTTATGACAATGCTATTTTTCGAGCATCCTTAAGAGAAAATATTGTTTTTGCTCAGCATAATTTAGCAACAGATAGTTCTTTTAATGAGTTTAATGTCATCCTTTGCCGTAATGTCCTGATATATTTCAATCAGATACTTCAAAAGCGGGTACATGAATTATTTTATAATAGCCTTTGTACCTTTGGCATCTTGGGTTTAGGAAGACAAGAATCCATCAGGTTTACTCAATATGAGCAGCAATATGAAGAGATCGTCAAAGGTGAAAAGATATATAGAAAAATCGGGGCACGGGGACATGGGAAGGCTCTGAACCACAGAGAATAGATTACGGGTGCTGTATCGAGAAATAAACGAGAAACTCCAGCTAACGCATTACTAATCTTCAATTACTCTCCTCGTAACAACCGTTCTCGATGCTCATCTCCTTCTCGTCGAGTCCGAGAAACCCATTGCTGAGCATCCTCGCCCAGGAGTGGATAGGGAGCCATACCCTTCAAATCGCTCCACTTGCGTTTTGGTTGCGCTTGGGTGATATGTTTCTTCACACGTTCCACCAAATGCCCCATCACTGTCAATTGCTCTTCTGGAGTCAGCTGTTCAATCTCGCTTAAAATTTTTTCAAGTGACGGACTCATTAAATCTAACCCTTGCCAACTGCTGTAAATTTTAGCTTAATCTGCCATTCATCCCATGACCAATCACAGAGGCGCAGAGAACACAGAGAGAATAGAGAAACAGAAGGAAGAAATGCTTAACTGAACTGTATTGCAATATATGCAAGTTAAATGTGGAACAGCTTATTAGAGTATTTGTTGGAAGAATATAAAAAAAGCCCTCTTGTTAGAGAGGGCATTGTTATTGCTAAATCAAATGACAATTGACTAAATACGCGATTTGACAAATTTCTCTAACCTATCCATTCCTTTTTCAATTGTCGCCAAATCGGTGGCGTAGGAAAGGCGAATGTTGTCATCAGCGCCAAAGGCAATTCCGGGAATGACTGCAACTTGATGTTCTCCTAGTAAGGCGTCGCAAAATTCCAAGGATTTGAGACCGGTTTTGCTGATGTCGGGGAAGAGATAAAAAGCGCCATCTGGTTTAGCAGTACTCAGTCCAGGAATGGCGTTGAGTCTGTCTAACATTACCTGTCGCCGTTTGGCGAAGGCTTGACGCATTTCTTCTACACAGTCTTGGGGACTTTCCAAAGCTGCGATCGCTCCATATTGAGCAAAGGTACAGACGTTAGATGTACTATGTCCTTGGATGGTACTCGCGGCTTTAATAATTTCCACTGGCCCTGCTAAATAGCCAAGTCTCCACCCAGTCATGGAGTAAGCTTTGGCAAACCCATTACTGATTAAAGTCCGGTCAAAAATTTCCTGACCCAAAGAACCGATGCTGATGTGTTCTGCACCATCATAGAGAATCTTTTCGTAAATCTCATCAGAGACGACTAAGATATCTGCATCAACTATTACCTCTGCCAATGCTTTAATTTCATCTGGCGTGTAAACCATCCCCGTGGGATTGGATGGGGAGTTGAGGATAAATAACTTTGTCTTGGGTGTGATGGCTTTACGGAGTTGGTCGGGAGTAATTTTATAGCCCGTGGTTGCATCTGTGGGGACAATCACTGAAACTCCACCGACCAAGGTCACCATTTCGGGATAACTTAGCCAGTAGGGTGCAGGAATGATCACCTCATCACCTGGATCGATCAACGCCACTATTAAGTTGTACAGAGAATGCTTACCGCCATTGGTGACGATGACATTCTCTGACTTATAATCAAGACCGTTATCAGTTTTAAGCTTACGGGCGATCGCTTCCCTTAACTTTGGTTCTCCGGCTGCTGCACCGTATTTGGTTTTGCCTTCATCCAAAGCTTTTACTGCTGCGGCTTTGATATGCGCTGGGGTATCAAAATCTGGTTCTCCAGCGCTAAAACTACAAACATCTATTCCCTCTGCCTTCAGTGCCTTAGCCTTGGCTGCGATCGCTAAGGTTAATGAAGGTGTTACCTGACTTACTCTTGCTGCCAGCTTCATTCTTACTTTATTTTTGGCAAATCTTTCACTTATTTAAGGATATCCCACAATCCACACCCAGATTTGCTTTTTCAAAATTCCTTCGTTTCGAGCATCTGTGCAAAAATCCTAAAATTCTTTTTTACTCTGCTCCCCCTACCTCCCCTGCCTCCCCTGCCTCCCCTGCTCCCCCTGCCTTTCCCCCTGTCGCTACCATCAGCCCCCAAAACACACCGAAACGAACTTTAGTTGCACGAGAAACTACAAAATTGGCACAAGTCAGCAATCGGTGAAATTCATCTTGGGTGTAACACTGTTGGTGCGCTGGGTCAAAAATCTTCAGTATGATATCCAAAATTTGGCAAAATAAATAATCTTTACACCAATCGAGAATGACAATTTTGCCATTAGGCTTAAGTACGCGTTTCATCTCTATTAATGCTGCCAATGGATCGCTAAAGTAATGGAATGAACTGGCAGATACAATCACATCAAAACTATCATCAGCAAAGGGCAATGCTGATGCACTAGCAGTATGAAATAAAACTTGCGGATAAACGCTACATTTCTCCTGAGCAATTGCTAACATCTCCTCGGAAATATCTACTCCGACAATTTTTAGGGTTGGATGTTCAGTTAACAGCAACCGTTCCAACTCGCCTGTTCCGCAAGCAACATCCAGTACAGTATCCTGTGGTGAGATTTCTGCCCAGGTTTTGAGAAAAGAAAGTGTATTAGAGATATAGTTTTTCCAGCGGCGATCGTATACAGATGCCAGATGATCGTATTGTTTGCGGACTGTGGTTTCAATCATACGAATAATTGAAGAAGAATACAGAATACAGAATACAGAATTCAGCAATCAAGACGCTCGTGACGCTCGAACGCGAGTGCGTCTCCCCTTCTCCCAAAGGGAGAGGCTAGCGCCAAGGGAGAAGATTCGGCTTAGCTGCGCTATCCGCTTTTTCGGTCAGAATTGATTCTGAATTCTGAATTCTGACTCCTGACTCCTGAATTCTGTTTGATAAATACTTTTCAAACATCATCTAAAGTTTGTTCCGATCAGAAGTTTTGTTGATAGTTTTTCTAGTTTAATTACTTTGAGTAGATTTTCCCAGTCTTCAGTCAATTGTGAATCCTGTGAATTTGCCAGACGAAGTTCGGCTAAGGTTGTCAAAGCATCATACCAAATACCGTTTTTGGCGTAGATTGCTGCTTGCTGACGTGGGGAGGATTGTTGCAGTTGCTGGCGTAATGAAACATCTAAATTTACGCGCTGCACCCAGCCTTCTACATAATCTAGTGTTGTTGGTTGCGGGGAATTACAGACAACTCTAACCTTAAAAAACCAGTGATAAGGTTTATTAGTTTCTAGAATAGTTTCTTGATTTTGCAATTGTACTCGCATAATTCCAGGTACTGGAGGTACTGTAACATTTTGACGATAAATTGTTTTATTTTTATCAGTTTGTAAAACGAATTCAATGGCTTTAATAGAAGATTTTTGATAAGGAATATAAAACCAAAAGCTAGGTTGTTCTGTGCTAGTTAATGCCCACACTTGCGTAATTGTAAGTGTTTCATTTGCGCCTTGCTGTTTATAGCTGGGTACGAGAGCGGTTAAAGGTATACCAGCTTGGGTACACTCTCCCCGTGAAGCTCCTTCTCCTCGGTTTCCAGGTGCGCCGCGATCGGGTGGCGGCGGAGGTGGATTGAAACGAATTGAGGCTGATTTTTCCGCTAGTGCTAGCGGAGTATTAAGGTAACTCATCAAAATTATGATGAATGTAGTCATTGAAGTTAGCCGCCCAAGAAATCGTTTCATCTGTCCTTTCTCCCAAGAAGTGTTTAGTTGTTTCTGTTTTTATTAATCACCAAAATCTGTGTGTTTTTCGAGAAATTGAGAAAATTTTTCATGGAGTAAGCGGCGAGGATAATAGTACTAATGAAGCTGATGATAGAGGGAATAAGTGGTATCCAAAGACTCCATTGAATGAAAAATATCAGGCATATTCCGTAGAGAATAGCAATTGCAACTCCAGCTACAATACTTAAATAAAATAGCCGTTGGATGTAGTAAGTTAGTAAACTAGCTGTTAATGACCATGCCAAAATCCAGATAATTTCTTGCCAAAGACACCAAGTTGATAAAAGCGATCGCCCATCCAGAACTGCACTCAACAATTGACTAATCATTTGCGCTTGCAACATAACACCTGCTACTTTCTCGATCGCACCTTCATTTGTAATGTAAGGTGTGGATGAATAATCTTGAAAGCTTTGGGCTGTTGTACCAATCAAAACAATTCTGTTTTTAATTGTGCTAGGGTTAACTTTTCCTGCTAGTACCTCTGTTAGTGTTACCTGCGGCACAAATTTTTGTAGGGAACGATGAGAACGGTAATTTAATAAAATTTGGTGTCCTGAGGCATCAATTCCTTGATATCCACCTGTGTGTGCTGTGAGTGGTTTAAAAGTAGTTTTGCCGAGTTTCCAAGCACCATTACTCGTAAATTTCAGAGAGATATTCTTAGCAGCCAAGTAACGCAGTGCTAATTGGACGCTGAAACCATAGGATGCTTTGCAAGGCGAAGAAGGCGGTGGCGTTAATGCTAGCAAATGGCGACGAACAATATTATCAGGATCGAGTACCAAATCACTAAAGCCCAAGCGTTCTGGTGATATTTCTGGTGGAGGTTTAATTCCAGGATGCTCGGATTGAGAATCGCTAACTCGGCAGACTGTAATCAAGTGTTTGCTATTATACAAATACTTTTGCAGTTCTGGTAAGTCTGGTTTGGCAGGGCGATCGCGGTAAATATCTAATCCAATTGCTTGCGGTTGATATGCTGCTAATTTTTTCAATAACTTCAATAGCGATTCATCTGAGAGAGAACCTTGAGGTTTTTCTTGAGACTGTGATTGCACATCTTCTTCAGTAATTGTCACAACTAGCAAGCGAGATTCCGGCTTTTCATCTGGGCGTAGTTGCTGCAATTGATCGAATGCTTGTAACTCAAATTTTTGTAGCATTCCTAGATATCGCACGCTGACAACTAAACCACTAGTTATTAAACTCATACAAATGAGCCAAAGAAGATGAAGTTTTGAGCGCCGAGGAAATGGGGGAGATGAGGGGGATGAGGGGGATGAGGGGGATGAGGGGGATGAGGGGGATGAGGGAGAAATAACCAATGCCCTATGCCCAATTCCCAATTCATCCCAAGTGGGTGGTATCTCCGCCAGATTTTGGTAAATTACGGGTAGCCAACTGGCACAGGGAAATTGTTTGTCTAATCCTTGCAGTCTTTCCCTGGCAATACGCACTGCTAAATAAAGAGATTGGCCTCCAGAATATGCTTGTAAGAAATGTTTAAGAAATGTTTGGGCTACCCGATCTGGAACAGGTTCGCGCATCACAATCAACTGCGGAATCTGCAAACAAGCAAATTCTCTTGCCAATCCTAAGCCATCGCAGGAGTTAAAGATTGCTAACTTTAAACCGCGTTCCACAGCTTGCTTTAAAGCATACTTTAACTGACTAATTGTCAAAGTCTCTGTTTGGTTAATGTAAATTTGACCGGTTTCTCCTGTACTTTGACTTGAACTATGTCCTGCAAAAAAAAGAATATCCCAATTTTGTTGCCATAGATTATCTGTTAAATCTTCACAAGATGGCTCTACAAGAAAGTGAATTTTTGTATCAGGTAGTTGTTCTAAAAGTAAACGATCTGTAGCTATATCGACTCCATGACTATCACCTAACAATGCTAAAATTTTAACTTTTGTTGTGGATTTCGGAATAAAACTCACTTTTTCATAGCTAGGAGCGCCCAACGCGATTTCTGCATTTGGATAGCGTTCTATTAATTCCCAAAGATGCCAAGGAAGCTTTTGCAGTTGATAATCTTCAGTTTGTAAAATTACTCGAATTTGGTCATATGTTTGCAGTTTTTCGAGCCACTTCTCGCGGATGCTGCGAAAGGATTCTGATTGCAGCCATTGATTTAGGCGATCGCGCAATTTTTCGGCTGCTTGTAAACACTCTTGTTGACTTGAAATTGGTTTCTGGAGTTTTGGTAGTCCTTTGGGACGAGCACAAAAATCTAGATTACGATAAATTACTTGCCAAGTATTAAAATTTAGCGGTAATTCTTTCTCTGGCGGTAGTTCGCCGAGAACTTCAGTTTCAGGGCGGCAATTTTCTTCTCCAATTTGCAGAGTAACTGGAAACCCAGCCTCAAAGCTGCCTTTGCCAAATTTCAAAACTACCAATTTAGTCATTTGTCATTTGTTATTTGTCCAATGAATCATTAGTGACGGTCTTAACTATAAAATATGTAAATTGGACGCACATTACATATCATCTACAATTATTATATTTATGCAGCGAACATAATTTTTTCTGAAGAATCTCACATAGGCATATAGTATTTATCGCTTTCGTCAGGTACAACGTAGGGGCGCATAGCTATGCGCGCCTACAAATTTCTGTACCGCTATAACGCACTATGCTATAAAGCAACAGGGTTTAGTTAAGAAGAAAATTAGGTTTGGTTGAGCGACAAAGTTTGCTAAATTTCAGGAAAGTGTCAGTACAACAAAGTAGTTTGATTTTATTAGCTATTTATATAAGAACCAAAAATTTTATGTATTCAAGACAACATGTTATTGAAATTTTTTCGACATTTGTGCAGTTTAAAGGTGATGCTTTTGACCGTTGGATTACTGATAAAAAGCTGCGGCGAAGTATGCACAATTGTTTAGAGCAATCTTCTTTGCAGGAGTCTGAAACCTTTTGGGCTATTTACTGGCATCGGATTTGGCAAATGCAGGCAAGTCCGATGGCTGTTGCTCATATTACAGCTTATTTGCAGGAAGTCTGCTACTGGGTTGCGAGAAAAATGAAGATGAATGTACTAAGTCAACATTCGATCGCCGATTTTTTCCAAACAGCGATCGCTCGCATTGATAAAGTTCTCAGAGGCTTTAACCCGCAATTAAGTTCAAATTTGAAAATTTATGCTGAATTTACTTTTAGTAATTTAATTAAAGATTTGTTACGTCAGCAGCAAGAAGTTGATATCTGTAATGACTGGGGATTGCTGCACAAAGTCAGTCAAAAGCGATTGGTGGAATCTCTCAAACAGGCTGGGTATCCATTGCAAATGATCGGGCGTTATGTTCTGGCTTGGAATTGTTTCTTGCAACTTTACACGCCAAATGATATTGCAACTGCTCACAAACTGATTAAACCAGATAAGACAAGATTACAGGCGATCGCCCAGCTATACAACACCGAACGTCTGAGTCAACTCAATTCTTCTAGTCCAGCCTGCACCCCAGAAAGTGTGGAATCTTGGCTAATTGCTAGTGCTAAAGCCGTGCGTTTCTATGAATATCCCACCTCCGTTTCCCTCGATATCCCCGCACCTGGACAAGAAACAGGTGAATTACTCGATCGCTTGACAAACAATTTTCAAGAATCGGTATTAAATGAAATAATTGTCCAAGAAGAAGCACAAAACATCGCATTGCGGAGTACGGAAATTAATCGGATTTTAAGTGATGCACTGGCAAAACTAGATACCGCAGCCCAAGTACTTCTGCAAACTTACTACAAGCACGGATTGACCCAGCAAGATATTGCCCAACAGCTAGGAGTCAAGCAATATACAGTTTCTCGCCAATTAACTAAAATCAAAAAGACTTTGCTAATGGAGTTAGCTCAGTGGAGTCAAAAAACACTGCATATTTCTGTGACATCTGACGTAATCGACAGTATGAGCAATTCTCTAGAAGAATGGTTGATTGCTCACTACCGTCCTCTTGTTTTCTCGTCGCCAGTGGAGTCTTGACAATGACTTATGATATACCCTCAATTCCAGAACAGCTGACCTTGGAAATTTCGCTATCTTCTCAAACTCAGGAATTACCAGCTTTTTCTACATCCGGCGGACGCTGGCGAGCCTATCTTAACCAAATGTGCTTAGATGCATTTTTACTTTGGTTGAGAGATGAGCAATTTCCCAGGGCGAGAGTTTGGACTCAAATAGCTGCACTACCTAGCTTTTGGGAATTTGTCAATGGAACTGCGATCGCCTGTGAGGGAGTACGATTAGTATTAATTCCCACAACGGCAATTGACACAGCAGAATTGCGCGTAGCCCAGGAATGGGTGGATATTCCCAATTGGGTTGCTGATTATTACATCGGAGTACTGGTTAATCCTAATGGTGGCTGGATGAGTGTTTGGGGGTATACAACTCATTGTCAATTGAAAACCAAAGGAGTGTACGATCAAGGCGATCGCACTTACTGTTTGGATGAGAATGACTTAATCAAAAACATTAATGGTTTGTGGATTACTCGTCAACTTTGTCCAGAGGAAATTTTACGCGCCTCAGTCACACCTTTACCAGAATTACCTTTAGCACAGGCAGAAAACTTACTAGAACGGCTGGGTAATGCTGAAGTAGTTTTCCCTCGTTTAGCAATTCCCTTTGAACTCTGGGGAGCATTATTAGCACATGGCGGTTGGCGTCAGCAGTTGTACGAACGCCGCCAAGGATTATCACAACAGTGGTCAATTCAACAATGGTTGCAAGCAGGAGTATCAAATTTCGCGCAACAGCTTGGTTGGGGAATGACTACATTACAATTGGCTCCTCGTGGTGTGCGAAGTCGAGAAAACGCAGAATCAAATGTATGTTTTTCACGACAGTTGGCCATCGCAGATTATACCTACGAGTTGCGTGTATTTCCTAGAGATAATTTAACAGAGAATGTATGGCGTTTTGAGTTGCGAAATGCCAACCCCGATGCAATGATTCCCGTGGGATTTCAACTCAGACTATTAACCGAAGATTTGCAACCTTTTATTAATAATGAGCATACAGCAACAGAAGCTAGCGATCGGCTTTATATCGATGTAGAACTGGAGCCAGGAGAGGGTTTAGTATGGGAAATTGAACCAACACCAGATGGATATGAACGGGAAATTTTAAGGTTTTGAATATAGAGCGTTTACCCACCCTAACCCTCCCCTTTACAAGGCTACTGTGTACACACAAGTGCTATTTGCAAAGGTTTCAAGCTTTCTAGACCCAATAAATTGTCATTACGAGGGGAGCAATGCGAAGTCCTCAATAAAGGGCACAGCAGTGCTGTGCCCCTACACCTTGCAATATGATGTTGTACTGCATCTGAAACCGCCATAAGGCAATACAGTTCAGTTAATACTAATTCTGTATGAAGATGCGCCAAAGTATATGAGAAACGAACCGCAAAGGGCGCAAAGGACACAAAGAAGAAAGAAAATTTGGCGCAGCCTCACAAAGAAATGGTATAAGCATTTCTTCCTTCTCTTTCTTTGCGTTCTTTGCGTCCTTGGCGGTTCGTTAAAAAAATGACTTTGACAAAGAGTTAAGCCCTAACTGAACCGTATTGCGCCATAAGGGACTTCCAAGGAAAAAAATATTCCGTAGTAGGGTAGCACAGCTGTACGCCCCTACAAATTTACAAATAATTTGGGATAGTTTATTTTCTGAAACCGCCATAAACCAGAATTCAGGAATCAGAATATCGCAACTTTCCCCATCAACTTCATCTAAAATTCATATTTTGACTAGATTTAATAAGCAAAATCCGCAATTACTTTCTCAAAATGCCATTTGACTTATTCAAACCCCAGTTTGCTTTCTCATTTTGCTGTTTTCCGCAAGTAAAATTAAATTTGACTTATTCAAACCCCAGTTTGCTTTCTCAAAATGCCATTTGACTTATTCAAACCCCAGTTTGCTTTCTCATTTTAGTGTTTTCCGCAAGTCAAATGGCATTTCACTTACTCATTTCGGTAGATTTAGCAAGTAAAATGGCATTTTGCTTATCCAGCAGTACAAAATTTATTCTGATTCGTGTCAGCGTAGCGGGGCGTAGCCCATTCTGACTCTTGAATTCTCAATTCCTGAGGTACTTGAGCAACAAGGTGAACATCACCACGCTTATCTACAACCCATCCCTGAGCCTCAACAATTGGTTTTGGTTTTTCAGGTAAGCGCGTTGGTTTTACTTGTGTATCTGCCTCCTCATCTAGTGTTATCCATTGAGTAATCACAGCCCTTTGTCGCAATGGTTCCCTTGGACTCAAAGGCATTCCTGTACGTCCTGTGACAACAAAAGTATTGTTTTGCCTGCGCCTGGGAGTACAGCTTTGAATTATTTTTTCTGAAGCATCAACTAAATTTTTCGGTAGTTCTACTAATGCTTGATTCGGGTTAACATCAGGTGTATTAAGTTCTATGCTGCCATCGACACCCAATTCTGAACTGGCAGTTATGTCACTCATCAAAGTTTGACTTTCACGAGGCTGAATACCAAAGATATCAACAGTCTTAATATCTATCCTGCCACCTTTACCTGTGTAAGCATTAGCGGTGATATCACTATTTTCTTTAGGGACACCAACGATAAAACCATTGGGAGCATTAATTGTAATATTACCGCCGTTTCCACCCTGCCCTGCTGTGCCTGCTGAGGTAGAAATTATACTGTTGCGGCGCAATAGTAATAAGTCTTGCACTTGCAAGTTAATATTACCACCATTGCCCGATGTCGTAATTGCTGAAATAGCTGCTTGGTTATCTAAACGAATAGAACGGGCTGTGAAATTTATATTGCCTGCATTGCCAATTGCGTTAGGCTCTACAGTGGTGAATACGCCACTGGGGCGATTATTGCTACTAGTACCATCAAAGGCGATCGCATCTCTGACATTAACATTTATATTGCCTGCATTTCCCTGTCCTAAAGTGCTAGCAAATAATCTCGCACCATCACGAAAAGACAGTGAGTTAGCCTGAATGTTAATATCACCACCCAAGCCTGTTGCATCAGATTCTACACTGCTGAATATACCACCAGCATTCCCATTTTTGTCCACTCCTGCTAACGATACAGCACCGCTAATTTCCAGTTTTATATTGCCAGCATTTCCTTGAGCTTGTGTATTTGAGTTAATCTGAGCGCCA
Organism: Nostoc sp. FACHB-973; assembly: GCF_014698115.1. Classification (GTDB taxonomy): domain Bacteria; phylum Cyanobacteriota; class Cyanobacteriia; order Cyanobacteriales; family Nostocaceae; genus Nostoc; species Nostoc muscorum. The sequence continues at coordinate 12,471 of NZ_JACJSJ010000098.1, forward strand.
TCTTCCAACGACAGCGAACTAGCTTTAATGGTAATATTTCCACCAGAGCCAGTGCTAAAAGAATTAACCTGGCTGCGTATCACACTCAGAAATTCTCCACCATCTACCCCTGTCAACGAGACAGAACCACTAGTTTCAATCGTTATATTCCCGGCTCTTTCTGAACCGCTGGTGCTAGTATCCAAATTAGCGCCATTACGCAAGGAAAGTGAACTTGCTCGGATAGTTATATCTCCGCTTTTGCTAGTGTTACTAGAGTTGGTAAACACAGCACTAGGAATGCCAGAAGTGTCCACTCCAGCAAAAGTTACAGACCCTTTGGCATCAACAGTCACATTACCTGAATTTCCCTGTCCATCTGAAGTTGAAACAAATGCAGAGCCATTGAGCAAGGAAAAGGACGCAGCTTGGATAATAATATTTGCTCCATTACCAACTGCATCACTGTTGACAAAGGTGAATGTACCGCTACTATCTTGAAAGGTTACAGAATCTTTAGCTTGAAGTGTTATATCACCTGCATTTCCTCTGGCGTTAGTAAAAGAACTTAACGTGGAACGAGTAAATAAGATCGATTCACCTTGGATGGTTATATTTCCACCATTGCCTATAGCATTAGAATTAACACTGTTGATGATTTGCGATCGCTCTTCAAATTTAACTGCCCCTGTGGCATTCAGTGTAATATCACCTGCTTGAGAGCCAACTTCCCCCAATTCTGAACCTATCCCAGCAACAAGAGTACTTGCTCCTAAAACGTCTAAATTTCGAGCATTAACAGCAATACTGCCACCATTTTCCGCAACGACATTGATTGCAGAAGCATTGGCCAACGATACATCTGCTCGCGCTACATCAGCAGGAAAACTCAACTGTAAATGATTGCTATCAAAGCTCAATCCTACTGTTCCTGCTACTGCTAATCCTCCTAATTCAACTCTACCGCCAGTCGCTTGCAAAATTCCACCGTCTAAACTGACGTTACCGCCTACAAGAGCTAAAGATTTTCCTGGTAGTACTTGAAGACCTACAGTATTATCAATTGATTTATCAGTGTCTAAACTTAATCCTCCAGAACCATTAACCTGAATTGGCTCTGTTTTGACATCGAATTGTAAGCCAATTGGTACACTCAGAGTTAGTAGAGGTGTACTTTGAGGAACCTTTGCACTAAATTCTCTACCATCAGCAAATTTTAAGCTATTAGCTGTAGTTGCCAAAAAAGAACCACCAATATTCAAACTAGCGTTCTGTCCAAAAATAATGCCATTAGGATTAATTAAAAATAGATTAGCTCTACCGTTAGCCCTGATTAATCCGTTAATGTTAGAAACCGAGCCACCAGTTACCCGACTAATAATATTTTGAACATCGGTAGCATTATTAAAGAAAGCTGTACCGCCACTAGGAACAGAAAACTCTTGAAAGCTGTGAAAAAGATTACCTCCTGCTTTAGTTCCTGCTTCGATAATGCTGATTTTGTCCTGTTGCCTGACATCGGAATTACTTGGCAGAGTATTATCCGGGATAATTTGGGCAAGTGAATAATTTGACCAAAAAACTGGGAGACTACTGATAGTAATCCCCAATTTTTGCAGCCAATACCAATAGTTTTGTTTTGAAAATAAGGGAGTCACTTTGTTCTTGGAGTTTCGCCAAGTGGAGGAAATAGGTGAAGGGGAAGGAGATTTTTATGCTGGGTTGTATGGATATTTAGATGGCGCTTGTTGCATAAGTATCTCACGGATCAAGTCATATTTTCAGATTATCCAGTCCCCAATACCTAATCCCCGTCCCTTTTACTCTCCTATACAATAATGAAGTCGCTAGCAGTAATATTATTAGGCGACCCGACCAGGTTGGCAATAATCGCCTCGCCAGAGTTTCCACCAACAAGCACAGAGCCATTCGGGTTATAAGCTAAGTCACCGCTAACAAAGTTGTAAACAATCTCAGCATTACTTGTGAATAACTCAAAGAAGCTATCGACTACCTCAAAATCAGAAGGTAGTAGGGTACCACCTACTAAGCTTTCGAGTGCATTGAATGTAGTCTTAGATAGGGCAATTTTATCACCGCTTGTAAAATCATTGATGGTATCAAGACCAACATCGGCAGTATTAAAAGCTCTGCCAGTGCTGAAAGTGAAGGAATCGAAACCAGCGCCACCAGTCAATTTGTCATTGCCACTGCCCCCACTGAGAATGTCATTGCCAAATCCACCGAAGAGGGTGTCATTGTTGCGTCCTCCATTCAGGGTGTCGTTGCCATCATTGCCATCGAGGAACACTGACCCGGAAAAACTAGCTGCACTCAAGCTGTTGGCACCAGTGCTACCGAGCAGCGTTCCTCGTTCAATGCTAATCAGGGTATCAATCCCTTCACCTATAATGATAGAGTCAGTTAGGATGACGCTGACATCTGCATTCAATGATACGACCACCTCATCAATGCCCGCACCGCCATTCAGAATATCGCTGCCCGCCTGACCCCGGAGCGTGTCATTACCATCTCCACCGAAGAGAGAATCATTGCCTAATCCTCCAAAGAGTCCGTCATTACCCAACCCTCCTAACAGGGTGTCATTGCCTTCAGCAGCAAAGAGTCCGTCATTGCCTTCCCCTCCATCAAGCAGGTTATCACCACCAGCAGTTTGAAGTTGGTCATCACCTGTGCCCCCTCTGAGGGTGTCATTGCCACCACCAAAGTCAGTGATAAAGTCATCACCGCCTCCACCATCAAGGCTGTCGTTGCCCCTACCACCATCGAGGTTGTCACCTTGAGATCCTCCGATGAGAATGTCATTTCCATCTTGACCATCGAATCTAATCTGTCCAATGGTGAAGCCAGAAGCATCAAGTCGGTTGTTACCTGCACCGCCAGTCAGTTGAACTAGCTCAATGGAACTCAAACTATCCGTACCGTTGCCGATGAGAGTCGAACCGCTGAGAGTGAAGTTGATATCACCTGCTTCAATCACTCGGTCAAAACCATCGCCCCCAACCAACAGGTCATTGCCAAGTCCACCCGTGAGAAAGTCATTGCGTGTTCCACCCAGGAGGATATCGTTACCAGCCCCACCGTTTAAAGTCACAGTTCCCAACGTAAATGCTGAGGCATTGAGGGTGTTATTACCTACGCCCCCAGTCAGGGATACGCTCTCAATTCCAATCAAACTATCCGTACCGTTGCCTGTCAGGGTAGTATTACTCAAGATGAAGTTAACATTGCCCGACTCCTCAAGCCGATCCAAGCCATTGCCACCATTCACGATGTCATCGCCAGCACCACCTGTGACGGTATCATTGCGCGTTCCACCTAGTAGGGTGTCATTACCAGCACCGCCATTTAAAGTAACACCTCCTAAAGTAAACAATGACGCATCAATCAAGTTATTGCCTATGCCACCTGTAAGGGAGGCACTCTCGATGGAGATTAGGCTGTCGATGCCGTTACCGAACAGAAATGTGTTAAACAGGGCGAAGTCAACGTTGCCTGACTCTTCAACTCGGTCAAAGCCACTGCCTCCATTTAAGGTGTCATTGCCTATACTGCCAATGAGGGTGTCAGAACCGTTTCCGCCATCAAGGGAGTCATTGCCAGCTTCACCATTGAGGGTATCGTTGCCATCTCCACCAATTAGGGTGTCGTTGCCAGCGCCACCCCTGACGAAATCATTGCCTGCCAAAGCATTAATAAAGTCATTTGCCCCATCGGCAACAATAATGTCGTTACTAACAGTAATAGTTCCAGAAATAATAGTCATAATTTTGTGTTTTTGTGTGTTCTAGGTTTGTGAGACGTGGGCTGTTGCAGCCAACGTTGGAATGTCACACTTATCCATACGTGCGTTACTAAGGTCTATGCAAGGTACTTTTTACCTCAGCAGTATTTGTAAAATTTCTTAATGCGATCGCATTGCAGGTTAATTGTGGGCGACGCAGGGCTTGAGTTCTTGTAACTTTGGCGAGAAACTAACTGACGATCAAACTCACCAACTAAGATGCAGTGGAGCGATCGCCTAAAATAAAAACATGAGTGGAGGTGACAGCAATGGTTTCCCAAGTCGAATCTTCTGCACCTGCGGAGATTTTCTATCCAGAATCTGACGATCAGCCGATGGCAAATAATACAGAACACTTTGAAATGATTGTGCTGATCAAGGGTAATTTAGATATTCTCTTTGCAGATGAACCAAATGTTTTCGTCGCTGGTGATTTATTCTGGTATCCAGTTGAGGGCAATAATAAGATTAAATATGCACCCGATGTGATGGTTGCCATTAATCGTCCAAAAGGTCGTCGTTCTTCTTATAAACAGTGGGAAGAAGCAAATCAACCGCCCCAAGTAGTGTTTGAAATCCTCTCGCCAGTCAACACATCAGTAGAAATGGCTCGGAAGTTGCTGTTCTACAGTCAATATGGTGTGGAAGAATACTATATGTACAACCCAGCAAATAATGAACTACAAGTTTGGTTACGCGGTGAATATGGTTTAGACTGGGTAGATTTTGGTCAAAAATGGGTTAGTCCACAGCTGCAAATTGGTTTTGATGTCTCTGGTGAACACTGGCAACTTTCCTACCCAAATGGTAAACCTTTTACGACATTTGGGGAATTAATGGCACAGTCTCAAGCTGCACAACAAGAAGCCCAAGTTGCACAACAAGAAGCCCAAGCTGCACAACAACGACTGCAACAAGCAGTACCTCGACTACTGAGTATGGGATTAAACCGAGAACAAGTAGCTGATGCTTTGGCATTGACTGTAGAAGATGTGGAAGCGATCGCCATGAATCTCTGATACGATGACGCAAATAAAATTAACGTCCGGTTAATTACAACCAATTACCAACAAGAACATAAGCCGCCCAATACCCCGGACGACTGTAGTTTGGATATTTTTGTAATAGCATTAATTGAGCGCGGCGCAGGGCTTGAGCTTTTGTAACTTTGGCAGAAACTAACTGATGATAAAACTCACCAACTAAAATTGCAGTGGAGCGATCGCCGACATTCCATAGACTTGCCATTGTACTCCTTGCACCTGCACGCACAGCAACCCCAGCTAAACCCAGTGTTGCCCGATTGTCTCCTTCTGCTGTTTGACAAGCACTCAAGACGAGAAGTTCTAAGGCTTGTGATTGTGTTTCGTCTCGACGGCGCAACAGCAAATCCAAGTCACTGACATTAATTGGGCCATCTGTTGCCAAAATAAATGTATCTTCAGAACGAGAACTAAATTGTCCGTGAGTTGCTAAGTGAACAACATTAAATGGAATAGAACTAATTTTTCCTTCTAATGCTTTACTAGTGAAATCTCTATCTAAAAGTTTTGTAGTTGCTATCCCTGCTTTTGCAATTAAGTCAAACTCAAATTTAATTTCTGGTAAAGGCGGAAATTGTCGAAATTTCGATGGCGGTTCTACCAATCCGACGGCCAAAACCTGCAATTTTTCTTGTGCTAATGCCTTGGGCTTTTGTAATTGCAATCCTAGATTTAAAGCAACAGCATATTTTTCAACTAAATACTGTTTTCCGTCATATAATGCTGCCATTGGCACATTTCGTAATGCACCATCCAGAACAAATACTAAAGTATCGATATTGCTACGTTCTAACTCAGACTCAATTGGTTGAATCAGCCAACTATATACTTGCCCAGAAAGGGTTTGTAGTTCCTCAATTCTGTCTGGTTCAGTCAAATAGTCTCGCAGTTGTCCTAAAGTTTTTTCGACTTCCGTTTGAGATTTATTTACCGAATAACGTCGCAGAGATTTTTTAGGAACTTTGACGATAATTTGTAATTGTTCTGGCAAAATAATCGGATAAATAACAGCAGTTGTAGGATTATCTTGGTCTACAACTTCATCTAGCACAACATTTGTGACATTTAAGCAAGCTTCCCGAAAAAAGTTATCTAAATCTGCTAATTGGAGTGCTTCAATTTGCTGACGTGCCTTATCTAATGTTTCTTCTGTGAGTTGATTTCCCTGGGATAAAAGCAATGCTACTGATTCACGATAAACAGGTTCTATGCTTTCCTTAAATGAAAATTGTACATCTTGATTCAGTGCTACAAGGTCATTTCTCAAAGCCTGTAATTGATTAACAGCAGCATCATAGGCTGCAATTGCTCTTTTAGTATCTCCCTGCTGTTTGAACAAACGTCCTAGTTGCCAATACCAGTTGTAGGCGATATCTGGTGCATTCACAGATTCAGCTAAAGTCAGTGCTTGCTGTGTTAGCTTCTGGGCATTTAACCATTGTCCATCGCCCTCATACAAGTTACCTAGAGTCCCGATGGCGTAAGATTCTGCTCGTTTGTCGCCGAGTGTTTTTGCTAGTTTGACTGCCGTAGCAAGTATTTTAGCAGCAGATTCCTTGTCTGTTACCTGATTGTTTAATACTTTCATCAAGCTTTGAGCAAAATGAATTCTAGCATAAACCGCTACCTGAGAAAGTGGTAAATTATCTAATTCTACGGGGATTTTTCTCAGCAAGGGTTGTGCAATTGCCCACTGCTGTGTATTCAATAGAACAGTCAGAAGATTGATTTGGGCTTGGACTTTGGTGAGTGGCGAAGGAGTTTTAGCGATCGCTTGTTGATAAAAGGCGATCGCATTTTCGTAATCCTGTACAATTCTAGAAGTATTGCCCAGACTCAACAATGTTGCACTGGTTTCTGCCAGAGATTGCAATTTTTCGGCAGTTTGTAAGCTTTGTTGTAGGACTTGACGCGATTGTGCTAAATCTCCAGTTAATTGGAGTGCATCTCCAAGCGATCGCAATTCTACAGCTTTAGTCAAAGAATCTGGCTGAAATTCTAAATTTTGATTGACTTGAGTCAACATTGTTAAAGCACGACGATAAAATCCCAGTATCTGCAATGCCTGTGCTTGATTAATCCGACTGCGATTAATGCCACTAAAATCGCTAATTTCTGCATACTTGACCTCAGTTTGTTGCCAAGTTTCTAATGCTTCTTGAGACTCTCCTTGATTTAGTTGCACACTTCCTAGAATTTCCAGGGTTTGAGCAAAAACTTGTAAGTGTTGTTTTGAATTTTGATTACCTAGCAATTTCAAACTGTCGTTAATTGCTATAGTTGCTTCAGCAAACATGCCACGTTGTTGGTAAACCAAAGCAAGATTACTAAGTGTTACTGCCTGCCGAAGTTTGTCCCCTAGTAATTCATATTGTTGAGATACCCTTTGCAATATCTCTTGCGCTTCTATTAATCGTCCTGCTTCATAAAGAGTTTTTCCCTGTTGCAGTGAATCTTTGAAATCTGATTTTGAACTAGACAAATACTGAACTGGCAAATCAATTGCATTAGATGGTCTGAAGACAGGTAAAAATATAACAAAAACAAATACTGTTAGTATGAATAATATAGAGTAACTAGACAAGGCAACAACGTTAAATATTCTATTTTTTCGTTGTTTAATTAAAATTGCGATGGACTTGCCACCCCAAAAAAATTTCAAGCTGCGGATAATTGCAATTAAAAACCAAAAATATCGGGTCATTATGGCATAATATCGTCGAGTTTGAGTTGTAATTTGGGAAACAGCGATGATAAAATAACATCTCCCAATCGATATTGTTGCTGTTGATATACACCATTAATTAGTTGACAGATTGTGAAAGTAGGTTGTTTGGGATTACCGATAAATTGCAATCCACCCAACCCACGAAAATCTACAATCCAATATTCTGGTATTTCAAGAAAGGCATATTCTTCAACTTTCCTTGCATAATCATCCTGCCAATTTGTACTCACAACCTCAGCAACTAACTGAATAGTATTGCCATTACAGATAATAGGTTCTTTTTGCCAAAGTGGTTCTTGGCTAAGTTTTGCTTTATCTAAAACAATAACGTCTGGACGGAGTGCTGTCGCTTCAGCACCAGGTGGCTTAATCAAACAAGTTTTGGGAATTAGCCAGTTTAAATTAGAACGAAGAATTTCAGCATAAATTCTACCAGCAATATTTCCTGAAACTTCTTCATGGGGACCAGTTGGTTCCATGTCGCGTAGTTGTCCGTCAATAAGTTCGTAACGGGAGTTGTCCCCATACTCGACTAAAAATTGGTCGAAACTGAGGAGTTTGGGTGGGCTGTAAGTCATAAATTTCTATTGTGACAGGAGGTGGTTTTATTTTAACGAAGCTTTAAAACAACTCTCTTTTTTGACTCTTGACACCACGGCGGTACTAGGACTCTATCATAATTTTAATTAATATTGAATATTTTACATATTAAGTGGCTGCTTAGCATACCACAACAGCAACCTGAACAAGTAAATATGTTACGTTAATTATCAAAACTTATTTAGTGTAATGAGAGCGATGAAATTATCAGATTTATCGACAGCAACTCTAGAAAAAATTAAGTTAGTTAGGTGGGATAGAATTATTGAGAAACATGAAGGCCCCGAAGATTGGGAATCGGTTTTAAGATATGCACAGCCAGAATTTTTGGAGGTAGAAGGGTGTCCAATATTATTACCTGTAGATATATCACATCACCCTAATATCACTATACTACGTTGTATTTGGAGTGCTGATAGAAATTCTGTAACACTCTTCCTATCTGATACTACCTACGATGACGATCCCTTTTTTTCCGGATTTCTCGCAGTGTGCGATCGCCTGAAAAATGAAGAATTTTTCTTAGCAATTTTGTACCATGAATGGTTTGTTATTGAAAGAGCCGCAGTTTTTGAATAATGGATTCTTAATAGTTGTTCAAAAATCAGACAGATCCTAATAAAATATTGTTATTTTTCCAAACAGAGAATTACCAAATTGTGAGCTTTGCGACCACCTTAGCAATACTCATTTTTGATAATGTAGGGTTTCTCTCCAGTCGGTGGCATAGAGAGAAAAAACCCAATAGTCAGGCAATACTGCGTAGGTTTTGGAATTTCTTGGTTGAGGCAAGCTGTTCAATAGCCGGGGAAGAAATGGAGGCTGGCGTTGAGTTTTGCCTCCATTTCTCCCCCTGCCTCCCCTGCCTCTCCTGCTTATCCGAGCAGTATTGAATGGTCAGGTTATCAAGGTAGGCATCTACCAAAACTATAGCGGTTCCCAATCACATGAGTTAGAGAAATTTGTAGGGGCGCCAAGCTTGCACCTCACCAAAGCGAGAAATGCCATAACACCGAAATTAGCTTTGATAGGGACGCGGTAGTTGGCGCAGTTTATGAGCAGTATCCAATTCACTATTGTTTTTTCTGCCATATCCCCAACCCAAGATGCGACGATATTCACCCATGATGCCACTTTCAATTAAATCGTCTTCGTTGACTGCAACATCAGTATGAGATTCAGGCGCAACATAGAGTGCATCCGCAGGACAATATGCCTCACACATGAAACATGTTTGACAGTCTTCTTTTCGGGCGATCGCGGGTGGTTGGTTGGGTACTGAGTCAAAGACATTGGTAGGACAAACTTGGACACATAAATTGCAATTAATACAAAGTTTATGACTGACAAGCTCGATCATGATATTACTCCTGCTACAACTTGGATACAGAGGGTGTGGTTTGAGTGGTTAGTACTGATGGTGTAGCGTAGCCTCTCGTAGAGAAGGGCTTGTCCTCAGACACCGCATCGGTTATCCAATCACGCCTCACCCAGGGCTTTTCTAGACCGCCTGTTGCTTGGTAATAACACTGATTTGGATCGGTTTGCGGATAGTCCAGGCGAATGTGTTCGCTGCGGCTTTCGGTGCGATGTAAAGCACTAAAATACGCCCATCGCGCTACAGCCACCAGAGCAGCCGCTCGCCGAGAAAATTCCACATCGCGCACTGTATCTTGTTTTGGGTTCGCCTGTACCTGTTGCCACAGCGTTTCTAATTTAGCGAGGGAATCTAAAAGTCCCTGCTCAGAACGCAAGTAATTCTTTTCTAACGGGAACATCTGGGCTTGTACACCCCGTACAATCGCCTCACTATCGAATGTTTCAGAAGTTGACGAGGGCGATCGCAATCCGACTTGACCTGTAGGATGCACAACCCGTTCATGGGCATGAGCGCCTAGACTTTTTGCAAAAGTCGCTGCTCCTACTCCTGCCCATTGTCCTGTAGAAATTGCCCAGGCGGCATTGGGACCACCACCTCCAGAAGCTAAACCTGCTAAAAACTCCCGCGATGCAGCATCACCAGCGGCATAGAGTCCAGGAACCTTCGTACCGCAACTATCATTGACAATCCGAATTCCACCTGTACCACGGACTGTACCTTCTAAAACTAGTGTCACAGGTACTCGTTCTGTATAGGGGTCAATGCCAGCTTTTTTATAGGGTAGAAAAGCGATGAAATGGGACTTTTCAATCACTGCTTTGACTTCAGGTGTGGCTCGATCCAAACGAGCAAAAACGGAGCCTTTGAGGAGGGCGTTGGGAAGGAACGACGGATCGCGGCGACCATCGATATAGCCACCAAGATCGTTGCCTGCTTCATCGGTGTAACTAGCCCAGCCAAAGGGAACACCCCGTGTGACTGTGGCATTAAAAGCGGTGGAGATGGCATAGTGATTAGAAGCTTCCATACTGGAGAGTTCGCCGCCAGCTTCCACTGCCATCAGCAGTCCATCACCTGTATTGGTATTGCAACCTAATGCTTTACTCAAGAATGCACAACCGCCATTAGCCAAGACTACTGCACCAGCGCGAACAGTATAGGTACGATGATTTTGCCGCTGCACACCTCTGGCTCCTGCCACTGAGCCGTCGTCAGCTAATAAAAGCTCTAGAGCTGGACTTTGGTCGAGAATCTGAACACCAACACGCAAAAGGTTTTTGCGAAGTACCCGCATATATTCAGGGCCATAATAACTCTGGCGCACAGATTCCCCATTTTCTTTGGGGAAACGATAACCCCAATCTTCAACTAGGGGCAAACTGAGCCAGGTTTTTTCGATCACACGCTCGATCCAACGTAGGTTAGCTAGGTTTTTTCCTACGCGATAACGCTCCCATAAAACTTTGTCCCAATTTTCTGGAGAAGGAGCCATGATGCCATTGCCACTAGCAGCAGCAGCACCGCTGGTACCCAGAAAACCTTTATCAACAATGATTACTTTGACACCTTGGGATGCAGCGGCCCATGCTGCCCATGCTGCGGCAGGACCACCACCAATTACCAGCACGTCAGCAGCTAATTGTAGTTCATTTTCGCTATGGACTTTTAGCAATTCCTTGTCCTCCTTTTTGGCAGTCAATTTCATACTTTGCTACTGTGAGCGGCTTCCACAGGCAAGAATTTATCCGCCTGCATTTTCCATGACCTATAGTAGTGACCACTTTTTGCTAGTAATTCGTCATAGATGCCATCTTCGACAATGCGACCTTTAGGGAACTCGAAGACATAAATTATCCAATATTGTGGAGTGGGCAGCGTTCGACTGAGCGCTCACGCCGAAGTCTTGCCCGCCCTATGGACTGGGCGCTCGTGTCGCCCACCCCACAAGAGTTAGGGAGCAACGCGAAAAAGTGAGATCCTCGTGAAATAGGCAGGGGGAGCAGGGGGAGTAAAGAGAGTAAAGAGAAAGATTTAGTAATTTTCGCTACTCTAATAGCCCTGAATACACTTATTTATTTGTCTCCCCCTGCCTCCCCTGCCTCCCCTGCTCCCCCTGCTCACAAAATCGCATTGCTCCCCAAGAGTTAATTGGATATTTTTGATTTGGAAGTCCCTTATCAAACACTAAAATACCGTCCAGGTATGAGACGCTAGACAACCGATGAGTTACTAGACCGGCCTGTTTTGCTCATCTGCTTTTTTGTCTATCAAATGCTGATTTGTTTGTGAGTAATAACTGCTGCTTTGTCTGACTACTTATGCAGTAGATAGAGTTTGCATAATATATACAAAGAATGTGTACGGCAAATTACAATTATAATGATACACTAATTGTTAGCTTTTCAAACATTAAGTCTTACAAGTTAATCTCCTATTTGGTTGGAACTGCCGTCAAAGTTTCCATCCTCGTAAATACCTGAAAACGGCTGTAAAATTCAGTCTGTGGTATGCCTGAAGATACAAGCTTTTGGCAGTAGTTTATGTGATTCTCAATTGGGAAAGTAGTTATCTTTTTATCAGGGATTATGCCGCAATACTTTGGACAATTGCACACAACTGAGCCGGCTTGGTCAATTCTGGGAGCAGTACAAGCAATACAACAAGACGATCGCCATATCCTGTTAAAATGCGGCAATCCCTGTATAAAAATTAGCGTCCTAGCACCGAACTTAATTCGGGTACGGATGACCCCAACAGGTGAATTTTTACCCAGGCGATCGTGGGCAGTGGCACAGGCGGATGAAGAATGGTCTAAAGTGCCGTTTCAGGTACACGAAAAAGCAGAGACTATAGAAATTACAACTGAGCAATTGTCTGTTGTCATCTCCCGCAATCCTTGTCGTATCAAGTACTTCGACTCAGCAGGACAGCCCTTTGCCCAGGACGCAGACATGGGGATGGGGTGGCGCACTGGTACTGTTGCTGGGTGGAAACAGATAGAAACCGACGAACATTTTTATGGTTTCGGTGAACCCACTGGCTTGCTAGATCAGCGATCGCAAGTGAGAACCAACTGGACATCTGATGCGATCGATTACGGGATTTTAACAGACAGCATGTATCAGGCGATTCCCTTTTTTATCGCCTTGCGTCCGGGATTAGGCTACGGACTTTTTTTCAATACTACTTTTTGGAGCCGATTCGATCTCGGCACCCAGCAGCCTGGAGTCTGGGGGATGGAAACTCAAGGGAGTGAACTAGATTACTACATTATTTATGGGCGAGAACCCGCAAAAATTCTCCAGACGTACACCCAGCTAACCGGACGAATGCCTTTACCACCCCGATGGTCATTAGGTTACCACCAGTGTCGCTGGAGTTATGAATCACAAGATATAGTACAGAAACTAGCCCATGAATTTCGTCAGCGGCAAATTCCCTGTGATGCGATCCATTTAGATATTGACTATATGAACGGCTACAGGGTTTTTACCTGGAGTCCCAAACGATTTGCTAATCCGAAAGAATTAATCCAAAATCTCAAAGAACATGGCTTTAAACTAGCAACAATTGTTGATCCAGGGGTCAAGTACGAGCCAGAGGCAGATTACAAAGTCTTTGATGAGGGATTAAAGAACGATTATTTTATCCGTAAAACCAATGGCCAGCTATTTCACGGCTATGTTTGGCCTGACAAAGCTGTGTTTGCTGATTATCTGCGGCAAGAAGTTCGAGAGTGGTGGGGAAGTTTACTAAAGAGCCTAACTGAGGTTGGTGTTGCCGGCATCTGGAATGACATGAATGAACCGGCACTAGACGATCGCCCATTTGGTGACCCTGGTAACAAAATTTCCTTTCCCCTTGATGCAGTCCAAGGGCCAAGTGATGAGAGAACTACCCACGCTGAAACCCATAATGTGTATGGGCTAATGATGGCACAGGCATCTTATCAAGCACTTGCAAAATCCCGCCCGACAGAACGCTCTTTTTTCTTAACACGCTCCGGATTCGCTGGTATTCAGCGTTGGTCAGCAGTATGGACAGGAGACAATCAATCTCTGTGGGAACACTTAGAAATGTCCATACCAATGCTCTGTAATCTGGGGTTGTCAGGCATTGCCTTTGTGGGCGCTGATATTGGCGGGTTTGCGGGGAATGCGACGGCGGAATTATTTGCTCGTTGGATGCAGCTAGGAATGCTTTATCCCTTGATGCGGGCACATTCAGCATTAACCACAGCACAACATGAACCTTGGACATTTGGCGATCGCGTTGAAAAAATTTGCCGCGAATATATTCAACTCCGTTATCGATTACTGCCCTACATTTACACCCTTTTCTGGGAAGCTGCAACCACTGGCGCACCAATTCTGCGCCCCCTGCTTTATCATTTTCCCAATGATCCCAAGACTTTCGCCACCGCAGACCAAGTAATGCTTGGTTCATCATTACTCGCAGCACCAATTTATCGCCCCGGTGTTGAACATCGTGCTGTATATTTACCTCAAGGTCAATGGTATGACTGGTGGAGTGGTGAGGCTTTTACAGGGCCAACCCACATCTTGGCACACGCACCACTTGAGCAAATGCCATTATACGTCCGTGGTGGCTCCATTATTCCCATGATACCAGTCATGCAATACGTAGATGAACGTCCCATAGACCAAATGAGGCTACGGATTTGGAAGGGCGTAGGTGAATTTACCCTTTATGAAGATGACGGTCATACATTTGAGTATAAAACAGGAGCCTTTTGCACAACAACTTACCGCGTTTATTTACAAGGTGAACAAACTATTGTTGAAATTGAAGCCAGAGAAGGAGAGTTTTCACCTGCAACGCGTGAAATTATTGTGGAGTTAGTCGGCGTTGGCGAACAGAGTTTTATTGATGATGGCACGGCACATCAGTTAAAGTTCTCTATTTAATTTTACCTTCCTCAGTGATGAGTCCAGAGTAAATTAAAACGGGTAGGGGCACAACATGTTGTGCCCCTACAATTATCTGCTCCTCATAATCACGTCCGGTTAAACACTTATCATTAAGGCAGCAGGGGCAGAGGGGCAGAGGGGAAGGGGAGACAACATACCCCATACCCAATGCCCTAAGCTATGGTCACATCTGGTGATAGGTAAACATCTTGAATGGCGTGAAATAACTTTACACCTTCTTCAAAGGGGCGCTGGAATGTCTTACGTCCAGAAATTAATCCCGAACCACCAGCGCGTTTGTTAATGACGGCGGTGCGAACTGCTTCGGCGAAGTCATTTTTGCTGGTGGCGCCACCAGAATTAATCAGCCCCGCACGTCCAGAGTAGCAATTGAGTACTTGGTAACGAGTCAAATCAATTGGGTGGTCGGTTGTTAATTCTGTGTAAACTCGTTCGTCGGTTTTGCCGTAACTCTTACCAGTAGCTTTGGCAACTGCTCCATAACCATTGTTACATTCGGGTAACTTTTGTTTAATGATGTCGGCTTCAATGGTTACACCTAAATGATTTGCTTGTCCGGTGAGATCAGCGGCAAGGTGGTAATCTTTATCTTGTTTAAAAGCGTTGTTCCGCAGATAGCACCAGAGAATAGTCGCCATCCCTAATTCATGGGCGCGTTTAAAGGCTTGGCTGATTTCTCGAATTTGCCTGGTAGACTGGTCTGAACCAAAATAAATTGTTGCACCAACCGCAGCCGCGCCTAAATTCCAAGCTTGTTCGACATCAGCAAACAATACCTGGTCAAATTGATTGGGGAAGGTGAGCAATTCGTTGTGATTGATTTTGACAATAAAGGGAATCTTATGGGCATATTTCCGTGATACGATACCCAATACTCCCAAAGTGCTAGCAACAGCATTGCATTCTGCGGCGATCGCTAACTTGACAATATTTTCTGGGTCAAAGTAAATCGGATTCGGCGCAAAAGAGGCAGCGGCGGAATGTTCGATGCCTTGGTCTACCGGGAGAATAGACAGATAGCCTGTGTTTGCCAAACGACCAGTAGAATAGAGTAACTGAAGATTACGCAATACTTGAGGATTGCGATCGCTATTAATCCAAACTCGATCTACAAAATCCGGCCCTGGCAAATGTAATAAATCCTGAGAAAGCTTTGCTTTGTAAGTAAGCAGGTCTTCTGCCTCTTTACCTAGCAATGACTCGATAGAATTAGTCTCTATGAGCGTTGTAGTCATAGCGTTTTCCTCAAAAGTTGAGCAAATGACCTTGCCTTTAAGATAGCATTTTAGTGAGAATGGGCTACGCCCCGCTGCGCTAACAGAATCCAGGAGTCAGGAGTCAGAATAGTTAAATAATTCCGAATAAGATTTGATCGATCAATATAGCGATCGTAAGAGATTCTGACTCCTGAATTCATAAATCTAGTATTGCCATAGGTGAAAATTTGAAAGACATTTTCTCTCTATTGTGGTAAAAATCATTAATAATAGAATAAATAAACGCCATGAGTAAGTTTCAAATCAATATCGACTTCAGCAATATAGATTTAGCTGCCCTAGAGACAGAAGAGGATTTTGAAAGAGAGGCAAAAATATTACTGCCAAAGGTACTGGTAAAACTAGGTGAAAGTGTCGGCGAAAAAACATGGGAAGAATTACAGCAAAAACTCGCAGGTTCTGGAGGTAAACTCAAATCTTCTCCAAGCGAGAAACGTCGGTTTATTCAAGAAACAGGAAGAACTTATCAACGAAATGCCAGCAACAGAGAAAAGCAAGAGTTACAGGTATATATAGTAGAGCAATTACGCCAGCACAAGCAGCAAAATTATAGATAATACCATTTTCAAAAAATATAGCGACAGATGGATAGCCAAAAGCAATTACTACTAATTATTTCACAATTTAAAATCTAAAATCCAAAATTGTATAGTGAAACTCCAAGGGTGCTTTAGCTACAGTGTTTTCAGTTTACAATATACCAAATACCATCATTGCCTTTGGATAAAATATGATATTTTTTCTCAATCAATTCTAAAATCTTGGGAAACTCTTCTTTAATGAGAGTTTGATAATCATCACTAATAAATATATAAGGAGGCTTAGATAAATCTAACTCTTGTAGAAGTTGCGGCCATTGGTCAGATACAAAAAGTTCAAGTGACCATGCATTTAGTGATGTTGCTTGAGTCCGACCAGATAAATAGTAAATAGACGGGTCGCCAGCAACAAAAATCTCACCAGGCAAACTTCCTGCTTGAGAGAGAAATTTCACCTCTGAACGAAGCGATGTATAGTCTTCTCTAAATACAGTTTGATATTTCAATCGTGTATCTTCAGTTAAGGCAAAATTATTCTTAATTAGAGCAACACTCTTGAATTGAAAATTTAATAATAAAGGTAATAAAAACAAAAATGACACTAGAATCTTAATTAATGGGGAACTCAGTTGCTTGAAAGGCTGCCATAATATATCTAAACCTTTAGTTGCTAAAATTCCTGTAGGTACAAATAATAGTAAATAATGGTAACCCCAGAGTGACCTAGTTTGTATAAAAATAACACCCAGCCCCAAAACAAACCAAACAACAAGTAGCAAAGTCAATAAATTCTTATCTTTACGCAAGGAAACATTGACTGCAACAGTAGCAATTAAAACTAAACTGACAAAATTCTTTAAGAACCATGCTGTTCCAAAAAGTAACTTAGATAAATTAAATTTACCATTGGCAACCACTTGACCTGGATATACAAAAAATGTCTTATATACAATTGCTAAACTATTCGTCTCAGCAAAGTAACTGAAAACAACTAGAATAGGAGAGATAATTCCTATAAAAATTGGCAAGCAAATTTCAATAAATATTTTTGGAAACCTCTGGTGTTTTATGACTAGAGAATGAATCAATAGGGTTAGCCAAAAAGCAACCAAGATAGGCAAAAATAGTAATTTAAATATCAGGACAATTCCCCCTATAAAGCCTGAGAATAAAAGTTGAATAAATCTTCGTTTCCCTTCCTGATTAAAAGATTTATAAGTCAGCCAAAGAGATAAAAATAAAGGAAACCCAACTAGCCCTTCTACTTGAGCAAATTGCCGATAATATGAAGAAATATAGTAAGCACCAACCGTTAATAAAGGTACTAAACTTGCTATTATCTGATGCCGAAAATAGCTTTTTATAGTCAGTTGCAATATTACTGCGAAAAGCATCATATAAATAAGTTCAAAGATATGAATGCCAATCTCATTAAAACCAAATAAAGTTCCTGCTAAGAAATAAAAGTAATAAATTCCAGGTTGCTTGAAATCCCAAAAATCTCGATAGAGTAGCTTTCCTTGTTGCATTTCCACAGCACCTGTTGTAAATAGTGCTTGATCTCCTGCAAATGGAAAAGGTACATGTATTAAAGCAATTATGAAAACAAAAAGCAAAACTAAAAGGTCAACTTTAGTTAATTTAGGAAGATTAATCATGAAAATTTACTCCTATTAAGGAAATATAATCTTGTCAAGCCAATTCATATTGATTTATGCAAGAGGTATTATCTCAGACAACAAGCAAAAGCGATCGCTCCTACATTTGAGACTGTGAAAATTTAAACCTTTGCAGCTAATATTACTTGATTTATAAGAAACGCTTAAGTTTTTCTTGCAAATGTATAAGCAGTTGCAGCAAACCCTTAATACTTTGCAACAAATGCTATTCCATGTATAAGAAAGGCTGAAGTTTTTCTTGCAAATGTATAAGCAGTTGCAGCAAACGCTTAATACTTTGCAACAAATGCTATTCTCAATTTTACTATTGTAGGACGGACACCATAGAAAGGATTGAGCGTTTTATTGTGTAGTATATAAAAGAGCGCTCAAAAGTCCTCAGTCAAAAAACTGGCATGGTTGCAGACCACAGCATAGATTTTCAAACGTATCTAAAATCTATCACCGAGGATGACACATATAGAGAATGGCAAGATTTATACACGCCAACTGATGCCATAGACCGTCAAAGACTTGAACCCCAAAAATCGCGCAGACGCTTAGATTTGAGTTTGATGGTGCAAACAGTACCACAGCAACGAGAAGGTGAAGCACCAGACAGAGAAAAAATTGAACGGTTGAATATCCTCGAAGGGTTACGGAAGTATGCATCCGTTCATGTATTACTAGTAGGAAAACCGGGTTCAGGCAAATCTACTGCTTTAGAGCGTTTGTTGTGGGAAGAAGCCGAAAAGTGCAGGGGAGCATGGGAGCGGAGGAGCAGAAGAGAAGCACAAAAGCTGACAAGGATTCCCGTGCTGGTGGAGTTAAGGCGCTACAAAACTTCGGTGCTGGATTTAATTCGGGACTTTTTGACTCGCCATAAATTAAACCTCAGCAGCATAGAGATTGAAAATCTATTGTTTACAGGGCGATTTTTGTTACTTGTAGACGGTTTGAATGAATTACCCAACGATGAAGCTAGACGAGATTTAGACGGATTTCGGCACAAATACCGCCGAGTGACGCCGATGATTTTTACTACGCGGTATTTGGGGGTGGGGGGTGATTTAGGTATTGAAAAAAAACTGGAAATGCAACCCCTCACAGAAGCGCAGATGCAGCATTTTGTTCGCGCCTATTTGCCAGAGGTGGGTGATGAAATGCTGCGACAGTTGGCTGGACGCTTGCGGGAATTGGCGGAAACGCCGCTGTTATTGTGGATGCTGTGTGAAGTATTCAACTCTGCTAAACAAATTCCTACTAGTTTAGGCGAGTTGTTTCGTTGGTTCTCTGGAGAGTATTACAAACTCAAGGGTGATGTACCAATTTCTGAAGGGTTGCGTCACTGGCAATTTGATTTATTGCAGCATCTAGCATTTGTGATGATGCAAGGCGACAATTCGACTGAGTTGCGATTAACTATTTCTAAAGAGCAAGCTAGGAATATTTTAGCGACATTTTTACAGAATAAAGTAGCTTTTAGTGATGATTGTGCTAAACGCTGGCTAGAAGATTTGCTTAAGTATCACTTAATTCAATTGCAAACAGACGACCAAATTGAATTTCGTCATCAGTTAATTCAAGAATACTACGCCGCAGAATTTTTACTCCCACAGCTTGACAATATTAGCGATGAAAGGCTGAAAAAGGATTATCTAAATTATTTGAAGTGGACAGAACCCCTAGCTTTAATGTTGGGGTTGCTAAGCGATAAAAAGCAGGCTTTACGAGTGGTGAAGTTAGCCTTAGATGTTGATTTGAAGTTAGGGGCAAGGTTAGCAGGAGAAGTAAAGCGGGAGTATCATAAAGAAACAGTCGATTTAATTTTAGAGTTAGACATTAATCAATTACTTAAAGTTGAGTTTTTGGGTATCTCTCGCTCTGAATATGCCGTTAATTTTTTAAATAATTTGTTGCAGCATGAAGATTCTTCTGTTCGTATTAGAGCCGCAGAGGCGTTAGGAAAAATCGGCAATCAACAAGCGGTATCTGCCTTAATTAATGCTTTGCAGCATGAAGATTTCTCTGTTCGTTGGAGTGCCGCAGAGGCGTTAGGAAAAATCGGCAACCAACAAGCGGTATCTGCCTT
>NZ_JACJSJ010000099.1 GCF_014698115.1 Nostoc sp. FACHB-973
TCTCCCTCATCTCCCTCATCTCCCTCATCTCCCCCACTTCCCAAATATGCCTACTACTACCTGGAATCGTCATCACGTTCTTTCCCTGTCCGACTTCACCGCGGCTGAATACAATACTGTTTTGCAAACTGCTGCTTCTTTTCAAGAGGTGCTATCGCGGCGGACGAAGAAGGTACCAACATTGCAGGGACAAGTGGTGGCGAATTTATTTTTTGAACCCTCTACCCGCACCCGTAGCAGTTTTGAACTTGCTGCGAAACGCTTGAGTGCGGATACATTGAACTTCGCCGCCGCCTCGTCTTCGATGACCAAAGGAGAAACAATTCTCGACACGGCAAAAACCTACTTGGCCATGGGAACTGATATTATGGTAGTCCGGCATCGGGAGGCGGGAGTACCAAATGCGATCGCCCAAGAGATGGATCGTTTAGGTGTACGAGTTAGTGTGCTAAATGCAGGTGATGGTCAACATGAACATCCTTCCCAAGCACTGCTAGACTTATTTACCATTTGTACTTTAATTGACCCAAATCATCCGCAACTGGAACTTTTAAAGGGCAAAAAGATTGCGATCGTTGGGGATATTTTGCATTCTCGTGTGGCGCGATCGAATATCTGGAGTTTCATCGCCAGCGGTGCCCAAGTACACCTCGCAGCACCACCCACACTTTTACCCAAGTTATTCGCCGAGTACATCTTGGAAGAGTCAGAACTCACAACTCAGAACTCACAACTCAGAACTCAGGAGTTTATTATCTCGGCATCCCCCTCATCTCCCTCATCCCCCTCATCCCCCTCATCCCCCTCATCCCCCTCATCCCGCCAACTATTCCTTCATTGGCAGCTAGAACCAGCTTTGCAGGATGCCGATTTTGTGATGACTTTGCGCTTGCAAAAGGAACGCATGACGGCTCATTTGCTGCCAAGTTTGCGAGAATATCATCAGCTGTTTGGGATTACAAGCACAAAGCTGCAACTTTGTAAACCTAATGTCAAAGTTTTGCATCCAGGCCCAGTAAACCGTGGTGTCGAAATTAGTTCTGAGTTGATGGATGATCCGGAATTTAGTCTGATTCAATCGCAAGTCACCAGTGGTGTCGCCGTTCGCATGGCATTGCTGTATTTATTAGGTAGTGGCAAAGCTTAATTAAGACTATCAAGAACTCTCTGAAACTCTTGCGCCTTTCGGCGCTCCGACTTTTCACTGCGTACCCTGCGGGAAGCTGCTTTGCGTCTACGATTTTCTATTACCCGTGCATAAGTCCTATTTATAACAAGATAAACTCAAGCTAAGAGGCTATTTATAAGGTAAAAATAAAATTATTGTAGGGTGTGTTAGGCGCATATTTTGAGATTAATGATCGCGAGAAATATGAACTGCGCCTAACGCACCATCTTGTATGCTATGTATACCTAAAGTTATTAGTAACAGTCTTTTAATTTTAATACCATAGGACTATCTTAGAGAAAAATAGATAATCTCAGAGAAATTATCTATTCTTCCGATCGCATGAAGACACAACTCTGAAATTTTGGGACACTTGGGTTATAGAAGTCAAGAATTTCATGACTTTTAGAAGTGTCGGAGGTAAATAAATATGAAACCAATATTTTTGACGGCAGCAGCGTTACTCACCACCTTATCTTTAGCTGCTCCTATTCCCGTCAAAGCTGAAAACTCCGCCCCTGTCCGGCGTTTGCTGGAAACTAGAGAATGTTTTGGATGTGATTTAACAGGAGCAAACCTCAAAGGCGCTCATTTAATCGGTGTTGACCTGAGAAATGCAAATTTGAAAGGTGCTAACTTAGAAGGCGCCAACTTGGAAGGTGCTGATTTAACTGGTGCTAATTTAATGTCTGCTAACCTTACAGATGCCTTTGTTAGTGGTACCAGCCTCAATAATGCTAATCTCACCAATGTTGATTTTAGTAATGCTCATTTATATAACACTGAAGTTGATGGCGCCGTTTTGGCTAATATCGATTTAAGCGGTGCTGATGTGTTTAATACTGCTATTAGCGTTGGTGGCGAATATTAATCAATTTTGGATTTTAGATTTATTCCACATAGGTTGCTTCTCGCACAGTAATTTTAAATTTTGGATTTTGAATCTTTAATCCCAAATCCAAAATTTAAAATCTAAAATTCGCTACTTTGCATTGATGAAATTTTATTCACCAGTAATGGACAACTCATTAACCCAGATTCTTGGACAAACTCCTCCTGAGGTTAATTCCACTTCTTTTTCTACATAAATAATTGACTTCAAGAGTTCCAAGAAATCGCCAGCAACCGTTGCCGACTCGATACTCGTTTTCACACCCTTGTTAACTAGCCAACCATCAAACGGCAAAGAAAACGAACCTTGTAAAGATTTTACTCCTGCATGGAGAGCGCGTACATCATCGATAAGAATCACGTTTTCCGCAGTTTCTAAGCTAAATTCCTGCTCAGGAGTTGCTGTTGTAAAAACGTGATAAAAATTGGGACTGACACTGACTTTTGCCCCAATGCTGGCATTACCTGTAGGTTGAGCATTTAACCTTTTGGCAGTGCCGGCACTATGGAGAAAACTTTTTAAAACGCCATTTTCAATTAGCGAAATTTGACGAGTCGGAGTTCCTTCACCATCAAAAGATTCTGCGCCTACATTCGCTGGGTGCAGTGAATCATCGTAAACCGAAAGCAGAGGGGAAGCAATTTGCTTACCTAAATCATCAGGAGTAGATAAGCTTTGATTATCCAAAATACTTTGGGCATTAAATAAGTTAGAAAAAGCGCCCAACAGACTTAAAAAAGCTTCCGCCGAGAAAACAACTCGATATTTACCAGTCTGAATTTTTTCATAATTCAAGTGGCTGATAGTTTTATCTGCGGTTTCCTTGATGCAACCATTAATGTCTAGATTATCTAAACTGTGGTTGATTCTAAAAGCACCTCCACTGCGAGGTTTTTTGCCTTCTTCCTCACTTTTGCTGTAAAGATAAATTGATGCCAAGGAGTGAGATTCAGTTCTCAGGGCACCGTCGCTATTGAGATAAAATCTGTCAATATCTCTTTGGGCTAAGCTATTGTATGGCACACCTTTAATTGCTGGATGTGCTGCCAGTAATTCTTTTTCAGCTGCTAATAGTTTTTCTATTAGTTCAGCTACAGGTGCTTGGGGTGCTTTATCCTCATGTTTATTGGGGATAGGAATAGTAGCTTCGGGACTAAAATCAGGGACATTTTCTTTAACACCAAAAAAACTGGCTTCGTAGGCAGTTTTCAAAGCTAATTCTAATCCTTTGGGATCTACATCTGTGGTGCTGGTGACCCCCATTGTATTATCTTCATTCCAGACACGAACAGTAACACCAGAGCGATTTGAAGCTTTGACTTGTTTTGGCTCTCCTTGATCTACTTGCACGCTAGTATCATCTACCGTTGAGCCATAAATGTCAAATTTTTTGATGCCAAGCTTATTAGCATTGTCCTTGGCATGATTGGCAATTTCATTGATATTCGGCATGGTCAATTTTAGATTTTAGATTTTAGATTTTGGATTGGCAGGGATTTTATTTTGGATATCAGATTTTAGATTTTAGATTGGCAGGGATTTTATTTTGGATATTAGGTTTTGGATTTTGGATGCTAAGCTATTCCACATAAAACATATCTTGGCGGGCGAGACGCTCACCCCACAAGAAATGTACAGTTTAATATTGTGCGAATTAGATGTGGTTTAGCTGATGACTTATATTTTTATTGAAGCAGCATCCTACTGGTTCTCAATCCAAAATCCAAAATCTAAAATCCAAAATTCTTATCGTCCACCCACGGTAATAGAATCAACTTTGATATGTGGTTGTCCGACTGTGGTGTAAATACTACCGCTGACGGAACCACAAAAACCTGGAGCAATTTCTAAATCTTGGGAACACATGGAAATTTTATTCATAATTTCCTTGGCTTCACCGATTAAAATTGCTCCCTTTAATGGTTTGGTAATTTTGCCATTTTCGATCAAATAAGCTTCATCAACACCAAAGTTAAATTGACCTGTAGCACCAACACTACCGCCACCCATTTTTTTACAGTAAATGCCTTTATCAATGGAGGCAAATAAATCTTCAATGCTGTAGTCGCCAGAATCAATATAAGTATTACGCATCCGGCTAGCGGCGGCAAAGGTGTAGTTTTGGCGGCGTCCACTTCCTGTTCTGGGGTGTCCGGTGAGCATGGAACCTGCTCTATCTGCTAAGAAGTTTTTGAGAACGCCTTTTTCAATTAATAGGGTTCTTTGAGCGGGCATACCTTCGTCATCCATGTCAATTGTTCCGAAGGCATTTTCAGCACGTCCTTCATCCCAAGCTGTTAAACTTTCGTGGGCAATTTTTTCGCCTTTTTTGTTAGCAAAGGGAGAGGTATTGCGTTCAATTTGAGTGGTTTCTAGCAGGTGTCCGCAGGCTTCGTGGAAGATTACGCCGCCAAAGTGATTGGCCATAATGATGGGGTAAGTTCCTGATTCCACGTAATCTGCATAGAGCATTTTTCCAGCAGATTCTGCTATTTTCTCGGCAGCTTTTTGATAATCCCAGGTTCTTAAGAAGTCAGCATCGCTAGTGTTACCAGCGCGATCGCCAATTGAGGTACGATTACCTCCATCGGCACACAACAGGTTAAATCCTACTGATTGGGTGAGACGAATGTCACGGGCAAAAATACCGTCACTGGAAGCCACTAAGACTTCTTGCCAATCCCGAAAATAACTAGCGCGGCGCGATTGGACGTGGCTAGCTTTTTGTTTCAGGTAAGCAGTGCCATCCAGGAGGACTTCTCCCATTTCGCGGATGGAACTACACACTGGTAGCCATGCATCCTTGGCTCTTTTGGTGGCGTAATCTCTCAGTAATTCGAGGTTGATTTCTGGGATGAAAGAACTAGGTGCAGGTAGTTGTAATCCCATAATCGAAAGACCTTTTTCTAAGGCTGCTTTCAAGCCCGAAAAGGAAAGGTCATTAGTGCTGACATAACAATCAGCTTTACCACGAAATACTCTAACTCCCGCGCCTGTGGACAGACTCGGTGAAATACTGGTGATGGCGTCGTCTTCTGCAAGACAACTAATGTAGTTACGACGTTCTAAAAACAATTCGATGAAGTCAGCACCAGCGGCGCGTCCTAGTCCCAAGAGGGTAGCCAGGGGGGCTTCCCAGGTTTCATCGAAACGCTCTGGGGTGGAGGAATATTGTAAGGTGGGAAGTTGATTCGAGAGAAGTAGCGTACTTGTAAGCATGGGTAGCCTCGTCTGCTGGCGGAATTCAGAGATTTGACTGAAAAATCCTGGTGTGTTCACTCTAGCAAATTTACTCAATTGCCATCTTGACTAGGAATTTTAGATTTTAGATTTTAGATTTTAGATTATTTCGGTTCATGTCCGCAGTTTGGGAGCTTTGGCACAAGTGTGCGATCGCACTAATGGGATAGGCTAGTATAGCGATTCTCATTTGAATAAGGTACATGGGTAGGGGCGCACAGCTGTGCGCCCCCACGAGGATCTAGGGGCACACCAATGCACATCTGTACGCCCCTACTAACTATTAGGTATGCCTAAAATTGCTGCAAAAATCGCAAATCACTGGCATACAAACGACGAATATCATCGATTTGATGTAACACCATCGCAAAGCGTTCTACACCAAAACCGGCAGCAAATCCAGTATAAATTTCTGGGTCATAACCCACAGATTTGAGTACATTTGGATCGACCATACCGCAGCCCATTACTTCCAGCCAGCGCCCATTCCACTGCAAATCTACTTCCGCAGAAGGTTCGGTAAACGGGAAATAACTGGCGCGGAAGCGAATAGGTAAATCGCCAAATATTGCTTGTAAAAATACCTTAATTGTGCCTTTAAGGTCTGTAAAAGTTAATCCTTCGTCAATAGCTAAAAGTTCTATTTGATGGAAAACTGCTGAGTGAGTGGCATCTACATTATCTCGTCGATAAACTCGCCCTGGAGCCACAACGCGAATTGGTGGTTCCTCTCTTTCCATGTAGCGAATTTGTACTGACGAGGTATGAGTCCGCAGCAGATTGCCATCTGGTAGGTAAAAAGTATCCTGCATATCGCGGGCGGGATGGTCAGGCGGGGTATTAAGCGCCTCGAAATTGTAGTAATCTGTTTCCATCTCTGGCCCTTGAGCCACGGTGTACCCCATACCCACAAAGATATCCAGCGCTCGGTCAATAATGCCATTCAGGGGATGAATGCGACCTTGGGGGCGGTAAATTCCCGCCATAGTGACATCGAGAGTTTCAGCCTCTAGCTGGGAGCGAATTTGCGCGGTTTCCAGGGCGGCGCGTTGTTGGTCTAGACTAGTTTGCAGGGATTCTTTGACTGTATTGGCGATCGCCCCAATTATCGGTCGTTCCTCTGCACTCAACTGCCCCATACTTCGCAACAGCGCCCCCAGTTCCCCTTTCTTGCCCAGATAGCTAACTCTGAGTTCTTCTAAACGTTCTAGGGTATCAGCGGCGGCGATCGCTTGTTCTCCTTGATGCCGCAGTGCTAAAAGTTGAGCTTCTAAATTGCTAGTCATTAGTTATTAGTCATTAATCTATAGTCATTAGTCTATAGTCGAGAGCTATGGACTGCTTACAAAATAATTCTAGTTAAGATGCCATTAATAAACCAAAGCCAAGAGTCAGCCCCTTCTGGAGCGAGACGCACTCGCGTTCGGGGGAGTCAAAAGTCAAAAGTCAAAATTACGCTGGTTTTACAAGTTTAGATGCCATTGGACAAGGGAGTATGTTTTTTGCTGATGCTTGTGACGACTGTCATACAGCAAAATTCAGAAGTAAAACAGCCTTTATGATTGACTACCAGACTTAGATTCTGTACTCCACCAACTTGAAATCTGCTGTAACTAATGACTAATGTTTTTGTTCATGCCTGTGACGAATGTCATTGACAAATGACAAATTACACATAACTAATGACTAATAACCAAATAATACCCCATGCCCAATACTTCGGCTTACCTCGGCTCCGGCTCCATCAAGCGAAATCGAGATGCTCGGCACGAGTCACTCAGTACAAGTGCCCCATACACAATTCCCAATGCCTATGAAATTACTAATTAGCAACGATGACGGTATTTCTGCTATGGGTATTCGTACCCTAGCCAACTACTTAGCAGAAGCAGGCCATGAAGTTACTGTAGTTTGCCCAGACCGAGAGCGATCGGCAACTGGGCATGGATTAACTTTGCACCAACCAATTCGCGCCGAAATTGTTGAGTCGATTTTTCATCCGGCTGTTAAAGCTTGGGCTTGCGATGGTACGCCTTCAGATTGCGTCAAATTGGCGCTGTGGGCTTTGTTAGAAACTCCCCCGGATTTCGTGATCTCTGGCATCAATCAAGGTGCCAATTTGGGAACTGAAATTTTGTATTCTGGCACTGTTTCTGCGGCCATGGAAGGTCTCATTGAAGGCATCCCCAGTGTAGCGATGAGTCTTACGAGTCATACTTCAAAAAACTTTCAACCTGCTGCTAAGTTTGCCAAAACTCTCTTAGACCAGTTAGCCCAAAAACCACTGCCGGATTTGATGTTACTTAATGTCAATATTCCTGCTGTTGAGTGGGAAGAAATTGCTGGAGTAACTCTCACCCGTCAAGGAGTGCGGCGTTACATAGATGTGTTTGATAAACGAGTTGATCCTCGTGGAAAAACGTACTATTGGTTAACTGGAGAAGTCATTGAGGATGTAGAACCTCCAGTTGGGTTAAATTTACCGCAAAATGTACCGATAGATGTGCATGTTGTACGTAATAACTACATCAGTATAACTCCCCTCCAGTACAATCTTACCTACCCAACTGGACTAGATAAATTATCTCAATGGGAATTCAAATTTCCCTGAATCATTGATTTACGAGGAAAGAACTGGAATTAATTCAATGCATGACAACAAAATCTAGGCTATAACGTAGGGGCACCTTTGAGATAACGGATACACATACACCAGAAAAACTTGAAAATTACACCTTAGAGTAGCTCATCGATATTTACACAATCACCCGGAAACAGGGTATGCTGTTCTACCAAGAAATCTTCCCTCTAATCCTCTCCCTACTAAAATCGGTGAGACAGTATAAACTTGAACCAAACAAGTAACAATTTTTTCATTTATCGCCCGCTCAGTCCAGCAAGCAACACCCATGTCTAGGATAGAGAACCAATTTACCGTTCAATTTTGGGGAGTTCGCGGCAGCATCCCCAGTCCAGGACCACACACCGTTCGTTACGGCGGTAATACCCCTTGCGTTGAGATGCAAGTGGGCGGTAAACGCTTAATTTTCGATGGTGGTACGGGACTACATGTTTTGGGGCAATCTTTATTGCGCCAGATGCCGTTAGAAGCTCATATATTTTTCACCCATTCTCACTGGGACCACATGCAGGGTTTTCCCTTTTTTGTTCCAGGGTTTGTTAAGGGGAATGACTTTCATATCTACGGCGCGATCGCTCCTGATGGTTCTACCATAGAACAGCGCCTCAATGACCAGATGCTCCACCCGAATTTTCCCGTGCCCTTGCAGATTATGCAAGCCAATTTAAGTTTCCACAACATTCGAGCGGGGCAACCAATAGATATTGATGATGTGACTGTGGAAACAGCACCTTTAAATCATCCAGGTGAAGCCGTAGGATACCGCGTCAACTGGCGTGATGGTGCTGCTGTTTACATTACAGATACTGAACATTTTCGCGATCGACTTGATGAAAATGTGCTTTGGCTATCTCGTAATGCCGACATCTTAATTTACGATTCTACCTACACTGACGAGGAATATCATTCGCCAACATCCCCGAAAATTGGCTGGGGACATTCCACCTGGCAAGAAGCTGTGAAAGTGGCACAGGCTGCTAACGTCAAAACTTTGGTGATTTACCACCATGACCCGGCGCACAATGACGACTTTTTGGATCGTGTAGGGAAACAAGCAGCTGCGAAATTTCCTGGTGCGATTATGGCACGGGAAGGAATCATACTACAAGTTTCCACCTCAGCTTCGTTATCAGAATCTTTTCCTGTTAGCAAGTTTTCTGTCTAAAGCTGGCATCGAAGCAATTGTAGATTTTAGATTAGATTGGTGATCAGAAGCTTTCAGCGCAACACCGTACCCGTTGGCTATACCTTGAGACAGCACCGCCCAAGCAAGTTGTCGCAACGCCGACTACAGAACAAGGGCGACAACATTGGGCATTGGGCATTGGGCATTGGGCATTGGGCACTTGTACTGAGCAAAGCCGTTGGCCCAGCCTCTCGTAGAGAAGTATGGGGCATTGGACTAATGACTAATGACTAATGACAAGTTGGTACTACAAAACCTGTCCTCCTCAAAGCGGTTTACTATAGGGTAGCTTCCTGCTGATAGCTAAAATAAACCTAAAATCTCAGAATCCACGTGCTAAATTTGTCTCAAAATGGGTGTTCTGTGTGGGTTGCTTCTTCCACCGAAGGGCTACTAACGCCGACTGCTGTTGCACTTGGCAAATTTGATGGTGTACATCTTGGTCATCAAAGGGTAATTGAGCCAGTATTGCACCCTGGTGGTCAGTTGTCAGTAGTCAGTAGTCCACAGTCTAACGAAAATCAACAACTGACAAATCAACAATACATTTACTCGACAGTTGTCACCTTTGATCCGCACCCACAGGAGTTTTTT
Source organism: Nostoc sp. FACHB-973 (assembly GCF_014698115.1). Taxonomy (GTDB): domain Bacteria; phylum Cyanobacteriota; class Cyanobacteriia; order Cyanobacteriales; family Nostocaceae; genus Nostoc; species Nostoc muscorum. Next base: position 9,722 of record NZ_JACJSJ010000099.1, read on the forward strand.
ACGGGGCAACCCCGGAGTTTGTTAACGCCACTCGATGAAAAAGTCCAACAATTGCGATCGCTTGGAGTAGAACAACTGGTATTACTTCCTTTCGACAAAGAATTATCTGCTTTGACTCCTGAAGAATTTGTCGAAAAAATTCTCGTCCAACAACTCCAATGCCAGCAAATTAGTATCGGGGAAGATTTTTGTTTTGGCAAAAAGCGCATTGGTACTGCTAAAGATTTGCAATTAATCGCCGCCAATTACAATATTCCCGTTACCATCGTTCCCTTACAAACTTATACAGGCGACTCACCTAGCCAAAGCAGTTGCACCAGTACCACTCCAAATCAGGATGCCCGCATTAGCACTTCATTGATCCGCCAAACCCTTGAGGACGGTGACATCGAAAACGCAAATCTCCTACTAGGACGCCCCTACACCCTCCTTGGTATGGTCGTTCAAGGACAGCAACTCGGCAGAACCATTGGCTTTCCCACCGCCAATCTCCAGCTACCAAAAGAAAAGTTCTTGCCCCGGCAAGGAGTTTACGCTGTCCGGGTTTTCACTCTCAGTGAAACAGCAAATGTATCTCCTAGTGAGATATTGGGCGTCATGAATATTGGTAATCGTCCAACTGTAAATGGTGCTTCTGCATCTGTGGAAGTACATCTGTTCGATTGGTCTGGTGATTTGTATGGTAAGAAACTGGCTATAGAACTAGTCAAATTTTTACGCCCGGAACAAAAATTTCCTTCTCTAGAAGCCCTGAAAACACAAATTCAACTTGACTGCATAACCGCTAAACAAGTTCTTAGTGCCCAGTGCTGAGTGCCCAGTGCTGAGTGGGAACAATAGATAGGGTATTGGGGATTGGGTACTGGGTATTGGGTACTGGGGAGTGGGTATTAGGAAAGTTCTTCCAGTCCCTAGTCCCTAGTCCCCAGTCCCTAGTCCCCATTCCCCACTCCCCATTCCCCATTCCCCACTCCCCACACCGCATGAGAGAAAAAATTGACGCCCTAACACAAAATCTGACTCTTACCATCGTTGGCAAAAGTGAGGCGATACGCTTAGTGCTAGTAGCCTTGCTAGGTGGTGGTCATGCCCTATTAGAAGATGTCCCTGGGGTTGGCAAAACCCTGCTTGCTAAATCTCTAGCTCGTTCAGTAGATGGCAAGTTTCAACGCTTACAATGCACCCCTGATTTACTGCCAACTGACATCACTGGTACCAACATCTGGAACCCAAAAAGCGGCGAATTTACTTTTCTTCCTGGGCCAGTTTTTGCCAATGTGCTACTTGCTGACGAAATTAATCGCGCCACACCCCGCACTCAGTCAGCTTTGCTGGAAGTTATGGAAGAAAATCAGGTAACAGTTGATGGTGTCTCTCGTGCAGTTCCTCAACCATTTTTTGTCATTGCTACGCAAAACCCTATTGAATATCAAGGTACTTTTCCCCTGCCAGAAGCCCAAATGGACAGGTTTATGTTGTCGTTGAGTTTGGGCTATCCTTCCGAAGCAGAAGAACTCCAAATGCTGCAAAATCTCCAAAATGGTATCAAGGTTGCTGACTTAAAGCCTTGTATTACCTTGGCAGAAGTACAGGAATTGCGTTACCTCTGTTCTCAAGTCAAAGTGACAACCTCCTTGCAACAGTACATCCTTGAATTAGTGCGGGCGACACGCCAAGATGAGGAAATCGCCCTTGGTGTTAGTCCTCGTGGCACAGTAGCATTACAACGAGGTGCCCAAGCGCTAGCTTTTCTATTAGGGCGTGATTATGCCATTCCCGATGATGTAAAATTTCTCGTCCCTTACGTTATTTGTCATCGTCTCATTCCCAGAGGAGGACGCAACGCTAGAACTGTTGTTGAGCGATTATTGCGATCGGTTCCCATTCCTTAAAAATAATTATACATTTCTTGATGTGAAGGATATTTGTTTGGGCTTCTACTCAAGTCAATTAGGTGTTAATAAATACCTCATAACAGTCATTCTTCGCACCTTCTTTACGGGGAAAACCCAGCCACAAAATTGCGATCGCTTTCATGAATTTCCCGATCGCCCTTGGATTTGGGCGTGTTAGGATCTCCTACAAAATCAGGTAAATAACAAATGAAAGCGATCGAAGTTACTGGCAAAATTGACTCTCAGGGAAACTTAGTTTTAGATGAGCCGATTCAAGGAACGAATTATTCTCACCAGGTTCGGGTAATCGTTTTGGTTCCAGAATCAACAGATGCTGAAGAAATTGACCCCGACGATACACCTGTTGAGGAAGTGAAAGCGAGTTTGAGAAGAGCCTTGCAGCAAGCAAAAATGGGGCAACGCTTACCACTATCCGAAATGTGGGAGGGAATCGATGCCGAATGAACAGCCATCGATATTAATTGATTTAACTCCTGAATATAAACAAAATTTGCGCGATCTTTCTAAGAGATTTCGCAATATTCGCTCTGATGTTCAACCGATTATTGAGCAATTACAACAGGGAAATATTGTAGGAGATAGAATTGCAGGTATTGGTGAAGAGTATATTGTTTATAAGGTGAGAGTTCGCAATAGTAATATTCAAAAAGGTAAAAGTGCTGGTTATCGATTAATTTATCAAATTGAGTCACCTACAAGTCTTTTGCTGTTAACGATTTATACCAAATCTGACCGAGAAGATATTAATGCAAATGAAATCCGAGATATCTTAGCTGATTTTTATAGTGAGTCAGGTTAAAACTGCCAAGAGATTTTTTCTTGCATAGTCAGCAGTAGTATGCTGTACAAATATTTGATGTATCCCACACATGCGATCGCCACATTCCTTGTCAAAAATACTTACGCAGAATCTGAAACACTCCTAATACTGCGTAAGTCCTATGATTAACACAAGCGCCACTTCTAAAAATCTGGGAATGTGAGGAATGTCAATTTTTGTTAAGCGGAAATCCCGTGATGGGGAAAAGCGATCGCTAAATAGCGATAGCCAAGCGCTACGACAAAGCGCCGAACGCGAATTCAAACGCCAATTTTTCGGTCTACTTTTAGTGATTATCACCTGGAGTCTAGCTATGGGCTGGCTTTTAGCCTTAGTAACTAACGCCCAAAGTGCCACTCCCAGCGCCGAAATTGGCACAGTTGATGTAGTACCTGCACAACACCAGCTAGGCCAAGAACTGTATTTGGAAAATTGCTCCACATGCCACATTGCCTTACCACCAGCCGTTTTTCCCACCCAAACATGGAAAAATCTCCTGGAAGACTCCCAGCACTACGGCGCACAACTCAAGCCTTTAGTCGATCCGCCCCGCATTTTAGTGTGGAAATATCTTTCGACTTTCTCCCGTGTCAAACTCAACGATGAAGAAACACCCTATCGTCTCAATAACTCACGTTATTTCAAAGCTTTGCATCCAGAAGTTAAGCTACCACGCCCCCTCGAAATTGGTAGCTGTCTGAGCTGTCATCCTGGTGCTAGTGACTACAATTTCCGCCGCCTTAGCCCAGAGTGGGAGAATTCAAATTAGGGACTGGGGACTGGGGACTGGGGACTAGAGACTAAGGACTAGGGACTGGAAGAACTTTCCTAACACCCAGTACTCAATCCCCAATCCTCATTACCCAATCCTCATTACCCAATCCCCAATCCCCAATCCCCAATGCCCCATCTGGAGGCAAAATGATACTATGAAGAAAGACTAAATATAAGATAAGAGTTAAAACCAATCATTTAAGAAACTGATTGACTAGTTTTTCTCCTGTTTTTGAGTGAATTCTCATTTCACACCCATCCACAACTAAGACTGTTGAATGGGTTAAATGTTTATAATCAATCCCAAACCTTTAATTCCCATCCCCCTTGATTCAGTTCGATAACCTGCCATGCTAAAACTTTTGTTGGGCGATCCCAACGCTCGTAAGCTGAAAAAATACCAACCTTACGTTACTGAAATTAACCTTTTAGAGGAAGACATTAACACTCTTTCCGATGAAGAGTTAAAAGGTAAAACCGCAGAATTTAAACAACGACTCGCCAAAGGCGAAGCTCTGGATGATATCTTGCCAGAAGCTTACGCCGTTGTCCGGGAAGCAGGACGGCGAGTCTTAGGCTTACGGCACTTTGATGTCCAAATGCTTGGCGGTATCATTTTGCACGTAGGGCAAATTGCCGAAATGAAAACGGGTGAGGGTAAAACACTAGTAGCTACCTTGCCTAGTTATTTGAATGCCCTTACTGGTAAAGGTGTACACGTTATCACCGTGAACGATTACCTGGCTCGTCGGGACGCCGAATGGATGGGACAGGTGCATCGCTTTTTGGGGTTGAGTGTGGGGCTAATCCAGGCAAACATGACCCCCACTGAACGTCAGAAAAACTATGACTGTGATATCACTTACGTGACGAACAGTGAGGTAGGCTTTGACTACCTACGGGACAATATGGCCACAGACATGAAAGATGTGGTGCAACGCCCGTTTAATTACTGCGTCATTGACGAGGTAGACTCGATTTTAATTGATGAGGCGCGGACACCCCTGATTATTTCAGGACAGGTGGAAAGACCGACAGAAAAATATCTGCAAGCTTCTGAAATAGCAGTGACTCTCCAAAAAGATGAGCATTACGAGGTGGATGAAAAAGCTCGTAATGTGCTACTGACAGATGAAGGCTTTGCTGAGGCAGAAAATCTTTTGGGAGTTACAGATTTATTTGACCCAGAAGATCCTTGGGCGCACTTTGTTTTCAATGCCATTAAAGCCAAAGAACTTTTCCTTAAAGACACAAACTATATTGTCCGTAATGGAGAAGTGGTGATTGTGGATGAATTTACCGGTCGGGTACTACCCGGACGGCGCTGGAGTGATGGACTACACCAGGCGATTGAAGCAAAAGAACACGTAGAAATTCAGCCAGAAACTCAAACTCTAGCGACAATTACTTATCAAAACCTGTTCTTGTTGTATCCCAAATTGGGTGGAATGACGGGAACGGCAAAAACTGAAGAACCAGAGTTTGAAAAAATTTACAAACTTGAAGTTACGGTAATTCCCACAAACCGTGACAGAAGACGTGAAGACTTGTCTGATATGGTCTTTAAGAAAGAAACAGGTAAGTGGGGAGCGATCGCCAGAGAATGTGCTGAAATGCACGAACTCGGTAGGCCAGTATTAGTAGGAACCACGAGTGTAGAAAAATCTGAATATCTCAGCCGACTACTGAAGCAGCTAGAAATTCCCCACGAATTACTCAATGCCCGACCGGAAAACGTGGAACGCGAGGCAGAAATCGTCGCCCAGGCAGGACGCAAAGGTGCTGTGACCATTGCCACGAATATGGCAGGAAGAGGTACAGACATCATACTGGGTGGTAACTCTGAATACATGGCGCGTCTGAAACTGCGGGAATATTTGATGCCTCGCATCGTCATGCCAGAAGATGAAGATGCCTTTGGCGTTCAAAGACCTGCCGGATTGCCTACAGGACACGGTGGTGGTCAAGGTTTCATTCCTGGCAAAAAAGTCAAAACCTGGCGGGCTTCACCAGAAATTTTCCCCACTCAGTTGACAAAAGAAGCAGAAAAGCTACTCAAAGAAGCAGTCGAAGTTGCAGTGCGTGAGTATGGCGATCGCAGTTTACCGGAACTAGAAGCTGAAGAAAAGGTAGCTGTCGCCGCCGAAAAAGCTCCCATCGACGACCCCGTAATTCAAAAGTTGCGGGAAGCATATAAGTGTGTTAAGCAGGAATACGAACAATTCACCGAGCGAGAGCATAATGAGGTAGTGCAAATCGGTGGTTTGCACGTCATTGGTACAGAACGCCACGAATCCCGGCGGATTGATAACCAGTTGCGGGGACGCGCCGGCAGACAAGGCGACCCTGGAACCACAAGATTCTTCCTCAGTTTAGAAGATAACTTACTGCGGATTTTCGGTGGCGATCGCGTTGCTGGATTAATGGAAGCCTTCAACGTCGAAGACGATATGCCCATTGAATCGGGAATGCTAACTCGCAGTTTGGAAGGCGCACAGAAAAAAGTCGAAACCTACTACTATGACATCCGGAAGCAGGTATTTGAGTATGACGAAGTGATGAATAATCAACGTCGTGCTATTTACGCCGAACGCCGTCGGGTGTTAGAAGGTCAAGACTTGAAAGAACAGGTAATCAAATATGCTGAAAAAACGATGGATGACATCGTTGACTACTACATCAACGTAGACCTGCCTTCCGAAGAATGGGAGTTAGAAAAGTTGGTTGAGAAAGTCAAAGAATTTGTTTATTTGCTAGCAGATATGCAGGCTAATCAATTAGAGGATATGACTGTCACTGAGATTAAAGCCTTCCTTCACGAACAGGTGCGAATCGCTTACGATCTCAAAGAAGCGCAAATTGACCAAGTTCAACCCGGACTGATGCGCCAAGCTGAACGCTTTTTTATCTTGCAACGCATCGATACCCTGTGGCGAGAACATTTGCAACAAATGGATGCCTTGCGTGAATCAGTGGGATTACGTGGTTACGGTCAAAAAGACCCGCTGATTGAATATAAGAGCGAAGGGTATGAACTGTTCTTGGATATGATGGTGAATATTCGCCGAGATGTAGTGTACTCCTTGTTTATGTTCCAGCCGCAGCCGCAGCCAGTGGCGCAGGCTTCCTCAGAGATGGTGTAATTGACAATAAAAATAGAGACGCGATAAATCGCGTCTCTACAATCAGGGATTTCCAAATTTTTTTTGTAGAGACGGCGATTTATCGCGTCTGTTACTTGATGCATATAAAGACGCAGAAGCAATAAGAATGCCTTTGCGTCTTTGTTTTACGTTAGACTTTTGACGATGCCAATTTGAGATTTTGGAACAAATCTCAAATCCAAAATCTAAAATCCAAAATTGTTAGACTAAACCGCCAGCGGCTTGAAAGCGAGCGCGGGCGCGTTTGAAGGCTTGAGTCGCTTGGATTTGTGCTTGGCGATCGTCTGCTGTCACTTGACCCAGACGCGCTTCTGCTTGGTTATAAGCAGCACGGGCTTCTTCTAGATTGATTTTGTCGCCACGTTCAGCACCGTTAACCAGAATTGTGACTTCATTTTCTTCAACTTCGGCAAAACCACCCAAAAGAGCGATCGCTTGCCAATTCTGATTTTTAGCTGCACGGACTCGCATCACACCTGTATCCAGGGCGGTCAACAGTGGTGCGTGTCCAGTTAAGATACCTAACTGACCCGTAGTGCTAGGCAAAACTACTTCTTCAGCTGGGGCATCCCAGACTGTTTTATCTGGGGAAATTACACGAACGGTTAATGTCATTTGTCTTTTGTCCTTTGTCCGTTGTCTTTTGCAATAGCCATTAGTCATTAGAATTTGCACTAATGACTAATGACCCTTCGGGTTCGCCAGTTGCTCATGGGGGAAACCCCCAAGACCACACTGGCTCACTAATGACTAATGACTAACCTTTGATTTTTTCAGCTTTGGCGATCGCTTCGTTAATATCGCCTACCAAGTAGAAAGCCTGTTCTGGCAGGTCATCCAGTTCACCAGACAGAATTTTTTGGAATCCTTTGATGGTGTCTTCCAACTTCACGTATTTACCAGGAGAACCGGTGAATACTTCTGCCACAAAGAACGGCTGAGACAAGAAGCGCTCAACTTTCCGCGCCCGTGCCACTACTAGACGGTCTTCTTCAGACAATTCATCTAGACCGAGAATGGCGATAATGTCTTGTAGTTCTTTATAACGTTGCAGAGTTGATTGCACCGCACGGGCAGTATTGTAGTGTTCGTCACCTACAATGTTGGGCTGTAGCATGGTGGAAGTGGAACCCAGGGGGTCCACCGCTGGATAAATTCCCTTAGCCGCCAAACCACGAGACAGTACTGTGGTTCCGTCCAAGTGAGCGAAGGTGGTTGCAGGTGCGGGGTCGGTGAGGTCGTCCGCAGGTACGTACACTGCTTGAATTGAGGTAATGGAACCCTCTGTAGTGGAGGTAATCCGCTCTTGCAGTTCACCTACGTCAGTACCCAATGTAGGCTGATATCCCACCGCTGAAGGCATCCGACCCAGAAGCGCTGACACTTCTGAACCTGCTTGTACAAACCGGAAGATGTTGTCAATAAACAGCAGCACGTCTTGTTTGTTGACATCACGGAAGTACTCTGCTACCGTCAATCCGGACAGACCAACCCGCATTCTCGCTCCGGGTGGCTCGTTCATCTGACCGTAAACTAGAGCAATCTTAGACTCGTTGAGGTTGTCTTTGTTGATTACTCCAGATTCAATCATTTCGTTGTAGAGGTCATTGCCTTCACGGGTGCGTTCACCCACACCAGCAAAAACAGATACTCCACCGTGCTGAGTAGCGATGTTGTTAATCAACTCCATCATGATCACGGTCTTACCAACACCAGCACCGCCGAACAGACCAATCTTACCGCCACGTCGATAGGGAGTCAGGAGGTCAACAACTTTAATCCCAGTCTCAAATACCGAAGGTTTGGTTTCTAGGTCAGTGAATTTAGGAGCAGAGCGGTGGATGGGTAAGGTTGCCTCAGCATTTACAGGTCCTCTATTGTCCACGGGTTCGCCAAGGACGTTGAAAATCCGCCCCAAGGTGGCTTTACCAACTGGCACGCTGATGGGAGCGCCTGTATCGACGACCTCCAGACCACGCACCAAGCCATCGGTGGAACTCATCGCAACAGTCCGCACCTGGTTGTCGCCCAGCAGTTGCTGTACTTCAACAGTGAGGTTGATTTCCTGTCCAGCTTCGTTGGTGCCTTTGATGGTCAGAGCGTTGTAGATTTGGGGCAATTTCCCGCCGGGAAATTTAACGTCTACAACTGGACCAATGATTTGGGTAATGTAGCCTATGTTTGTTTTTTGTGCGGTTGTGACCATGCTGCGCCTAATGATTGAAGCTATATTTCAGATAAGGTCGTTGAAGACATAAGATTATGCAATGTCATCTTTCAGGTTAGCACTGAACGCCCCCACCTTCGCCTTAAATTGATTCTTAAGACTGAGGTTGGGGATCAAAAATTCGCCTTGTTTGTGAAAGTGGCTCTGAGGATACATAAAATACTTAAAAGTACAACTTTTTTAAGTATCAAAATCAAAACTGCCATGTCAATACGAAGTTGACATGGCAAGGATTAAATTAAATTAATAACAAATTTATGCTTTAACTGGGGCTTGCTGTTCTTTGCGCTTGTAGAGAGAGATAACGCCAAAAGCACCTAGTCCTAGTATACCGATGAGAGAAGCAGGTTCGGCAACTGACTTACTTGCAGGAGTAAAAGAAAGATTATCATAGACAAACGCAGGATCTTCTCCTATTCCAGTGAGGACGACCTTGCTAATGTTACCTAAAGGTGAAGAAAAGCTCAACTCTCCCCACTCTCCCAATCCTGTAGTAATAGTCTCAGTACCTAGTAGCGAGTTTTCGATATCAAATGCTTGTAGCTGGAAAGTATTAGGCTCTCCTCCAGAAGCAAAAATAGAAAAATCACTTATCAGATCAGCAAAACTGATTGTTTCTGGATCTGTGGGTACACCACCGTTTGATAGGATGACATCTCGATTGAATGCCAGAAAGTTAAAGCCACTGAGTGCGTCAACTCCAAAATTCCCGGACTGATTTAGTATTGAGCCTCCACTTAGTTGACCAGGGCCACTAAAGGTTACACCCAAGGGCGCATACAAGTTCGTAAGGGGAGTGGTTTCAATGAATAAAAGTGGAGCATTTACTAGGATTACCATTGGCATCAGTGTCAAAGTTAATAAAGCCCGCCTGCGCTGCACTAAAGGTTCCCAGCGTTATGAACCCTGTGGCGATGGTAGCTATTGATAACTTCATTACAGATAAAGTAGCCATAAAACTTATTTCTCCAAAAAGGTGTATGTCAACAGTCGGTACACTCCAAACTGCCTAAGCAAAGATCAAAAACGAAATTGCACACAACGCCTTACACGCAACACATACCAATTCAGACGCTTACAGTGGGCGATCGCACACAAGCAATGATGAAAATAACTTAATCCCTCAATGTCACTACATTTATGAGGTTGCTAGCATTTTTTTAGCTTGATTTTAGCTACTTGTATAATGACCAGTATCATTAATAAATGGAGTTAAAAAAGCAAGTATTATTACTGAAGCTTACTCAATATTTATAATATCGATTTGTACTTTTTTATATAAAACCTGTTAAAAGCCTGACTTTATAAAGCTTGTATAGCCGTTGTTAAGCTATTAGGTTAATAATCAACACCAAAAACTTTATAAATTTATAGTAAAGTTATATACAAATACATAATAGTATGATATGCGCTTTGCGTAAGCGCAGTCATCCTGGCACATCGCCAACATAGCAATTCGGAAAGCGAAGTGGGATTAAATGAACCTACACAAAAAATCTGCTCTTCCTAGCGATCGCTTCAAAGAGCAGTGCCATGCCATTTCATTCAAATAGTGAATACAAATGCTCTTGATGCCATTTCGGAATTGGATAAAACAGTAATTACTAATTTTTAGTTTCATAATATACATTTTCCACTGACGTAAACGAATCGAGGGCACCCAATACTATAAATATGTATTTGAGTCAATAACAAAAAGCTATATTAAATTATTTTCATACCTTAGATAGATAGATTTCATAAAATCTATATACAAACTAGATTTTCAAATCTTGTGAATATCCATAATATAAAAATAGGTACAAAAAGCGGAAAGTTCCAGCAACTGGCTTTTGGCGAACATAACTTTCCTTTGCAACTGTTTTTAGTTAAGCCTTGGCGCTTTCGCTTCATCCTCACACCTCCACCGAGCAATAGCTTATGAATTTCTCGTTAGTGCGACAATATTTTTATCAGGAGATTCAGCAGTCTGACGAGAGAATTAATTTAGCAAAGGCAGCTTTATATATTGCACAAGAAGAATATCCTAATTTAGACCCAGAGGAATATATCAATGCCCTTGATACAATGGCATGGGAGCTGCAAGAACGCCTGCCTCAGGAGCGATATCCTTTGCGGATGATTCAAACTATTAATCAATATCTCTACGATGATTTAGGATTTTCTGGTAATAAAATTGACTACTATGACCCGCGCAACAGTTATTTGAATGATGTAATTGACAGACGATTGGGGATTCCCATTACTTTAGCGTTGGTTTACTTAGAAGTTGCCCGACGGATAGAGTTTCCGATGGTGGGTGTAGGAATGCCGGGACATTTCTTGATTCGCCCAGATGTTCCAGATATAGAAATTTTCGTCGATGCGTTTAATGGTGGTGAAATAATATTTGCTGAAGATTGCCAAGAAAGACTATCTCAACTTTATCAGCAACCAGTGACGCTACAACCAGAATTTTTGGCTGTAGTAACTAATCGGCAATTTTTAGCAAGGATGCTGACAAATCTAAAATTTATTTACTTAAAACAACAAGAGTTGGAAAAAACACTAGCAGCAGTTGAACGAATTTTACTGCTGTTTCCTGATTTAACTTTAGAATTGCGCGATCGCGGTTTAATCTATTATCAACTCGGCTACTATCCTCAAGCTGCAAAAGACTTACAAACTTATTTAGTAAAAGTTCCTGATGCTAAGGATGCATCGGTGATTCGGCGGCTACTTGGCGAGTTGGGAAAGGATGAGTAGGGAGTGGGGATGAGGGAGATGAGGGAGATGAGGGAGATGAGGGAGCAGGGGAGGTAGGGGGGGAAATAACCAATACCTAATTTTGTTGTTCTGCGACTCGTTTGAGGCGGCGGAGTTGGGCTTCCATGTCTTGTTTTGTCCAAGATGCGGCAAAGGTTTTGAAACCCCAACTTACTAAGGGGTTAGGAATATCGAACTCAAAGCGGTTCAGTAGGAGTGTTCCTTTTTGTGTTGGTTGACATTCCCAGCGATCGCGCCCTTGAAAAAATCCTTTAAATTCCCAGACTACCAAACCCGGTTGTCGTTCCACAACTACGCTATTCAAAGTAGGTTGGAGTAGAGGAATTTGAATGATAAAACGGCTTTTACTACCTACATCAGTACTCCAAACTTCGCCCACAGGTTCGCAACGAAGGACAGGGTTTAGCCAACGATGCATGAGGGCTAAATCGCTAATACAGCGCTCGACTACTGTGGCTGTAGCGTTAATTTGAATTGATTGTTCCAGTACTTGGGACATTCCAGATCTTTTAAGCTGTTGCTGCAATTAGAGTAACGCAAAATGGGGAATGAGGTATTGGGCACTTGTACTAAGTGGAGCCGTAGTATTGGGACGTGTGGGAAGGGTGGGAAGCTTTTTTATAATCTCCCACTCCCTACTCACCTTTTGACCTTTTTTTCGATAAAGCGAAAAAATTTGGATTATATCAAACAGACAATGAGTTTACAGGTAATTTGCTGGTAAATTGATAGGCAAAACACTAGTAAACTTACTGGGATGCAGAATTATTCAATGGGCGGCGTCCACGATTCCCCAATTTTAGTAGAACAAGTTGGGGAGAAATGGGCGCTTTGGATCTGGGTACTGGCAACGAAATTCTTTTACAGCAATTTACAGGTAAATAGACCACGCGGTAGGGGCACAGCAATGCTGTGCCCTTACGACAGATGTGGTTCAAATATATGAAAACTGCTGTAAGATTTGGTTCTGGTATGAATTTACATACTTATATTTTCAGTACTTAGTCCCCAATCCCCACTCCCTAGTTCAAATCAAGCTACCCGATAAGTATCTCAAGTGTTTTTGGCGAACTAAAACCTTAATAGCGGAAAACCATGAACACAACTTGGCAAGGAATAACCCAGTTGATAGATATTGGTTTATCGATGAGGGGACAGCAATTTTTGGCACAATCATCGCCCAGTCTGCAACCAAGTCAAGGGACAGTAAACCAAGGTGTCGCTGATGTGCAAGGAATTGTTGAACAGTTAATTCTGTTTATGCCCCGTGTACTGGGAGCAGTGGCAATTTTGTTTGTAGGTTGGCTAATTGCAGCGATCGCAGCGACGGTGACGCAAAAAATTCTCAACCGCACAAACTTAGATAACCGGATTGCCGCAGGGATAACTGGTCGTCAGGATCTTCCCCAGGTGGAGAAGTTAATCTCCGACTTGGTTTTTTGGAGCATTATCTTGCTGACGGCGGTAGCTGTTTTACAAACGCTAAATCTAGAGATAGCGTCTCGACCCCTCAATACTTTTCTTGAGCAACTTATTGGCTTTTTGCCAAAGTTGGTTGGTGCTGGAATCCTTTTGGCAGCTGCCTGGGTATTAGCGAGCGTTGTCAAGATTGTTACTGTGCGTTTATTACGGACATTTAACCTGGATGAGCGTTTGAATGCACAACCCGCAGATAGTGCGCCCAGTCTCAATCAATTGTCTCTCAGTGAAACCATTGGCAATGCTCTGTATTGGTTTATATTTTTACTGTTTCTGGTTCCGATTCTGGATACTCTCGGACTTAGGGAAGCCCTAGAACCAGTACAAGCTCTAATTACAAAGATTCTGGTAATTCTGCCAAACATTTTAGCAGCGGCGCTGATTGCCGCAGTTGGGTGGTTCATCGCTAATGTGGTGCGGCGGATTGTGACGAACTTGCTAGCAAGTACTGGTATTGACCATTTAGGTAGTCGATTTGGCTTATCTTCGACTGCGGGAGTGCAACCTCTATCAAGTATTATCGGCACAATTGTCTATATTTTGATTTTGATTCCTGTGGCGATCGCAGCGCTGGATGCTTTACAAATTCAAGCAATATCACAGCCAGCGATCGCTATGTTACAACAGGTTCTCAACGCAGTACCTGCCATCTTTACAGCTCTTGCAATTTTGATTGTTGCCTATTTCCTGGGACGGTTTGTAGCAGATTTGGTTACAAGTATCCTGACTAATTTAGGCTTTAATAACATTTTCACTGTATTGGGTCTGACAACACCTACTAGGCGAATTGTCATTTCCACAGAACCAACAGAACCAACACCTCCTACGATTCCCACCCGTACCCCATCGGAAATTGCAGGCATTGTTACCTTAGTGGGTATTATGCTATTTGCAACGGTGGCGGCAGTAAATATCCTGAATATTCCAGCCTTAACAGCCTTAGTGTCTGGTATTTTGATTATATTCGGGCGGATATTGGCGGGTTTGGTAATATTTGCCATTGGTTTATTCCTGGCAAATCTAGCTTTTAACATTATTACCAGTTCTGGCGATCGCCAAGCACAAATTTTAGGACAGGTAGCGCGGATTTGCATCATTACTTTAGTCTCAGCAATGGCACTGCAACAGATTGGAGTTGCTAGTGATATTGTGAATTTAGCCTTTGGACTTTTGTTAGGTGCGATCGCTGTTGCAATTGCCCTAGCTTTTGGTTTAGGAGGTCGTGATATTGCCCGCGAACAAGTTCAAGAATGGCTCAATTCTTTCAAAGGTAGAAACTAAAAGTTGATGAAGGCGCAATTTCGTATGTATAGCAAGGGACTGGGGACTGGGGACTGGTGACTGGGTGAAAAGTCTTTTTGTGTCTAGATTTTATCATCTGTTAATGTCCTAACCACCAAGGCTTTTGCTATAAATCTGAGAAAATGCAGCCGTAAACATCAATAATAGAGACAATCTATCGCTAATTTTGCCTAAGAGGTTGAAAGTTAGAGTTTAGAAGCTCGGAGTTTGAGTGTAGAACTTGACATTTCGAGTTCAGAGGCTCAAGTTCCGAGTTGTAAATACGTGTCAAGGCATTACTTTCTCAGCTTTACTTTGTGGAGCAATTCATCTTTAATACGGTTGAGAATTGAAGTTTCATCAAGGTTTGTCAAAATCCGATTAATTACTGCTTTTGGCCCATCAGGTCCCCAAGTCGCGCCGTTGGCTAAATAAACTTTGGTAACTTGTCCAATACCGTAAGAAGAAACACCAGCGACTCCGGCTTGGGTGAGTGCTACGGATATATAAGGAGCAAGGGCAATACCAGCGGTAGCTGTTGCAGAGATACCAAGTAAAGTTTTCAATCCACTCAAACCCAAGTTTGCCAAGAGTTCACTGGCACCGATGCCGCCCATACTCAGGGCAATTTTTTGTAGTAATTGTACGGCTCCTGCTTCGGTCATGGAGAAGCCATAGAGTTTAGATAAACCTAAAATTAGAGCAATATCAATTACCACACTACTAAGAATATCTACCACAGTTACGGGATTAAGAGCGATCGCCAGTGCCTTCGTCATCACAGCCTTCCAAATCAACTGATTAGCATTTACCTCCCGAATCATCAGTTTTCGCTCTATCAATTGCTCATTCACGGTGTCAGCATAAAGCATGGTGTTGAGAGCAACCAAAGCTTTACCTTCACGGTGGAGAATCTCCAAAATTTTCAGCTTCAGTTCCTCTACTTGGGCATTACCTGGACGCAACTGTATGCCCCTAGTGCCATCAGGGCGAAAAACCGCCGTTTTCACCAATGGCGATGCTGCTGACATGACAATTTCTAGGGGTGTGAGTAATTCCCGCACCCTTTCATCGCGGATTTTGTGATAAATTGCTATGCGATCGGCTTCTGGATACTGGTCTACTTTGTTAAACACCAGAATTATCGGTTTACCTGCTTCCCGCAACTGAGAAAGGGCGATGTGTTCTATTTTTGTCATGTCGCCGGATATGACAAACAAAATCAAATCCGCTTGTTTGGCAATCTGTTCAGCTAATGCAGCGCGGGTTGCCCCATCTACCTCATCTAATCCAGGAGTATCAATTAATTCCACCTGTGATTGACCGATACCAGGGAGAGTGACTCGCAAAGCCCGTTGAGTTTCTCCAACGACTTCCTCGCTAATACTCCAATTCACTCTTTGGGCAGCACGGGTAACACCATGCAGCGGTCCCGTTTCAAATACTGTTTCCCCAACCAAGGCATTGAGCAGCGAAGACTTACCACGTCCCACCATACCAAAAGCCGCAATCTGCACCACCATGCGGTCTAACTTTAAGAGCATGGTTTCCAAATCAGTGATTTCTGCCTCTAATCCCGCTTTTTCTTGGGGGCTGAGGTCAAGATTAGTCACCAAATTTCGCAGCGCCGTTTGTGCTTGTTTATAATTCAGTTCCGTCTGAATATCTTCAAAACTGAAAATGGCACTATCTAGTTCTTCCTCCCAACTGGGTGAGTTGCTGTGATGAGGTTCGGGCAATGTGGAAGTCATAATTTAGATTCTCGGTTAACCTCGCTATTTGATCCTAGTTATTTTTTACAGGGAATGGGGAGTGGGGAGTGGGGAATGGAAGATGAGGGAGATGAGGGAGATGGGGGAGTGTGGGGGGATTAGAAAAAAGCTTCCTGACTTCCGAACCTCCCACACCTCCCACACCTCCCACACCTCCCACACCTCCCACACTCCCCACTCCCCACTCCCCACTCCCCAGTTTTAACTCCTGAAGGCAAGTTTAAGAAATCGAGGTATGTCTTGTTGAAGTGTTAACTTAACTAATTAGTTGCCCAAATGGGCAAAAATTATGAAAAGTTTTCAGTCTTGTGTTGGTACGAGTAAAAAAAATAAGGTAGCCCGTTTTGCAGCGTCTGTTGTGGCAACGTTGGCGATGGCTGCGCCAGCGTCTTTGGCGAACGCAGGCACTACTAATTATGCCAGTGCTACTCCCATAAAAATCACTACTGCAAAAGAAATTACTCTGGCATCAGTCCAACTGAATCCAGCTAAACCAAATATTGCCCAGTTACAAACTAATCAAACTCAGTATCAAACTGCTGGAATTGATCCTTTTGTACTGATTCCCATCCTAGTTGTCGGTGGTTTAGTGATATTTGTACCGCTGTTCTTTGGCGGACTGGTAGTGATTGGCGAACGGGAAGTTGGGATTGTTGTCAGAAAGTTTACCCTTTCTGGGCGCGGACTCCCCGCCGGAAGGTTAATTGCCCTCAACGGTGAAGCGGGCTTACAAGCAGATACTCTGGCTCCTGGTTGGCACTGGGGCTATTGGCCTTGGCAATACTCAGTTCGCAAAGAATCGGTTGTTGTTGTCCCCCAAGGTGAAATCGCTTTAATTGTGGCCGCAGATGGCGAATCCAACCCACCAGAACGCATTCTGGGCAAAATCGTTGATTGTGACAATTACCAAGATGCCCGGAAATTCCTCACCCACGGTGGCGAAAAAGGTCGCCAAATGGGTTTTCTCACGGCTGGTACTTACCGGATTAACACTGCTTTGTTTAAAGTCATCATGGCGTCAAATGCTACGGCTCATGGCATGACTGCCGAACAATTACGGGTGTACAGCTTGGCATCTGACAAGGTTGGCATCGTCACTACCTTAGATGGTGTCCCAATTTCCGCTGGTGAACTGGCAGGACCGATAATTGAGGGACATGACAACTTCCAAAATGGTCAGAAATTTATTAATGGCGGTGGGCGGCGAGGCTTACAAGAGCAGACTTTGCTTTCTGGTTCTTGGAATTTAAATCCTTGGTTTGTCCAGGTTGAACAAGTACCAATGACGGAAATTCCCATTGGCTATGTGGGTGTGGTGATTTCTTTCGTGGGTAAAGCACATCAAGATGTCAGCGGTGCAGCCTTCACACATGGTAACTTGGTGAATCAAGGACACAAAGGCGTGTGGGTGGAACCGCTTTATCCTGGGAAGCATCCGATTAATTCCCGGATCATGAAAATTGAACTGGTGCCAACGACCAACATTGTCTTAAACTGGTCAGGTCGCACTGAACGCCACAGCTATGATGCTAAACTGGCTTCCTTAACTGTGCGATCGCGTGATGGATTTGCCTTTGATTTGGAAGTAGCACAAATTATCCATGTGGGCGCTTTGGATGCACCCAAGGTAATTTCCCGCGTTGGTGCAATGCAAAATCTCGTAGACCATGTATTAGAACCAACTATCGGTAATTATTTCCGCAACTCAGCCCAGGATTATACAGTCTTAGACTTTTTGACAGCTCGGAGTGAGCGACAAGCTGAGGCTGCTGAGTATATTAAAACAGCATTGCGGGCTTATGACGTGCAAGCGATCGATACGCTGATTGGTGATATTCAACCACCGGCGTCATTAATGCAAACACAGACAGACCGGAAAATTGCCGAAGAAGAACGCAAGACTTATGAAGTCCAGCAGATGGCGCAAACCCAACGCCAACAACTTGTTCGAGAAACAGCGTTGGCTGATATTCAGCAAGAAATGGTGAAATCAGAACAGAGTGTACATATAGCCGATTTGAAAGCCCAAGCCCAAATCAAGCAGGCCACAGGTGAAGCTGAGGGAACAAAACTCCGAGCAATTGCGGAGGCTGAAGGTATTCGGGCTACAGGTAACGCCAAAGCTGAAACCTACCGTACTGGTGTGGAAGCCTTGGGGGCACAAGGTTATACAGCAATGCAACTAATGCAGATTATAGGCGATCGCCATGTCCGTTTAATTCCAGATGTTCTCGTTGGCAGTAACGGCAGTAATAACGGCTTAGTAGATGGTCTACTGTCGATGATTTTATGGAATCAAACTGCTAAAAATGGTGAAATAACACCAACGCCTTTGCATCCACAACCGATAGTCAGCCAAAGCCAACCAACCACTGAAAACGGTATTCCACCGATAATTGTGAATTTTCCCACAGATAAATAACCTTAGCTGAGAGCAGAGCCAGGGCGAATAGAATTCGCGGTTCATCTTGCACACAAACAGAGCTTACCAAGGTAGCCTAAAAGAAAATCAAGCTTTTTGTAACCCGCGCAGGCGGGTTTTCCATGTATGGTTAAAAATAGTTTTGCAAATATCGGAATTAGTATCTAAATCAATTACTGCTTAATTTGCTTGATTGGAGGAATTAAATGAGCCGCCCACCATTGTTAGACCCAAATCGCTCCTATACTTTTAGCAATTACTTTGAATTAGGGTTTGCAGTTGATGATTTAGTAGCTGAATTTGGTTATTCATTCGAGCGAAAATTTCTGGAGTTACCACAATATTCAGGCACATTAGACAGACTTGCCGAGCTAAAACAACGGCTTGAAGAAGTATTACCTTTTGTCGATTTAGAGAACGAAGCTACACGGAGGGAAATTTTAATTGCGCCGATTATTACTGATTTAATTCATTATTCACACGCTAAATTACGCATAGAATACAGTATTAAAGTTGATAATAAACTTCAAGGTAATTTGGATTATTATTTGCGAACAACAAGCAACTTAATTGTCATTGAAGCCAAGCAAGCAGATATAAATAGGGGATTTATACAACTAGCGACTGAGATGATAGCCCTTGATAAATGGACTGACTCTACTCAATCTGAAATATTGGGAGCAGTAACAACAGGTAATATTTGGCAATTTGGGATACTATACAGACAAAAACAAAGTATTGAACAAGCAATTAATCTTTATCGAGTAACTGAAGAATTGGAAGTTGTCGTCAGAACAATGCTTGCTGCGCTGATGAATTAACCGCTAAATGGATACAAATAAACTTGTTTAATTTTGAGCATTGTTATAAAAGATAATTATATTACCAGCTTTATGTCTATAGATTTACGAGCTTTTTTTCAGGCTACTGACCCCAGTCGAACCCTGTTCGTCAACAATCCATTAGATGTGAAATACTACATTGACTTTTCTTCGGTGCGAGGCGGAGATATTATCGGTAAGCTGAAGCAAAAAATTACTTTTTTCAAGCCGGATGAACCAACCTGCACTCTATTTACTGGGCATATTGGCTGTGGAAAATCAACGGAACTATTAAAGCTACAGGGAGAACTGGAAAAATTAGGTTTTCATGTGGTGTATTTTGAGTCTAGCGAAGACTTGGAAATGACCGATGTGGATATTGCTGATGTGTTGTTGGCGATCGCTCGTCGTGTGAGTCAAAGTCTGGATAAAATTACACTGGAGGAACCCAACAGATTTAATGAGTTACTGCAAGGTGCTTGGAACGTCTTAAATTCTGAAGTCACAGGGGCAAAAATCAAGGTGGGTGGTGTTGATGTTGGTGTCACTAGCGACAAAGAAAAGTTGTCTCTAGCTTTTGGTATTGGCGAAATCACTACAAAGATGAAAAATGACCCGACGCTACGGACAAAACTCAATCAGTATTTAGCGCCGCGAAAAGCTAACTTGTTGGAAGCGATTAATCGAGAATTATTGGAACCTGCGATCGCTAAACTCAAACAGCAAGGTAAAAATGGTTTAGTGGTAATTGTCGATAATCTCGACCGTATCGATAATCGTGTTAAAGCTTGGGGTCGTCCACAGCAGGAATATTTATTTGTAGACCAAGGTGAATTTTTGACAAAACTGAATTGTCATTTAATTTATACCATGCCCCTAGCTCTGAAATTTTCCAACGATTACGGAATGCTTACCCAGCGATTCCCCGAAGACCCCAAAGTGTTGCCAATGGTGCCAGTACAATGGCCGGATGGCAGCGTTCATGAAGAAGGAATGAGACTAATGAAAAAGATGGTGCTTGCAAGAGCCTTTCCTGACTTGCAAGAAGATGAACGCTTGAATAAGATTATTGAAATTTTTGATAGTATCGCCGCCCTAGACCGCTTATGTAGATTAAGTGGCGGTCATGTGCGAGACTTGCTCAGACTCCTGAATACTTGGATTATGGAAGAAATGGCGCTTCCCCTGTCCCGTGATACTTTAGACCAAGTTGTTCGCGCCCGTCGTAACGAAATGATTATGCCAATTTCCGATGACGAGTGGCAACTGCTACGACACGTCAAGCAAAACAAAAAAGTCAGCGATGACCAAGGATACCAGAAGTTAATTCGCAGTCGCTTTGTCTTTGAATATCGAGATAGTGGCGAATCTTGGTTTGATGTCAACCCCATTTTGGCTGAAGCGAGGGAGTTGCAGTGAGGAATCAGGGAACCGAAAAATAATTAACAGGAGGAGATATGAAAACAATCCAAATCCCAAAGACGCCGATTTATCGCGTCTGATGCCTTAACCGAACCTGGGTTTTGTCTCGTGTAGACGCGGTTTATAACCCCCTTTTTAACTTATGACAGACTCGCAACCACCAGAAGATAATCTTATAAACAACGATGTCTACGACGGGCTAAGCCTACGCTCTGTTACACAATTAGCTTGGGCGATAGAATCTTCTGTGGGACAGTTTAAGCTGATTTTGGCACGGTGTAATTATGCCAAACTGCGCGATCGCCTGATCCAAAAATTGCAGGAAATCTGTCAAGTCGAAATTCGGGTGTTGCTGATACAGCAATCTCACAGAACTCTATATACAGCCATTCGGGACGAATTTGGCGAGAACCTACCAGCCTGCGTGATGGTTGTCGGTTTAGAGACAGTGCAGAATTTAGCTGTGATGTTGACTTCTGCTAATCAGGTGCGGGAGGAGTTTCGCAAGAATTTTGCTTTTCCCTTGGTGTTGTGGATTGATGATGAAATCTATAAACAACTGATGCAACTGGCTCCTGACTTGGAGAGTTGGGCTATTACAAGGAATTTTGCGATCGCTCAAGATGATTTAATCAACTTACTACAACAAATTGCCGAACAATACTTTAACAATACCCTCAACTTAACTTTAGATGATTATGGAGTTTTAGAAACAGAACTAGCAGCGGCTCAGAGAGATTTACCAGGTGAATTACAGGATTCTCATCCCGAACTGAAAGCTAATTTATCATCTTTGTTAGGGTTGGTAAAACAAGTTAATAATAAAATCGATATCGCGTTAGAACATTATCAAGTTGCTTTAGCGCTTTTTCGGCAACTTAATTATACAAAACAAGAAATCAAAATCCTTGGCGATATTACTTTTTGCTATTATCTCAAAGCTTTTAAAAATCAAGATATTAATCATAAAAATTGGAATAGCACTCGGCATTATCTTCAACAATATATCAATTCAATTGGGGAAAATAAACGATTAATTGCAAATTCTCTCTTTAAATTTGGTGTTGTTTTGCGTGATTTACAAGAATGGGAACACTTAAAAAATCTTGCTGAACAAGCATTAGAAATACATCGTGCTGATAATCAACTAATAGAATTAGCAAAGGATTACGGTTTTTTAGCTGAGGTGGCTTTAATTGAAAAATCCTGGTTAGAAGCCAATCAATTTGCACAGCAAGCAATAGATATTGTAGGGATGATTGTAGGGGCGCTAAGCTTGGCGCCCCTACAAACCCTTTCAAATGATTTGAGCCTCTATCGGTTTCTTTTGGCTCGTTCTCAATATCATTTAGGCGCTTATCAACAGGCAATTCGTAACTTAGAAACTGCAAAAGATATCGGCAACCCCCAGGTAGATTTAAGGCTTTATCTCAAGATTCTCAGTCATTTGCAAAAGCTTTACTTTCAGGACTTACGCAACTGGCACAGGCGATCGCTAAAATATAGTGCTTTTGTACTATAGAAGTGACGCAACAGGCAGAGGGCGATGCCTGCGGCGGGCTACGCCTACGCTAGTTG